>JBBQXS010000041.1:0-39358 GCA_038209365.1 Acidimicrobiia bacterium | reverse complement strand
CGGGCGCGGCGCGGGCCCCCCCCCCCGGGCCCCCTGCCCCGCTCCGGGGGGGCCTGGGGGGGCGGCGGGGGGTCTTGGGGTGGTGGGGGGTCCCAAAAACCCCCCCCCCCCCACGCCTCTTCCGGATGCTCCGGGTTGCAGCGGTCAGCCCCAGCGGGGGGCTTCGTCGGGGTTGATGCCGAGCGACATCTTGCCGATCAGCTCGTGGGTCAACAGCAGGTTCGCGGGGTGGATGCGGCCGAGCCGCGAGTCCCGGAACAGCTGCTCGAGCCGCTGACGCTTGAAGATGCCCGAGCCGCCGGAAAGGTCGAGCGCGCGGTCGACGATCTCGAACGCCTTCGTCGTCACCACGTGCTTCGTCGACACGATCTTCACCGGCCAGTCGGCGTGCTCGACGCCGTTCGACCAGTCGTCGGCGGTGCGGTCGAGATACGCCTCGATCGTCTCGAGGTTCATGCGCATCTCGGCCACGTAGTGCTGCACCTCCGGGTGGTACGCCATCGAGCGGGTCAGCGCGATCGACGAACGCTGCGGCATCTTCTCGATCGTCATGTCGTACGCCCGCTTGGCGATACCGGTGTAGACGGCGCTGAAGCCGAGCAATCCCCATGCGAAGATCCCGACCTGGAACGGTCCGGCGCCTGCGAATCCGGCCGGGCACACCAGGGCGACCCGGTTGTCGGGCACGAAGGCGCCGTCGATGATGGTGTCGTTGCTCTCCGTGGCGCGCATGCCGAGCGTGTCCCACGTGGGCTCGATGCGGTAGTGCTTGGTGTCGCGTCCCATGAATCCGTGCACGATCTGCGGCGCGTCGGGGTTGCTCGTGTCCATCGCATGGAAGCCGAGGTAGTCCCAGACCGGCGAGAGGCTGCCGAAGATCTTGTGGCCGGTGATGCTCCAGCCACCGTCGGCCCGTTCCGCCTTGGTCGTCGAGAGCAGCAGCGGGAGATCGTTGCCCGTCTCACCGTGTCCGGCCGCGAACACTTTGCCTTCCGCGGCCTCGGTCAGCACGAACTCGGCACTCTTGTCTCCCGCACGCCACAGATCGGCGATCATGCCGGTGAAGTACAGGTGCATGTTGACGGCGACCGCCGTTGCCGGCGCCACGTACGCGATCCGCTTCTGGAGGGGGAGCACCTCGTTGAGCCTCATGCCGGCGCCACCGAACTCCTCGGGGAGCGCGATCTTGAGGTAGCCGGCCGCTCGCAGCTCTTCGAAGTCCTCGTGGAAGAAGCGGTTTTCGCGGTCGTATTGCGGCGCTCGCTCGTCGAACCGGGCGAGCATGTCGTCGGTGAGGACGTCCGTTGTGGTCTTGGTCGGCGTCGTGGTCTTGGTCGGCGTCGTGGTCATGGATGTGCATCCTCCCGTGCGGGGGTCGTCTTGCGAGGACCCTACGAAGGCTCGCGCCGCCCGTCTGCCGCAGAACCGTCACTGACACCAATATCTCCGAGACGGGCGCGGACACCGGCGAGGTCGTGGCGGTTGGCGAGGTCGCGCGCCTCCCGCGCGAAGCGGACGGCCGCGTCACGGTCGCCGATCGTCTCCCGGAGCACGGCCCGGTCGGCCAGGGTGCGGGCGATCCACGGCACCGCGTCGAGCCGCCTGTCGAAGGCCAGGGCATGTGCGAACCGCGCGTCGGCTTCCTCGACGTTGCCGAGCACCCACGCAATCCTGGCGAGATACCGGTTCACCGCGCCGATGTAACCCGTGGCGTGACCGAGGGTCGCGCCCGAGTCGGCCCACGGCCGGAGCTCGGGCTCGATCGCCTCTGCGATCTCGAGCTCGCCGAGCAGGAACGCGCTCTCGGCGCAGAAGCACAGGGAGCCCAGGAACAAGATGTCGCGCGGGACACTCACGAAGTTGTCCGTTGCCAGCTGGTGGAGAAGCTTGCGCGCCTCGTCGTGCATGTCGACTTCGGCGAGCAGCAGCACGAGTCCCGGTCGCCACATCGCTTCCGCGGGGTTCAGTTGCAACAGCATGCGCACAACAGATGCGAGCTCGCCGAGTCGACCCTGCTCCCGCCGGATCAAGAACATTTGCACGCCGTGGACGCCAGAGACGTCCTCGCGCGCCTGACCGAATTCCAGCGCGCGGTTCGCCTGCGATTCCGCGGCCTCGAGGTCGCCGGCAAGGAAGCTGCGCAGCTGCACGTCACAGAGCGCCACGTACCGGCTGAACCGCAGGCCGTCGACCTCGCTCGACCGCAGGAATTCCTCGTACCAGCGCTCGTACTGCACCCGGTCGCCCCGGCACAGTGCCGCGACCGTTGCGTACTGCGCCGCCGTCCCCAACGCGGCGAGGTCGTCCAATGCGGCGGAGATCTCCGCGCTCTCCTCGGCGCGGGCGAGGACGAGCTCGGCTTCGCCGGGTTGGAAGCGCGCGAGGGATTGGGCAGAGGCGGCCAGCGCATGGGACATCAAGCGCAGGTCGTCGAGCTCGCGCGCTTCGGTCAGTGCGTCTTCGACGACCCGGCGGGCATCGTCGAATGCACCGCTGTAGTGCAGGGCACGCCCACACGAGGCTCGCAACCACACGCGCTGCACGGGAACGACCTCGTGCTCCAGCGCCTCGCGCAGCAGCGCCACCGCCTCGGGACCGTACATACCCGGCCGCCACGCGGTTTCCTCGAAGGCGATCGCCGCGCGAGTGAACGCTTCCCAGTCGGCCTCGGCGCGCGCGAGATCAGCGGCGGCGCGGAACGTCGCGACGGCCGACGCGTGATCACCGTCGAGTTGTTGCGCGTCGCCCTTGCAGATCAGGAGCTCGATCTTCGAGCGTTCGGGGTAGGCGGGCATCCGCGCCACGAGCTCGAGCGCGAACGTGTAGTCCTCGACCGCAGCTTCGAACGCGAGGAGATCGATCGAGCGCCGGGCAGACCGCTTGGCGTAGTCGAGCGCCCGTTCGAGCATCTCGGGAACGCCTGCGTTCGCATAGTGCTGCGCCAGGGCGCGCAGGTGGTCGGAGAGGCGAGCCGCGAACCGCGTCTCGATGACATCGGCCAGCGCGGCGTGCATACGCGCGCGCCTCGAAGCCGAGAGCTCGGCGACGAGCGCGTCTCGCACGAGCGCGTGGGTGAACCGGAACCGGTCGACCGCCACCTCCTCGACCAAGCCGGCGCCGACCGCTGCCTCGACCGAGCGCAGCCCGTCCTGCTCGCCGAGACCCTCGGCGTCGCTCACGACGCCGAGGGAGAACTCGAGCCCGCTCAGCGCCGCAATCTGGAGCAGCTCCAGCGTCGCCGGTTCGAAGCGGCCGAGGCGGCGGCGCACCGCGGCCCGGACATCGGTCGGGAGCTCGGTCGGCAGCGTGCCGTCAGCGCGCATGGCGGCGAGGACCGCCCGCAGGAACAGCGGATTTCCGGCGGTCTCGTCGGCGAGCCGCACCGCGTTGTGCGACGGCAACGTCGTTGCCTCGAGGAGCGACTCGATGTCGTCGACGGTGAGACCGCGGAGCGGAAGGCGGCGGCTGCGGCCCGTCCGCTCGAGCTCGTCGACCAGATCGTTCAATGGCGCGCTCACGTCCGGGCTCGTGTCACGCGCGGTGCCGAGGATCGTGAGCCGCGCGGGGTGGGCGCTGCGCGCGATATGACCGAGCAACGCGAGCGTCGGCCGGTCGGCCCAGTGCACGTCGTCGACGACGAACACGACCGGCCGCGTCGCGGCAACCATGGACATCCACGACCGGACGGACTCGAACAGGCGGTACTGCTCCGTCTCCGTCGCCGCCTCGGGCCGCCGGAGTCCGGGGACGCGAGAAAGCAGCTCGGGCACGAGTCGCACCAAGGGCTCCGGGTCGACCCCCAGCGCGGCGCGCAACTCGTCGTCGCCGTGCTGGCTCACGAACCAGCGCAATCCGTCGATGACGGGCTGGAACGGCGCCCGAACCTGCTCGTCGCATCGCCCGTAGAGGACCAGCGCGCCGCGCTGGTGCGCGAGGGTCGCGGCCTCTTGACCCAACCGCGTCTTGCCGATTCCGGGCTCACCGAGCAGCCAGACGGCGTGCGCCCGTTCGGCCGCCATCACACAATCCGTGACCTGCGCGAGCTCGTCCTCGCGCCCGACGAACTGGGTCGCGGCGCCGGCAACCAGCTCGGGCGGCATCGGCAGGCCCGTGCCGAGCTCGGCCGGCGTCCACACCACGCTGCAGGCGGGAACCGGCTCGGGAAGACCCTTCAGATCGAGCAACCCGACGAGCTCGAACTCGAAGCCGCCTCGACCGCGCCCGAGGGCGCGCACGAGGTCGGAGCACAGCACCTGCCCGGGTGCCGCAACGCTCTGGAGCCGTACCGCTTCGACGACCGAGGTGCCGAAGACGTCGCCGTCGCGTCGCACGACGTCGCCCGCCGAGATGCCGACGCGCAGCGCGATCATCTCGTCCGAGGGTCGCGAGCGGGAGCGGGCGTCGAAGCGTTGCTGGATCGCGACCGCGGCGGCAAGCGCGTTGGTCGCGGAGTGAAACGTCGCGAGCACGCCATCGCCGGAGTTCTTGATGACAGTGCCTTCGTGCTGCTCGATCGTTTCCTTCAGGATCGCGTCGTGTTGATGCTGGAGCTGATCGGCGCGGTCTTCGCCCAGCGCCGTGCGGGTCGCGGTGGACGCCACCCAGTCGGTGCTGACGATCGTGACGAGATCAGTGGAGGCCATCGGTGCCCCACGGTGTACGCAGACTCAGGTGAAGCTCACACGAACTGCTCGGGGCGCAGCTCCGACACCTCGACGATGACGTCGGCAGGGATGCCGGCTCGCTTTGCCGCCTCGCGTATCGCGTCTGCGCTGGGCGATTCGTAGAGGCAGTAGGTCTTCTTCTTGTCCGCCGACAGGAACGAGAACAGCCACGAGA
Source organism: Acidimicrobiia bacterium (assembly GCA_038209365.1). Taxonomy (GTDB): domain Bacteria; phylum Actinomycetota; class Acidimicrobiia; order IMCC26256; family PALSA-610; genus DASQHW01. The sequence goes on along the minus strand of JBBQXS010000041.1, from coordinate 34,519 downwards.
CCCCGACCTCTTCGTTGACGACTCGGGTCTGGTCGGCGTCGTCCTTGGTCATCTCGATCTGGTCGGCGAAGTTTCGCTCGATCACGAACAGTGGCATGTGCTCTCTCCTCAAGGCCCCGAGCGCCAGGAGTTTACGCGCCGCCGGCGCGCTCGGTCACGGCCCCGAGATTCTTGATCAAGACTCGTCCCCGGCCGCTTTCGACCAGACCCGCCTCCCGCAGCTCGTGGAGGGCGCGGACCACGCCGTCGCGGGAGACCCCCGCCCAGTCGGCCAGATCCTGTTGGGAGAGCGCCCGGACGAGCACCCCGTCGGCGAGCAACTCGCCGTGCGAGGAGGCGAGCTCCACGAGCCGCCGGCACACCCGGCTGATCACGTCGTCGGTGCCGAGCTCGAGCTGGCGACCGGAGGCTTGTCGCAAGCGGCCGACGACGACCCCGAGCAAGGCGTTCGCGACGCCCGCACGCTCTCGGCGCAATGCGTCGAAGCGCGCCGCGTCGACGGCGAGCAGCTCCCCGTCGTCGATCGCGACCGCGTTCGCTGACTGCGGCGCCCCGTCGACGACACTCATCTCGCCGAGCACCTCGCCGGGCCCACGCAGCTCCAGCATCGTCTCGCGTCCGCTGATCGCGGTCTTGGTGAGCTTCACGTAGCCCGACAGCACGACGAGGATCGCGCTGCCCACGTCGCCTTCGCGACACAACAGCTCACCCGTTGTGAAAGTCCGACGAGCTCCCGCCGCGAACATCGCGTCCGCGTCGTCGGTACCGAGACCGGCCAAGAATGAAGTGTCGAGGTCGGTCACGTGCATCCCCAGTGCGCGAGGGGGGACTTGAACCCCCACGCCCTTGCGGGCACAGGAACCTGAATCCTGCGCGTCTGCCAATTCCGCCACTCGCGCGTGAGCGCAGCAGCGTACCAGCGCCGTGCACGGTCGAACCTCGGTACCGCCATTACCATCGTTTCGATGGGACTCCAGCGGTTCGAGCGCCGGCTCGAGCGGCTCGTCGAAGGCGCGTTCAGCAAGGCGTTCCGCACCGGGCTACAACCCGTCGAGATCGGTCGACGCGTCGTGCGCGAGATGGACGCCGGACGCACGCTCGGTGTGCGCGGCACGGTGGTCCCGAACCGCATCGCGGTCTCGCTCTCCAACGAGGACCTCGAGCAGTTCGCCGGCTTCCGCGACGCCCTCGTCGTCGAGCTGGCGGATGCGGCGCGTGAGCACGCACGTGAGGAGGGCTACCACTTCTCGGGTCCAGTCGAGGTGACGATAGAGGCCGACGACAACGCGCGCCGCGGCGACTTGGACGTGCGCGCCGAGATCATCGCGAGCGCGGTCGGGGCGCCGGGCACGCTGGTGCTGCCCGATGGCCGCCGCGTCCAGCTCGGCGAGGACCGTGCGATCATCGGGCGCCTGCCCGACTGCGTGATCGCGCTCACCGATCCTCAGGTGTCGCGGCATCACGCCGAGATCCGGCGCGACGAGCGCGGGTATCTCGTCGTCGATCTCGACTCGATGAACGGTATCCAGGTCAACGGGGTGCGGGTGCGCGAGCATCTGCTCGCCGACGGCGACGTCATTCTCGTCGGTGCAACAGAGATCCGGTACGAGGAGTCGTAACCGGCACATGTCCGACGCGGTCCTGACCGTCCTGAAATTCTGTCTCCTCGCGCTGGTGTATCTGTTCCTCTTCCGCGTGGTCTGGACAGTGGCTCGCGAGCTGCGCGGCTCGCCGGCCCCCGTTCCCGCGCCCGCGCCCGTCCCCAGCCCGACCGTCGCGACACCGGCGCGCGCACGCAAGCGCGGGTGGCGACTCGTGATCGTGCAGCCCGACGCGGAACGCGGGCGCGAGCTGCCGATCGACGGCGAAGCCACAATGGGTCGGGGCGGAGGCTGCACGATGCCGCTCACGTTCGACACCTTCGTCTCGCAGGTGCACGCACGCGTGTACGACCGCGACGGCACGCTGTGGATCGAGGACGTCGGCTCGACGAACGGCACGTACGTGAACGGCGAGCGCATCGCGCAACCGGTGAAGCTCGGCAAGGGCGATCGCGTGCAACTGGGTGAGACGGTGCTCGAGGCGGAGCGATGACGTCATGAGGTTGACGACCGGCCGCGCCACCGACCAGGGACGCACCCGCGCGAAGAACGAGGACGCGTCCCTCGTCGACGACGAGCACACGTTGTTCGCGGTCGCCGACGGCATGGGCGGCCACCGCGGCGGCGAGGTCGCGAGTCACACGGCAATCGAGGCGTTGCGGGCCGCGTTCGCCGGCGGCGCCGCGATCGACATCGCGATCGCTCGGGCGAACGACGCCGTGCTCGCGCGCGCGGCAGGCAACGACGAGCTCACGGGGATGGGCACGACGATGACGGCGGTGACGGTCGCCGGCCCGAATCAGCTGTTGATCGGCCACGTCGGCGACTCACGGGCGTACCTGCTCCGCAATGGTGAGATGGTGCGCCTCACCGACGATCACAGCCTCGTCGAAGAGCTCGTGCGCGAAGGCCGGCTCACACCGGAGCAGGCCGAAGCACATCCGCAGCGCGCGGTCGTCACGCGCGCACTCGGCGTCGACGAGGACGTCGAGGTCGACACGTACGAGATCTCGGTGGATCCGGGCGACCGGCTGCTGATCTGCTCGGACGGGCTCACGACCATGGTGCGCGAGCGCGACATCGAGCGTTTCGCCCGCAGCGAGCGCGACCCCCAGCGCGCGGCGGACCTGCTCGTCGCTGCGGCGAACGACGCGGGGGGCGAGGACAACATCACCGTCATCGTGATCGACGTGATCGACGTGCTCGAAGCGACCGCGCCACCCGAAGACGGCGCCGCGGCGCTCGCGGCGGCTGAGCCCCCGACGACGATCGCGCCCGAAGCGCCACCACCGTTCGTGCCGGTCGAGCCGCGTGCCAGGCGCTCCCGCCTGCGCACGATCCGCGGGGTGATGTTCGTCGTGCTGCCGCTCGTCGTGATTCTCGGCGTCGCCGCCGGAGTGCTCGGCTGGTACGCGCGCAGCTCGTACTTCGTCGGCGCGTCGCGCAACGAGGTCGTGATCTACAAGGGTGTGCCCGGTGGCGTGCTCGGCTGGGATCCCACGGTCGACCGGCGCACCGGGCTCCAGGTCGACGCGCTCCAGCCCCTGGATCAGGACCGCGTCCGGACGAACTCGACTCGTGGCTCGCTCTCGACGGCCGAGGCCTTCGTCGGACGGCTCCAGGAGTCTGTGACCTCGACGTCGACGACGACCACCACCGTCAGGAAGCCCACGACGACCACGCGGCCACGGCGGCGCCCCACCACCACGACGACCCGCAAGCGCCCGTGACACTTCCTCTCCTCGCCCGCACGCGCCGGCGCGCCGAGCTGTCGCTGGGTGTCCTCGTCGTCGCGGTCACCGTCGGCGGCTACATCGTCGTCGCGCTCGCCGAGGGACCGAACCTCCCCCCCGACCTCTATCCGTTGCTGGGCTCGGTCTTCGGCCTGTACGCGATCGCGCACTTCGCGGTTCGCCGGTTCGCTCCCTACGCCGACGCCACGTTGCTTCCGCTCGCCGCGCTGCTGAACGGGCTCGGCTTCGTGATGATCGCGCGCCTCGCACGCGCCGACGCGAACGGCAGGCTCAACTACAGGACGCAGGCGCGCGTGCAGTCGCTATGGGTCGCGATCGCGGTCGCGGTGTTCGTCGTGACACTGATACTGGTGCGGGACGTGCGGGTCTTCGAACGGTACCGGTACACCGCGCTGCTCCTCGGCATCGGATTCCTCCTGTTGCCGATGGCGCCGGGCATCGGCCGCACGATCAACGGCGCCCGTCTCTGGGTCGGGATCGGCGCGCTGACGTTCGAGCCGAGCGAGATCGCCAAGCTGCTGCTGGTCGCGTTCTTCGCCGCGTACCTCGTCGACAAACGGGAGCTCCTCGCCGAAGGACGCATACGTGCCGGACGTTTCTTCCTGCCGTCACCGCGCGACCTCGGGCCGTTGCTGCTCGCCTGGGGCGTGGCGTTGTTGGTCCTCGGCTACCAGAAGGACATGGGCACGTCGCTGTTGTTCTTCGGCGTGTTCGCGGCGATGCTCTACATGGCGACGCGCCGGCGCGCGTACCTCGTCGGCACGGTGATTCTGCTCGTCGTCGGCGGATTCGTTGCGTACAAATCGTTCGGTCATGTCCGCCTGCGCGTCGAGAACTGGACGGATCCCTGGACCCGGATCAACCAACCCGGCGGCGGCTACCAGGCCGTCCAGGGTTGGTTCGGTTTGGGATCGGGGGGGATCGCCGGTACCGGGCTCGGGCTGGGCAACCCTTCTCTCGTTCCGCTTGCGAGCACCGACTACATCTTCGCCGCGATCGGGGAAGAGCTCGGTCTGGTGGGCACCGTAGCGGTCGTCGCCGCGTTCATGCTCATGGTCGGCAGCATGTTCCGCATCGCGGTCGACGCGATGCGCCCGTTCGCAAAGTTGTTCGCGGCCGGCATCGCCACGATCTTCGCGCTCCAGACGTTCCTCATCATCGGCGGCGTGCTGCGCGTGATTCCTCTCACAGGGATCACGTTGCCGTTCGTCTCGTACGGCGGATCGTCCCTCGTCGCCAACTTTGCGCTCGTCGCCATCATGCTGCGCATCTCCGACGACACCGCTCGCAGTGCCTCGAGTGCGCGCGCCACGCCCCCCGGTGTTTCGCCGTGAACTCGGGCATCCGACGCGTCGGCGCGGCGATGATCGTGTTGTTCGTCGGCTTGGTCGCGCAGCTCACCTACCTCCAGGTGGCGCGTAGCGACAAGCTGGCCGCCGATCCCCGCAACTCGCGGACCTTCCTCCGGAACGCCCAGCGCGACCGGGGCCCGATCGTCACGTCCGACGGAGTGATCGTCGCCCAATCGGTGCCTGCCAACGACGAGTTCAAGCGCCAGCGCGTCTATCCCAAGGACACCGCCTCGCTGTTCTCGGGCATCGTCGGCTACCAATCGATCCAGTTCGGAGAAGTGGGCGTCGAGCGGACGTTCTCCGACGATCTCGCGGGCCGTACGTTCAACCTCACGCCGCGCGGCCTCGCCGACGCGTTCGCGACGCGCCAGCCGGTCGGCACCGTCGTCCTCACGGCGTCGCGCGCGGTGCAGCAACTTGCTGCGAACGGCTTGGCGGGTCGACCGGGATCGGTCGTCGTGCTCGACGTGCGAAGCGGTGGTGTGCTCGCCGCCTACTCGAACCCGACGTACGACCCGAATCTCCTCGTCAACCACAACCCGAGCAAGGCCCAGGCTGCGCGCTCGCTGCTGCTGCTCGACAAGAGCAAGCCGTTGTTGCCGCATGCGTGGGCCGAGCTCTATCCGCCCGGGTCGACGTTCAAGACTGTCACCGCGTCGATCGCAATCCAGAACAACGTCGATGTCGCCACGCAGTTCCCTGTGCTCAGCGAGATCCCGCTGCCCCAGACGAACGGTCAAACGCTGAGCAACTTCGGTGGTGAGCGGTGCGGTGGCTCGCTGCTCGACAGCTTCATCGTGTCGTGCAACACGACGTTCGCGCAGGTCGGCTTCGACTTGGGTGAACAGCTCGCGAGCGGCGTGCAGAACTTCGGTGTGCAGACCGGCCCTCCGCCGAGCGGCCACGCGACCGGCTTCGACCCACCGATCGTGCGCAGTCAGGGACCGAAACCGGGAACGTTCCAGCGAAACCAACCCGCGTTCATGCAGGACGCGATCGGACAGCACGACGTCCTGGTCACGCCGCTCGAGATGGCGCTCGTCGCCGAGTCCGTGGCAACGGGCGGCACGATCCTCGACCCGCACGTCGTCGACTGCGTGATGGATACCGACAATCGGGTGGTGCAGCGCGTCGACACGAGCGAGTACACACGCGCAATGGACCCCACGACCGCCGACACGATGCGGCAGTTCATGCTCGGCGTGGTGAACGATCCGCGCGGTACGGGAACCGCGGCGCAGATCCCCGGCGTGCAGGTCGCGGGCAAGACCGGCACGGCCGAGACCGGGGACGGCCGCCCACCGCACGCGTGGTTCATCGCGTTCGCGCCGGCCGACGCTCCGCGCTATGCCGTCGCGGTGCTCGTCGAACACGGCGGTGTCGACGGCACCAACGCCGAGGCGACCGGTGGACGGGTCGCCGCGCCGATCGCAAAACAAGTCCTGCAATCGCTGCTCGCCAGCCCGCCGCGCCCGTCGCAATGCGGCGGGGGGCAACCGCAAAACAACCGAAACGGCGGTTAGGGTGCTGCAACCATGACGCTGGCCGGACGGGTCTTTTCCAGCCGCTACGAGATCCAGCGCGAGGTCGCGCAAGGCGGCATGGCCGAGGTCTACCTGGCGCGCGACCAGTTGCTCAACCGGCCGGTCGCGCTCAAGGCGCTCTTCCCGGAATACGCGCGTGAGCCTTCGTTCGTCGAGCGGTTCCGTCGGGAAGCGCAGGCGGCCGCCAATCTCAACCACCCCAACATCGTGGCGATATACGACTGGGGGCAGGAGTCCGGCACGTATTTCATCGTGATGGAGTACGTCGAGGGCCGCTCGTTACGCGATCTCGTTCGATCCGAGTCACCGCTCGAGTCGAACCAGGCGGCCGAGATCACCGCCGAGATCGCGTCGGCGCTCGCGTTCGCGCATCGCAACGGCGTGGTGCATCGCGATGTGAAGCCCGGCAACGTGCTGCTGACGCGTTCGGGCAATGTGAAGGTCACCGACTTCGGCATCGCGCGAGCGGGTGCGAGCGACGGTCTCACGCAGACCGGTTCGGTCATGGGCACGGCGACGTACTTCTCACCCGAGCAGGCACAGGGGCTCCCGGTCGACGGGCGTAGCGATGTGTACTCGCTCGGTGTCGTGATGTACGAGATGGTGACGGGTGGCGCGCCCTTCACGGGCGACTCGCCGGTCGCAGTCGCGTACAAGCATGTGCGGGAAGATCCGGTCGCGCCGTCACAACGGAATGCCGACGTGCCGCGCGATCTCGAGCAGATCATCATGACCGCGCTGGCCAAGAACACCGATCAGCGCTACCAGACCGCCGACGACCTGCGCGCCGACCTGCTGCGCTTCCGTCGCGGGCGGCCGCTGGCATCGGCGCCGGTCACCGCGATGGTCGCCGAGGTGCCGACGTCGGCGACCGCCGCGCAAGGAAGCGGTGCGTACGCGGCCGCGGCCGCAACGACCGTTGCGAGCCCGGCAGTCGACGAACGCGGCCGCTACGTCGGGGCGCCGACGTACCCGCGCCGCCGGCGGAACCCGGCACTGGTCACGTTCCTGGTGTTGGTCGGGCTCGCCGCGGTCATCGGCCTCATCCTGTTCCTGGCCACCACGTTCGGTGGCGCCGAGGGGAAAGTGGGCGTGCCCGATGTCGTCGGGAAGAAGGTCAACGTCGCGCGGCAGACGCTCGCCGACGCGCACCTCAAGTCGACGGTCGAGAATGTGAACGATCCGGCGCCGGTCGGCACGGTCATCGTCCAAGATCCGCCCGCGAAGCGGAGCGTGGCAAGCAACACGACGGTGAACCTGACCGTCAGCAGTGGCGCCGAGCAGGTGCTGATCCCGTTCGAGATCAACAACATGCCGGTCAAGGACGCGACCGATCGGCTCAACGGCCTGGGCTTCCAGGTGAAGACGAAGGGCCAATCGAGCAAGGTCGCCAAGGACCTGGTCATCGAAAGCAGGCCCGCGGCGGGCACGGCCGCGCCCAAGGGCGGCACCGTGACGCTGCTCGTGTCGACCGGCCCAGCTCCCATTGCGATCCCCGACGTGAAGGGCCTCTCGCAGGACCAGGCCGCGCAGGCGCTCCAACAGGCGGGATTCGACCCGAGCAAGATCACCTTCGTGCAGGAAGTCAGCGACACGATCCCGGAAGGCTCGGCGACGCGCACCGACCCGCCGGCCAACCAGACGGAACCGACCGACACGCCGATCCGGGTCTTCATCTCGAGCGGGAAGGCGAACGTGGCAGTTCCTCCGGAGATCGGCCGGACAACCGACGAAGCGACGTTCGAGCTGAAGGCAGCCGGCTTCACCGTGTCGACCCTCAACAAGGTCGACGACAACAACGTCGGCAAAGTGATCGAGATGTCACCGGCGGCGGGCACCAAGGTCCAGCCCGGGACCAACATCCTGCTCACCATCGGCATCAAGTCCCCCGCATCGTCCACGACGACGACGACCGGACCGTGACGCCGCCACTCGTCGAGTGGTACCGCGCGCACGGACGCCACGAGCTGCCCTGGCGCGCGTCGCGTGATCGCTGGCACGTGCTCGTGTCAGAAGTGATGCTGCACCAGACCCAGGTGCCGCGCGTCATCCCCGCGTGTGCCGACTTCGTCGCGCGCTTCCCGACTCCGTCGGATGCCGCCGCTGCCGGGCTCGCGGACGTGATCACCGCCTGGGGCCGGCTCGGCTATCCACGACGCGCCCGATGGCTCTGGGAAGCCGCGGAGCAGATCGCGCGCGACGGCTGGCCCGACGACCTCGCGCAACTTCCCGGCGTCGGCCGATACACCGCGGCCGCGATCGCGGCGCAGGTCGACGATGCCGACCGCATCGGCATCGAGGTGAACATCCGCAGGGTCTGCGAGCGCGTTCGGGGCGAACCATTGTCCGAACGCGCCGCCGAGGACTGCGCGGTGCAGGTGGCGCTCGGGTTGCGCGGGCGCGACCGGTTGCTCGCGCTCATGGACGTCGGTGCGACCGTGTGCACCGCACGGAAGCCGCAGTGTGATCAGTGTCCGCTCGCAACGAGGTGCGCAACGCGCGGAGCGCTCGTGGGAGAGACCAAGCGCCGCCAGGGCCGGTTCGAAGGCTCGTTCCGTCAGCGGAGAGGCATGATCATGGCGCGCTTGCGCGAGAGCTCAGCGGTCGCGACGGCCGAGCTCGACGGTGAGGCGCTCGCGTCGTTGCTCGACGACGGACTGGCCGAGATCACGCGCGGGCGCGCGCACCTGCCGCGTCCGCCGCGTCCCGCAAGAAGTTCCGCAAGAGGTCGTGGCCGGCGTCGGTGAGGATCGACTCGGGGTGGAACTGCACGCCCTCGATCGGGAGCGTTCGGTGTCGCAAGCCCATGACCAAGCCGTCCTCCGACTCGGCAGTGACCTCGAGCGCGTCCGGCACTGAATCACGCTCGACGACGAGCGAGTGGTAGCGCGTCGCCGTCAACGGGTTCGGGAGGTTGGCGAACACGCCCGTACCGTTGTGCCGGATCTCCGAGGTCTTGCCGTGCATGACCCGTGGCGCGCGCACGACTTCGCCGCCGTACAGCTCGCCGATGCACTGGAGACCGAGGCACACACCGAGCACAGGCGTGCCGTGCTCGCCGAAGGCTCGAATCGCGTCGTTCGACAGCCCGGCGTCGGCGGGACGGCCCGGGCCCGGTGAGATCAACACCGCGTCGGGCGCGAGCGCCCGCATCTCATCGATCGTGATCGCATCGTGGCGGTGCACGACGGGCTCGGCACCGAGCTCCCCGAGATACTGCACGAGGTTGTAGACGAACGAGTCGTAGTTGTCGATCACGAGCACACGCGGATTCACGAGCCCGAAGCGTAACGAGGCTGACTCGACGCGGCTCGCGGATAAGTGATGCGGCGAGCACGTCCGCAGCTACGCTGCGGACGTGCCTCAGTCCAAGTCGAAGCGGTCGCGGTACACGCCCCCGCCGCAGAAGAAGGCACCCCCGAGCAAGTTGTGGGTACCCGTTGCACTGACCACATTGCTCGCCGCCGGCCTGATCGTCGTCGTGGGCAACTACTTGAACCTGCTCCCGGGAGCGAACACCGAGAATCGCTACCTGTTGCTCGGCATCGGCCTGATCTGCAGCGGTTTCCTGCTGGCGACGAACTACCGCTGAACGCAGTTGAACAGGCGTTGACCATCCGTTGACCGAATCGCAAACGTGTGATTCCCCACAGAGTTGTCCACAGTCTGGGGAAAACGGGGGATGTGTTCGGTGACACACCCACGCGGGGTATCGGCTCCGGCTTGTGGATAAGTGAGAGTCGCCGCCCTCTTGCCCGCGCCTACTGATGACGGGTGGTGTCGTTCCACAGCAGGACGAAACCGACGACGAGCAGCCAGGTACCGCCTCCGAACAGGAGGCCCCGTCGCACGGCCGCCTTTCGGGGCGGTCGTCTCGCGTCGACCTCCGAACGCATTGGCAACTATTTTTGTTGGGAATAGCGTGACGCCGGGTCGGGTCGTCTGGCCGTCTGCAGCTCCCCGCTTCCAGACGCTCCGGGCGACCCGGCTTCCCCGGCGCAAATTGGGTTGTCGATCGGCCGCTACGAGCGGGGATGCGCGCCCCGTCTCGACGGGAGCAGCGCGAAGGTGGCCATCGCGAGTGGGCCGGTGAGAAGGCCGACTGCGACACCCGCGAAACGCGGGTAACCACGTCGATTCGCGATCGCGCCGGCGGCCCGGGCCAGCCTGACCCACAGCCAGAGGATCGCCGCACCCGAGGCTCCGACGACAACGCCGACCCAAAAGCCGGATACAAAGTACGAGTGCGGCACCATGGTCGTGCCCCCTGTTCGTAGGGCGGCCGAGGACATCTGCCCTTAGTGTTCGCCGAGGGCAACGCGGTTACGCGGACGCGTCAGCATCCCCGGGCAACCGGGACTCACCGCTACTCGACCGGAGTGACGAGCACCATCGGCTCGCGACAGTGGCGTGGCGGCTCGGGGATCTCGCCTTCGGGCGCGGCATAGAGGACGGCCTGGGCGCCGCAGACAATGCACCGGTAGCGGTAGTCCACGTCCTCGAGCGGCATCTCGCCCGGCTCGGGCGGCGGCTCGGTGTTGAAGTTGCGGATCATCTTGGCGCCGAGCAGGTACAGCATCACCGCGGCCGTCAACGCGACAGCGACCCGCAACACCCACCAGAGAACCTCGACCATCACCCGTCAGGATAGGAACCGACGAGGCCGTGAACGGAGTAAGGAACGAGAACGTGATGCGGCAAGCGTCCGCGGGCCGGGTATCCCGGCCCGGAGCGAGTGCGACCAAGAATTATTGGGGCGCTACAAGCGCTCGAGAATCGTCGCATTCGCCATGCCGCCGCCTTCGCACATCGTCTGGAGGCCGTACCGGCCGCCCGTGCGCTCGAGCTCGTTGAGCAACGTGGTCATGAGCCGGGCGCCCGACGCGCCGAGCGGGTGCCCGAGGGCGATGGCGCCGCCGTTGACATTGACCTTCGACATGTCGGGGTGGTGCTCCTTCTCCCACGCGAGGACCACGGGGGCGAAGGCTTCGTTTATCTCGACGAGGTCCATCTGATCGAGCGTCATCTTCGCCCGCTCCAGCACCTTGGTCGTCGCGGGGATCGGGCCGGTGAGCATCATCACGGGATCGACGCCGGCCAGGGCGAAGGTGTGGAACCGCGCCCGTGGCTTCAGTCCGAGCTCGTTGGCCTTCTCTTCGGTCATGACGAGTACGGCCGCAGCGCCGTCGGTGATCTGCGACGAGTTCGCGGCCGTGATGACTCCGTCGGGCTTGAACGCGGGCTTGAGCGTGGCGAGCTTCTCGATCGTGGAGTCGGGCCGGATGCCCTCGTCGCGCGTCATGGTCTCCGCGCCGTCGTCGGTCTTGATGTCGATCGGCAGGATCTCGCGCTCGAAGCGGCCTTCCTCCGTCGCGCGTGCCGCGCGCCGGTGCGACTCGACGGAGAACGCGTCGTTCTGCTCGCGTGAGATCCCCCACTTCTCGGAGATCAGCTCCGCCGAGATTCCCTGCGGCACGAGGTTCGGGTAACGCGTGGTCATCATCGGCCCGAACGGGAAGCCGTACTTGCCCTCGACCACCGACGCGCCCATCGGCACGCGAGTCATGTTCTCGACCCCGGCGGCGATCACGACGTCGTACGCGCCCGCGATCACGCCCTGAGCGGCGAAGTGCGCGGCCTGCTGCGACGAGCCGCATTGCCGGTCGACGGTCGTGCCGACGGTGGACTCGGGGAAGCCGGCCGCGAGCGCGGCGTTGCGCCCCACGTTCACACCCTGTTCGCCCACCTGCATGACACAGCCCATAATCACGTCCTCGACGAGCGCGGGGTCGAAGTCGTTGCGCTCGATGAGCGCGCGTAGCACGTGGGCGGCGAGGTCGACGGGATGTACGTCCCTCAGCTTGCCGTTGCGGCGTCCGAGGGGGGAACGGACCGCGTCGACGATGACGGCGGTGGGCATGGGGCCTCCAAACAACTAAGACGTGACCGCAGATCTGAGACTTGACCGCTTGGTCAAGTGTGCCCTCGGCGGGCTCCGGGGTCAAACCCCGCCTGCTTCACTGTCATTCCTATGCGCGGGCCCGCGAGCACACGATGAGCACCCGATGAGCGCCCGATGAGCACGCCCTCCCAGCAGGTGCTGATCATCCGGCACGGTGAATCGGCGTGGAACGTCGAGCGCCGCTGGCAGGGATGGATCGACATCCCGCTCACGGCGGAGGGCGAGGCGCAGGCCGCGATTCGAGCCCGTCAGCTCGCGCACGAGGGGGTGCGGCCGCGGGCCGTGTACTCGTCCGACTTGCTGCGTGCCGCACGCACCGCCGACATCATCGCCGCCCATCTCGATGTACCGGTCGTCACCGACAAGGGCTTTCGCGAACGTCACGGCGGCGAATGGCAGGGCTGCACCGTGGCCGAGGTCGACGAGCGCTGGCCCGGGATGCGCGATCGGTGGCGGCGCGGCGAGCTCCCCGCGCCCCCGGGCGGCGAGAACGACGCGACCGTGCTGGCGCGCTTCGACGCGGCGCTGTGGCACGCGCTCGCACACGTCGGCACGGGCATGCTCGCGATCGTGACCCACCACGGCATCCTGCGGACGGTCGCGGCCCGCTCCGGCGTCGACGTCCACACTCTGATCCCGAACCTCGGCGGCTTCTGGTTCAGCATCGACGAGGGCACGCTGCGCGACCCGGTCCCGGTCGATACGCTCCGCGAGGATGCCGAACGTCCCGCGACGGAATAGGTCCCTGGGGAATAGGCACCTCGGGAAGAGGTACCTGGCGAGCACCTGCGCGTTCCTCGCCGTCGCGGCGCTCTCGGCATGTGGGAGCGACGACAAGGCGAGCACACCTGCGACGACAACGGTCGCGCCGGCGACGACAACGACTGCGCCGGCGACCAAGATCGTCGTCACGAGCACCGCGTTCGTCGACAACGGGCCGATCCCGAGCCGGTACACGTGCGAAGGCGGGAACGCGGTCGTGCCCGTCGCATGGACCGGCATCCCCGACAACGCAGTCAGCGTCGCCCTCGTCGTGCACGATCCCGACGCGCCACGTCCGGGCGGCTTCCTGCACTGGCTCGTGCTGGGACTCCCGCCGAGCGACGGCTCGATCCCACCTGTACCAGTCACCGCGCGCCAGCTCGCCAACGGCGCGGGCCAGCCGCTGTGGACGGGCCCGTGTCCGCCCGCCGGGCCGCTGCACCACTATCGATTCACCGTCTATGCCCTGAACAAGGACGTGCAGACGCAGGACGAGATCGCGGCCGGGACGATCGCGCAGGGCACGCTCGTCGGCACGTATGGCCGCTGAGCGGCGCACCCCCCGCGTAGGCTGCCAGGCGATGGCGACGCCGAAAAAGCGCGGGACGGCAACGTCGAATTTCGGCGTCAGCAAGCGCGAGAGCCACGACGCGTCGGCGTTCTACGAGCGGTTCGCGATGCCCGAGGTGTCGAATGACGACACCGTCGTCGCGCCGTACGACCTCGACCCATTTCACCTCGGCGACTCGCGACACATGAGTGCGATCATCGACAACTCGGTCGCACTGGTCGTCACGTCGCCGCCGTACTACGCGGGCAAGCAGTACGAGGAAGAGCTCGAACGGGAAGGGGTGCCCAGCTCCTACGGCGAGTACCTCCAGCTCCTCACCGACGTGTTCGCCGAATGCGCGCGCAAGCTCGAACCGGGCGGTCGTATCGCGGTCAATGTCGCGAACCTCGGGCGCAAGCCGTACCGCAGCCTCGCGGCCGATGTCATCCGCATTCTGCAGGACGACCTGAAGCTCTTGCTGCGAGGCGAGATCGTGTGGCGCAAGGGCGAAGGTGCCGCCGGTAACTGCGCGTGGGGATCGTTTCGCAGCCCTGCAAATCCGGTGTTGCGTGACACGACCGAGCGGGTCGTCATCGCGAGCAAGGGCCGGTTCGACCGCGCCCTCGGCAAGGCGGATCGAGAGCGCCGCGACCTGCCATTCGAGAACGACATCGAGGCGGACGAGTTCATGGCCGCCACGCTCGACGTCTGGGACATCCCACCCGAGAGCGCACGGCGCGTGTCGCATCCCGCGCCGTTCCCCATCGAGCTGCCCGCGCGCCTGATCGAGCTCTACACATACGAGCGCGATCTCGTGCTCGACCCCTTCATGGGCTCGGGTTCGGCGCTTGTCGCGGCTGCGCTGCTGAACCGGCGATACGTCGGCTACGACCTCGACCCCACGTACGTCGACATCGCACGCCTCCGCGTGCGCGACGAAGGCACCCACGAGTCGCATCCGAGTCACGAGCTCCCGGCGCCCGACATCACCGAGCTCGACTTCGAGGGCAGCTTTCAGGCGCGCGCCACTCGCGAAGGCAAAGCCGCGCAAGCGCTCGCGGAGCAGATGCTGCAAGAGGCCGAGTTCACGATCGTCGCCAAGAACTCTCGGGTGCGGGGCACGGGCGTCACGATCAACTTCATCGCGACGGACGCCGACGGCCTCGAGTGGTACTTCGACGTGTCGGGCGCGTTCACGAGCACCCGCGGCGGCCTGTTGCGGACCGACACGGTGTGGAAGGCGCTCGGGCGCGCCCAAGCGCTCGCGCACGCGGGGAAGGAACGCATCGTGTTCCTCACGTCGCATCTGCCCCGCAAGGGCAGCGAGGGCGACATCGCGCTGCGGAATGCCGCCGACATCGTCTACGACGTCATCGAGATGCGCTCCGACGCAGGCTACGAGCAGCTCCGGAAGTACGCCGCCGGCGGGCACGCATAGGCCCACGCGGTGGCCGACCTACGGACGACGATCACCGAGGTCGTCACCGGTCTCGGAATGCTCGGTGCCGACGACGTCGACCGCGCGCTCGCCGCGCGGCCCGATGCGGTCGCGAACGTCGCGCCCGACGTGTGGGACGCGCTGGCGCGGGCGTGGAAGGAGGGCCGCCATCCCGACGTGTTCGCGGCGGCGTTCATGAACGGGCGTCGCTTCCTCGTCGCGCGAGACGCGCTGCGCGGACGCGTCCCACTGCTGATCGAGTGGAAGGGTGCGCACCGCGCGCCCGGCGACGAAGTCGTCCCCGCCGATCTGCGCGTCGACCACGTGTACCTCGTCAGCTGCAAGTACCTGTCGCGGATCGTCGTCAACGCCTCTCCGCATCATCTGTTCGACCGGCTGCTCGCAGGCGGGCAGGGCCGCCGGGGTGGCGACTGGTTCCGAGAGGTCGCGCCCCTGGAGCACGCCGCGCTGTACGACGCGGTACGCGCCGAGATCAAGACAGTCGATCTGCCTGCGGACATGGCCGCGCTCGACACGACAGAGCGGCGCGCCCTCGGGCTCGCGTTGCGTGACGGTTGGCCGCAAGGTGCGGCCGACAGGTACCGAGCCCTTGTCGAGCGCACGGCAGTCGCGTCCGCGCAACGCTGGCACAACGCGATCGACAACGCGGCCGCCGAGCCCATGCTCTGGCGCCTGCTCCGCATCGGCAGTGCGCCGTACTTCGTGCTGGGCGCGTCTCCGCGCGGGTTCCTGCGTTTACGCATCGCGACGCCGTGGGACTGGCGCCGACACTTCGAGCTCCGTGCCTTCGAGGTCGAGGCGCGCCCCGGCGGCCAGCCGGTGGTCGGATGGCACGCAGTCGTGCGCGACCGCGAGGGCCGGCGCGAGCGCACCGTGCGCGGACATGTCGAGGTGCGCTGGAGTCACGGCCGGCTGGCCGCACCACCCGAGGCAAAGGTGTACCTCGATACTCCGCACGACGAGATTCCGGGCTACTTCCCGCTGCACTGACCTCGCATGTGACACGACTCGCCCACGGTCGCACCGGCGGTAGCTTGCGGTGGTGGCGGACGACGCAACCGACGAGCTCGCCCGGCTGGCGCAGCTCCGTGCCGCGAGCCGTGCGTTCGCCGCGGCGACCGGCGTCGACGCGGTCCTCGAGTCGCTGATCCAACGCACATTGGCCGCCTTCGACGCACAGGGCGCGTTCGTTGCGATGCGCGCCGAGGACGACACGCTCGAGGTGCTCGCGTCCACCTACGGGGAAACCGGGCGTGCGCTCGACGGCGTCCCGCTCACGGAGCGACTTCCGATCACCGACGCCGTGCGACTCGGCGAGCCCGTGTGGCTCGGTCGGCGTGCCGAGCTCGACGCCCGATACCCGAAGGTGGCAACGTCGGCGCGGTCGGCCGCCTGGGCCGCGCTCCCGCTCCTGGTCGGCGAGCGCGTCATCGGTGGCCTCAGCATCGCGGTCTCGCGCGAGCAGACGTGGGACGACGCGCAACGGCTCTACCTGCTCACGCTCGCCGACCTCTGCGCGATCGTGCTCGACCGCCATGTGCTTGCCGAGCAGCGCGCCGAGCATCGGCTGCGCGCCCTGGTCGACAGCAACGTCATCGGCGTGATCGGCGGCGACGCGACGCACATCCTCGAAGCCAACGACGCGTTCCTCGAGATGATCGGTGTCGACCACGCCGCGCTCGCCGCGGGGTTGGGAGTCCAAGCGATCACCGCGCCCGAGCAGCGCACGGGCGACGACCAGGCCCTGCCCGAGAGCGACGACACCGGCCGGTTCGGACCGTACGAGAAGGAGCTCGTGCACGCCGACGGCCACCGCGTGCCCGCACGGATCGTCGGTGCGCTCATCTCCACCGTCGGTCGCGGCCGCTGGATCGCGCTCGTCGAGGACCTGACCGACGAGCGACGTATCGCGCGCGAGTTGCGCGCGCGGGAAGCGCGCTACCGATCCTTGGTCGAAGCGTCCGACACGATCGTGTGGATCGCCGACAGAAAAGGCCGCTTCACCGAGCCGAACGACGCATGGTCGGCATACACCGGTCAGTCGGAGAGGGACGCGGAAGGTCACGGATGGCTCGACGCGCTCCACCACGAGGACCGTGCGCAGGTCTCCGACGCGCTCGACGACATGGGCCGCGAACGGCGCTCGTGGGAGGGCAGCGCCCGCGTGCGCCACGCAGCCTCGGGCGCCTACCGGCGCGCGGTCGTGCGTGCCGTGCCACTGCTCGATGACGACGGCGAGATCATCGAATGGGTCGGCACGTTCGCCGACGTCGACGACTACTTCCGGACGCAGGAGGTGCTGCGCGCAACGACGGCCCGGCTCGGCGCGCTCATGCGTCACGCGCCGGTCGGCTTCGCGTTCATCGACCAGGAGCTGAGATTCCAAGTCGTCAACGAGAAGCTCGCCGAGATCAACGGGCTGCCGGCCGATGCCCACCTCGGTCGCGACGTCCGCGAGGTCGTGCCCGACCTTGCGGAAGTCAACGAGTCACTGTTCCGGCGCGTCCTGCGTGGCGAGCCGATCCTCGAGACCGAGGTCACAGGCGCGACACTCGCCGACCCCGAGCGACCTCGCGACTGGCTCGTGAACTACTACCCGGTGCGCGACGACGCCCACGGCGCAATCTTGGGAATCGGTGCCACGGTCGTCGACGTCACCGAACGCAACCAGCTGCTCGCGGCCGAGCGGCGGGCGCGGACCGCGGCCGAGGCGAGCGCCCGGCTCTCGGAGGCGCTGTCGACCATTACGGCGGCGATCGTCAACGCCGCCGACGACGACGTCATCGCCCGGCAAACCGGTGAGGCGCTCCAGGCCGCATTCGACGCCGACGGCGTGCTGATCACACGTTGCGACCAGCACGGCGCAGTCGGGGAGGTGCTCTTTGCGCACGGCTACACGGAGGAGGAGATTGCCGACCTCCGGAACGACGCCGACCCGGACTCGTGGTCCACGAGCACGGTGCTCCGGGCGCGTGTTCCCGTGTTCTACGAGTTCCCCGAGCAGTTCCTCGCGCGTTTCCCGAACCGCGGTCCCGTCGTCGAGCGATTCGAGGCGCGTGCGTGGAGCGTCGCGCCGCTGGTCGCGGCGAACCAGGTCATCGGTTTCTTCGTGCTGATGTTCCGGTCACCGCACCGGTTCACCTCGGGTGAGCGGCGGTTCGTCGCGACGGTCGGCGACGTCGTCTCGCAGGCAATGCTGCGCGCACGTTCCCGGGCGGCGGAAGTGCTTGCCCGGCGCTCCGCCGAGATGCTCGCCGAGGCCATCGCCGCCGAGCGGGCTCGACTGGCGGCGGTGCTGCAACGGATGCCGGCCGGCCTCGTGGTCGTCGACGCCATGGGTGGCGTTCCGCGCGTCGCGCTGTGGAACACGCGGGCAGCCGAGATTCTCGGACCGCCGCCTGCCGACGACGACGCGGAGACGTGGTTCGCGATGGGCGGTCTCGACGGCGACACGGTGCACCCGACGACGGCATTGCGGCGCGCGCTGCGCGGCGAGGAGCTCGGCGACGGCGACGACGTGCTCGTCACTCGAGAGGACGGCACGACGTGCCGCATACGTACGACTGCGGTGCCGATCCGCGATGCCGAGCAGCGGATTACGAGCGCGGTGCTCATCATCGAGGACGTGACCGAGCAGACACGTCGCGAACGCGACGCGCAGCTTCTCGCCCGCGTCGCCGAGCTTCTGGGCTCGTCGGGAGAGGTCGGTGACCTCCTGGAGCGCGTCGTCGGGCTCGCGGTGCCGTCGTTCTCGGACTTGTGCGGCGTGTACGTGCTCGACGACGAGGCGCTGCACCTCTTCGCCGTGGCCGACCGCAACGCCGATCGCGCCGTGCGGATCCGTGACGTGCTGGCCCGGCCGCTCCCGCTGCACGGCGACACACCTGTCGCGAGCTCGGTGCGGCACGGCCGATCACTGATGATCGCCAAGGTTCCCGACCACATCGAGGCATCCGGCCTCGACGACGACCAGCGCGACTGGGTGCAAACTGTGCTGCGGCCCCGTTCACTGCTCGTCGTTCCATTGCGCAGCGGTGATCGGGTCACGGGCGCGCTCACGTTCACGCAGACGGCCGAAACCGGCCGCTTGTTCACCGTGGACGACCTCGACGTGGCAATCGAGCTCGGTACCCGTTGCGCGCTGTTGCTCGAACAGGTCGTCGCGCACCGGGAGACCTCCGACGCGCGCGACCGCGCCGACGGCTTGCAGCGGTTCGCCGCCGCGATGGCGCGCGCGGCGAGCGTGGATGCAGTGGTGCAGGCGATCGCCGCGGACGGTGCCGACGCAGTGGGCGCCGCGATCGTCAACGTCGCGATGCGATCCCAGGCGGACACGAGCCTGGATCTGCTCCAGACCTGGCTGCGCCGCCGATCCGCCCTCGTGTCGTGGGAAGCCGTGAAGCCCCGCACCGACACCGCGTCGCTCGAGGCGTTGCACACGGGTCGGTCGAGCTTCTACCGGGACCTTGCCGCGTATCGCGAGCGCTTCGGCGACGGGGAGCTCTCGCTCATCGCGCACGGCGTGAAGGCCGTGGCCGCGATCCCGTTGCGCGGCTCCGACGGTCAGGCCTTCGGATCGATCGGTTTCTCCTTTGATGCCGCCCAGCCCCTCGATCATGAGCAGATCGGCTTCCTGGAGACCGTTGCCGACATCGCGGGTCAGTCACTCGACCGAGCCCGCCTGTACGAACGCGAGCGCGACGTCGCCCGGGCGTTGCAGATGGCGCTCCTGCCGGCCGCGTTGCCCGAGCTCGACGACGTCACCACCGAGGCGCGCTACGTCGCCGGCGGCGCAGGTGTGTCGGTCGGCGGCGACTGGTACGACGTATTGCGCTTCACCGACGGCGGGGTGGGCTTGCTCATCGGGGACGCCGCCGGTCGCGGCGTCGAGGCCGCGACGTTGATGGGAAAGGCGCGGCACGCGGCGGCCGCGCTCGCGACGGAGCGCTCCTCGCCGGCGGAGGTGCTCTCCCGCGTGAACGAGTACCTGCACAACATCTCGTCGCGCCGGACGATGCTCACCTGCTGTTACATCGTCCTCGACCGCGACCGCGGGCTCTTGCGCTATTCGTCCGCCGGTCATCCTCCGCCCCTGGTCATCGACGGCGAGAGCGAGCCCCACTTCCTCACCGGCGGCCGGGGCGTGCCACTCGGTGTCGTGCCCGCCGCGGCCTATACCGACGCCGAGTACCAGCTGCGCGGGCCCGCAACCATCGTGCTGTACACCGACGGATTGGTCGAGCGGCGCGGCGAGACGATCGATGTCGGGCTCGAGCGTCTGCGCGACGCGGTCCGCGGGCACGGTGTCGACGTCAAGAAGCTGTGCGATCACCTCACCCGGACGCTTCTGAGCGCGGGATGTGACGACGATGTCGCGCTGCTCGCGGCGCGGGTGCAGTCTCTCCCATCGGCGCACAATCTCGACGTGGAGCTCCCTGCCGACTCCAGGCGCCTCCACGAGCTGCGCACACGTGTCGCGCGCTGGCTCGAAGGAGCCGGCATCGCGACCGACGTCGTTCCGGACATCGTCATTGCAGTCAACGAGGCGGCTTCGAACAGCATGGTGCACGCCTACGCGAGCGCACAGGACCGCGGGCATGTACGGGTCTCGCTGACGATCGACGAGCACGAATTCACTGCGATCGTCTTCGACGATGGTCGGTGGCGCGAGCGCGACGCCCACCACGACGGGCGCGGTCTCGAGCTCATGGCCGCGCTGATGACCGACGTGCGTGTCGAGCACACCGACGCCGGCACTCGCGTGCACCTCACGCGGCAGCTGGAAGCGTGACGCCGGCGGATCTTCCATCAAGCCCGCGAATCGATCTCACTTGACGGTCCCCTAACCTTGCGTGGTGGCGGACGGCGGACACCCGGAGGCGGCGCGGTCTGCCCTGCGGACCCGTGGCCTGCGCAAGGCATTCGGGCCCAAGGTCGCGGTCAGCCACATCGACCTCGACGTCGCACCCGGATCCTTCTTCGGCATCGTTGGGCCCAATGGCGCCGGCAAGACCACGACCCTGCGGATGGCGACCGGGCTCCTCCGTCCGGATGCCGGCAACGTGTGGGTCGAAGGCATCGACGTGTGGTCCGACCCGGTCGCGGCGAAGGCGCGCATCGGTGTCCTGCCCGAGGACCTCGCGCTGTTCGAGCGGTTGAGCGGCCGCGAGCTGCTGATGTTCCACGGCGCGCTGCGGAGCATGCACCCGCACGTCGTGACCGAGCGCTCGGAGGAGCTGCTCGACCTGCTCGGCCTCAGCGAGGCCGCCGACACGCTCGTTGTCGACTACAGCCACGGAATGCGCAAGAAGCTGGTGCTGGCGGCCGCGCTCCTCCACGGACCTCGCCTTCTGTTCCTCGACGAACCGTTCGAGGCAATCGATCCCGTGTCGGCGCGAGCGATCCGCGCACTGCTCTCGCATTTCACCTCGACCGGATCGACGATCGTCTTCTCGAGCCACGTGATGGAGCTCGTCGAACGGCTGTGCGATCACGTGGCGGTGATGGCACGCGGCACGATCCTGTGGGCCGGCCCGCTCGAGACATTGCGCGGCAACGGGTCTCTCGAGGACGCGTTCGTCGCGCTCGTCGGAGAGCGTGTGAGCCACCAGGAGCTCTCGTGGCTCGGCAATTCGCCCTCCTGAAGCTGCGGCTCGTCCGCAACGGCTTGCGCTCTCCGCAATACGCGGTGCTGTTCACGATCGGCTCGGCCGGCGCCGCAGTCGTGTCGTTTGCCGGATTCGTCTTTCTCGCCACCCTTCGCACCGACGCGATTCGGGGGGACGCGACGCTCGTCACCTTTGCGGCGGTGACGGCCGTGTGGACCGTCCTCCCGTTGATGGGCTTCGGCACCGACGAGACGCTCGACCCGCAACGGCTCGCCCTGCTGCCGCTGCGCCGCGGACAGCTGCTGCGCGGGTTGCTCGTCGCGGCGCTCATCGGCATCGCGCCGATCGCGACCGCGTTCGCGTTGGCCGGCACGATCGTCGGTCTGGCGCGCGATTTCCTCACTGCATCGCTGATCCTCGGCGCGATCGCGGGAACGCTCGTCTTGTGTGTGGTCGCATCGCGCACGCTGATCGCGTTGCTCGCGCCGCTCCTGCGTTCGCGCCGCGGTCGCGACGTGCTCGTCATGACGATCGTGTTGGCGGCGTTCGTCCCGCAGTCGTTTCGCCTGTTCGGCGCGCGGGGAGGCACGGAGAACACGCGGCACGCGATCGCCGAGATCGCGAACCGCGTGCGGTTCACGCCGTTCGGGTGGGGCGGGCTCGCCGCGTCGGAGGCCGGGCAGGGGAAGGTGCTCGCGTCGCTCGGTGCGCTGGCGGCGATCGCCGCGCTCGTTGTCGTGTTGCTGTGGGTGTGGTCGCTCGCGATTCCGCGCGCGATGACGGCGACAGACCTCGCCGCCGCCGAGGTGGCCCGGGGCCGGCGAGCGGGCCGGACGACGACGCTGTTCCCCGGGCTGCTTCCGTTCCTGCCACGCACACGCGCGGGCGCGGTCGCCGCCAAGGAGCTGCGGTACTACGTGCGCGACCCGCGCCGGCGCGCGCCGGTGTTCGCGGCGCTGATCGTCCCGGGCCTCTTCTTGTTCTCGATGCTGCGCGAGGCACAGAACCGGCCCGGCTCGTCGACGATGCTCGCCCTCGTGGCCCTGCTCCCCGCGTCGGGGCTCACGCTGAATCAGTTCGGGCTCGACGGCGCGGCGTTGTGGTCGACGATTGTGGCCGGCAACGATCCTCGCTCCGAGCTCGTCGGCAAGAACCTTGCGACGGCGATCATCGTGGTACCGCTCGTCGCAGTGCCCGCACTGTCGGCAGCGGCGATCACCAATGGATGGCACTACGTGCCCATCACCGTCGGGCTCGCGCCCGGGATGCTGGGTGTGGTGCTCGCGGTCGGCAACATGGTGTCCGTATGGGTGCCGTACGCACTGCCGGACCGCCGCAATCCGCTCGCCGGCAACCCGGGGCAGGGCTGCGTGGGCGGGCTCGCCGCGATGACCGCCCTGCTCGTCGACGCCATCATCCTCGTGCCGGTCGGCGTGCTGACCGCGATCGCGCTGCATTCCCTGCCGTTGGCAGCCGCGACGATCGTCTCGGTCGGATGCGCGACCGTGTACGGCGCATTGGCCTGGCGGGTCGGGATGCGGAGCGCGTCACGGTACTTGTGGTGGCGGATGCCGGAGCTCCTCGATGCGGTGTCACCCCGGCACGCCGGCTGACGCGCGGGGCGGCGGGACGGCGCGCTCGGCGCGCTCAGGCGGTCTTCAGTCGAATCGGCGATCCTGTTCGTGGACTGCTGTGGGCCGATGAAGTCGTGGGGAGGTCTCGACGTGCACGATGACGAAGACGATCTGCAAACCCTCGACGTCGCGCGGCCGCCCGCACCGGGGATCGAGCAGGAGCCTCCGCCGGATCGTCGCACCACGCGCGCGGGACCAGCTGTCGCTGCGCTCGTGGTCATGATGCTGATCGCCGGCGTCGCCGGTTTCGCGGTCACGAAGCAGCTCCGGTCGGGCAAGGACTTCAACCAAGCCGTCACGAACCCTGCTGCGGCCGGTGATCCGGACGAGTCCGCGCTGGGCGACCTCAACGTGCAACAAACCGACGTCACCGCCCGCTACACGGTCGAGCTCATCGCGAACGGTGACAGCGTCACCGGCGCGACCCTCGACCTGTGCAACGCAAGCTTCCCCAGCGAGCGCCTTCGCACGGCGCGCCGTCAGGTCGCGGTCTCCGACACGCTCGGGGCGCTCACCTTGAGCACCGAAGCGGTGCTCTACCGGCGTCCGGCCGACGCCGCGCAGGCATTCTCGGAGCTGCGCACCCTCGAGCGCACGTGCCCGAACCGGCCGGTGCCGAGCCCGACCGGGGGCCGGACGGTGACGACGAAGTTGGGTGCCGCCGACCGGTCGTGGGCACCGTTCGCAAACGTCGAGCGGATCGCGTTCGACGTCACGACCACCGATCAGATCGGCCAGCGCGAGCACTCGGTCGCGGTCTACCTGCGGCGCGGCCGCGTGCTCATGGGTGTGTACTTCGGAACCGCGGCGGCCACGCAGCCCATGGTCGCGGGCGAGACGTCCCTTGCGGGGATCTCGCGGGTCTTCGCCTCGCGCATGGCAGAGCTGCCCGCGTCAGTCGTGAACGGGTAGCCGGCCCGACCTAGAGTCTCGGCCGTGCTGCTCGCGCACCTCAGCGACACACATCTGCTCGCGGAACCCGCGGCGCGGATCGGGGGCCACAATCCGGCCGAGAACCTCTCCGCCGTCATGCACGCGCTTCCCGAGCAGCTCGACGTGATGGTCGTCACGGGGGACATCGCGGAGAACGGCAACCCGCGCTCGTATCAGCTCGCGCAGTCGATGACCGCCGGACGCGCCGACCGCACCTTCTTTCTCCCGGGAAATCACGACGATCCCGACGCGATGCGAAGTGTGCTCGGAGAAGTCGAAGACCTGCGCATCGTCCCCTTGTCGGATCACTGGACAATGTCCCTGGTCAATACGCAGTGGCTGGGACACGATGCGGGACGCATCACCGACGTGACCCTGGCACGACTCCGGCAGGAGCTCCGCCGCACGACGGCACACGTGGTGCTGTGTCTCCACCATCCACCAATCTCGCCCTGCGACAACGACGACTGCGGGATGGTCGACGGCGCGCGCGTCGTGGACGGGCTGCGAGACAGTCCCGTGCGCGCGGTGCTCTCCGGTCACGTCCACCAGCCATTCGACACCGTGCGACACGGGATCCGGTTCCTGGGCGCGCCGTCCACGTTCCGCCAGCTTCGTCACGGTGGCGACCCGCACTACACCGACACGGGAGAACCGCCCGCCGGTCATCTTCTCGAGCTCCGCGGCGACGGCGGGATCGATTCCCACATCGTCACCGCCGGCTGATGGCTCGCCGTCGCCCCCTCTCGTCGTGGCTCTACAAGCTGTCTCGCACGACGCGCGACTTCGAAGTGCTCACGGGCAAGGACGGCGCCGAGCGGTACGCGAAGCGACGCTTGCGCCGCGTCGTTCGGCGGCGCGGGCTCGGCTGGTGGAGCCGGAAGACCGGCCTGTGACGTGTCAGGTCGTGACGACCAGCTTTCCGGCTGCGGCTCCGGCCTCCATCGCGGCGTGTGCCTCGACGATCTGATCGAAGCGGTAGACACGTTGAATCGGTACGACGACGCGGCCGGCAGCGGCCGCGTCCAGGAAGTCCTGCAGAACCGGCTGGGGCAGGTCCTCGGCCTCGCCGTGGTAGGCGGTCAGGCGTACGCCGCGGGGCAGGTAGTCAATCGGGTAGAAGTCGGGGACTGTCCAGACATTCGACAGCATCCCGGTGAAGCACACGACCCCGTGCTGCCGAGTTGAAGCGAGCGTGTCCGGCAAGGTCGGCGTACCGACGAGCTCGAGACCGGTATCGACCCCGGCTGGGAGGATCTCGCGTACCTGCCGGGCGACATTCCCGTCGTCGACAATGACGTGGTCCACGCCGATATCGGTCAGGGCTGCAGTCTTGTTCGCGCTGCGCGTCGTCGAGAGCACGGTCATGTTCTGCTGTTTGGCGAGGACTGCCGCCGCCGTGCCCACCGAAGACGTGCCGCCCCGGAGAAGGATCGACTGCCCGGCTTGCGCGTCGAGACCGACGGTGAGCGAGCCGTACGCCGTCTGCAGCATCTCGGGCACGGCGCCGAGGGTTGACCACTCGAGATCGCTTGCGAAGGGGATCACCTGGCTCGCCGGGACGCAGGTGTACTCGGCATAGCCCCCGTCGAGCGTGCGCCCCATGCCGCCCATCATGGTGACGACCTGCTGGCCGACTGCGAACTCGCCGCCAGGACACTGGGCGACGACGCCGGTCGCCTCGATGCCCAGAACGCGCGGGAACGTCACACCGGATGCGAGGCCCTGCCGGGTATGCAACTCGGACCGGTTCAGCCCGAACGCCTTGACCTCGATCAGTACCCAACCAGCCGCCGGTGCCGGGACTGGCAGCACGCGGATCGTCAGCGCATCGGGAGGACCCGGCCCGTCGAGGACGATCGCTCGCATGGTGTCGGCCATCCAAGGCTCCAGGTCTCATCTGTCGGATCAGCGCCCGAACGTGCTGCTCACAGACACCTTGCCGTGCATTGACCGGCGTCGACCAGGTAACCGAACGCGGTGATCCTCCAGTTGTCGTCCGGGCCGCCGGCGACTGATGCCGTGAGCGTGTGGCCGTTCGCAACGGCGACACCCGAGGGGAAGGCGAGCTGCTGCGACGCGGCTCCCTGCCAGATGTTGCTCTGCGGCACGTTGCCGAAGAACGACACCCCGTCGAGAGCGACGTTGCCACCGGTGCAGCCGCTCGATCCCGAATGACCGAGGTCGCCCAGGCGCGTGTTGGGACCGGCATCGTAGATGCGCACCTGGAAGTGCACGGTGGTGATGACGACCGCCTTCCCGGTCGGTGGCGTGACGAGCGTCTTGCACTTGGGGCCGACGTCGCTGAACGTCACGGTGGCGATGTACTGCTGGTTGGGCGCCGCGGGGGTGGCGTTGATGAATCCGCTCGACACCTTCGTCTGCAGGCTGCCATTGAGGTCCACCTTCGCGTGCGCGCCGCTCGTGGCATCGGTCACGAAGATGTTCGAGCCGGTGACAGCCCACGCGCCGAACGGGAATCCGACCGCGACGATGAGCGTGACGATGATCGTTGTCAGTTGACGGCCCGTGAAGGGACCCAATCGTGTGACGTTCATGATGTTCTCCTCGAGCGACGTCAATGGTGACGGCGAACCGACACAGCGGCCCGAAATACCGGCCGTCCAAGCCTGCGCCTCGGTGCGCGCCGAAGACAAGGGGTTACGGGACGACCGACGGCAACGTTTGTCGCCGAGAACGGCTGGGTGTGCGTGTGCGTCGCCCGCGCAGGCAGGCGGGCGAGCCGCTACGAGCGCTCCAGCGCATCGAGATCGCGCGTCGCGTAGTCGTGGTGTGCCATCTCCTCTTCGAAGACGACATGCAAGCATGCCTGCACCGGGGCATTCCCGTTTTCGAGCACCTCACGGGTCTGGGTGAGGTCGGCCGGCTCGAGGTCGGCGAGATACTTCGCGAAGCGCGCGCCACGATCGCGACGCACAGCCAGCGTGTCGGCGAACGACGGATCGGACTCGCGATCGAGGCCGGGCCACGGGAAGTCGAGACTCCCGGTGTTCGGCAAGCCGATCGGGTGGAACTCGCCGTTCCGGATCGGCACGGTGAACCATTTGTCCGTCGCGAACACCAAGTGGCGAAGCGTTTGCACGAACGAAAACTCACCGTCGACCGACGCGTGGAGCGTTTCCTCCGGGAGCTCTTGCGCGCGTTCGATGGTCGCGTCCCAAAGCGAGGAGACCGCGCTCCACGCCGCACGCATCCCTTCGGGATTCGTCGGCTCCATGAGCGCCCGTTCCGGATTGATGCGAGCGAGCTCGGCACTCACGTACGCCGTGACGTCGACGCCGTTGATCTTCACGCCGTTGAACATGCCGTCGATGTCGACGTTCACCAACCACACGTCGGACATCTTCACGTTCGTCAGGTTGGCGCCCTCAACCCGCGCGCCCGTGAGATCGACCTCGCGGAACTGCGCGCCGCGCAGGTCGGCGCCTTCGAAGTCCGTCATGCGGTAAGTGTTCCAGACGAGAGACGCCGCGAACCCCGCCGAAAGGTGGACGACGGGTCTCCCACCTACGTGGCGCCGACAAGCGGTCGCACGTCGTTCCAGAACCGGTGGAGCTGCTGTCGCTCGTCGGCGACGGGCCAGATGAAGACGCGTTGCACGCCTGCTTGCGCGAAGGCAGTCAACTTCTCGGCGAACAGTTCGGGAGGGCCGATAGGGAGACGCTCGCGGAGCATGTCTTCGGGTCGGTGCACGGTGGGAACGACCCGCTCCTTGAGGATGCGCTCGGCTTCGTCGCGGTCATCGGTGATGTAGCACCACATCGTCGCAAGCGCGTTCGGGAACGTCTCGGAAGCTTTCCCGTGATCTGGGAGCTGCGAGCAAAGGCCTTGCCATGCTTGGCTGAACATCTGCGGGGTTGTGTTGTAGGCAGATGCCAGCCATCCGTCGGCGAGCCGGGCCACGCGACGAAGCCCGGCGTCGGAGCCCCAGCTCCCGACCCAGATCGGTGGTCCGAACCGTTGTGCGGGCCGGGGTTCCAAGGAAAGACCCTCGGTCGAGTAGAAGCGGCCGACGAACGGCGCGCCGTCTTTGCGCCACAGCGCCCGGAGCGCGCCGATCGCCTCGTCGAACCGTTGCCAGCGCTCCGAGAAATCGAGACCGACGGCGGCGTAGTCCTCGAGTGACGAACCCGGACCGACTGCCACGACCAGCCGACCTCCCGACAGACGATCGATCGCGCCCAAGGTCTTGGCGACCGGGACCGGTCCCCGCACGACTGCGAGCGAGACCGTGGTTGCAAGTGTCATCTCTCCTGAGTGCTCCATCACCGCCGCGAGCGCGACCGGTCCGTCGAGCCAGGGGACGGAAAAGACCATGTGGTCGTTCACCGACAGGGAACTGAAGCCGAGTTGTGCCGCGGCTTTCGTGTACCCGATGAGATGATCGAGGGTGTACGGATGATGGCCGAAGTCCATCAGCGGGAGATGGACCCCGAAATCCACAGCATTCCCCCCTCAACCTCGCGAGATCATCACGACAGACGACCACTCGACATCCGAGCGACCCGGCTACGTGTACCGCATGGCCAGCGTTTGCTGATCCCGATCGCCGACCGCGAAGCAGCTCACCGCGCTCGCGCACGATATCTCTCGAAGGACGCCGCGTTGGGACGATTGGACGATGGACCAGCTCGATCCGTTCCACTGCTCGATCAGCACCTTGAGCTGGTCCTGGGTGTCTCGGTAACCGCCGACGCCGAAACAACTCGTCGTGCTCGTGCACACCACACCGAAGAACCCCTTGAACCCGTCGGGGTCGCCGCCCGGGCTCGGCGCGGTGAGTTGCGACCACGTCGTGCCGTTCCACCGCACGCTCAAGAGTGCAGACCCGAACGCTTGGTTTCCCACTGCGATGCAGTTGGTGGTGCTCACACAGGAGACATCTTGCAGCGAGCCGGTATTGATCGTGGTGGGGTCGAGTGACCAGCTCGTGCCGTTCCACGTCTCGATGGCTGATCCGCTGCTCTGACTGCCGACGGCGAAACAGCGCGTCGGGGACGGACAGGCGACATCCTTGAGCAGCCCATCGCTTTGGCTGTCAACGATCGACCACGAAGTGCCGTTCCACCGCTCGATCAGGGAGTGAAAAGGCTGCGAACCGACCGCGAAGCAATTCGTCGCGCTCGTACACGCGATACCCGACAACTCGCCGGATGGTGAGAACACGGGATTGGGCGACGGGACGATCGACCAGGACGTGCCGTTCCATTGCTCAACGAGCGTGCGCGTCTCGGTATCGGTCGAGTAATGGCCGACGGCGAAGCAGGTCGTCGCCGACACGCACGTGACGTCGTGCAGTTCGGAATCGAACGAACCGGCGGGGCGAGGGCTCGCGACAACCGACCATGACGTGCCGTTCCACCGCTCGACGAGCGCCTGGTGAAGGGAATCGCCGACCGCGAAACAGTTGGTCGCGCTCACGCATGAAACGCCGTGCAGGTGCGCGTTGGGCGGCCCGCTCGGATTGGTCGTGAAGACGATCGACCAACTCCCCGCGACGCCCCGCTCGATCATCGTGCGGGTCCCACTGTCGGATGAGCCGACGGCGGTGCAGTCGCCGGCACACGACACGGACTGCAACACGTTGCTTCCCGGCGTCCGGTTGGGGCTCGGCTCGACCGACCACGTGGTTCGGTTCCAACGCTCGACCAGCGTTTCGCTGCTGTGCGAACCGACCGCGACACAACTCTGCGCAGTCGTGCACGAGACGCCCAGCAGCCGGTTCGGCCCGCCGCCGTCCGGGGTCGGCGACGAAACGACCGACCACGAGGTGCCGTTCCACCGCTCGATCAACGTGAGCGACACGAAACCCGACCGGTCACCGACGGCGAAACAGTTCGTCGAGTTCGCGCAGGTGATCGCCGACAACCGCGCCTCCAGGTTCAGCGTCGGACTCGCGACGATCGCCCACTTGCTGCCATTCCACCGCTCGATCAACACCGCGCGGTGCCCAGACGTGTCCGTCGATTCGCCGACCGCGAAGCAATCCGTCGGGCTCGTACAGGCCACGCCGGACAACATGGAGAGGTCGGCGCCCGCGGGGTTCGGGCTCGACACGATCGACCACGACATGCCGTTCCACCGCTCGATCAACGTGACGTTGTCCGCGTTCGTCGCCGTCGTCCGCCCGACTGCGAAACAGGTCGTCGCGCTCGCGCACGCGACACTCGACAGTTCGCTCTGCGCCGCGCCCACGGGGTTCGGGCTCGAGATGATCGACCAACTCGTGCCGTTCCAACGTTCGACGAACGTCAACAACTGCGTGCCGTTCGTCCGCGACCCGACCGCAACACAGAGCGAATCGCCGAAGCACCCGATACCGGCCAACGAACTGTCGCGATTGGCGACGTACGGCGCAGACACGTTCGACCATGCGTTGCCGTTGCGCAAATGGATCAGCGGCCGGGTGAATCCTGAGGGACTGACGAACTTCCCGACCGAGAAACACTGTGACGCGCACGCCACACTACGAAACTCTGCGTTTGGCGGCCCCAGCAACGTCGGAGTCGTCACCGCCGCCCAGGTCGGCGCGGCCACTGCCGTCGTCGCTGTCGGGAGCGCCGCGAGCATTGCCGTCAACAGCACTGCGCCAGTTGCGAACGTCTGCTTGCGCAAGAGCGACCTCCTTCGACGCGGCGTCGTCCCCCGACTTCCCGCCAACGCACGAGTGGTCTTTCGGCCCACCCTTCCTCAAGTCAGGAGTGAGGTCAAGGCTGCACCTTCGAGGCTACGAAAACATCGCAACGACGTGCACCCGATCCTCCATCAGGGCATTCTGTGCGTGGTGAACAAGACCCGAGTAGGTCACCCGAACACAAGAAGTGTTGGACGCTGAGTCATGAGCGACATCAGTGGCGTTCGGTATGCGCGGAGCGGCGATGTGAGCGTCGCGTATCAGGTCATCGGGGACGGGCCGCGCGACCTGATCTACGTGCCGGGCATCGTCTCGCACGTCGAGTTCTTCCATCAGCTCCCCGGATACACAGAGTTCCTACAGGGCCTCGCGTCGTTCGCACGTGTTGTGGTGTTCGACAAGCGCGGGAATGGCCTCTCGGACCGCCTCGCGGGCGCCGCGAGCATCGAGGAGCGCATGGACGACATCCGGGCGGTGATGGACGCGGTTGGCAGCGAGCACGCCACTTTGTTCGCTGTCTCCGAAGGCGGTCCGATCAGCCTCACGTTCGCGGCGACGTACCCGTCGCGGGTCGAGGCACTCGTGTTGTACGAGACGTTCGTGTGCTACGGCGGCGTGCCAGGCGAACTCGAGAGTCACGCGGGCGATAGTGCGGATGCGCACGCGGCGTTCACCGACTTCGTTATGGATACCTACGGAACAGGTCAGTCGCTCCTCGGTTTCGGGACTTCACGGATCGAGGAACCACACGTGGTCGCCTTGTGGGCACAGGCAGAGCGGCTTTCGAACAGTCCTGGTGGCATGCGTGCGATGTACGAGGCGCTCCTCGCCACGGACGTGCGTGCAGTGTTGCCGAGCGTGCAAGCGCCGTCTCTGATCATCCACGGCGCGACGGGAATGTCGATGTTCGAGCAGCAGAGCGCGTACATGGCGGGAAGGATCCCGAATGCCCGACGGGTCGAACTCGACGGCGTCGATCACTTCCCGTGGTTCGCCGATGCCGACCGGGTCGTCGCCGAAGTAGAGGAGTTCGTGACCGGCGCCCGCTCCGTGGTGGCGGACGAGCGCACCCTT
This sequence comes from Acidimicrobiia bacterium, assembly GCA_038209365.1. GTDB lineage: Bacteria > Actinomycetota > Acidimicrobiia > IMCC26256 > PALSA-610 > DASQHW01. The sequence continues at coordinate 2,631 of JBBQXS010000041.1, read as the reverse complement.
GCAACGTTGCTCTTCACAGATATCGTCGGGTCAACCGAGCGGGCCGCGGCGATGGGCGACCATCGATGGCGCGACGTGATCGAGAGCTACTACGCCTTGGTCCGGCGGAGCGTCGAACGATTCCGCGGCAAGGAGGTGAGCACCGAGGGCGACGGCTTCATCGCTCGCTTCGACGGACCCGCGCGGGCTGTTTCCTGCGCCCGGGTGGTTCGCGACGGAGCGACCGGTCTCGGCATCGAAGTGCGCGCCGGCGTGCACACCGGCGAGATCGAGATCCACGACGAAGAGATCCACGGTCTCGCCGTCCACATCGCCGCTCGAGTTGTCGCACACGCTGAGGCCGGTGAGGTCCTCGTATCGCGCACCGTAAAGGACCTCGTCGTCGGTTCAGGAATCGGCTTCAGCGACCGGGGAATCCACGAACTCAAGGGCGTTCCCGAAGCCTGGCAACTCTTCGCGGTCAGCGCATAACAGTGGACCTAGTGAGACACTCTTCGAACCCGGGCATCGACTGGCCAGGGGAGTGAGTTGCCGGGTCAAGCCACTCGCTGTCGTCAGCGGCCGGCGACGACAATCAGCTCCCGGGTCGTCGGGGTGGCCTGTCGGCGATCCCAGTCTCCGTACAAGTGCTCGACAACGAAGCCAACATCGGCGAGTGCGCGAACGAGTTGTGCTTCAGTCCGAAATCGCAGCTTGACCGGGGAGATCAGCTCTTCACCGGTGCTCATGAACACATAATGGTTGGTGCACGAAACGATCTCATCGTGCACTTGTTCGACCTCGCACCAGGTGTCTATCTGGCCGGCGTTCGGATCATGCACAGACCAGCGCGCCTCCCGGGTCCAGTTCTCCCAATCACGCACCAGCGGGTTACGACTCTCGAATGCGAGCCGGCCACCGAGACGCAAAGCACCGTGCAATGCAACGAGCGCCGTGTGCCACGCCTCGTCGGTGAGAAAGAACTGAGCGACGTGGCCGCTCATGATCGCAAGGTCGGCATGCGGCGTCCCTAGTTCGCTTGCATCACCTTCGACCCACCGCACGAGATCGCCTGAGGGACGATGCCGAGCCACATCGATCATGGCGGGAGCAGGATCAACGCCAATCACCTTGTAGCCACGACGGGCGAACTCTCGGGTGATCAATCCTGTGCCGCACCCGAAATCGATCACGGTTCTCGCACCGAGCTCCCTGGCCAGTTGCAGGTAGAAGTCCGGCTGCGTGCCGGGCTCGTAAGAGTTCACGGTGTCGTAGATCGCAACGAGACGCGGATCGGTGAACTCGGCGATGGTCAATCGCGCCGGATCTTTGGTCGTAGCCCTCTCGCGGTGCGAATGTGTCACGGCGTCGCGAGCCCTCGGGGACTAGCCGCGTCCACGCCTCGCCATCGTGCGGGCGTAGAGCGCCGGCACGACGGCGCGACCGACCACGGCAAGGACCGGCAACCGGGACGCGTTGATGTCCACTCGGGTGCTGCCCATCCGTTCGAGCAACAACTCTGATACCTGTGCTTCGGTCCGACGGACAAGTTTCGGAGGAAGCGCGCCGGTGCCGTCACCGAGTCCCATCGCGGTCGGCACCCATGCCGGATACAGCACATGGACGTGCACGCCCCGACCGGCAGTCTCGTAGGCGACCGACTCGGTGAACGCCGACAGCGCGGCCTTGCTGCCGGCATAGGCGCCCTCCCGGGCCTCCGGAGCACGGGCCGAATCCGACGAGACATTGACGACGATGCCGCGGGCTCGCGCCAACATGCCCGGCAACACCGCCAACGTCCCCGCGACGACCGCGAAGAAGTTCGTCGCCATCACCCGCGCGTACACCTCGTCTGCTTCCTCCCTTACGTCGGCGATCGGTGTCGATTCATAGATCCCGGCATTGTTGATGAGCACGTCGACGCGCCCGTAGCGCCGCTCGATGCCCGCCAAGTGCTCACGAAACCCGTCAGTGTCGGCGACGTCACACACGACCGTGTCGTGATGCGATGACATGCGCTGCAGTTCCTCGCCGAACTCCCGCAGGAGCGATTCTCGTCGCGCCATGCCGACGACCATCGCTCCGCGCTCGGCGAGAGCCAACGCGACTCGACGCCCGATCCCCGACGAGGCGCCGGTCACCACGGCGACCTGACCGTCATAGCGCTTCATGACACCTCCCCCATCAGGCCCGCGCACGTTGCTCTACCCGTTGCGCCGGCCACATGCCGCCTGCCCGATGCCTCCTCGGCATCGCGGGGATCACGGCGAGCCGGGCGCAGCACGCGCCGCGCGCGACGCTGGAAGCACGGCCTCACGACGCGGCCAGCATTCAGCGTCCCGCAATCGTGGTCAGCGGTCGTCCGGCTTTCCTGGGACCTCGACATCGTCCCCGATGCCGGTGCGCACCTGCCGTTCGCCGCGCCGGCGGTAGGCGGCGGTGAACCGCACGATGTCACATCAAGGGAGCTGCGGATGTCGAGTACATGGGTCCCGACCTGCATATCCGCGAGTGGAGACGATGGGACTCGAACCCACGACCCCCTGCTTGCAAAGCAGCGGGCGGGGCTGCGCGCGAGCAGCCAAAACCCGCAAACATGCTGGTCACGACGTTCTTACGATGTCGCCTGATGCCGGTCCATACCGCTGAATG
>JBBQXS010000040.1:0-39698 GCA_038209365.1 Acidimicrobiia bacterium | reverse complement strand
CCGTGTGGACCTGATGATGCGAACGCTCAAGTGCACAGTGAACGCCGATCCCCAGCAGGCACTCATTGACTGGTTGGCGGATGGGGCGCAGCTCCGAGTTCGGCTGGACGCGGATGGCGAGCCCGACATGCCTTCCAGCTGGTGGCTTTCTCAGAAGGGGGTCGTTTTGCTTCTCCCGCCGCTCTTGCAAGGCGAGATCATCTGGCGACCACCGGACGGGTGATGAGAGCGGCCGTTGACGATTTCCGCTACCCGCCCCTAAGCGATTCGAGCAGCGTGAGTGTCGCCTGCGAGTTCGCCACTGTGGCAAGCGCGAGACCGTCCAGCATCCCGACGATCTGCTCCGTGCCTACCCACCGGAAAGCCATGTCGCATGCTTCCTCCGCACGTCGGTCCTGCTCTAACACCCGCTGATGTCTCACTAACACGAGCGCCGACCCACTCGCGCTTGGGCGACGGGGGTAAGACGAACTACGGGTCGCCTCCGATCATGCGTTCGGCCTAGCGCGATTCCTCGTGCTCAAAGAGGTGCGGATCGGCAAGCCGCGCTCGGCCGCATACACGAATCCGACGTTTCCTATTCCGAGTCAGACCATTCAGCTGTAGCGATCAACTAGAGCGGCGACTGATCCGTACAGCTCGTCACGAAGCATCTGTCGGTCAACCTCATCATCCAGGCCGAGCACAAAGGCCAGGCGTTCGGCCAGCTCGCGCAGGTCTTCGAGGTCGGCGACGAGGAGCGCAACCTCAGTAGGTACGTTGGAGACGTCAAACTTGATTCTCATGCCGTCGACCTTACTTTTCTAGGCAACCGGGATCGTGTTCAGGTGAGGGGCCTATGGATTCACGATCAGGACGACCGAGAACGGGAACGGCGGTCCTTCGGGGGTGTAGCTCAGTCCGGTAGAGCGCTACGTTCGCAACGACCGAATCAACGTGTGCTCATCGCGTAAACGCCCTTCTCGCAGCGTTGGGGTGCTTCCTCGTCGCGGGAGTCGAGTTATGCCCGGCGCGCGAGCGTGCACCGCCACGATCGATCCGCAGCGCGCGAAAGGGCGACGACTGATCGTGTCGCTCATTCAGGGGCTGATTCCCAGATGCCGTGGAATCCGAATGGGACTCGCTGTGGGAGCGCGACGGTCGCGACCGGTCCGCGACTGAACTCGGTCGCATCAAAGGTAACGAGAGCGCTTTGGTCCTGCACCGCGTTATAGACAACCGCCAAGACCCACCCTTCGTCTTCGGCACGATTCCCGTTTGCGGGAACGAACACGCCCTCGCTCGCCTGCATGCCTGGCCCGAGCTGGGCGGCGGTGACCGCGCCGGTTTGCAGGTCGTGCTTCAGCAACGTGCCGAAGGGCTCCACGAACTCGTTGGCCCGCGCCGTCGTCGTGTACGTGTACCGATGACGTCGCCCCCGCACTCGAGGATCGACGCGCGGAAACTCTTGCGTGCGATCATCGAGCGTCTCCTCGCGAACTCGCCCGGCGCGCGAGTCGATGGTCCAGCGCTCGAGCGTGCCCGTGCCGTCGCCAACTCCGTAGAGATCGTGGAGGAACATCTGGGCGAGCCGAACAACGTCGAGGACGACCGTTTCGCCGTCGTCGTAGGCATTAACGGTGTGGAACACGTAGCTGGGCTCCACGTCGAACCAGCGAGTCCGCGTGCGAAGAGTTTGGGCGGGAACGATCAGGCAGCTGATTACACTGCGGACCACGACGTCACTGGGGAAACGCTTGGTGTAGTCGGTAGTGGTTGCAGCCGCGGGGGGACGCACTCTGATTGCCCGATCTTGGAGCGCATCTGGGGTAGCGGATCGTTGATCGAGATCACTGCGCGCCGCACTATTTGCAGGCGGCGAGCAACCAACCCAGCAGCGCACCGGGTCGGCCTCGTAGCCTAGGACACGGCCCCGGCAGCCGTCGCGTTCGTCGTCCTCGGGTGCAGGCAGCGACCGCGCCATGCTCTCGCTAAGGATCATGAAGTCGTTCGTGCCGCGTCGCGTCGCGACCCCGATTCTGAGACTGCCGCGGTGAGCACGTAACGACCGCTCACCTCAATCAGCCGACGGGGGTTGCCTGACCCCGTGAGATAGATCAGGTGGACCAACAACCAGGGTCCGGTCGGGGCCTTCGACGCCCAAAGGTTCGCGATAGGGCGCGAGATGATCCGGGCGTCCTCAGCTACTTCGTCGGCGCGCGCGGGTCCACAGCTCTGTCGGAAACGGCGCTCGCGCCACGACACGTCGCCACGCATCACTCTTGGGACAGCGAGGCGTTATCGCAGTTTCCACCAGACCCGGGCGTCGAGCTCGTCGAGGACGCCCGCCTCGATCAGCTCTCGCAACGCGTCGTCGATTTCGTCATCTGTGCAGTGCAACCGCTGCGCGAGTTCTCCGCGCTCGGGCCCCACGAAGTCAGAGTCAGAGTCGAGCTTGATCTCGAAGAATGACAGGGTGAAGCGCAGCCGGAAGGCTCGGTCGCTGATGTCTGCGTAGAGGAACGGCTCCTCAACGCACACCTGGTCGGGAAGATGACGGTCGATGTCTGACTCTTCTCCCATTTGTCCACCCTCGTTCACGTAAGCGCCAATGAACCTGTCTACCCGGGGCCTTGCTTTAGTACTGGTCTACATCGCTGGTGAGACGCTCCGGGCTCATCGCCAGCGGCCGATCTTGTGCTGCACGCTTCCGCGCCGGATCGGTCTCGTGCTGCCGTCACCGAATACCAGTCGCGGACCAGGCGTCCCACGCGACCGCGCGGACGGCTTCGGCTTCGCGAGCGTCCTGCCCGTCGGTGGCCGCACGATCCCGGGACCGGCCGAATGCTGCATCAGATGTAGCGCAACCAACGAAAGCGACGTCACGCGGTCATCATGACCACCGACCGGATGGTCATATCGAAACTGGCCCGGCCCAAGTTCCCGCACACGCAACGAGACAAGCTCGGTCACAAGCTCATCATCATCCGGCAACCGAAGACGATGGGAACGCACAAGCTCGAGGAGACGCAACGTACGCATGCTGTTCGACGACGCGCTGAAAGTGTGCTCGATCACGCGCACACCACGCGACCGGAGGCGGCCCATCATCTGCCACGCCTGCGCCGGGTCAAACACGACCGGCGCGCCGCCGTACTGACGGGAACGCGCCTCGATCAAGGCCTCGACCTTCTGCAAATCCACGTCCCGGCCCTTCCGCGGCGTGAACACATCCAAACGATCGACGGAGATACACGCCTCCGACCCATAGCCGTCGCGGTGTCCCGTCAGGACCACCGCGTTGTCGTTCCGCAAGGCCAAGTCGACGCCGAGGCAGTACGCCTTGCCGCGCTTGTAGTCGACCGGACCCGACAACACCGTGCATGCCGCGATGTCCTCGGGCTCGAGGAGCTTGTCCTCGCCCTGCGCCCATTCGTTCCGCCAATACCGCAAGTACGCGGACGTCGGCAGCCGCCGGATTTCGGACTTCATCTCCGTCGCGTCCACCCACGGCGGCGGTTCGTGCACCTCCGACACCCGCCACAACGGATCCTGCAACACATGGCGGTACACGCCATGTGCGAACCCGCCCGGTCGACCCGCAGTCGAGATCACCACTACCCGTGACGCATTGTCCTTCGGCCAACTGGTCGAGATGGCCTCGAAGAAGCGGACCGAGCTCGGCACGTCATCCCACGCGCCCAACTCGTCGAGCACCCACCACCGCGACCGCAGCCCATGCGCGCTCGCCGCATCGGAGGCCAACACAATCACGCTCGCGCCCGTCGCACGCGCCGTGACCTTGAACGTCTCCACGTGGAGTTCGCTCCCGAGACCAGGCGTGCGCGCCACAAATCCCGCGATCGACTGCACCAACAGTGCCGCCTGATCTCGGTCCGCGGCACAGCAATAGCCACGCTCGCCCGGCGGGATCAGTCCGCCCAGCAGTCCCGCCGTCGTGTACCCACCCGCGTTCGTCGTCTTGCCCCAGGCTCTCGGCGCGCCGTGATAGTGACGACGGTGCTTCGGCTCCTCAGCGAGCACGGCACGGGCATCCGCAAGCTGATGCGGCAATGCGGCCAGCGCCCACTCCTGGCCCGTGTCGAGCACCAGCGCTCCCATGACGTCCAACGGGCGGATCATTCGGCCTCCTCGGCTTGTCTCGCGTCGAGCAGTTCGCGGCCACGGCGACGCAACTCGTCGAGGCTCCCAGCAACGCGCGTCGCATCCGCTCGTTCCAGGGCAAGCGACGCCTCGCTGCGCGGCGTCAGTCCGTATTCGATTGCGACCTTGAGGAGGTAGTTCCGATTGCGGTTCACGACGCCCGTCAAAGGGTGTTCCTTGCCGTCGACGACGTCGCCTCGTACACCGATGTCCCGTTCGGCCCGCCGTAGCTGTAGCCATGCCTCAGCGGCCGTCACGGCCACCAGAGAGAACCGCTCGACCTGCTCCGGGTCGAAGAGCACGCCCACGATGTCGCGGGCTTCCTCGGACACGTCGGCGCTCCAGACGCCGTGCGTGCGGGCGAGCTGGTTGCCCTCCGTCGCCACACCCGGCGAGTCCTTCGTGAACGGCTCGGATGGCCGGGCCGAGGGTTGCCAGTCCGGCCCGCGTCGACGAGGCCGACCGGCCATCACGCCACCTTCCTGGGACCACCCGCGCTTGATGTGCCAGACAAAGCGCCACCAGGTGACCAGGCAAAACGCGGCGATGTCAGCGCGATGTCAGCAGCTCGAGGCCCTCGCACACCCACGACGCCGCCACCTCGAGCCTCGCGCGCGCGCGGCCGTCTCGCGATGAGCTGACGAGCAAATGGCTGCACCCTGCTTCTCCAGGCTCGCGACGGCCGGGTGATTCGCACCGATGAACGACTGCCGCTGTCGCTCATCGCACAAGCAATCATGCAACAGCTGTCGTATCCCGGCGGTCCTGTTGCCCGCCGCGGCGAATTCGCGGTCATGGCGTTCGTAAAGCCACCCGAGCCGGATGATCCCGCGGCCGCAATACGCCAAGCGATCCGCGTGACGGCTCCTCGACGGCGGCGGACGCGAACCACCGCAGACCGGCTGCAACTCGTCGCCGACACGTATCGGAACCCACCCGAAGGCATGACGCGCCACAAGGCCGTCGCGCAAGCTCTGAACGTCAGCGAGGGTCGCGCCGCGAAGCTGATACAGGACGCACGACGACACGAACCACCCTTCCTCGGTCCCGCGCCAGGCCCGCGCCAAGCAGGTGAAGTCAACGTTCGACAAGCGCGCAAGCGCGCGCCGAAGAAAGGCAAGACCAAATGAAGGGCATCGTCTATCCGCGGCCGTCCGTGAAGGACCCGAAGACCGGCAAGCGTCGTCCGATCCCAGGCAAGTCGACGTGGACGTATCAGTTCATGGTGAAGCGCAACGGGCGACGTGTCACCATCTCCGAGGGTGGCCACCGCACGAAGACGCTTGCGGAGGGTGCGCTCACCGAAGCGCTCGAGGCCTACAAGAACAAGCCGGGCGCGTCGGAACCGTCGAAGATGCTGTTCGGCGACTATTTGCAGCGGGAATGGTTGCCGGTCGTCGCGACGAGCAAGAAGCCGTCCACGTATGCCACCTACCGCCATTTCGTGGAGGGCCGCATCATCCCTGCTCTCGGTGACGTCCGGCTCCACGAGCTGACCACGGGCGACCTGCTCGGCCTCTACTCGACCTTACGGAAGGGAGGCCGCCGCGACACGAAAGCCGGTGGGCTCTCGGAGCGCACCATCAAGCAGGTGCACTGCATCATCAGCGCTGCACTGCGGCACGCGACTGAGTCCGGGATCGTAATCCGGAACGTCGCGGCGACGATTGCCCGCGACGCGCGGCCGACGCCGCGCAAGACCGAGATGCGGACATGGACCGCGGCGGAGCTCCGCACGTTTCTCGAGTCGGTCCGCGACGACCGGCTGCATGCGTGCTTCGCGTTCGCGGCGACGACGGGACTGCGTCGCTCGGAGCTCCTCGCGCTCCGGTGGCAGGACGTAGACATCGCGAGCGGGCAGGTGTCGGTGCGGCGCGGCCGTGTCGCGGTCGGGGCGGACGTGCACGAGGGAACACCGAAGTCTGGCCACGCTCGTACGGTCGCGATCGACGACGAGATCGTCGCGCTGCTCAAGCGCCATCGGACCGCGCAGCTTGAGGAGCGGATGCGCGCGGGTGATACGTGGACCGACACCGGCCGGGTGTTCACGGCCGAGGACGGCAACGCGATGAGGCCGGGACATCTGACGCAGACGTTCGACCGGCGGGCCAAACGCGCAGGCGTACCTGTAATCCGCCTACATGATCTGCGGCACACGCACGCGACGTTGCTGCTTGCTGGTGGCGCGCACCCGAAGGTCGTGCAGGAGCGCCTCGGGCACAGCAGCGTCTAGATCACCCTGGACGTCTACAGCCACACCACCAAAGGCATGCAGGAGGATGCGGCGGCGCAGATCGGCGCTCTCGTCCTCGGTGATCCCAAGCCCTCGGACGAGCAGCACCGCAAACGCGCTGACAATCTGCTGACATCGATGTCCTGACGGCCTTTGTCCGATGGGCGATTGGGCGCTCTGACCTCGTCCTTTACGGCCGGACGGTTTTCCATGCGCAGGGCATGCGCTTGATGCCGTGGATGAAGCCGCTCTGGAGCATCGCCGGTTCGCCGGTGATCTCGATGTCCGGCAGGCGCCGGAGCAGCTCTTCGAACATCACCTTGATCTCGCGCCGCGCGAGGTTGGCGCCGAGGCAGAAGTGCGGGCCGCCCGCGCCGAAGCCGAGATGTTCGTTCGGCGTGCGCGCGACGTCGAACCGGAAGGGGTCGGGGAAGGCGCGCTCGTCGCGGTTCGCCGAGTTGTAGAACATCACGACCTTCTCGCCGGCCTTGACGTCTTGCTCGCCGACGTGTGTGTCGCGTGTCGCCGTCCGGCGAAAGTTGATCACCGGCGTCGCCCAGCGCACGATCTCCTCGACCGCGGTCGGCGAGACGCGCTCGAAATCTTCGACCCAGATCTTCCGCTGCTCGGGATGATCCGTGAGGGCCTTCATGCCGTGGCTGATCGCGTTGCGCGTGGTCTCGTTTCCGGCTGCGACGAGCAACAGGAAGAACGAGCCGAGCTCTCCGGGTGTGAGCTTGTGCACGCCGTTCTCGTCCTCGACCTCGGCCTGCATCAGCGTTGTGGTGATGTCGTCGCGCGGATTGTCGAGGCGATCCTGCGCGAGTGCGAGGCCGTACTGGAACAACCCCATGCCGGCAGCCATCAGGTCGTCCATCGTCTGGACGTATTCGGGATCGCCGACACCGAGGATGACGTTCGTGTGCTCGAAGATCATCTTCGTGTCCTCGCGCGGGATTCCCATCATGTCGCAGATGATCTGCAACGGCAGGGCCGCTGCGATCTCCGACACGAAGTCGCATTCACCCATCGGCGCAACCCGGTCGACGATCTCCTTCGCCTGGACGCGCACGCTTTCTTCGATGCGTGCCACCTGCCGGGGCGTGAACCCGCGATTCACAATCAGCCGCAGCTTGGTGTGCTTCGGAGCGTCCATGTTGATCATGCTGCCGAGCCACTCCGCGACCTCGGGCACCATGTCGGTGATGGTGATCGTCGGCGCGGAATGGAATGTGTCGGGATCGCGCGACACCTGCATCACGTCGGCGTAGCGCGTGACCGCCCAGAATCCCGGACCCTGCGGCATGTCGATGCCGAGGTCCGCGGGGGGCTCGGGCTCCTCGTGGAAGGAAACCGGTCGCTCGGCCCGGAGCTTGGCGAAGATGCCCTCGCGATCCGGACGCATCCACTGCTCGATGTCGCCGAGCCGAATTTCGTCGATCGGAAGGTCGGTACTGGGAAGCGGAGCAGTCTGCGTCACGGCTGCGAGCCTAGGCGCCGCCGCCGAACGAACGGTCAGTCGAACGGTCAGTCGTCGCCGACGTTCGGCAGGAAGGGCGGCACGCCCTTGTCGCGCTGCGCGAACAAGACCGGGGCCGCCGCGTCGATCGCCTCGATCGTCCAGGGTTTGTCGTCGGTGCTCTCGGTCACCGGGCGCCAGCCCCGAAGGAGTTGCACCTGGCCGCCCATCACCTTGACGACGTGTCCGGTCACGCCGGCGGAGAGATCGGATGCGAGCCAGCCGGCAACCGCGGAGATGTTCTCGGGCGCGAAGCGATCGAACTCGCCCTCCTTGGCATTCATGAAGTCACCGGCGACACCTTCTGTGAGGCGGGTGCGCGCGACGGGACAGATCGCGTTGACGCGTACGCCGATGCGTTCGAGCTCGCGCGCCATGACGATCGTCAGCGATGCGATGCCCGCCTTCGCCGCGGCGTAGTTGGCCTGGCCGGCGTTGCCGTACAACCCAGATTCGGAAGCGGTGTTGACGATCTTGCCGTTGGCGGGCTCCCCGGTCTGCTTGGAACGGGTGCGCCAGTACGCGGCCGCGAATCGTGAGGGCGCGAAGTGGCCCTTCAAGTGCACGTCGATGACGGCATCCCACTCCGCCTCTTCCATGTTGAAGCTCATCTTGTCGCGCAGGATGCCCGCGTTGTTGACGAGGACATCGAGGCCGCCGAAGGCGTCGACCGCCTGCTGCACCATCGATTCCGCGCCCTGCCACGACGAGACACTGTCGTAGTTCGCGACGGCGCGGCCGCCCTTCGCGGTGATCTCGTCGACCACCTGCTGCGCGGGCGTGGCGTCAGTGCCTTCGCCGTCGCTCGAGCCGCCGAGATCGTTCACGACGACCGCTGCGCCCTCGGCGGCGAGCAGGAGCGCGTGACTGCGGCCGATGCCCCGCCCGGCGCCGGTGACGATTGCGACCTTGTTGTCGAAGAGGGCCATGCAGCTCACCCTAGGAGGAGGCGTTTGCGCCCGGCAATGTCGTCGGCGCCGATCACCGTCGCTCGCGGTACGCGAGCGTCACGCCGAGGTTGCCGAGCTCCACGAGCGGCAACGCGTCGAGCTCGGCGCGCGTGCACCACGCCGCGAGATCCGTCGATCCGATCGCCTCGTGCGCGAGGTCGCCCGCCTCGACATCCGTGCGGTAGATGATGCGGACCGAGTGATAGTTGTACGTGCGGTTGTCGTGCTCGCTGCGCGCGACCCGCGTGAGCGAGTCGACGGCGAGCAGCTCCTCGACGCGTCCGCGGAGACCGGTCTCCTCGTGCAGCTCCCGCAGTGCCCCCTCCTCGGGGTGCTCGCCGAACTCGAGGCCGCCTCCGGGCAGCGTCCACCATCCCGGCCGTTCGGTGATGGAGGAGAGGCGGCACACCAGGAGACGGTCTTGCGCGTCCAAGCACACGTTGTAGGCCGCGACGCGTTGCACCTGCTGCACGGCTCAGGTGCCGTCGAAGCGCGCGTCCCGTTTCTCGCCGAACGCCTTCATGCCCTCGACGAGATCGGGCGACGTCGTCGCGAGCGACTGGAAGTGGCCTTCGAGCTCGAGGGAGAGCGACAGGTCGGTCTCGAACGAACGATTCAGCAGCGTCTTCGACAAGCCAAGCGATCGCGTAGGTCCGGCGGCGAGCCGGTGGGCGAGCTCGAGCGCGACGGGCATCAGCTGGGATGCCTCGTCGACGCACTTGTACGCGAGCCCCATCGCGACTGCGTCGGCGCCGGTCGCCCCTTCACCGAGCATGACCATGGCCTTGGCCCGCGGCAAGCCGACCAGACGTGGGAGGAGGTACGCACCGCCCGCGTCAACGACCAGGCCCCACTTCGCGAATGACCAGATGAAACGTGTCGTGGGTTGCACGATCACGAAGTCGCATGCGAGCGCGAGGTGAGCGCCGGGACCGACCGCGGCGCCGTTCACGGCCGCGATCGTCGGCTTGTCGAGCTCCCAGAGCTCACGGATGAATGTTTGTACGCCCGCGCGCAACGCCTCCGAGGTCGAGCGGGTGGCGAAGCCCGGCTTGCCCGCCTGCGCGACCGTGGACGCCGAGAGGTCCATTCCCGCGCAGAACGCGTCGCCCTCGCCCGTGATCACGAGCGCCCGCACGTTGGGATCGGTCCGCACGCTGCAGATCGCTTCGACCAGCGCGTCGCGCATCTCGATCGTGAGCGCGTTCTTCGCTTGCGGGCGGTCGAGCACGATACGGGCGACGCCGTCCGTGTCGACCTCGATCCGCAGCTCGCTGACCGTCACGACGCGCGGTTCGTCAGGATGTTCACCACTGACACCCCCGAACCGCGACCGCCTGCGTTGTGTTGCAGCGCGTAGCCGTTGCGGATGTCGACCTGCCGTTCGCCGGCCTCGCCGCGCAGCTGCCACCAGCACTCGGTGAGCTGCGCGACGCCCGTCGCGCCGATCGGATGACCCTTGGCGAGAAGCCCACCGCTGGTGTTCACAGGGATCCGACCGCGCAGCGCCGTCTCGCCCTCGAGGCTCGCGATGCCGCCCCGACCCTTTTCGACGAAGCCGAGGTCCTCGATGTCGAGGATCTCGGTGATCGTGAAGCAGTCGTGGACCTCGGCGCAGTCGATCCCGGCGGGCTCGACGCCGGCCATCGCGTATGCGCGCTCGGCCGCCAGTCGCGTCGCCTTGATCTCGGTGAAGCTGTCCTTCTCGTGGAGATAGGGATGGTCGGTGGCGACGCCGAAGCCGGCGACGAACACGGGCGCATCGGTGAACTCGCGTGCCCGGTCGGCGCTGACGAGGATCGTGGCGGCGGCGCCGTCGGTCTGCGGGCAGCAGTCGAGAAGATGCAGCGGATGACACACCGGCACGGATTTCAGCACGTCGTCGACGGTGATCTCGTTCTGGAAGTGGGCGTACGGGTCGCGTGCGCCGTTGTAGTGGTTCTTCACGGCGATCGAGGCGAGCATCTCGCGCGTCGTGCCGAACTCGTACATGTGCCGGGTTGCGAACGGTGCGAACAACACCGGTGCGGTCTCCCCCCGGGTGAAGATCGGATGGCCGGCCGCCGCGCGCGACAGCAGACCCTCCTCGCTCGACTTGTCGCGCATCTTCTCGACGCCGATGACGAGCACGACGTCGTGCACGCCGCTCGCAACGGCCATCGCACCTACCCGGAACGCATCACTGCCCGACGGGCAGGCATTCTCGATGCGCGTGCACGGGATGCCCGTGAGGCCTAGCGCAGTCGGGATGGTGTTCCCGCCGATGCCCTCCTGCCCCCACAGCGTGCCGCGCTGGGTTGCGACGAACGCCGCCTCGACCTGTCGAGGCTCGAATCCCTTGTCGACGGCTGCGACCGCGGCGTCGAACGCGCCGGCGGCCATCTGCTCGTAGCTCTGGTCGAAGAGCTCACCCATCTTGATGAGGCCGGCTCCGACCACCGCGACCTTGTTCCAGCTCACCAGGCATCGTCCTTTGTGCTTCCCACGCGGCAGCGGGCTTTGAATCCGTATACGGGCACGCCGCGCTCGTGCGCGTACTTGCGCAACACCAGCTCGACGCGGCGTCCGATCTCGACGTCGCTGCCGTCGCCGACGACTTGGAGCATCAGGCGGGCGCCGTCGTCCATGTCGAGCACCGCCAGCGGAAGGGGTGCGACGAACGGCGCCGGCATCGTGTAGTTCACGACGAAGGTGTGCACCTGGCCGCCGCGCGCGACCTCCACGGGCTCGAGCTTCGGCCCGCCGCAGTTGATGCAGTGTGGATGGATCGAAGGCGGTGTGCTGATGGTGCCGCAATCGACGCAGCGACCGCCGAGGAGGCCGAGCATCTCGTCGGCACCGCGTGTGAACATCGCGCTCTCGGGCGGCACGCCCATCGGGATCGTTTCCCCGGTCGGGACGAGCTGCCCGCGCGCTCGCAGTGCCTCCGCGTACGACACGGGGCGGCCCTCCGCGAGCGCGTCGGCGACGCGCGCGGCTCCGGGAACGGGTTCGTCGACGTGTACCAGCATGCCGGTGGTGCGACCGCCGCCGGTGCCGACGATCGCGACGATGCCGGGTGCGTCCATGTCGAGCGCGCCCCCCAGGAGCGGGGTCGCCGCGCCCGCGTCACCGATCGCGGCATACACCGAAGCGGACGTCGGCGTGTGCGTGCCGACTCGCTTGGCGACGGTGGCGCCGAGCCGGCCGTCGGGATCGGGCAGTGACCACGCGCGCACGTCGAAGGATGCGAGCGCCTCGACGACCTCGGTGACGACCGGCAGGAACATCTCCTCCCGGAACAGGCGAGGGTCGTACAAGTCCCGGTTGTCCTGCTCGCCATCACCGCGGTAGCGATCGAGGAACGGTCGCGTGCGCGAGACGCGCGTGCCGAGGGCAGCCGTGCCTCCCTCCGCGCCGAGCACGAACGCGGCCGCTCCTGCGCCGCAACGGCCTTCGAAGCCGGTGCCGGGGCCGGGCCGAACCGCGTCGCTCGCCACCACGACCGCGAGGCGCGCTGATCCGGCGGCGATCGCGTCCGTCCCGGCCGCCAGCGCCTCCATGCCGGCGTGCGCGGAACCGGCACACAGCGCGCCGCCGACCGCGGACGACAAGCCGAGCGCCGCGGCGAGGAACGCGAGGCTCGGGCCTTCGGCGAACGGCGGCCGGCTCGTGCCCCAGAACAGCGCGTCGACCCTTTCCGGATCGATGCCGGCAGCCGCGATCGCACGGGTCGCGGCATCCCACCCGAGTGTGAGCATGTCCTCGTCGGGCGCGCACACTGCGGCCTGACCCCGGCCGGAACGACCCCAGGCGGCGCCCACGTCGGCCGCGGCCAGCCGAAGGGCAGGTGCCGCGGCACCGACACCGAGCAGACGAACGGTCATGCGCGCTCCTGCAACGCCGAACGAGGGCCGAAAAGAGGAAGGTCAGGAGGTTAGCTGGGGATGCCGGCGGCTCGATTGAGACGTCTGACGCATCTCGTCAAGCACGCACCGGAGGGCGTCGATACGCGACCCATGAGCGTGCTGCGCGCGGACGGCGCGCCGAGCCGCCCGGGCGCGTCTTCGCACCTGGGCCCCGTCGTGCATTTCGGCGCGACCGCGCTCGTGCTCCCGGTCCTCCTGCTCGGGCAGCGACTCGGCTTCGTCGCCGACGTCCCGCCGTTGGTGCTGGCGGCCACCCTGATCGGCGCGGCCGCGGTGAGCGTCGGAGCCGCATACCTCTGGCCGTTCAGTGAGAGCAACCGCGGCGTCGTGCCCCGGCTGCTCTGCTCGTTCGCGGCCATCGCGACCGTGATCTACCTGATCGGGTGGGGTGCGGTCCTCGGCATCGGCTACGTGTTCGGCGCCATCGAAGAGTTCCGCGTCTCCGGCTCGAGGATCGCGCAGCCTGCGATGGTGAGCGTGGTGCTGATGACCGCACTCGGGGAGAGCGCGGTGTCGCTGGGATGGGTCGACTCGAACATCGGTGTGGCGCAAGGCCATGGCCTCGCACTGCTCAGTGCCCTCGGCATTTGCCTCATCATCGGGTACCTGGGTTTGGCGTACGCCGAGAAGGAGCGCTTCGAAGCCTCACTTCGCTACAGCGACGAGCGCCTGCAAGCCCTCGTGCGACACGCGTCCGACGCAATCGTGGTCATCGCAGCCGACGGGACGGTGCTGTACGCAAGCCCGGCGATCGAGCGACTCCTCGGCCACGGGCCGGACGACCTGCCGCGAATGGACCGTGGGCTCGTCCACGAGGACCACCTCGAGCTCGCCCAGGCGCTGTTCCGGGACCTACTGACACGACCACGCGCGGTTCGCTGGATCGAGATCCCACTCGCGCACGCGGATGGCGCGTATCGGTGGTTCGAGGTCGGCGTCACGAACATGCTCGACGATCCCGCGGTCGGTGGTCTCGTCTGCAACATGCGCGACATCACCGAACGACGGTCTGCGCGGGAGCAGCTGACGTTCCAGGCGTACCACGACGCGCTCACACGTCTGCCGAACCGGTGGCTCTTCCTGGACCAGCTCGAGCACGCGCAAGCAGAGGCGAGGCTGAACGAGCAATACGTCGGGGTGTTGTTCCTCGACGTCGATCGCTTCAAGCTCGTGAACGACAGTCTCGGCCACGAAGTCGGCGACCGCATGCTGGTCGTGGTCGCCGAGCGGCTGGCCAACTGCCTGCGACCGCGCGACGTGGTGGCGCGTTTCGGAGGTGACGAGTTCACCGTGCTGCTGCGCGACCTCGCTGATGCCGACGCCGCGCTGCGGGTCGCCGACCGGATGATCGAGGCGATGCGCGAGCCGCTCGTCATCGACGGGCACGAGTTGTTCGCGTCGGCAAGCGTCGGCATCGCACTGTCGCAGGCCGGCGCCGAAGCCGCCAGTGACCTCCTGCGCCAGGCCGACCTCGCGATGTACGTCGCGAAAGAGAAGGGTCGCGCGCGTTGGGAGCTCTTCGACGCGTCGTTCGCGCCCCACGTGATGGAGCGCCTCGAGCTCGAAAGCGACATGAGGCGGGCGCTCGAGCGCGGGGAGCTCGTCGTCCACTTCCAGCCCGAGGTGGCGTTGCAGAGCGGGAACGTGATCGCCGCCGAGGCCTTGCTGCGTTGGAACCATCCGCACCGAGGTGTCCTCGAGCCGGCGACCTTCGTCCCGATCGCCGAGGAGTCGAGCCTGATCGTGGCCATCGACCGGTTCGTCCTGCACCAGGCATGCGTCTGGGCGCGCCGGTGGGGATCACGCCGTGCGCAGGCGGATCCACTGACGGTCAGCGTGAACCTCTCGCCGCGCTTCATGCGGCAGGCCGACGTGGTGGGTGAGATCACCGCGGTGCTGCGGGAGACCGAGGTCGACCCACGCTGCATCCAGATCGAGATCACCGAGCGCAGCGCGCTCACCGATCTCGACACGACGTGCAGGCGGCTCCATGAGCTCCGCGCGATCGGTGTGCGCGTCGCGGTCGACGACTTCGGCACGGGGTATTCGGCGCTCGCATATCTGAAGAAGCTGCCGATCGACGTGCTCAAGCTCGACAGGTCGTTCTTCGACCGGCTCGATGGCGCGCCCGCGGATCTTGCGATCGTGCAGGCAATCGTGACGATGGGTCATGCGCTCGACGTGACGGTCACCGCCGAGGGCGTCGAGCGGGGAGAGCAAGCGGCTCGGTTGCAAGAGGTCGGCTGCGACTCGGCAATGGGGTGGTTGTGGTCACCGGCGGTGCCGCCCGAGCAGTTCGAGGAGATCGCCGCCGCCGGGTTCATGCCCCGAGGCGGCGCGCGGCAATGCGACGTCGTGGCGTTGCGAGCGCGCGCCTAGACCACGCGCCCGGGGAGCGCCCTCGGATACGATCGTGTGCTCCGGCGGCGTAGCCGAGTGGCACAGGCAGAGGTCTGCAAAACCTTTCACGCGGGTTCGATTCCCGCCGCCGCCTCTCATGAGCTCCTGACAGAGAGGTCACGAGGCCCGCACACGCAACGGTGACAATGGGGCCATGACCCGTTTTCGAAGCGTGCTGATCGGTGTCGTGGCAACGATCGGAACCGTGGTGACGGGATGCGGGGGCGGGAGCGGCACTGCTGGAACGGGCACGCCGCCGTCTTCGACGACAACGACGACCACGACCGCAACGGCCACGACCGCAACGACGATGCAGGTCGGGCGCCCCTACCCACCCGGCCGCAACACGGTGTCATTCGACGTGAACGGCGTGCGCCGCAACGCCGTTGTCGTCGTGCCCGTCGACACGTCACGCCCGGTGCCGCTCGTGTTCGTGTTCCACGGTCACGGCGGGAGCGGCGCCAAGATCGAGCGAAAGTTCGACATCGAAGACCTGTGGCGCGACGCGGTCGTCGTGTATCCCGACGGGCTGGTCGGCCACCAGGGCGTGACGGACCCGAAGGGCGTCAAGCCCGGGTGGCAGACGCGGCTCGGTGAGCTCGGCGACCGCGACCTCGCGTTCTACGACGCGATGCACAACGCGCTGTATGCCAAGCTGCCGGTCGACCGCGACCGTGTGTTCCTCATGGGGCACTCGAACGGGTCGGCGTTCGTCTCGCTGTTGTTGAACCAGCGCGGCGACGCGATTGCCGCAACTGCCAACCTCTCCGGGCAGCCGCCCGCGCGCCTGCTGGAGAGCGACCCGGTGCGCTCGATGTTCATGGCGATGGGCGAACGCGATCCGATCGTGCCGTATGCCAACCAGGCCCGGAGCATCCCGATCGCCGAACGCAAGCTCGGTGTCGACCCGAGCACTGCGACGGTCAACGGATATCTCCGCTCCGAGCGCGGTCAGGGGAATCTGGAGCTCGCGACGTACATCTCTCCCGGTGGACACGATGTGCCGCCTGAGGTTCCCGGGCTGGTTGTGGCGTTCTTCCAACGCCACACACGTTCCGCGGGCTGATGCGCGTTCGAGCGGCGCGACTGTGCGGTGCGCATGACGGCCCGCGTGACGCCGAGGAGCTACATTGCGCCACGCCGAGTCGGAGCTCCCGACGCGGTGGAGCAGAACGCGATGGCCGGCGGCGCGATGGACGGAATCTCGGAACTCGCCGCCGATGCCGCAGCCGCGAGCACGGCGCCGCGCCATCACGCCCGGGCAGTCGCGCCGATCATCCGCGCCTATGACTCGTTGGTCGTGCGGGCGTATTGCGTCCTGCGCTTCCGGATCATTCGCGGTCGCTTTCTCGAAGAGATCAGGCAATTCCTACCCCGCGAGGGCACAGTGTTCGAGGTCGGATGCGGCTTCGGATTGTTCGGCCTCTATTTCGCCCGTGTGTGTCCCGCGCTGAGAGTGCTCGGCGTCGACGTCGACGAGCGTCGCGTCGCCCTCGCGGAAAAGGCCCGGCGACGACTCGGCGTCGAGAACGCGGCCTTCGACGTGGGCGACGCGCGGTCCGTCGAGCTCCCCGACGAGCTCGACGGGTGTTACATGCTCGACCTCCTGCACCACGTCCCGCGGCCGGTGGCGGACGCGCTAATTCGTCAGGTGTACACGCGTCTGCGTCCCGGCGGGGTGTTCGTCGTGAAGGACGTGGACACCCGACCCCGCTACAAGATGGCGTTCACGTGGCTGCTCGATGTGTTGATGACGCGCGGTGAGCTGCCGCGCTACTGGAGCGCCGCCGATCTCACCGACCTGCTGGAACGCGAGGGTTTCGGCGTGATCCGCTATGCCATGGTCGACCTCTTGCCGTATCCGCACCAGCTGTATGTGTGCGTGAAGCCTCGGTGACGCTTGCTGCGGCCGGACTCTCGGCCGGCTCGTACGTCGGGGGTGTGGTGGCCATCACAATGGTCGTCGCGTCGTTGGCGACTGGCGCGTGGAGCCTGCGGCGAGCATTGCTTCCGGGCTGGACCGGTCCGCCGGCACGCGTTGCGGAAACCGTCATCGCGCTCGGTGCACTCTTCGGATGCCTGCACGTGCTCGGCAGCGTCGGTGGCTTCCGACGCTTCGTCGTGCTCGTGGTGCTCGTCGCGGCCGGGGCCGCGATGACCGCGGTCGCGCGCGTCTTCGGCCGGCGGGCGGCGCCGAATCCCGTGCCACTCGTGGCCGCGCCCTCGAAGCGCGGCGAGGTGCTCGTCGCAGTAGGCGCGATCGCGGTGCTGGCGGCGCAGTGGGCAGCGCATACGGGGTTCGCGCTCGGCATCGGCATGACGCACCCGGACACGCTCGTGTACCACATGCCGGATGCGGTGCGCTTCGTGCAGGCCGGTGGCTTCGTGGATCTGCACGGGATCGGCACGGTGACGCAGCGCTACTACCCGTACGACGCCGAGCTGCTGCACGCCCTCGGCGTCATGGCGTTCGGACGGGACGTGTTGTCGCCGTTCGTCAACCTCGGCTGGGGGGCGCTCGCGTTGCTGTCTGCGTGGTGCGTCGGACGGTCTCGGGGCCTCGCAGCCCTCACGCTGCTCGGTGCCGCGGCGGTGATCGGGCTTCCCGCCCTGTCCGGTACGCAGCCTGGTCAGGCGTCCAACGACATCGTCTGCCTGGCGTTGTTGCTCGCGTCCGTCGCGCTGCTGGTCGCCGGCGAAGGAAAGCCGGCGCCGACGGCACTTGCCGCCATCGCCGCCGGGCTCGCGCTCGCGACGAAGCTCACGGTGGTCGCGTCAGTGATCGTCATGTCGGTAGGTGTCGCGGTCTACGCCTGGCGCACACACCGACCGCGAATCGCGGTGCTGTGGTCCGCCTTGTTGCTCGCGAGCGGGGGTTACTGGTTCATCCGCAACTGGGTGCTCGCCGGCAGCCCGGTTCCCTGGTTCCCGGTGCATCTCGGCCCGCTCTCACTTTCCGCGAAGGTCAACGAGTCGGGCCATTCGGTGATGAGCTACGTCACCGACGGTGCGGTCTGGCGGGACTGGTACCTGCCCGGGTTGTCGATGTCCTTCGGTCACGCGTGGCCGGTGGTTCTCGCACTCGGCGTCGGCGCCGGCGTCGCGGTGGTCATCCGTGCGCGGCATGCGCTGGAACGCGTCGCCGCCGTCGCGGCGCTGACCGGCATCCTCTACTACCCGTTCAGTCCGCTCAGCGCGGACGGGCATGGCATCGCGTTCCAGTACACGCTTCGTTACCTCACGGCACCGCTCGCCGTCGCGTTCGTGCTCGGGCCGATCGTGTTCGCATCCGCGGCGACGTTTCGCAGGATCATCCTGGCCGTCTTCGGCGCGCTCATCGCGTTGAACGCCGTCTCGGCGCATCACGAGAGGATGCTCGCGTGGCCGCACGGCCAGGTCATCACCGCGGTCGCCGCCGCGGCCGTGGTCGTGCTCGTGGTCGTGCTCGTGGTCGTGCTCGGTGGCGGGCCCGGTGCGCTGCGACTCGACGCCCGGCGACGTTTCCGGGTGGTCGGTGCGGCAGCCGTCGCGGTCATCGTGCTCGTCGGCGGTTGGTTCGTGCAGCGGCGCGCGCTCGAGGATCGGTACGCCGACGACGGGTCGCCGACGGCGGCGGTTGACGCGTACTTCCGCGACGTGCACGACGCGCGCGTCGCGGCATTCGGCACGAACGAGATCTATCCGGAGTTCGGGCTCGACCTCTCGAACGACGTCGAAAAGGTGGACGATCGACTGAGCCCGCAGCCGACGAGCTGCGAACTGCACCGCCTCCTACGCAACGGCCGCTTCGACTACGTGGTGCTCGCGCGGGGATTCGGCACGGCCTTCGTGCCACCCGTCGAATGGCTCACGGAAGACGCCGCGACCACGACGGTGATGCAACACCGCACGCAGAGCGTTCTCCACATCGCGCCCGACGGTGCCCCGAAGCGCGACTGTTGATCCTTCCCGATGACCTTGGGCCGGACATCGTGTGTCAGGGCAACCAGCTGCGTATCTCGTGACACCGAAGCCGGGTCGATTCCAAGCCCGTGGACGAGTCGACGTGCGTGCTCGTCTCGCATGTCGAACCATGCGCGAATGGCCCACCGCCCTGCGACAGAACAACGACGGCGACGGCAATCACGAAGAGCCAGATCCACATCGACCGAAAGCGGTGACGGCGTTTTGCGCGTCGCTCGGGACCGGTTTCGTGATACCAGTTCGGCCGATTGGACATATCACCCCCGCTGCAACCCCGAAACGACTGTATAAGCCGAACGGCATTTGATGCATCTACAAGGGCGCGACGACGTCACGATTGCCGGGGCGCGCCAAGACCGGTGTCTGCCGGCCCGCTCGAGGGGTGCTTCCGGTCAGGCGCCGGGCGTCGCGGCGGGCTTCTGGCCGAAGGCGTTTGCCCGCCGCTCTTCCTCGACGGCCTCGCCGAAGGGGTCGGGCGCCGTGTAGGTACTCGACCCGTTGCGCCGACGCTGCACCATGTACGCGGCGAACGCGACGAATCCCACGGTGACCAGCAGGACCACGGGCCGCGGCCCCCGCCGCGACCTTCTCGAGGACTTCGCCTTGTGGGCCTGCTTGGCAGCTTTCTTGAGCTCCTTGCGTGCCCTCCGGCGGAGCTGCTGCACAACCTCGGCGTCCTTGACCCGTCCGGACAGATCCTCGAGCGCCGTTCCGGCTGCGTCCCTGGCCTGTTCGACCGCGTGCTCGACGGCACCCTTGGTGATGACGTGCTTGGCATCGATCATGAGACCGGTTGTACCCGGCGCACACACGAGACGAAACGGTCAGGCCGACACCATCGCGCTGGCCCGGCGGAGCGCCCGGTAGAGCACCCCCGAGTCTCCGAGCCGGTGCCGGAGCTCCCGTTCCAGGCCCGCGATCGGATACAGGTTCTGCGGCGCCCGCGAGTCCTTGTGAGGTTCGGACGCGAACGGTCCGAGCGCGGCCGTCACGCGATCGGCGAGGCGCGCGACGGCCTCGGCCGCCAGCGCGCCGGTCGCCTCGCACCGGACGACGCCTGCCCAGGGGCCGCCCGGCGGACCGGGCAGGCGCACATACCAGGAGTAACGGCTGAACGGTTGCGCGTCGACGCGGAACACGGGCGTGCGGTCGCCGTGCTGCAACGCGCCGACGATCCGATCAAGATCAGGTGGCAGATACCGCACGTGATGCGTCTTCACGATGCCGACCGCGTCGGGGACGTGAGCGCGCTTGCGCAGCGGGCCGTCGAGCAGGAGCAGCTCGTCGCCGCGGCGTCGCGCGGTTTCGGCGATGAGCACCTCGGCGTCGGCCATGTCGGAATGGACCGCGTACATCAACGACTCGGGGGTGGCGTCGACCGTCCGATGTGCCACGAAGCATCCGGCGCTCGTCGCCACGTCGTGCAGCCGGGCCGCCGGTGAGTAGAGCCCGCGACCTACTTGGACGTCGATGATCTCGGCGCGTCCGTCGCATCGCACCGCCCCCGCCGCGTACGACGCGAAGATCCCGGCCTCGCACGCCCGACCCAACGGTTGGGGCTCGTCGATCCATGTGCGCGCTTCCAGCCGGCGCACGCCGTCGACGAACACGAGCGCGCCCGGTGCCGGAGTGTCGGGGGGCGGCGTACGCGGCGCCCATGCCTCGGGCGCGCACTCGACGTCGACGACGACCGGCGCCTCGGACGCCTCCATCTCCGTGTCCAGCGATGCGCCGTACGCGGGATCCCATGGGTCGACGGTGAACCGCACCGTCACTTCCTCCGCTCTGCGGGCCGCTCGGGCCACGGAGCCCGTGCGGCTCCGCCTTCGGGCACCTCAGGTCTCCTCGCGCGTGACGGTGCCGTCGTGGACGCGGAACCGCACCGGCACCCGTTCGGCGAGGGCCGGGACGTGCGTGACGAGACCGACGACGCGGCCGCTCGTCGCAAGCGACTCGATGGTCGACGCGACCGCGTCCAGCGTGTCCGCGTCGAGACTGCCGAAGCCCTCGTCGCAGAAGATCGCGTCGAGCTTCGCGCCGCCGGCCGCCGAGAGCTCGGCGAGCTGGTCGGAGAGGGCGAGCGCCAGCGCGAGCGCCGCCTGGAACGTCTCGCCCCCGGAGAGCGTGCGGACCGATCGCGTCTCGTCGGCGTTGCGGTGGTCGACGACCACGAACTCCTCGTCGCTGCTGTAGCGCAAGGAGTAGTGGCCCTGGGAGAGCGACAGCAGCGTGCGGGAGGCGGCGTCGACGAGCACGCCGAGCGCTTCCGCGAGCACCCACTTCTCGAAGTGGTCGGATTTCAGCAGCTCGCCGAGCGTGTGTGCGATGCGGTGCTCGACCCGGGCCGCGTCGACCTCCTCGCGGAGCTTCGCGGCGCGCTCGAAGGCTTCGTCGATGCGACGCAGCTCGTGGCGCGCGGTCGAGCCGTGCTCGAACACCTCGTCCCGCAACTCGCCGAGGTCGTCGACCTTCTCGCGGAGCCCGATCTCTCGCGCGCGATCGACGAGACCGGCGAGACGGGCCACCCGAGCCACGTCGAGCGCGTCGCGGTCGCGTCGGGCGGCATCCGCGGCCGATTGCCGCGTCACTGCCTCGTCGCGTGCCCAATCGGCCAGCGTGTGCCACCCGGCCGCAAGATCTCCGGTCGCGGGAGGTGGCTCACAACCACCGCGCAGCAGCTGGTCGCGCCGCTCGGCATACTCGGTCCGCAACGACACCGCGCGCTGCTCGGCGGCTGCGCACTGTTCGGCGGCGAGCTCTTCTCGGGCGCGTGCGCGCTTGTCGGCGGCGCGAGCCGCGACGAGCTGTTGCCGGGCGTCGTCGGAACGCGTGAGTGCGGTGATCACGGCTGACGCTACGGGATGTGCTGCGACCGCGGCGCGTAGCTCGGCGTGACGGCCCTCGAGCTGGTGCTGCGTCGCCGCCGCGCGTGCGTGCAGCTTCGCGACCTCGGCGTGCGCGGTTTCGGCCTGGGCGAGCAGCGCGCGCGCCTCGGCCAGCCCCTCTTCGGCCTTGGCGATCGCGGCCGGCCGACGCCGCTTCGGGACCTCGCGCACCACGGTCGTGCACACCGGGCAGGGCTCGCCCGCAACGAGATGCGCGCGGAGCTCGTGGGCGGCGTGCGCGGCAGTGGCGGACTCCACCGCCGTCTGCTGATCGCCGACGTGCGTGCGGGCGCGCGCCAACAGCTCGGTCGTACGCGCTTCCTCGCCCTCGAGGCGCACCACTTCGGCCGTCGCACGCTCGAGCGTGGTTGCGAGATCGGCCAAGGCGACGTGGGCGTCTCGCGCACGCGTCAGCTCGTCGCGATCGCCGAGCGCCTCGACGCTTGCTTCCGCCCCGCTCAGCACTTCTTCGGCCTGCGCCCGCTCGACCTGGGCGCGTTCACGCGCCGCCGCGGCACCGCGCAGCTCACGACCGAGCGCGTCGACGGGCTTCGGGACGACGACCGTGGCGAGCAGGGAGACCAGGGCATCGGCAGCACGCGCGACCCCGTCCGCGGCCGCCCGCGCGTGCGCATCGTGGTCGTCGTGGGGGCGGGCGTCGTCGACGGCCCGGCAGAGATCGAGCAGTTGTTCGACGCGTGCGGCGGCCTGATCGCGCGCGTCGTCGGTGGCGAACGCAAGCTCGGCAAGGTGATGCTCGTGGAGCTCGACGGCCTTCTTGGCCTCCTTGGCCGTGATGCGGGCGCGCTCTCCGATGCGTTGGTACACGCCGAGATCGAGAAGGCGCGTCAGCAGCTCGCGCCGCTTTGCCGGTTCGTCGTGCAGGAACCTGGCGAACTCGCCCTGGGGGAGCACGACACACTTGGTGAAATGCGCGAAGGGCAATCCGAGAAGTCTCTCGACCTCGGCCTTCATGTCGCGTGCGCCGGATGCGAGCACCTCGGTGCCGCCGGGCGCGTCGCGTTCGAGCACCGCGTCGGCTCTGCCCTTGCCGAGTCGTGCGACGCGCGTGGCGTGGTGGCGAACGCCGGCGACGTCGAATGTCAGCGACACCTTCGCCTCACGGCCGCCGAGGCTGATCGCGCGACCGACGAGGCGCTCGTCGCCGTAGCGGGGAATGCTCCCGTACAACGCGAAGCAGATCGCGTCGATGATCGTCGACTTGCCCGCGCCGGTCGGCCCGACCATCGCGAAGTAGTCGACGTCGTCGAAATCGAGGTCGACGGGGGACCGGAAGACGCCGAACCCTTCGATGTGCAGGCGGACGGGGCGCATCAGGGCACCTCGGCGAGCACGTCGTCGTGCAACCGTTCGAACAGGCGGAGGATGCGTGCGTCCTCGACACCCTCGACCGAGAGGTACTCGGCGAACAAGTCGCGCGCGTTGCGCCCGCGCCGCGGGCTCGGCTCCGATGCGGCACCTTCGGCGAGCACGCGGTCGATGCGCACGTCCACCGCGCGGGGCAACAAGGCGCGGACCTCGTCGGCGAGCCCGGCCCGCGCCGGCTCGCGCACGACGACCCGCAGCCACGCATCTCCCGTATCGCGCGCGGCGGCATGCAGCTCCTCGACCGTGCCGGTGAGGGTACGCAGGGTCCAGCCGCCGTGCAGCACGCGCTTCTCGACGCGCGCGGGCCTGCCGGGCGCGGTCTCGACGACCAGCGCGTGCTTGCCGTCGAGCTCCTCGCCGAAGTCGACCTGGATCGGCGAACCGGCGTACCACGCAGGGGCGGGCGCCTCCACCCGTTGCGCACGGTGCAGGTGGCCGAGCGCGACGTAGTTCGCCTGCGAAGGGAAGTGCACCGCTTCGACGCCGTACTCGTTGGCGATCTGCGCGTCGCGCTCGCCGCCGCCGAGCCGGCCGCCCGGGACGAAGCAATGCGTGGCGAGGAGGTTCACGGCGTCGGGCCGGAACGACGCGCTCAAGGCGTCGATCAACATGCGCATCCGTTCCGCATAGCGGCCGACGGCCTGCGCGCCGTCGAGCTCGAGGAGTTGCTCGGTCTTCACGGCGAACCGTTGCGACACGAACGGCACCAGCGCGCACACGACGGCTTCTCCGGCGGCGGTCTTCCACTCCACGACGCCGCCCCGATCGGCCCGGGCCGCGTGCCCGAGCAACGTGATGCCCGCGGCGGCGAAGAGCGGCGACCACGCGTCGAACGCGTACTGGTTGTCGTGGTTCCCGCCGATGACCACCACCCGCGCGCCGCTGGCCTGCAGGGCGAGCAACGCATCCCACACCACGCGCTGTGCGTCGGGCAGCGGTGCCGCCGACTCGAACAGGTCGCCGGTGACGAGCACGCAATCGACCTGCTCGGCGACCGCCAGCTCGGCGATCTCGGCGAGGACGGCGCGGTGCTCGTCGAGGCGCGAGATGCCGCGCAACAGCTTGCCCACGTGCCAGTCGGAGGTGTGAAGGATCTTCAACGCGGGCTCAGCCCCCGCCGGGCAGGCCGGCGTACGGATCGTCCGGGACCGCGGCTGCGCCCGTCGCGCTCGGGTTCGCGCCGCGTTCGGCGGGGCGGGTCGCCCACGCCGGGAACGGGAACTCCGCGACGAGCGGGACCGGGATCTCGGGCTGGCTCACGAACATCGTGCCGGGCTTGGCGATCGTCGCCCGCTTCTGGTGGCTCGGCGGCAAGAAGCCGTATTCGGCACGCGATGCTTCCGCGGCGTCGAGGCGGCCGACCACGCGGATCGAGGAGTTCGAGATGATCCGCCGCTCGACCTCGCTCGCGGTCTGCTGCGCGCCGACCAGCACGATGCCGAGCGAACGACCGCGCTCGGCGACGTCGAGCAGGATCTCCTTGATGGGGGAGTCGCCTTCCCGCGGCGCATACTTGTTCAGCTCGTCGAGCACGACGAACAGCAATGGCTTCGCGCTGCCGGTCTGCTCCTTGCGATCGAACGCGGTCCGCAAGGTGACCCCCACGACGAACCGCTTGGCGCGGTCGGGAAGGTTGTGGAGGTCGACGACCGTGAGCTGGGCATCGTCGGTGTCGATGCGGTGGAATTCGCGTTCGGCGACGTCGGCGCGCACGAGGCGGTCGAGGGCGCGTTGGGACGACAGGAACCGCCGCACGAACGCGTTGATCGTGCCCATGCCCGTCGCCGGACCGGCCCATTCGCGCCGTTCGAGCTCGTCGTCGCTCTGCACCTTGGCGACGACGAAATCCACGAGATCGCGGTAGGTGCGGAGGGTGCGGCCGTCGACGCGCCACGCGCCGTCCGCCGCGGGCTCGCCCTCGCGGCGCAGCGCCGCGGTCACGTTGTGGACGACCATCGTGTACTGCTGGCGATCGTCCTCGGCGTCGGCGAATGCAAACGGCAACAGCTCTTCGGTGACGAAGTCGGCGAGCGTCCAGTAGAACGCGTGCACGCCCTGGGTGCGGGTCGCGACATCCGGCCGCGCGTTCACGTCGCCTTTGCGTGCAGGTGCGAACACCGTCACCGACTTGAACGCGCCCGGCATGAGGCCGAGCTCGCGGTACTTGTCGCGGTCGGCGTCGGAGAGCTCCGTGTTGTCGTGGTCGAGGAACAGGAGATCCTCGCCCTTCACGTTGAACACCAGCGCGCGCGTGTTCAACGTGTCCTCGCCGAGCGCGCCCGAGTTGAACAGTGCGTACAGCAGGAACGTGGCGTAGGTGGTCTTGGTTGCGACGCCCGAGATCCCCGAGATGTTGACATGGGCGCCGCGCGTGCCGTCGAGGAAATCGATGTTGGCGTACAGCGGACGGCCGTCGCGACCGAGACCGATCGGCAACTTGCGCGGCATCCGGTCGAAGTACAAGGCCTCGTCGCGCTCCTGCCCCTCGGCGCGGCGCACCTCGGTACCGGGGCGAGGCGGCACGAAGATCTCGGGCTCGACGCGCGTCGTGAGGATCTCGGCGGCCTCGACCGCGCCGGCGGGCAGGACGCCGTCTTCGATGAGGAAGACGTCGGAGTCGAAGCGCGCGCCTTCATGGCGGGCGCGGACCTGGGTGACGACGCCGGACAACCGGACCGGCTCGTCGTGCGCGGGGAGTTGCCGGTCGCAGACCACGACGTCGTCGAGCTGCAGGTACTGGTCGGGCGCGATCGCCACCCAGTACGAGAGTGGGGTGGCATCGTCGGTGCCCAGCACCCGCCCGACGGCGTCCGGACCATCGTGTTCGGGCGTCGCCGCAGCCGTTGCTTCATAGGCGGCTTCACGTGCGGGTGCGGGTGCGCGTTCAGGCGTCGATCTCACTGTTGCGACGGTAGTGGGGGGGTGAGACAGTTTCGGTGGATGCGCCGGCTCCGGGCGGCGTACCACCGGCGGGGGAGTCGGCATGGTGGGCAAGCGATTCGGGCCGGTGGCCCTGGCGCTCGTCCTCGCCGGATGTGGGTCGGGCGGATCGACCAAGAGCACGGGAACGTCGGGCGCGCCGGCAGATCCCGGCGCCCCCCGAGGGCTCGTCGCGGACGGCACGGCCACGCAGAAGGTGCGCGCCGATCTCGCGTTCGTCGTCGTGGAGCCCGAGAACAGCGGCGGCTCGATCAGCTTCCCGCCTTCGTCCGCCGCTGATCCCTCGGCGCAGCGCGCCGGCCTCCTGGCCCGGCTCCGTACGCTCGGGCTTCCCGACACGGCGTTGCACATGGAGAACGGGAGCGTCTTGTCGTCGGGCGTCGGTGGAGAGACGCGGCTGCGGGTCGAGGTACCGGTCGCGAAGCTTCCGGGAATCGCGTCGGACGTCTCGAAAGCGATCGACGCGGTGATGGGGACGACGGACGTGGCCGGTCTCCGGTTCGCGGTCGAGGATTGCGCGGCCGCGCTGTCGACCGCCCGCGTGGATGCCGTCAAGGATGCGCGCCGCCACGCCGAAGGGCTCGCGCGCGCTGCCGATGTCGTGCTCGGCCAGTTGCGTGGAGTCACCGAAGGCCCGAGCGATCCGCTCACTGCCGCCTACTTCGCAGCATTGGGCAACGGCGAGCCGTGCGGCCGTTCGGCGATCGACGCGCTGTCGGTCCTCTCGACGTATGGACCGCCGCCCCAACCGCTCGATGCCAAGCCCGAGGTCGAGTTGACCTTCTCCGTGTCCGCAACCTTCGCGCTTGCCGACACGGCCGATCGGACGCTCACGGCGACCGGCACCGGAGAGGTCACCGGCAAGGCCGACCGGGCCGAGATCGTCGTCGCACAGTCGACGCTCGGCGAGTCGATCAGCTCCTCGTCGTCGGGCGCGCAACCGACCGGCTCCGGTTCCTTCACTCCCGCGGACGGCGACCGGATCACGCGGGCACTGACGGCGCTCGGCGTCCGCGAGGACGCGGTCGAGGTCGAGGCGCAGGGCGGACGGTTGCGCTATGTGAGCGCGACGGTCCCGGTCGACGTGCTCATGAAGAACGGCAGCAAGATCGTCGATGCTGTCAACGGTGTCACCGGGGTGCTGGCACCGTCGGGCGTGCTGTTCATCTCATCCGCGTGCGACGACCTCGTCGCCCAGGCCCGTGCGCGCGCGATGACCGACGCCGACAAGCGACTTGCGGGTCTCGCGCGCGCCGCCAAGGTCCGGAGCGGCCCGATCGTGGGGCTCGTCGAGCCGCGGGGCACCGTCTCTCCATTCGCGACACCACCCGACCCGTGCGACGTCGACCTCGAGTCACTTTCTTCGGGCGGGCAGATCGGCGACCTGCTCGGCGGGAGTGCCGGCCTGCCGGGCGTCCCGAAGCTCGAAGCAATCGACGCCGAGCCCAAGGTCACCCAACGGGTCTCGGTCACGGAAGTACGCGCGATCACCGGTTGAGCGCGGCGACGAACGCGTCGACTGCGCGCGGGTTCCGCAGCACGTGCAGTCGCGCGTCCGGCGCGTGCTCGGCAATCGCGGCGAGCACTCGCGGCCTGGACCGTCGTCGGTAGTTCGCGACCCAGCGCAGGAACTGCACGTCGACGCGCTCCGGACAACCCTCGGCCTGGAGTGCCTCGCCGCGGTGGGCGATCGAACGGCGTAACGCGCGGGGCACCGTTCGCCACGCCGGGAGGTCGAGCAGCACGACGGTGTCGGCACGCGGGAGGCGTTCGTCGAGCGTGCCGCTGTAGTTGCCATCGGCGATCCACGCGTCACCTGCGAACAGCTCGCGTTGGCGTACGCGCCACTCCTCACGCGGTGTCTCGACCCAGCCCGGGCGCCAGAAATGCTCGTCGAGATGGACGACCGGCAGGCCGGTGCTCGCGCCGAGACGGCGCGCGAGCGTCGACTTGCCCGCCCCTCCCGGGCCCAGGATCACCACGCGCCGCACGGCCGCCATTGTGTTGCGCACTCCGCGGCCCCGTGGGCACAGGATCCGACACATGGGTCGGGATTCGTGACCACGCCCCGGACCATGCTGGACATCGCGCGGCCCCGTCCTCTAGGATTTAGAACACGTTCTAAAAACGTGTCCGCTCGATCCGGAGGGCCCGCGCGCATGGAATTCGGCCTCTTCCTCGGCGGCTTCGTCCACAGAGACGTGGCGGCCGCCAACCCCGACGCCGAGCACGACCGCCTCATGAGCGAGGTCGGGCTGTGCGAGGTCGCCGACCGGCACCGCTGGAAGTATGCCTGGTTCACCGAGCACCACTTCTTGAAGGAGTACTCGCACATCTCCGCGAGCGAGACGTTGATGGCGTGGGTGCTGGCGCGGACCGAACGCCTGCACGCGGCGTCGGGGATCATCAACATCACCCCGCCTGTGAACCATCCCGCGCGCGTCGCCGAACGCGTCGCGATGATGGACCACGTGTCGAGCGGGCGTTTCGAGTTCGGCACCGGACGCGGATCGTCGACCACCGAGATGGGTGGCTTCGGGATCACCGACCCCGAAGCGACGCGAGAGATGTACGACGAGGCGATCCGCGAGATCGTGCGCATGTGGCGCGACGAGCCGTACTCCTACGACGGCAAGTACTTCTCGATGCCCGAGCGCAATGTCATCCCGAAGCCGTACGTGAAGCCGCACCCGCCGTTGTGGGTCGCGGCCGGCAACCCGGAGACGTTCGAGAAGGCCGCGCGCATGGGGCTCGGGGTCATCTGCTTCACGGGTGGCACCCCCGAGAAGATGGCGCCGCTCGTGGAGACGTACAAGAAGCACATCGTCAACGCGGAACCGGTCGGCGCGTACGTGAACGACAACATCGCGATCACCACGAGCTTCATGTGCCTCGAAGACCGCGACGAGGCGCGCAACCTGATGACGCACTCCGGCAACGGACGCCAGCAGACGCTCGTGTTCCACTACCTCGACACGTTCCCGAAGCCGCCGTTCGTGCCGGAGTGGCCCGCCGAGATCCCCGACCCGTCGCTCGACGCGATCGAGAAGGGGTTCCAGTCCGGGGCGGCGATCGTCGGCACTCCCGACGAGTGCGCCCAGGGGATCGAGCGCTGGAACAGCATCGGGGTCGACCAGCTGATCATGGGCCCGTCCGGCAGCACGTACGGCCACGACCTGCTCGAGCGCACGGTGAAGCTGTTCGGAGACGAGGTCATCCCGCGCTTCGACACCGATCCCGAGCACTCGACATCGCGCTACCGGGCGGCTGCAGCCACGACCTGACCGATCCGGCTCAACATCGGTCCCCTTCGTCCGATCATCAGGTGATGGACGGCCTCGAGCACCCAGACCTGGCGGGCGTCGCCTCCGAGATGCGGGCCGAATGGCGCGCCGAGCAAGAGGTTGCGACCGCAGACGCGGCGGCCCAGTGGCGGCACGGTCGCACGCTCGAGGGTTGGCTCGGCGAGCGCATGCACGCCGGCGACCGCGTCGCGGTGCTCGTCGGCGACCAGCGCTTTGCCGGCTACGTCGAGGAGACCGGCGACGACCTCGTCGCGATCCGTGCGGCGTACGGCCGGGTGGACATCCATCTCGTCGCCGGGTTGCCCATGTCCATCGAGATGTACGACCACGCGACCGAAGGCGGGAGTCGCGCCCGGAGTCGTCGGACGTTCCGCGACGCGCTGCTCGAACGCGACGGTCGCGACGACCAGACGATCGGCTGCCTGCACGAGTTCGAAGGCCTGGACGGCACCGTCCACGTCGGCAAGGACTTCGTGTCGGTCGTGGCGAAGCTCGGCGCCGAGACCGTGGTGCCGCTGCAATCCGTGGCGTGGGCCGCGGCGCGTCGCTCGTAGCCTCAGCCGACGCCGGTCAGCTCGGCGCTGATCTCCCAGAGGCGCGCGGCAGTGTCGTCGTCGAGCGCGGCCGGTCTCGGGCCGGTGACCTTGCACTTCACGAAGTACTGCCCGGTGATGCCTTCGACGTCGGGTGACGACGCGACGTACACGGGCGTGACGGCGCCCTGCTGCAACGAGATCGAGAACGGCCGCGTGAGCGGCATGCCGATGTTGCCCCACCAACCGAGATCGCCCTCTTTTGCGAAGTTGCTCGCGACGAACCCGGGGTGCACGGCGTTCGCAGTCACGTCGGTGCCGTCCCAGCGCTTGGCGAGCTCACGCGTGAACAGGATGTTCATGAGCTTGGTTTCGCCGTAGACCCGGAAGCCCCGGTAGCGGCGCCGCTCGTAGTCGAGATCGTCGAAGTCGAGCGCTTTGCGCGCGCTCTTGTGCGCGACGGATGCGATGTTGACGACCCGGGCGGGCGCGCTGCGAACGAGCGTGTCGCGTAGAAGGTTCGTGAGCAGAAAGTGTGAGAGATGGTTGACCTGGAACTGCGACTCGTGCCCGTCGCCGGTGATGCTGCGCTTGCTCAGCACACCCCCCGCGTTGTTGATAAGGACGTCGAGCCGGTCGTGCGTCTGGGTGAACGCGTCGGCAAACGCGCGCACTGATGCGAACGACGCGAGGTCGAGCGGCAGCGTCTCCACCCGGTTGCCGGCGCTCGTGCGCTCCTGGACCTCTTTCACCGCGGCGGCCGCCCTCGACGGGTTGCGCGCCGCGATGAGGACGTGCGCGCCCATGCGCGCGAGCTCGACGGCGGTCTCCTTCCCGATGCCGCTGTTGCCGCCGGTGATCACGACGACCTTGCCCGCGAGGTCGGTCATGGACGCGCAGGCTACGCGGGTGCGGCGCTTTCCCCCTGGCGTGACGGGGAGCGATCCTCGCCCGGCTGCGCCCGCACCCAGGCGATGAGCTCGTCGCGCAGGAAGCGGATCTCGCGCCCGCCGGGGAAGCGGTGCGCGGGGACGCGGTCCTCGCGCACCATCCGCCGGAGGTACTCCACGTGCACGTGCAGCATCTCGGCGGCCATGGCCGTAGTGAGTATCTCCGGATAGTTCGAGCCGTTTGCGGCGCCCGAGTCCGGCATATCAGACGTTGTGCCCACGGCGCGCACGTTAGCCGCGCGGTGCGACAACGTCACGTGCTCCTCCGCAGCCCTAGACATGTATTGGCAGCGGCGGAGCCTCGCTCGCCGGTCGCGGCTTGTCGCGTGTGCAATGTCACGTCATCTTTCGCTGTGAGACGTGAATTGCCAGAACATTCCGCTTGTCCAGACATCCTGTCAGTGATTTCATGCCACTCCGGGTGGGCCAGAGCCTGTCTGTCGTGAGAGGCGAGGCCTTGGGGATCGCGCAATCGGCGCTAAGTGGTCGCACTCGACGGGCACTCCCGACGCGGGTCTCGTCGGGGCACGTGGTGATGTTGCTCGCGGGCGCGCTCGGCGTGATGTTGACGTTGAGCGTCGTGCGGGCCGCCGACGACACCCAGCCGGTGCTCGTGGCGACGAAGGAGTTGCCTTCGGGAACGCTCATCGGTGAGCGCGACGTGCGGGTGGCGCGGGTCAACGTCGACGGAGATGTGCTCGCGACGCTCTTCGGCGGGGCCGACATCGGGTCGCTGCGCGGGCAGGTGGTCACGAAGACGATTCGCGAAGGTGCCTTCGTCGGGCGGGGCGACGTCCGCGAGCTCGGAGCCTACGCGGCGACGCGCGTCATGAGCTTTCCGCTGCCGCGCGCTCGCGCCGTCGGCGGCAAGCTCACCGGCGGCGATCGCGTCGACGTCGTCGCGGTCGAGCGCAATACGGCGCGATCCGGCTACGTGCTCGCAGATGCCGAGGTGATCGCAGTCGAGAGCCGGGGCGGCGGCCCGCTCGCGGGCGCGTCGGACGAGGTGACGGTGTCGCTGGTCGTCGACGGCGGCGGCGCGCCGCGGCTGGCGGCCGCGCTCGACACCGGCACAGTCACGCTCGTGCGCGCAACCGGCGCGGCGCCGCTGGCGGACCTCCCGGTCTTCACGCCGAGCGGGGGAGGGGCCGGGTGACCGAACCCGAGGTGGCGCTCGCCTTCACGGCCGATCCGTGGGTCGAGGAGCTGCACCGTCATCTCTCCGATCACGGTGGCGCCCGTGTCCGTAGTGTGGTGGTCGAGCCCGAGATCCTCCGCGAAGAGTCATACGACGTGCTCGTCGTCGGCCATCGATGGGCGCCGCTGACACGCGCGCTCGTTGCCGACGTGCACGCCGGCGGCCATGCAGTGCTCGGCGTGTACGACCGCGAAGAACCGGCGAGCCGCAAGCACCTCGCCGCTCTGGGGGTCGACGCCATCGTCGAATCGGACGCCGGCGTCGACGGCTTCGTGCGGGCGATCATCACGACGGCCGGCAACCGGGCGCAGCACCCCGTCGAGCCCGCGCCGGTCACCGATCGGAGAGCCGGCCGGCTCGTCGTGGTCGGGGGGCCGCCCGGCGTCGGTCGCACCGAGGTGGCGATCGGGTGCGCCCTTGCGTGCACGCGCAACCATTCCGTCGCGCTTGTCGACGCCGACGATGTCGCGCCCGCGGTTGCGCAGCGCCTTCATCTGCCGATCGAACCGAATCTCCGTGCCGCGATCGATGCGGTCGAGCACGGTCGCGGCGAGCTCGATGCGTGCGTGATCCCGGACCCGCGGGTGGAGCCTGTCGATCGTTGCGGGTGTGCCGAATCCCGGCGCATGGGCGCAGGTACGACCCGGCGAGGTGATTCGCGTGATCGACCGCCTCGCAGACGCTGCGCACGTCGTCGTCGCCGATGGCGCCGGATCGCTGGAGGAAGTCGGCACGTCGGCGAGTCGAGGACGCTTCGCCACGGGGCGCGCACTGGTGACGGAGGCGGACGTCCTCGTTGCGGTGTGTGACGCCTCGCCGCACGGGATCACGCGTTTGCTCACCTGGGTGGTCGAGGCGAGAGCCCTGGCGGTGGACACACCGATGGTCGTCGTCGTCAATCGTGCTCCCGGTGCGCGTTTCCGGCGCGGTGAGCTCTACGAGGAGATCACCGCGAGCCTCGGCACCCATCACGTGGTCTTCGCGCCGTACGAAGCGCGTGTGGGCGACGCCGCATGGAAGGGCGCGATGGTCGGAGGCGGCGCGTTCGCGCGTGCCGTCGCACGCGTTGCCGATCTGGTGGCCACGGTTCCGCGCCGCGTCACCGAGGCGTCGATCTTGGATGTCGCATCGTGAGCCGCGCGACCGCGCGGACGGACGCATACGACGTGATCCGACGCGAGGCGCTCGCGGGTGTCGAACGAAGGCGTCTGGCTCCGGAGCGTCAGCTGGACGACGTACGTGCCGAGATCGAGCGCGCGGTCGAGGAGTATCAACGCCGCGCGCGTATGGGTGACGAGGTGCCGCTCGGTGACCCGCACGCGATGGTGCACCGAGTGCTCCGGTCGATCACCGAGCTCGGGCCCCTCAGTGAGCTCCTGGCCCGGCGGGACGTCGAGGAGGTCTTCGTCGAAGGCGCGCGAGTGACGTATCTCGACACCGACGGCCGATTGCGCGGCCTGGCGGAGCCCACGACGGAGGACGAGAACCGTCAGATCCTCGAGCGGCTGTTGGCCGCGACCGAACGACAACTCAACGCCAAGCATCCGATGGTGCAGGCGCGGGTGCTGGACGGAACGGCTCGTCTCACCGCCGCCATTGCACCGATCGCCGACCGGTTGTCGGCGACCGTGCGCCGGTACACCGTGCGCGACGTCACGCTCGAGGCGCTGGTCGCGCGTGAAGCGCTCAGTGACGAAGCGGGCGCGTTCCTGTGGGCGATCATGCAGCAGCGGAGCCGGATCATCATCTCCGGGGAACCGGGTGCCGGGAAGACGACCCTCGCCGCCGCGCTTCTTTCGGCGGTGCCGGCCGCGCACTGTGTCCGGAGCTGCGAGGAGATCCGCGAGCTCGCGGTTCCTCTGTTGCACGGGAGCTACTACGAGGTGCGGCCGCCCGGTCTGGACGGCACCGGCGAGATCTCACTGCGCGACCTCGTCAAGTTCGTCCTGGCCATGCGCCCGGACCGCATCGTCGTCGGCGAAGTGAGAGGAGCCGAGGCGTTCGAGCTCACGCGCGCGGTCAACGCGGGCTGCGGGTTCCTCTGCACGATCCACGCGAACAGCGGGCGCGACGCGTTGAACGCGCTGGTGAACGCCGCGCTCATGGCGGGCGAGAACGTGAGCGAGCGCATTGTGGGCAGGATCTTCGTCGAAGCGCTCGACCTCGTGGTGCACGTCGACCGCGACGACGTCGTGAGGGGTGAGGACCGGGTGCGGCGGCAGGTCACCGAGATCACCGCGGTCGTGCCGAGCCTCGGCGATGGAGAGACGTGCGAGCCCATCTTCGTGCGCGAAGGCCTGGGACGGCCGCTCGAGTGGACGGGCGCGCTGCCGCCCGGCCTCGAGCAACGCGTCGATCGCGGTCTCCCGCAAGGTATGCGGCTCCGCCGGCTCATCGAACGCGGACGGATCCCCGCATGAGCGGGCGATCATGAGCGTGTTCGCGGCGGTGTGTGTGGGCGCATTCTGCGCGCTGCTGGCGGGCCTGTTGATGGGCACGCTGCCCGAGTTCCGCATCCTGCGAGGGCGGGGCCACCTGCGAAGTGAATCGCGACGTCTGCGTTCCGGGGCGTGGTTGCAACAAGCCGGCGTCGGCCTCTCCCCGGCGCGCTTCTGGGCCGGCAGCTTGTGCGCGGGGCTGCTCGCAGTGCTCGTGCTCACCGCGTTGACGGGCTCGGTGTTCGTGGCGTTGGTTCCCGCCGCGGCCCTGTCGTTGCTCCCTCGTAGCTACTTCGCGCGCCGGCGCCGGCTTCGTATGCGCGCGCTCCAAGCCGCATGGCCCGACGGCTTGCGCGACCTCGTGGCGTCGATCTCCGCGGGTCGGTCCCTCACTCAAGCTGTGAGCGCGTTGGCGGCACACGGTCCGTCGCCGTTGCGCGTCGCGTTCGCGCGGTTTCCCGAGCTCGCTCGCGTGCTCGGCACCGGCCCCGCGCTGGAGATCGTGAAAGCGGAGCTCGCGGATCCGACGAGTGATCGGGTCGTCGAGGTGCTCCTGCTCGCGCACGAGCGTGGTGGCTCGATCGTGCGCAGCATCCTCGAAGACCTCGTCGACGCGACGACGCGTGACGTGAAGCTGCTCGACGAGCTCGAAACCGAAGGGCTCGAGATGCGCATCAACGCGCGGGCGGTGGTGGTCTTGCCGTGGCTGGTCCTCGTGGCGCTCACGGTGCGGCCCGGACCCTTTCGTGACTTCTACCGGTCGCGCGGTGGTGTGGTGACGCTCGTGGTCGCGGTCGTCCTCACGGCTCTTGGTGTGTTCGCGCTCGGACGTCTCGGCCGGGAGCCGGCCGAGGAGCGCGTCTTCGGCCCCGAGGCAGTCCGGTGAGCGCGCTTCCGTTGCTCGCGGCCGGTGCAGTGGGCACCGGTCTCGCCGGGTTCGCGTCATTGTGCTTCCCGCCGACGCGCCGGCTCGCGCCGCGGGTTCGGCCGTATGCGGTCGTCGCTCGTTCCGCGCTCGGCCATGCGCCGGACGTGGTGCCCGACCGCGCCGGCGGCTCGCTCTCGACAACCGCGACACTCCCGCGCCTCTTCGGTCCCCCCGTTCGCGCCGTGTTCCACCGCGCAAGCCGGGTCATCGAATCACGCGGCGACGAACATCTTGCTCGCTTGCTGCGTCAGGCCGGCGATGCATCGGTGACGCCCGACGAGTACCGCATGCGTCAGGTCTCGGCTGCGAGCATCGGCGCGCTTGTCGGAGGCGCCGCTGCCGGGCTGACGTTGCGGACACCGATCATCGTGCTCGTCGCGGTGCTCGCCGGCTTCCTGTACGGGGCGACCCGTGTGCGTCGCGAGCTCGAGCGCGCGATCGCGTCCCGCGCGGCGCGCATGCGTCTCGAGCTCTACACCGTCAACCATCTCTTGGCAATGCATGCACGCACCGGCGCGGGAGCGATGCAAGCCGTGCAACGCGTCGTCGATCGCGGCCACGGCGCGGTTGTGGAGGAGCTCGGCGATGTGCTGACGTGGACCCGTAGCGGCATGGGTGAACCGGACGCGTTCCGTCGCGTCGCCGAACTTACGCCCGAACCGAGCGCCGCGCGCACCTACCAGCTGCTCGCAGCAGGCGTCGAACGTGGTGTCGACCTCGGCGGTGGCCTGCTCGCCCTGAGCGCAGACATTCGCGATGCGCGCCGCGAGCAACTTCACAAGGATGCCGTGCGACGCCGGGCCGCGATGCTCGTGCCGACGATTGCCGTGCTCGCGCCGATCATGCTGCTGTT
The DNA here is from genome assembly GCA_038209365.1 of Acidimicrobiia bacterium. Lineage (GTDB taxonomy): Bacteria > Actinomycetota > Acidimicrobiia > IMCC26256 > PALSA-610 > DASQHW01. The sequence goes on along the minus strand of JBBQXS010000040.1, from coordinate 3,163 downwards.
CATCGCGGCGCCGCTTCCCTCGATCGTCCTCGGACACCGCTGATCTCTGTTCTGTCGACCCTGGGAGATACCAATGAAGCCTGCACACCGTGACGAAGCCGGCATGACGACCGCGGAGCTGCTCGGGAACGCCGCCCTCGGTGTGCTCGCACTCGTGGTCATCTGGGGGGCGCTCCAGGCGCTCGGTGTCGACATCGTCAACATGATTCGCGACTCGCTGATCCACTGACGCCTGCCTTGCGACGCGATGAAGGTGGCTTCACGACGCTGCAGTACGTCGTAGCGACAGGTTTCTCGCTGGTGTTGTTCGTGCTCGTCGCCAACCTGCTCGTGGATCTCTATGCACGAGGCGCTGTGCGCGACGCGCTCGACGAAGGGGTGCGGGCCGCCGTTCCGATGACGTCGACAGCGGCGGATTGCGAGGTGCGCGTCCATGAGGTCATCCGGTCGATCGCGGGCGGATCGCTGCTCCGCGTCGACGAGCTGCGGTGCGAGCGCGACGGCGACTCGGTCGTCGCGCGCGCCGACATCTCGTTGCGGTCGTGGCTCCCGATGCTCGTGCCGGATTGGCGGCTGCAGCTGCGCGCGTCGGCGCGACAAGAACGGTGACCGCGGTATCACGGTCACGGTCACGGTCGGAGCGCGACCGTGGATTCGTGGCGATCGAGTGGGTCGCGGCAGTGGCGCTGTTGCTGTTGCCGGTCGTCGTGCTCGTCGCTACCCTGCCGGCGTGGGCGGAGCGTCGGCACGCGGCGACCGTCGCCGCGCGCGAAGCCGCCCGCGAGTTGGTGCGAGAGTGGCCCAGCGCCGATCCGGTACAGGCTGCCGTCGTGGCGCGTGACGTCGCCGCCGATCACGGCGTCCCGGCGAGCGATGTGTTCGTGCAGGTGCTGTCGGTCGGCGTCGGGCGCGGTGACGAGGCGCGGGTCGCGGTCAGCGTGACGATGCCCGCCATCTCGGTTGCCGGCATGTCGGCCGGGGCGTGGCACTACACGGCCGTCGAGGTGCGCCGCATCGACGACTACCGAAGCCGGTGACTCGTGCAATGGGGACAGAGCGCGGGACCGTGACGTTGTGGGTGCTCGGGTTGTGCATCGCGTTGATGTTCCTCGGCGGGCTCTCGCTCGATCTGTGGCGCGCGGTTGCGGTCCGGCGCGAGATGTCGGCGATGGCCGACGCCGCCGCGACCGCCGGCGCCAACGGCGTGGACGAACCCGCCCTGCGTGCCGGCGTCGTGCAACTCGACGATGCGCGCGCCCGCGCTCTCACGGTGCACACGCTCGGCGAATATCCGCGCACGCCCACGCTGGACGCGGCACGGATCGACGTCGCCGGCAATCGGGTCATGGTGACGTTGCGGGATCACGTCGACTTCTCGCTCCTCGGCATCTTCATGGGCGGCGACCACTTCGACGTCGAGGTCCACGCTTCCGCGGAAGCGCACGAGATCCCGTAGCCGCGATCATGCCGGTTCGCCCTGTTGGTGACGGCAAGGTCGAGACAAAGTAGGTCCGTCCCAAGGGCTGACGCGTGACAATGTTGGGCGAGGGTGCGCTCTGACAACCCGTGATCGCGCTGCACATAGGGCTACGTCCCTTGGCCAGTCTGTGCTGGGTGCATACAGACGGAGAGCTGGCCAAGATCGGTAACGGTGGCCGGGCGCAACTCATTCTCTCTGACATAAGCGGCGATGGCACTGCAGCTCCGGTTACTGCCACGGATCCGCCCGACGTACCTGCGCGTTTCCGTATGGGGGAGTCGGTATCAACGTCTCGTGGTGACGCGGAACGCACCTCGAAGGACTCGTCGTACACTCCGACGCCGGGAGTCAGTTCACGTCGATCCGTTTAGGCGAGCGACTCGCCGAACTCGGCCCGCTGGTTACGCTGCGCTCGCGACCACCAGCGAGACGATTGCGAATCCAATAGCCCGAGCCTCCATTAAACCCAGGGCGATTCACTTTGGCGTACCCGCGCGCGCCGGTGCCGGCCCCCTTGGTGGGGAGCCGGCACCGGTTGGTAGTTGCGCTGGATCAGCAGGTGCCGTTGAGGGCGCCTTCAGGGATGCCCAGGCTCGTCCCTCCGTACTGTCGGTAGTAGTCGGTCTGGAGGAGCAAGTGACCCGTCTGCGTCGAACCTGCGTAGGCGTAGATGTCGAGCCTCACGACGAGATCGTGAACCGAGTTCGCCGGGATGAAGCCCGTGTTGAAGGTCAAGTCGCCGAATCGAACGCCTGTCGAACCCATCGTCCAGGACGCCCAGTTGGCCTGACCCACGTACTGGCGGGTGACCGTGTCGAAGAGCAGGGGGCGGTAGTACACGGTCCGCCCGGCCGGGGCCGTGACTGTCGGGCCGTACACCTTCACCGACTTCGACTCACCGGAGTAGTCCCACCACACTTTGTACGTGCAGGTGTCGACTTGGGCGTAGCTCACGTTGAGGCCACTTCCGGAGCTCGTGAGCACGGCTGCGCTCGCCGCATTGGTGAACCCGCCGATTGTCATGAGGGCCATGACCGCCGCCGCGAGCACCCCGGCGCAGCGCGCGAGCACTGTGCGCGAGCGCCTTCGGACCGAACCCTCAGTGTCGGCGGTCGGGCTGAGCGGCTTGCTCATCGGAACGGAGTCGTGCTTGGTTTCGACATGACTGCCCTGGCCTCGGTTGGCTTGGGTGAAGTCGGCGGTTGGGGTGTCTGCGGTCTTGTCATTCATGGTCTGGCCTCCTGTTGGCCGGCCAGCTGGGCCGGTTCGGGTTGTTGTGCACTCATCGTGCGCTCCGATGGAGGAGGCGTCTGTGCGCGAGCCGACACACGCGGCGTGCATTGCCTGACAGCAACGACGCGTTCGGCGCGACCGTGTGACGCGCGCGACCGAAACGCCCATAGGGCGTCTTGCCGGGTAATCCTGCAATGAAGGTCGACGGCGATCAGGCGCTGATGAGAGTTCCGGGTGATGAGCGCTTCGACGAGCTTGGCACGCCAACACATCGGAGTTTCGCTATCGAGGCGTGGGTTATGCGTAGCCCTGAGCTTGACCCGGTTGACCGGATCCCTGTCGTGAGGCGATTCTCGCCTTCGGAGAGGAGACGGTATGCCGAGGCCACACCCGCGGGAGTTCCGCGCTCGTGCTGTCGAGTTGGCGCGTGAGCACGCGAAGCCGTTGGAT
>JBBQXS010000039.1:0-40589 GCA_038209365.1 Acidimicrobiia bacterium | reverse complement strand
GAATACCAGGCGCAAGCGGCGATCGCCGCGCTCCATGCCGACGCGACGCGTGTCGAGGAGACCGACTGGGTCCAGATCGTGGAGTGGTACGACGAGCTGCTCCGGTTCGCCGACACTCCGATCGTCCGGCTCAACCGTGCGGTCGCAGTCGGCGAGGCCGACGGCGCGCTCGCAGGACTGGCGGCACTGGCCGAGGTCGACGAACACGTCCCACGGCGCGAAGCGGTCGCCGCGTACCTCCACGAGAAGAACGGTGATCTCGAGCTCGCTGCCCGCCTTTATGCCAACGCGGCTCGCAACGCACCCAACCTCGCAGAACGCGACCATCAGACGCGCCAAGCAGCGCGACTCAACCAGCACCTGCAACAGCACAGATGATCTCGGCGCGGACGTGAAGATGACCACCAACTGCTCGGCGACTAGTGCCGCGGCAGGCAACGTTTGCCTCGTTGGTGGCGCGAACAGAACTGTCGCTGCTGCGTCTACCAGTCCTGGGCGGCGAGTAGCAGCGCGGCGAGCGGCTCGAGCTTGGCCATGAGCTCGTCGAGCTCGCCCGGCTCGAGGCTTACGTAGGGCTTCGCCGCGAGGTCGTCGGTGAGCGCCTCGACCCTCTGTTTGACAGCGCGACCCTGTTCGCTGAGCCAACCGTCATCGCCGATAAGGCCGCGATCGCGCATTCCGTCGATTACGGCGGCGAGCTGCGCTGCCGGGAGGTGGTGGATGCGACCGAACTTCTCCGCGGGCATGTCCATGTCGAGGGCGAACAGGACGTGAGCCTCGAGACCGCCGACACCCTCAATCATCAGAGCTGCGATGTGTCCGTCGCCACGGTGCTCGCGCAGCAAGGAAGCGGCATGGAAGAGGCGGGCCACGACGTCATTGGGGATCGGGACCGCGCGCAGCGCGGCGTACATCGGCCGGCCCTCGAACGGTGCGCTGGTCGCCGCCTTGATCAACAGTTCAGCGGCGCGGGCGAAGCCGGGAGAGTCGACGTGATCGCCAAGGATCCGCCGCAACGCCTTCACGCAACCGGCCTGGCGAGCGGCTATCGCCGCTTCGGGCGTGGTTGTGCGCCACACCTTCGGAATGTGGCGAGCCACCTCACCGGGAGCGAAGTTGTAGAAGAGCGCGTCCACCACCTCTGCCGGGGCGAGGCCCAGGGGCGCCGCCCGTCCGGCGAAGTAGGTGTCCCAGTAGTTGGTGAACCCCAGGGCGAACATTGCCTCGTTGGGTTCGTCGGCCGAGTAGGGGATGACACCAATCGGCTCAACCAGCCCGAACATCCGGCGAGCCATCGAGTTCACGGTGCACTCCTCCTGGAGCCCCGGCGCCCCTCACGCCAGCGAGAGCGACCGGTTCAAACCCCGGTCCAATGTCAGCCGCCTGATTTAGCGTCGCGCCCGTGAAGGTCCCGGACCGAAATCTGCAAGAGCTGCGTGCGCAGGGCTTCACGATCGTGGAGGGGTTCCTCGCTCCTGACGAGCGGAAGGCGGCCCAGGAGGCGCTGTGGCTGCACTACCCCCGACCCGAGGATTACTTCGCCGACCCGCCAGCACACCACGAGTACGCGAAAAGCCAGTTCGACGGGGAGCGCTCGGCGCCGTGGCAGTCGTGGGACCTGAACCGGCTGGCCTTCCACCCCGACCTCGTGGACCTGGCCGAGCGGTTCCTCGGATCGGCCGACCTTCACCTGTACAACGCCGTGCTGTGGGCCAAGTACGCGGGCGCGGTCGATTACGAGCAGGTGCACCATCGCGACTTCGTCAACCACACACTCGTGGTGCCCAACCGAGTCGACCCCGGCCGACAGATGACGTCGTTCGTCTTGCTGTCAGGCGTGGACGAGGACGACGGTCCCACCAAGGTGGTACCGCTCGAGGATGGCGGGACGCGTCCCTACTGGCCGAGGGGCGGTGACGAGGACTGCGCCGGCGGCACGGGCGCCGAGCCCGGCGCGTTCGCTGAGTCCGAGGTGAGCGTGACCGGCCCTGCCGGCACCCTCTTCACGTACCGCACCGACGTTCTTCACCGCGGCTCGCAGATCACCGACGAACGACGAGCCCGGTTCGTGCTGCTCGCCGACTACGAGGTCTGGGGACCGCGGTGGACCGGAAGGAGGGCATGGCCCTTCGACTCACTCGGCCCTCAGTGGACCGAGATGATGGAGCGAGCCACGCCCCGCGAGCGCGAGCTGTTCGGCTTCCCCGCCATCGGCGACCCCTACTGGAACGACCAGACGCTCACCGACGTGCAGTGTCGCTACCCCCGCATGGACATGACGCCCTATTCAGGTGGCGCCCGCGCGTAGGTCCTCACCGACACGTCGCCCGACTCGGCGGACGACGGAGGCGAAGGTGTCCCCCAACGCGCGGGTAACTCCGAGGGTTGCGGCGTCCCCAACGTGCCGTTGAAGGGCAGGGCGAACGTTGCCTGACGCGGTACTAGCTCACATCCACGACGTCGGCGACGAACTTCTGGAGCTGACGGAGATTGCGCACCTCGTACACGCCGTCGCAGTACGGCGCGTACTCCGAAACGATGGAGTCACCGGTATCCCAGTAGCCGCGCGGCTCGGGATCGAGCCAGTAGAGCTTGCGGGCGTTCTTGCGCATCTCGCCGAGCGTCCAGGCCTGCGACGCGTGGTAGTTGTTGCGGGCGTCGCCGAGCAAGATGATCGAGGACTTCTTCGTCACCTCGCGGATGTGCCGCTCGTGCCAGATCTCGAACGCGTGCCCGTAGTCGGAGTGGCCGTCGACCCACACGACGTCGGCTTCGGTGTTCACCCGCTGGATCGCCTCGCCGAGCTCCTGCGCCTCGTCGAAGAAGCGCGTCACCTCGTCGACGCCGTCGATGAAGACCCACGACCGCACCTTCGAGAACTCGCTCTGCATCGCGTACACGAACTGCAGCGTGAAGCGTGCGAACGACGCAACCGAGCCCGAGATGTCGGCAACGACCATGATCTCCGGCTTCGACGGTCGCGGCCGCTTGAACTTCGGCTCCACCGGGACCCCGCCGTACTGCATCGAGTGCCGCACGGTCTGGCGAAAGTCGAGATGTCCCCGGCGCCGGTGCCGCCGCCGCTGCGCGAGCCGGGCGGCGAGCGCGCGCGTCAGTGGGTAGATCGCCTTCTGCAACTGCTGCATCTCGTCACGGGATGCGTGCATGAAGTCGATGTCCTCGGGCAATGGCTTGCGGAGCGTGCGCGCCATCGCCTCGACCCCGCGGTCGGCCACCAGCCGGCGACGGATCTCGGCCTCGATCATCTCTTTCAAGACCTTGAGACGGCCTTCGAACTCCTCGCGTGCGAGCCGATCGTCGAACGCGCCCTCGCCGATCTGATTCTCGTCCTGCGCGCGCTGCATCATCTTTCCGACGAGGCCGTCTGCGTCGAGCTGCCGCAACGTGCGGTAGAGGTAGTACGCGCCGCCAACCGGCCGGCCCGGCTCCATACCCGCGAACCGGGCGACCGCCGCGGCGGCGAGCATGCGCATCTCGTTCTGGTCCATGCGCATCATCGCGTCGAGGAGCATCCGGGCGAGCTCCTCGTTGGACACCTGTCCCATCGCGCCGCCCTGCTCCATGGCGGCGCGCAGGCGCTCGAAGTCGGCTTGGGCATCGGGATCGAGCTCGGATTCGCCCTCGGCGTTGACGCCCGGCGAAAACATCGAGAAGTACACCTCGAACACTGTGTCGAACACGCGCGTGTGCCCGACGTGCTTGACGAGCGTGGAAGACAGCGCCGCCTTGAACGCTTCCCGATCTTCGAGCGGCACGTACTCGACCGCGCGCATGGCATCGAGATTCTCGGTCATGCTCACCGGAAGACCGGCGGTGCGCAGCTCGTGCACGAAGCCCTGCAGCACGTCGAGCATGTGCGGCTCGACGGGCATCACACCGGTCACGTCACCGCTCCCGGCGCCGTGGCGCGACATTGCGTAGTGGACCTTCTGCCATTGCAAGCGGCATCACTTCTTCACGCCGACCGAGGGCGCGTCGACGCCGAGCTCCTTACGCGCCTTGGTGATGTCGCTCTGATACTTGAGCAGCACATGCAGTGTGTCGCCGAGCACCTCGGGCGTGATCTCGTTCCGGCCGAGAAACACGAGCGTGCGCGCCCAGTCGATCGTCTCGGAGATGGAAGGTGACTTCTTCAAGTCGATGTTGCGGATGGAGTTGACGACCTTGGCGACCTGCTCGGCGAGGGCGGCATCGAGCTCCGGAACACGGACTCGCACGATCTCCTTCTCCCGATCGATATCGGGATAGTCGATGTGCAAGAACAGGCAGCGGCGCTTCAAGGCTTCCGACAGCTCGCGGGTGTTGTTCGACGTCAGGAACACCATCGGTCGCTGCTTGCCCTCGATCGTGCCCAGCTCGGGGATCGACACCTGAAAGTCGGAGAGCACTTCGAGCAGCAGCGCCTCGGTCTCGATCTCGACTCGGTCGACCTCGTCGATCAGCAACACGACCGGCTCTTCGGCGCGGATCGCCTCCAACAGTGGGCGCGTCAGCAGGAACGGTTCCGAGAAGATGTCGGACTCGACGGTCTCCCAGTCGCGCTCGTGCTCGCGGTCCGCCTGTATGCGGAGCAGCTGCTTCTTGTAGTTCCACTCGTAGATGGCCTTCGACTCGTCGAGGCCCTCGTAGCACTGCAAGCGAATGAGGCGCGCGCCGGTCGCGGCCGCAGCGGCCTTGGCGAGCTCGGTCTTGCCGACGCCGGCCGGACCTTCGACGAGCACCGGCTTGCCGAGCCGGTCGGCGAGGAACACCACGCCCGAGATGTTGGTGTCGGCGAGATAGTCGACTTCGCGCAACCGCTTCGTCGCGCTCTCGACGGAGTCGAAACGTTCGGCCATGCCTATGCGCTCTGCTCGTTCATCAGCTTCGAACCTGCCCTTCACCCCAGACGACGTACTTGTAGGTGGTCAGCTCGCGCAGGCCCATCGGGCCGCGCGCGTGGAGCTTCTGCGTGGAGATCCCGATCTCGGCGCCGAAGCCGAACTCTTCGCCATCGGTGAAACGCGTGCTCGCGTTCACGACCACCGCCGCCGCGTCGACCTCTGCGGTGAACCGCCGGGCGGCACCCAACTCGCGTGTGAGAATCGCTTCGGTGTGACCGGTGCCGTAGCGGTTGACGTGTGCGATCGCGGCGTCGAGATCGGGGGCGATCGCCACCGAAAGCTTCAGGTCGAGGAATTCTCGCCCGAAGTCGTCCTCCTGCGCCGGACCGATGTGCGGCGAGCGCCGCTGGGCGTCCGGATCGCCGACGAGCTCGACACCTTGCTCGTGCAACACGTCGGCGACGCGCGGCACGAAGACGTCCGCGACGTCGGCGTGCACGACCAGCGACTCGGCTGCGTTGCAGACACTGGGGCGTTGGGTCTTGGCGTTCACCACGATGCTCAACGCTTCGTCGAGATCAGCCGACGCGTCCACGTAAACGTGACAGTTGCCGTCACCGTCGATGATCACGGGGACCTTGGCGTTGTCGCGCACGCTCTGGATCAGCGACGGCCCGCCACGGGGAATGAGGCAGTCGACATACTCGGTGAGCTGCATCACCGCGATTGCTGTCTCGTACGCGGTGTCCTCGACGAGTATGACCGCGTCCTCGGGCAACGCATGCTTGGCAAGCGCGTCGCGCAGCACCTCGGTGATGGCGACGTTCGAACGCAACGCGGTCGAAGAGCCGCGCAAGAGCACCGCGTTGCCGGACTTGATGCAGAGGCCGGCCGCGTCGCTCGTGACGTTCGGCCGGTTCTCGTAGATGATCGCGACGACCCCGAGCGGCACCCGGACACGCGTGATCTGCAGCCCGTTGGGTCGCTTCCAGCCGTCGAGCACATCGCCGACCGGGTCCGGCAACGCCGCGACCGTGCGCAGCCCGTTGGCCATCCCGTGGAGGCGCGCGTCGGTGAGTCGCAGGCGGTCGAGCGGCCCCTGCGCCATCCCGGCCCTCCGGGCGGTGTCCAGGTCGGCATCGTTGGCGGTTTGGATCTCGGCCGCCCGTTCGAGCAAGACGTCGGCGGCAGTCAGCAGCGCGCCGTTCTTGGCAGCCGTCGGCGCCGTCGCGAGCAGCCGGCTGGCGGCCTTGGCCCGGCGACCGAGCTCCACGACAGGACCCATGACCGATCAGGCTAGCCCTTGACCGACCGGTCAAGTCGAGGACTTCAGACGCCGTGAGCGAAGGCGACAAAGCATCAAGGCAAGACCACGAGGTCGTCGCGGTGGACGACTTCGTGCGGGAGACCCTCGGGCAGCTCGGTCGTGCGCTTGCCCGCGACATCACGCAACTGCGACGCGCTGTAACGCGACAGGCCCTTCGCGAAGACGCGTCCGTCGTCACTCACGATCTCGACGGCGACGTCGGCGTCGAACTTGCCGTCGACGTCGACGACTCCTGCCGCGAGCAGCGACCTGCCGCCTTCGACGAGGGCCCGGCGCGCGCCGGCGTCGACGACGACTCTTCCCGCCGCGCCCTGCGCGAACGCGATCCAGAGCTTGCGCGCGGGCAGCCGCTGTGCGCGCGCCGCGAACGAGGTGCCGACCGCGCGTCCCGACAACGCGTCGGACACGACGCTCGGGAGCGCCGCCGACGCGATCACGGCGCGGACGCCCGACCACGACGCGATCTTGGCCGCCGCCAGCTTGCTCGCCATGCCACCGCTGCCCCGCGTGGTTCCCGCCCCGCCCACGACCCGCTCCAACGCCTCGTCGACCTCTACGATCTCCTCGATCAGCGACGCCTCCGCGTCGCGCCGTGGGTCCGCCGTGAAGACGCCGCTGGTGTCGGTGAGCATCAGCAGCACCTCGGCGCCGAGCAGGTGGGAGACGAGTGCCGCGAGCCGATCGTTGTCGCCGTACCGGATCTCGTCGTCGGCGACCGTGTCGTTCTCGTTCACGATCGGCAGCACATCGAGGTCCAGGAGCCGCTGCAATGTCTCGCGAGCGTGGAGATACTGCGAACGGTGTACGAAGTCATACGGCGTCAGCAGCACCTGCCCCGCGACGATGCCGTGGGTTCCGAGCAGCGCGTTCATGCGTTCCTGCAGACGCGGCTGCCCGACCGCGGCGATTGCCTGAAGGGTGCCCATGTCCAAAGGACGCCGGGCCATCCCGAGCGCGGGCATACCGGCTGCGATGGCGCCCGAGAGCACCAGCACGATCCGATTGCCGTCACTTCGTGCCTGCGCCAGATCCCCGGCGAGCTTGATGAGCGCCGCGTCGTCGAGCTCGCCCGTCTCACGGGTGATCGACGACGTACCGACCTTGACCACCGCCAGCCGGCTCGGGGTCGCTCGGCTCACGTCAGGCTCGCTTCGTATGTGAGCTCCATCTCGCCGATGCGCACGACGTCGCCATCGGCTGCACCCGCGCGGGCCAGCGCGCGCTCCACGCCCATGCGCGCGAGCTTCTGTTGCACGTACGACATGGCCTCCGGGTTCGTCAGGTCGGCGAGCGCAACCGCACGTTCCGCAGGCCGCCCGCGTACGCGCCACTCGTGCGTGCCCTCGCGTACGACCGAGAAGCCTTGTTCGGTCGGCCGCAGGACGACATAGGCATCGGGCTCACCTTCGGCGGCACGCGCTTCGTCCACGAGTATCGCCACCGTGCCGAGGAACTCGTCGAGTCCCTCGCGGGTGACGGCCGACACACGCATGCCCTCGAATGGCTCGGTCGCAACATCGGCCTTGCTGCCGACGACCACGCGCGGCCGATCGAGCAGATCGGGCCGGTAGCGCCGCAACTCGTCGACCAGGACCCGCTCCTGTTCGGCCGCGGACCGTCCGTCGACCGACGCGAGGTCGATCAGGATGACGAGCGCGCGTGCCCGCTCGACGTGCCTGAGGAACTGGTGGCCGAGCCCCTTGCCCTCCGCGGCTCCCTCGATCAACCCGGGGATGTCGGCAAGCACGAACTCGTGATCGTGGAAGCGCACGACGCCGAGGTGAGGTTCGAGCGTCGTGAACGGATAGTCCGCGATCTTGGGCTTCGCGGCACTGACCGCCGAGATCATCGTCGACTTCCCGGCGTTGGGGAAGCCGATCAGCGCGGCATCGGCGAGCAGCTTCATCTCGAGCCGTAGCCACCGCTCCTCGCCGTACTCGCCTTGCTCCGCGAAGCTCGGCGCACGGCGCGCGTTCGACAAGAAGCGCGCGTTGCCACGCCCGCCCCGGCCGCCGCGCGCGGCGAGCCACGTGTGACCGTGGCTCACGAGATCCGCGAGCAATGCGCCATCGGCCGACCACACCGAGGTGCCTTCGGGCACGTCGACGACGAGGTCGTCGCCGCCCTTGCCGAACAGCTTCTTGCCGGCGCCGTGCGTGCCCGATCCCGCTTTGCGGTGCGGGTGGTCGCGAAAAGCGAGCAGGGATGCCACGTTGCGATTCGCCCGCAACCACACGTCGCCGCCCTTGCCACCGTCTCCGCCATCGGGTCCACCCTTGGGCACGTGCGCCTCGCGCCGGAACGACACGGATCCCGCGCCGCCGTCGCCGCCCTTCACGTTGCACTGCGCCACGTCCACGAACCCGGACATCTCTCAAGGATACGGGCGAAGCCTCAACTCCCGATGGGAGTCGTACGATCACCGCATGCGGCGTGTTGCAATGCTCATGATCGGTCTCGTGGTGCTCGTCGCAGCGTGCAGCAGCGACAAGAAGTCCGAGCCGACGACATCGACGACGACCAGCCTTGCGACCACGACCACCACGACGACGACCGCCGGTACCTCCGTGCCGGGCACGACATCAGGGACCACGACGCCCACGACGACCGGGAGCAGTGGCAGCAGCATCCGCGTGACCGGCCTGACGGGACCGTCGTCGCCGGTCACGTGCAACGCGCAGACGCAGCTCATCGAGCTGAGCTGGACGACATCGGGCGCCAGCAACGTCGAGCTGCGCATCGACAACGGCGCCCCCTACACCTACTCCAACGGGGCGCACACCGAGATGTTGCCGCTGAAGTGTGACGGCAAGTCGCACACCTACAAGCTGACGGCGACCGGACCCGGCACCTCAGCCAGCCAGTCGATCACTCTGCAGACGAAGAACCGGTAGCGGAGGGGTCCGTCCTAGCTCGGCGCCTGCATGTTCGCCGCCGCCTTCATCGCCCGTTTCTTCTCCCGGATCTCGAGCACCCTTTCGTAGGTGTCGACGTCTGCGATCGACGGCCAGTCGGCGGCAACCTGCTCCCACCCGGGCGGCCGTACGTCGAGCCGCTTGCCGAGCAGCCCCACGAAGATCCGCGCCTTGTCCTTGCCGAAGCCCGGCAGTGCGAGCACACGCGCGAGCAGCTCCTCGCCCGTCGCCGCGTCGTTCCAGACGTTCGCCGCACGCCCGTGGTAGTGCTCGACGAGGTGTACGCAGAGCGCATGCGCGCGCTTGGCCATCGAGCCCGGGTACCGGTGGAGGGCGGGCTTGGCGCGGAACACCTCTTCGAGGGCGGCCGGGTCCATCGCCGCGATTCGGGGGGCCTCGAGCGTTCCACCGAGTCGCCGCGCGAGCAGCGCCGGCGCGCCGAACGCCCACTCCATCGGAACCTGCTGGTCGAGCAGCATCCCGAGCACCAGCGCGAGCGGATTCTCGGTGAGCAGCGCGTCGGCACCGGCGTCGCCGGTGAAGGGCGTCCTCACGGAGGCACTCATGGATCGGAGCCTACCGACGGGATGCTGGTTGAGAAGTTCGGAGGCGGGTAGAGCCGCGAGCCGTGCGAGGGCAACGGCTCGCGGGCGCGGCCGCCGTCGTGACGTTCGCGCTCGCGATTGTCGGCCTCGAGCCGTGGACCGATCGAGTATTGAGCGCGCACATGGCGCAGCACTTGTTGCTGATGGTCGTCGTCGCCCCCCTCGCGGTCGTGGCCTGGCCCCTCCGGCGGGTGCCCGGGTGGGCACGCGGTGCCGCGTTCGCCACTTTGGCGGTCGGTGTCCAGACCGTCGCGCTCGTCGTGTGGCACCTGCCGGGCCCGTACGACGCGGCGCAGGCGCACGCGCCGCTGCACGTGCTGGAGCACGCGTCACTCCTCATCACCGCGGCCGCCGCGTGGTGGATCATCCTCACGAGGGGCGAGGCGTCCGTCGGCGTGCGTTTCGGCACGTGCGTCGGGTCTGCCGCGCCGATGATGCTGCTCGGTGCGTTGATGACACTCGCCCCCGACCCTTGGTACGCGTCGTATGCGAGCACGCACGGCTCGCTCGGCCCGCTCGCCGATCAGCAGACCGCCGGCGCGCTGATGTGGGGCCCGGCAGGCATCGCGTACGTGATCGCGGCGGCATGGCTCGTGGCCTCGGTGATCCGTGACGACGAGACGCGCCGGTTCGCCGGCGCCGGGCGCGGGTAGGCGCGCGCCGTGCCCCGTCCGATGGCACGGGCGCTGCTCGCGCTCCCGCTCGTCCTCGGCGTCGTCGCGGTGTTCGTGTGGCAGCCCGGTCGCGCAACCGCGCAAACCGACGTGCGCACCATCTTTCTGCGCGATTGCGCAACCTGCCACGGAGCCGACGGCCGGGGCAGTCCGCGCGGGCCGACGATCCTGACGTCGGGCCGGGCGGGGGTCGACTTCTATCTCTCGACAGGCCGGATGCCGCTCGAGGAGCCGACCGACGCGGTCGAGCGTCACCAGCCGAAGTACGACCCCGCGACGATCCGTGCCCTCGTCGACTACGTCGCGACACTGCCCGATTTCTCGGGGCCGGACATTCCCGTGGTCGCCCTCCGCGACGCGAACGTCGCGCAAGGAGGTGTGCTCTATCGACTCAACTGTGCCGCGTGCCACGCATGGTCGGGACGGGGTGGGGCGCTGCTGCACCGCGAATCGCCGCCCCTCGACCGGGCGACGCCGACGCAGATCGCGGAAGCGATGCGGGTCGGGCCCGGCAACATGCCCGTGTTCGGCGAAGCCGCGATCGACGCACGCGGCCTCGACGACACGGCGGCTTACACCCGGGAGCTCACGCACAGCCCGGAGGATCGCGGCGGCTTTCCACTCTGGCACCTCGGACCGCTGCCGGAGGGTGCGCTCGCGGTCTTCGTCGGTCTCGGCATCCTCCTCGTGTTCGCGCGAATGATCGGAACGCGCGAGACGGAGCACCGAGACGTACCGGGAACGGGACGCACATGAAGCGCGCCGAGCGCCTGGCCGCGCTGTCGTTCCTCATCTCGGCCGCGACCGCGGTCGCGTTGCTCGTCGTGTACGTGCAGCATCCCGACCCGCAGTGGGAGGGCGCACTGCTCGGAGTCGCGATGCTCGCGTTCGGCGCGGCCTTCGTGATCGTCGCCCACGGCCTCCTGCCGCCCGGCCCCGCGGTCGAGCAGCGCGAGCGGTTCGGTGCCGATCTCGACGAGCGGGAGGAAGTCGAAGAGGCCTTCGAGCGCATCGATGTGCTCACCCGCCGCCGCTTCCTGCTCGGGACCGCGGGCGCGGCGGTCGTCGCGTTCGTCGGGGTGGCGGTGTGGCCGTTGCGATCGCTTGGACCCCGACCGGGCAACGCGCTCGCGCGGACGCCGTGGCGCGACGGCCTCCGGTTGGTGACCGAGGCCGGTGTACCTGTCCGCGCGGCCGACGTACCGCTCGGCGGGCTCGTGACGGTGTTCCCGGACGGTGCCGTCGGTTCGGCCGACGGCCAGGCGGTGCTCGTGCGCGTCGAGCCCGACCTGTTGGCGCTGCCGGCGGGTCGCGAGACGTGGGCGCCCGAGGGACTGCTCGCCTACTCGAAGGTGTGCACGCACGCGGGCTGCCCCGTGGGCCTCTACGAAGCGCAGAGTCACGAGCTGTTGTGCCCGTGCCATCAATCGTCGTTCAACGTGCTCGACGGCGCCCATCCCACATCGGGTCCCGCGGCGCGCGCCCAACCGCAGCTGCCGATCCAGATCGCGCCCGATGGCACGTTGGTCGCGCTCGGCGACTTCTCCGACCCCATCGGTCCCGGGTACTGGGACCGGCCGGACCGCAGCCAATGAGGTTCGCCGTCGACACCCCGCCGTCGATCCTCGACGCCCACGGCTCCGAGGCGCACCACCTCGCGAACGTGTGGTGGATCATGCTCGGGATCGCAGCGTTCGTGTACCTCGTCGTCGGGGGTTTCATCGTTCTCGCATCGGTACGCGGTCGCCGCCGCGAACCTGCCGAAGGCCCGTCGCGCCACGACCAGTACTTCATCTGGATCGGCGGGGTCATCGTGCCCACGGTCATCTTGATGTTCGTCGCGTTCCTCACCGTGCACACCGGCGCTGCACTGCGCGCCCCCGGGAAAAACCCATTGCGCGTGCACGTCGTCGGCAAAGAGTGGTGGTGGGCGGTCGAGTACCCGGGCACGAGCGTCGTCACCGCGAACGAGATCCATGTACCGGTCGGCCAGCCGCTCGAGATCCAGGTCGATGCCGGCGACGTCGTCCACAGCTTCTGGGTGCCGCAGCTCGCCGGCAAGCTCGATGCAATTCCCGGTCAGCACAACATTCTTCGGTTCACGGTTCGGCAGGTCGGCGTGTACCGCGGCGAGTGCGCGGAATTCTGCGGGCTTCAGCATGCGCACATGAACTTCCGCGTGATCGCGGAAACACCCGGCGACTTCACGAAGTGGCTCCTGCACGAACAGCAGATCACCCCCGTGCCGTCGTCGGAGCTCGCGGCGCGCGGACAGCTCGCGTTCAATTCGTCGGCGTGCGCCGGATGTCACGCCATCCGCGCCACCGACGCGCGCAGCAACGTTGGTCCGGACCTCTCCGACGTCGGTGCGAGAGCTCGCCTCGGGGCCGAAACCGTCGACAACACACCGGACAACTTGCGGCGCTGGATCGCAGACCCGTCGCACTTCAAGCCGGGCGTGCGGATGCCGCCCGCCGTCAACTCTCCGGACGACCTCGACGCGATCGTCGCCTACCTGGAGGGCCTGCGGTGACGACGTTGCTCCCGCGCCCGGGCGCACCTCCCGCCGACGAGCACGAGCTGCGCGAGCGGTGGGAAGACGATCCCGGGATCCCGGGCTTCTTCGGCACGGTCGACCACAAGCGCATCGGCGTTCGCTATCTCGTGACGGCGTTCGCGTTCTTCGTGGTCTCGGGGATCTTCGCGCTGGTGATGCGCGTGCAGCTCGCGGCGCCGAACGCACACGTGCTCTCCCCCGAGGCGTACAACCAGTTGTTCACGATGCACGGCACGACGATGATCTTCCTGTTCAACACGCCCGTGCTCGCAGGCTTCGGGAACTACCTCGTGCCGCTCCAGCTCGGCGCACGCGACATGGCCTTCCCGCGGTTGAACGCGTTCAGCTATTGGATCTTCCTGCTCGGCGGGTTGATGATGTACGCGGGGTTCGCGTTCGGCACCGCGCCCGACGGTGGCTGGTTCGCGTACGCGCCGCTCACCGACTCGCTGTACTCGCCCGGCAAGGGCATGGACTTCTGGGCGATCGGCGTGGTGTTCGTGGGCATCTCGACCACGGTCGGCGCCGTCAACTTCCTCGTGACCACGTTCAAGTGCCGCGCGCCCGGCATGTCGCTCTCCCGCGTCCCCATCTACGTCTGGTCGTTCGTCGTCTTCGGATTCATGGTGCTGTTCGCGGTCCCGGCGGTCACGCTGGCGGCCGGACTGCTGGAGTTCGACCGCCTGTTCGACACTGCGTTCTTCCGGCCCGGACAGGGTGGCAATGCACTCTTGTACCAACACCTGTTCTGGTTCTGGGGCCATCCCGAGGTCTACATCCTGTTCCTGCCCGCGGCCGGGATGATCAGCACGATCCTCCCCGTCTTCGCACGGCGCAAGATCGCGGGCTACACGTGGATCGTCGGCTCGCTCGTCGCGATCGGCTTCATCAGCTTCGGCGTGTGGGTACACCACATGTTCGCGACCGGTGTGCCGGTTCTCGCGATGTCGTTCTTCTCTGCAGCATCGCTGGTGATCGTGCTACCGAGCGGCGTGCAGTTCTTCTGCTGGATCGCGACGATGTGGCACGGCAAGGTGCGGTTCCACACTCCCATGCTGTTCGCGATGGGGTTCCTCCTGTTGTTCCTGCTCGGAGGGATCACCGGCGTCATGGTCGCCGTGCTCCCGTGGGACTGGCAGGCCACCGACAGCTATTTCGTCGTCGCGCACTTCCACTACGTGCTGAACGGCGCGGTGGTGTTCCCGATCTTCGCCGCCATCTACTACTGGTATCCGAAGTTCACCGGTCGAATGCTGTCGGAACGGCTCGGACACGCGAGCTTCTGGGTGATGTTCATCGGCTTCAACGTGGCCTTCTTTCCGATGCACATGCTCGGGCTGCTCGGGATGCCGCGGCGCATCTACACCTACGAGTCGGGCCTGGGTTGGGACTGGCTCAACCTCGTGTCGTCGATCGGCGGGTTCATGTTCGCGACCGGTGTCGGCGTCACGTTCGTGAACCTCTGGGTGTCGCGGAAGCATCCTCGTGATGCCGGTCCCAACCCATGGGACGCGGACACGCTCGAGTGGGCGACGGAGTCACCGACACCGGAATGGAACTTCGCGGCGGTGCCGATCGTCGCCAGCCGGCACCCGCTGTGGGACCAGCGGCCGATGACGTTCGCCGAAGATGGTGCATACGGGCCCGAAGGCGCGCTGCGGCGGGCGATCCCGATCACCGGGGGCTTGGGTGCCGAGCCCGAAGACGTGCTGTACGTCCCGCCCGAGACGGCGCTGCCGTTCTGGGTCGCGCTCGGCCTCGCGCTCGTGTTCGTGGCGATGCTGGTGCAAGCACAACTCGTTGCGATCGTGGGTCTCGCGGTCGCCGCCGTCGCGGTCCTGCGGTGGACGTGGCGCATCGGAGACCGCGACATCGCGACGCGTCCGGAGACCGAGCCGTGACCACCGTCGAGGCCGCGCTCGCCCCGTCATTGCCCGCGGCCGGACCTCGTGGCCGCTCCGTCGGCTGGTGGGGCGTCCTGTGCATGATCATGACCGAGGCGATGCTGTTCGTCGGCCTCCTTGCTTCGTACTTCTTCCTGTGGGCGAGCTCCGACGAATGGCCACAAGGGGCGATCGAGCGGCCCGAGGTCGCCCGCATCTCGGTGTTCACGGTCGTCCTGCTCGGCAGCAGCATCCCGATCTTCATCGGTGAGTGGGCGAACCGACGCGGCCGCATGAGCCTCGCGCGCAGTGCACTGTTCGTGTCGTTCCTCATGGGCGCGGTGTTCCTCGCGAACCAGGTCCTCGAGTACCGCGACCTTCACTTCGGCTGGCGCGACAACGCGTATGCCTCGATCTTCTACGTCACGACCGGGCTGCACGGCCTGCACGTGCTCCTCGGGTTGCTGATCAACCTCGTCGTGCAGGCGAAGGGATACGCACGCCGGCTGGCGCCGAGCCACGACGTCACCGTCGAGGTGTTCTCGCTGTACTGGCACTTCGTCGATGTCGTGTGGATCTTCGTGTTCAGCTCCCTGTACCTGGCGCCTCATTTCGCATGAACGTGCAGACCACCACCCGCGGGCCGACCCGGCGCCAGGTCATGCTGGGATGGACCGCGACCGTGCTGCCGATCGGTGCGTGGATCGTGCACCTCACCGGCGAAGCCGCGCTCGTGCGCCTCGCATGCGAGCACCGCGACGTGGAGTGGGTCATGCACGGCCTCACCGCCGCGACCGCGCTGGTCTGCCTGGCGTGCCTCGCCATCGGCGTGTCGTACGCGCGCCGGCCCGCCGGCACGAACGGCAACGGCGCGTTCCGGTTCCTCGGGGTGCTGGCCGCCAGCGTCGCGTTCGTGAATCTGTTGGTGATCGTGTGGGAAGGCGCGTACGTGCCGTTCCTGCCCCTGTGCCGATGAGCTGCCGATGAGCTGCCGATGAGCGTCGCGCGGTGGTTCGACGAACGGCTCGGCGTCGCGCATTTCGCGCGCAAAGCGCTCAACAAGGCGTTCCCCGACCACTGGTCGTTCCTGCTCGGCGAGATCGCGATGTACTGCTTCATCGTGCTGGTCGTGACCGGCACCTTCATCGCACTGTTCTTCGACGCGAGCTCCGAACGCGTCGTGTACCACGGCTCGGACACCGCGTTGAACGGCGTGCAGATGTCGGAGGCGTACCGGTCGGTCGTCGGGCTCAGCTTCGACGTCCGTCTCGGCCTCACGATGCGGCAGATGCACCACTGGGCGGCGCTGCTGTTCGTGGCGTCGATCGTCGCGCACCTTTGCCGCGTCTTCTTCACCGGCGCCTTCCGCAAGCCGCGCGAGATCAACTGGCTGATCGGGTGCACCCTCTTGCTGCTCGCGATGGCGAACGGCTTCACCGGGTACTCGCTGCCCGACGACCTCCTGTCCGGCACCGGACTGCGGATCGCGTACTCCATCGTGCTGTCGATCCCCGTCGTGGGCACGTGGATCGCCTTCTTGGCGTTCGGCGGCGAGTATCCGGCTCGCCCGACGTTGGGACGCCTGTTCGTCGCGCACGTGTACATCGTGCCGTTGCTGATCTTTGCGCTGCTCTCCGCGCACCTTGCGATCATCTGGCGCCAGAAGCACACGCAGTTCCCTGGCGCCGAGGAAGACGGCACGGTCCACACCGAGCGCAACGTGATCGGGTCGCCGCTCTGGCCGACGTACGCCGCGAAGAGCATCGGCATGGGCGCTTTCGTCGCGGGCGTGTGCGCGCTGCTCGGCGGACTCGCCCAGATCAACCCGGTGTGGCAGTACGGCCCCTACGAGCCCGCCGCGGTCACGACGGCCGCGCAACCCGACTACTACGTCGGCTGGCTCGAAGGCGCGCTCCGACTCGCGCCGCCGTGGTACCTCCATCTCGGCTCCTACTCGGTGCCCGAGGTCTTCTGGCCCGGCGTCCTCCTGCCCGGCGTCGTGTTCGGCCTCTTGTACGCCTGGCCGTTCCTCGAAGCCCGCGTCACACGCGACCGGCGGGCGCATCACCTGCTAGACCGGCCGCGGGATCGCCCGGTCCGCACCGCGATCGGCATCGGTGCGATCACGTTCTTCGTCGTGTTGCTGGTCGCGGGCGGCCAGGACGTCGTCGCCCAGGAGGCGCGGGCCCCGATCACCCGCGTCAGCACGGTGCTGCAGATCCTCTGCGTCACGCTGCCGTTCGTCACCGCCGCGATCGCGTGGAAGTGGTGCCACGACCTCGCCGCGGCCGACGCGCGCAAGCACCCCGACCGGGCCGTTCCGCCGCAGCATTCCCCACCGGCTCGACGACGCCGGACCCACGGCGTGCGGGACGCCGCCGGTACCGCGGCCGGCGCGGCCCTGCTCGCGGGCCTCGCCGCTGCCGGCCGGCGGCTCCGCGGACGAGGCCGTGACCCGGGCCGGAGAGGGCGGTGAAACGACTAGGCTGACCCATCCCGAATTTCGTCCGCGATCCCGGGGAGCGATGTGCACGATCGTTTGCCCGAGCGCCCCAACGCCGATCCTGAGGTTGCCGAGGAACAGGCGTACGTCACCAGGGCATACGCGCGACTCGAAGCGATGCGGGCCGCGGCGGAGCGGGTCCGGGCCGCGTACGCGGACGTCCGCGCCGGGGGCACCCACCAGGCCCGGCTCGAGCGCGACATCGCCTGGGACGTGACCCAACGGCGGCTCGCCGACCTCGACATCGGCGAGGCACCGCTCGTGTTCGGTCGCCTCGACATGGACCGGCTGGACGGCGAGGACGGCCAGAGCTGGTACGTCGGGCGGCTCGCGGTCGAAGACGCCGAGCACACGCCGCTCGTGGTCGACTGGCGGGCGCCCGTTGCCGAACCGTTCTACCGCGCCACCGCGGTGGAGCCCATGGGCGTCGTGCGGCGCCGCCACCTCATCACCCGCAAGGGCCGCGATGTCGTCGGCCTCGACGACGAGGTCTTCGACCAGGACGCGGTGGAGCACGAGGGCCTTAGCGTCGCCGGCGAGGGCGCGCTGCTCGCCGCGCTCGAGCGCAACCGCACGGGGCGCATGGGCGACATCGTCGCGACGATCCAGGCGGAGCAGGACGAGGCGATCCGGGCCGACATCCACGGCGTGCTCGTCGTGGCCGGCGGTCCCGGCACGGGCAAGACCGCGGTGGCACTGCACCGCGCCGCCTATCTGCTCTATACGCACCGGCGGCGCCTCGCCGCGCAAGGCGTGCTGCTGGTCGGCCCGAGCGCGGTCTTCCTCCGCTACATCGAGCACGTGCTCCCGTCGCTCGGCGAACAGGACGTGCAGCTCTCGACGATCACCGGCCTGAAGCCGCGGCTGCGGGGCACGGGGCTCGATACCGCCGCGGTCGCGCAGCTGAAGGGCGACGTGCGGATGGCACGCGTCATCGCGTCGGCGGTCGCCGATCGTGAGCGGCCGCTTCGGGAAGACCTCGTCGTGTTGATCGACGGCGTCCGCGTGCGGCTCTCCCGAGGCGACACCGTTCGGGCCGTCGAGGCAACGCGCCGCCGGCGAGGTACCCACAACGAGAAGCGTCCGTATGCGGTACGGCGCATCCTCGACCTGCTCGTCTCGCGATACAAGACCGCAGCCATCCGCGCGTATCGCGAGCGGCGCGACGAGCGCGGTGCGCCGCTCTCCGAGGCGAGCAACGTCAGGAGCATGTTCGACCGCGACGGCGCGTTCGACGTCTCGGTCGCGAGCGCGCTCGCGCGCGGGGAGAACCCACCGCCGGGTTGGGACCAGGAGCTGCGCGCGCGTCTGCGCTCGCGGCCCGATGTGCGGGAAGCGCTCGAGCGCATGTGGCCGGCGCTGTCGGGTGCGGAGCTGGTCAATGACCTTCTCGGGTTCACGGCGCTCGTGCGTTCCGCCGGCGAGGGCGTGCTCACCGACGACGAGCAGGCGCTCCTGCATCGCCACCGGGAGAGTGACCTGTCAGCCGTGGCCTGGACGGAAGGAGACGTCGCGCTCGTCGACGAGGCGGACGCGCTGCTCGGACCGGTCGAGGCGGCGAGGCAGCAGCGCCGGCGGCGGCGCGAGGGCGACGACGCCCTCGACACCGCGAACCGGGTCCTCGACGATCTCGGGCTGCACGGCTACGCCGACGCGACGACGCTGGCCCAGCGGTTCGGGGAACCGTCGTCGAACGGCCACGAAGCACCGGGCGAGCCGCGCACGTTCGGGCACGTGCTCGTCGACGAGGCCCAGGACCTCAGCGCAATGCAGTGGCGCATGCTGGCGCGGCGTTGCCCGTCGGGCTCGATGACGATCGTCGGTGACCCCGGCCAGGCCAGCAAGCCGGGAGCGGTCGCGTCTTGGGACGCGGTGCTCGCCCACCTGCCGACGCACAATCCTCCTCGTTTCGTGACGCTGACGATCAACTACCGCACACCGGCAGAGGTCATGGAGGTCGCGTCCCGCCTCCTCGCAGTCGCCGCGCCGACCGTCGAACCCTCGGTGTCGGTCCGCAGCACCGGCGAGGAGCCCCGTTTCGTCGCGGCACCCGTCTCCGAGCTGGTCGCCGTCGCAGCCCGGCAAACCCGCGGCGCGTTCGCGCAGAGCGGCACCGTCGCGGTGATCGCGCCCGACGCGCTGCACGCGCCGATCGTCGACGCGCTCGCAGACCTCGGTGCCACCGCGGGATCCGCGGACGCACTCGATGCGCCGGTCACGGTCCTCGACCCGAGCAGTGCGAAGGGGTTGGAGTTCGACCACGTCGTCGTCGTGGAACCGTCGTCACTCGTGAGCGCGGACCGCGCCGGGTTGCGCCTGCTCTACGTCACGATCACCCGCACCACCAAGACGCTCACGATCGTGCACGCCGACGCCCTGCCCGAGGGCCTCGCGCCGACGCACTGACGCCGGGGCGCGCCCGGATTCAGCCGGGCGATCGCTCCCTGGAGAAGCGTTCCCGCTCCGCGGGGTCGTCGAAGAAGACGAGCACCCACGCGTCGGGCGCGCCTTCGCGCTGCAACGCCTCGTAGCGATGGTTGCCGTCCTGCAGCAGCAAGCGGCCGTCCTGGTACTCGGCAAGGAGCGGCGGCGGTTCCCAGCCGTCCTCGAGGCTCTGCGCCATGTCGCCGATGTCGTCTTCCCACTCGTCCTCGTCGATCGTCACGAGTGCGTCGTCTTCGGGCCCGGCGAGGCGCACGAGATCGTCGAGTGGCACCCTCGTCGGGCCCAGCCACCAGTGCTCCTTCAAGGAGAGCGCGGCGGCCAGGACCTCGTTGTCGCTGCCGCGGCTGGCGAGGAAGTCACCCACCCAGATGGCGGTGCGATCCTCGGCTGCCGCCGCGCGCGCAGACGCCAGATCGAATCTCATGAGCTCTTGCGACGAGGACGAATCGCTAGCCCTCGGCAAGGACGATGTCGACGAGTTTGCGGCCGCGCCGGTTGCCGAACTTCACGACGCCGTCGGCGGTGGCGAACAGCGTGTCGTCGCCGCCGCGCCCGACGTTGTAGCCGGGGTGGAAACGCGTGCCGCGCTGGCGAACGATGATCGTTCCCGCGGTGACCGTCTGGCCGCTGTAACGCTTCACACCGAGCCGTTGCGAGTTCGAATCGCGCCCGTTGCGTGAGGACGCGGCACCCTTCTTCTTCGACATGCGTTTTCTCTTTCGCTCGCCTCAGGCGTTCGTTATCCCGGTGATCTCGATCGTCGAGTAGTGCTGGCGGTGCCCCCAGTGGCGCCGCTGGTTCGACTTGTTCTTGTACGTGAAGCCCTTGATCTTCGGGCCGCGGGCAGCGCCGACCACGCGAGCCGTCACCGCGGCGCCGCCGAGCTGCGCGGGCGTGGCGAGCACGGCATCGCCGTCCACGAGCATGACCGGCCGCAGCGTGACCTCGTCACCGTCGAGGCGCTCGACATCCAGCCGGTCGCCTTCGGCGACCCGGTACTGCTTGCCGCCACTCTCGATCACTGCATAGATGGCCACGCGCTGCTGCTCCGGACTGTTCGGGGAACCGGGAGATAGTAGCCGACCACCGGTTCCCGGCCGATAGGGTCGGCTCCCGTGGAGACGACAGCGCAGCGACCGGACGGGAGCGGAGCGCGGAGTCGACCGATGGACGTGGAGACGACAGCGCAGCGACCGGGGGGAGCGGAGCGCGGAGTCGACCCATAGGCATGCCGCTGCGGGTGGTGGTCGCCGAGGACAATCTGCTGGTTCGCGAGGGCATCATCACGCTGCTCGAGCACCAGCCCGGTCTGACGGTGTGCGGAGCGTGCGGCTCCTACGACGAGCTCATGGAGACGGTCGAGCGCGAGCAGCCCGATGTCGTCGTCACCGACATACGGATGCCGCCCACCGGTACCGACGAGGGCATCCGCGCCGCGCTCGCGCTGCGTGACTCCCAGCCCGGGATCGGCGTCGTCGTGCTGTCGCAGTACGTCGATCCCGCGTATGCGCTCGCACTCCTCGAACGCGGCTCCGAAGGACGCGCGTACCTCCTGAAGGAGCGCGTCTCGGATGCCACGCAGATCGTGCGCGCCATCGAGGACGTCGCGCGCGGCGGGAGCGTGATCGACCCTGTCGTCGTCGAGGCGCTCGTCGCCCAGCGCCAGAAGCAGCGGTCGTCCGCGATCGAGCGCCTCACGCCTCGCGAGCGCGAGGTGCTCGACCAGATGGCCCAGGGTCGCAACAACGCCGGGATCGCGCAGGCCCTGTTCCTGTCGGAACGTGCCGTCGAGAAGCACATCAACTCCCTCTTCTCGAAGCTCGGGCTCGGCTCGGAGGTGGACGTCCACCGCCGGGTGA
This sequence comes from Acidimicrobiia bacterium, assembly GCA_038209365.1. Classification (GTDB taxonomy): domain Bacteria; phylum Actinomycetota; class Acidimicrobiia; order IMCC26256; family PALSA-610; genus DASQHW01. The sequence continues at coordinate 18,977 of JBBQXS010000039.1, read as the reverse complement.
AGGCCGTGCTGCTGTACCTGGCCGAGGAGGGAGGCGAGCACCCCTGAGCACCGAAGGGTTCCACCCTGGGCAGGCCTACCGCCGGGCGCGAGCATGAACGACGTGAGCACCCCCGAGGGGGAGACGTTGACCGTCTCAGTGCTGATCGTGGACGATCAGCTGCCGTTTCGGGCGGTCGCGCGCACGGTGATCGGAATGACCGCCGGCTTCGCGGTGACGGCGGAGGCCGCCTCCGCCGAGGAGGCGATCGCGCAGGTCGACGCCCAGCCACCCGACCTCGTGCTGATGGACATCAACATGCCCGGAATGAGCGGGATCGAGGCGACGGGACGGATCCGGGCCGCGCATCCGGAGACCGCCGTGATCCTCATGTCGACCTACTCCGAAGCGGACCTCCCGAACGACGCCAAGGAATGCGGCGCGCTCGCGTACGTGCACAAGGAGGACTTCGGTCCGGCGCTCGTCCGTCAGCTCTGGGACGGCTGGGCTTCCTCCGGCTCGTGACCGGCGAGCGGGACCATCCCGCTGATCCGCGTGCCTTCGCCCGGCGCGCTGTCGACCGCGACCTTGCCGCCGATCGCGCCGAGCCGGTCGGCCATGTTGACGAAGCCGTGCCCGCGGCCGGCTGAGCTCCTGGCATCGAAGCCGGCGCCGTCGTCGGCAACCTGGAAGCGCAGCACACCGTCGGTCTCGGTGAGTGTGATCTTGATGACCGCGCTCTCCCCCGCGTGCTTGCCGGCGTTCTGCAACGCCTCGAGGCAACAGAAGTAGATGGCGGCTTCGATGTCCGAGGGATAGCGCCCGATGTCCGCCTCGACCTCGGTGTGGAGCAGCGAGCGGTTCGCGGCCGCGACCAACGCTTCCCGCAGGCCGCGGTCCATGAGCAGAGGCGGATAGATCCCGTGCGCGAGCTCACGCAGCTCGGTGAGGGTCGTCTGCGCATCGCCGCGCAGCTCCTCGAGCAGCGTCGCGAGCGCCTCGCGATCGCCGTCGACCAGCTGGCGCGCGAGCCCGAGCTTCACGGCGAGCGCCACGAGATGCTGTTGGGCGCCGTCGTGAAGATTGCGCTCGATCTGGCGCCGCGATTGGTCCGCAGTGGCAACGATGCGCGAGCGAGAAGCCCGTAGCTCCTCGTTCGCGACGCGCAGGTCGTCGAGGGACGCCTGCAACGCGGTGTCGAGCGCGGAGTTGTGCAACGCGACCGCGACCTGGCGGGCGAGGTCGGTGAGCACCCGCTCTTCTTCGCTGCTGAACGGCTGCTGGTTCCCTTGACGCGCGCACAGGATGAAGCCGAACAGCTCACCGGAGAGCACGAGCGGCGCGACGCGCAAGGTGCGGTCCGGGTGCTCGGCCAAGAAGGCCGGCAGCCAGACCTGGATCCATGCGTTTCCCGAGACGTGGGCGCGGGCGACGACCACCGCCTCCTCCTCGTTGAGCTCGACACGCGCCGCCTCTCGATAAGGGACGGCCGCCGCGCGTTGGAACACGCCGCCGGTGCCGGTCCACACCTCGGCGTTGGACAGCTGCATGCTCTTCTTCAATGACTCCGCGAGCTGGAGCAGCAGCTCGTCGAGCGGGATCGCGCGTGACATGCGCGCACCGAACGTCTGCAACGGTTCGTCGGGCGCCCGTTGGTCGCCGTACACCCTTCGGTTCGCGAGCTCCTCGAGCCAATTGCGGGCCGGCACGAAGAGCAGGGCCGCGATCGCGGCGGCGACGAGCGAGAGCCCGAGCACCCGGCGGCTCGCGTCCGTCGGGCTGTCGCCGAAGCCGAGCACCACGACGACGTACACGATCCCGACCAGCGCGACGAGCCCACCGGCTTCGATCGTGCGCACGAGCAGCCGGTCGATCCGCAGTGCCAGCCGCTCGAACGACGCGAGCATGATCGCGAGCGGAATCGACGCGGCCAGGACGACGATGGGTGCGCCCAACCCGTCCGGCCAGCCGATCAGCTCGTGCATCAGCCAGACCACGAGCGCGCACGCACCCGCGACGACCCCTCCCCACCCGGCCCATTGGAGCCGCGCCCGCTCGACGGCCGCCGCGCTGCGGCATCGTACGGCGTACGCGACGAGCGCGATCAGGCCGACGGCCAACGACTCCGCGGTCACCAGCGGCCGGGACGGAGACTCGGAAAGGGCGACGATCACCGCGCACGGGATGCCGACGGCGGACACGAGGCCGAGCGCGATCCGTGCGGCACGCGTGCGCACCCAACCGTCGGGAAGTGCGACGCCGACGGCTGCCGCCAGGAACGGCACGAGGCCGACGGTCCGATCGGTGCGGAGTGCGAGCGCGCCCGCAATCGTTGCGCCCGCGAGCCAGATCCACATCGGCTCGCGCGGCCGCGCGATCGCGACGACGACGGTCGAAAGCCCGAACGCGGCGACGAGCACCATGGCCGCCCACACGAGCCCCCGGTCGTGGTCGCGCGCACCCGCAACGGCGATGACGACGCCGATCACCGCGAGGAGACCCGCAACCGCCGTAGTCACTCGTGACGCGGTGCCGACGTCCGACACCGTCGGAACGTCCCGCTCGTCGATGCGATGCAAGGTGGTCGACATCTCCTACTCCGTTCGAAGTGTGACGGCCGGGCGTGTGCGAGCCGCGCGATTCGCGGGCACGAGCGAACACAGGTTGGCGAGGACGATTGCACCGCCGCACGCGGCGGCGAGCGCGAGTATCGGCGCAACCACGACGAATTTCACGCCGAGGCTGTCGGACTGGACGCGCCAGACGGACCGGGCCACGAGCAACCCGAGCGGCACGCCGAGCCCGATACCGATGAGCACCGTCGTCGTCGCTTGCGTGAGCACGATGACACGTACCCCCGGACGCGTCATCCCGAGCGCCTTGTGCATTGCGAGGTCACTGCGCCGCCGCTGCACGGCCGTCACGAACGCATACCCGATCGCGATCACCCCGAGCAGCCCGACGAAGATGGCGAGCGCCACGGGAATTCCGCGTACGTCCCGCAGTCGTCGCAGCTCAACCGGCGTGCGAGGGGCGTCGACGGCGTATCCGGCGGGCTGGAGCCGCTGGTCGAGCCGTTTGGTGGCAGCTTCCGTGTCGACGCCGGACACAAACGTCACGGCGAACCTGGCGTTGCCCTCGTCTGCCAGCCCGCTCCCAGGGGACGCGCCGGGTGCGCGCGCGATTCGTTCGAGGCTGTCGTAGGTGAGGACCGCACCCTCGGCAAGGGAGGGATCGTCCGCCATGCCGCCGAAGACCGCGGTCCCGACCACCCGGCGGTCGAACGTGCCGCCCTGACCGGCGACGTGCACGATGTCTCCAGTCGTGACGTGCAGTTGACGCCTCGTTTCACGCCCAAGGGCGATCTCGTCATCGGCATGCGGCGACCGTCCTTCGATGAACATGTCGGGCGGCTCACCGCGCAGCGTCTTCAGCCCGCGCGCGTCGACCGTCGCATCGTTGATCGTGAGCGTGATCTCCGTTGCGGACGTCAGGCTCGCGACCTCCGAGTCCTTGAGGATGTGGGGAGCGCCGGGGTCGTCCGTCGCCTCGACGTCCCACGAGTATCCGCGGGCTCGCGGCTCGTCGATCATCCGGCGCAAGCTCGCACCGAACGCAAGTGCACCCGAAACACCGGTGATCACGAGCACCGCGCCCGCGATTGCCAGCCCGACCGATACCGTGCGCGGCCCACGACCGCGCTCGAGCGCCATGCGCAGGCCGGCCGCGGGCGCCGGGCGGGCGCGCACACCTTCGACGAGCCGGGTGGCCAGCGGCGCACGCCGCGACTCGCGCGGGCGCGTCCCGATCGAGCGCCATGCCACCGCGGCGGTCAGCAGCGCGCAGCCGAAGAACAAGGCCGCGGCGCCGGGGAGGAGAACGCTCCAATCGACGTCGACGCCGGGGCTCGGCTCGATTCGGCCCGCCAGGCCGAACGGCATCCACGCCGAGACGACGATGGCGACGACGAGTGCACCGAGGGCGCCGACCAAAATCGCGGGCAGGAGATCCAGCACGGTCGCCGCCCGGCGCTCGTTGCGGGTCACGCCCATGGCCGCGAGCGCTTCGTCGTCGCCGAGATCCACCGAGACGCGACGGGCGAAGAACAGCGCGAGTGCCACCGTTCCGCAGATCGCGCTGAGCAACGCGAACACGTAGAGCGCACGCGCGACGAGGTCGGTTGCGTCGCTGACACGCCTGCCACTCGAGGACTCCACGACCAGGTTCTCGAGCCCGGGTGTGTGCTTGATGCGTTGCACGAACGCCGGGAGCTTCTTTTCGTCGGGCACTCGCACAACCACCAGATCCGCGAAGATGCCGGGCAACGGCGCGAATGCCCGCGTGAACGCGGGGGTGACCGATGTGATGTCGTTCACCGCCTCGACGTCGTTGATGATCTGGCGTGGGCCTCGTTCGAGCCCGACGATGTGCAGCGTGAGCGCCGGCCCACCCGGCTTTCCCGGGTTCTTTCCCCTGCTGAGATCGTCGGAGATCTGCTTCTGCGTGAATGTCAGCAACGGCAGATCGTCGCCGAGGCCGGCCCCGAGGACTTTCGCGCGCGCTTCACCGATCACGACTTCGAAGGGCTTGTCCGGGTTGGCCGCGCGTCCACGGACGATGTGGGCGCGCTCGACGTCGTTCCTGATGCGATCGTCCTGTCCTATTGCGAGCCCGAGGAACACATCAGGCTTCCCGGCCACTTGGGCCGGGAACAGGTGGAGATGCGACCACCCGTTCACCTCGGGCATCTTCACGATGTGCGCGAGCTCGGCATCCGGATGCTGACCCAGGACCACCGAGCCGTTGGTCACACGAGTCTCGTTCACCAGTCGTTCGAAGGCAGTTTGCGTTCGCCGACCGGCCGCGAGCGTCGACAGCACCGCGCCGCCGACGACGGTGATCAGCAGGACGGCCACCAGCGACGCCAGCCGGTGCCGGCGAAGACGCAGACGCGCGATGTACAGCACGCGCCCCATCACTCGCTCCTCAACGCGTTCGCGATCTTCACGCGCGCGGCGACCACACCCGGTCCGGTTGCGATCACCGCCGCGCCCGCCAGCGCGAGCAGCGTCACGGCGGCGAGCGGGAGCACCGGCAACCGCACGTCGTCGGCAATACCGAGCCACCGCGCGGTGACGACCCACAGCCACCGCCCCGAGAGTGCACCGATCGGCACCGCAACGGCGAGCGCGAACAGTATGAGCGCGCTCGCCTGTACAAGCACCGCCGACAGTGCCTGACGCCGGCAGAGTCCGATGGTCTTGAGCAACGCGACGTCGCGCCGCCGGCTCCGCACGCCGGTCACGAGCAGGTGAATCGTGCTGCCGATCGCCAGCAGTCCGAGCACCGCGACGAGCACGAGCGGCGTCCCCGCGAGTCGGTCGTAGCTCAGGACGTCATTCGGCCGCTGTGGGAAGTCGTAGACCTCCATCGCCGCGATCGGATCGTCGTGCATCACGACGTGCCGCAGCATCGGCCCGATGTTCCCCGCGCCGGGCGCCGCGCCGACGAGCACGAACCCCGACCCCAACCGTGCGTCGTTCGGAATGGCCGCGAGCGTGGTCGCGGCTCCGATGCCGAGACCGGTGGGCTCCGAACCCGGGTAAGGCGCGAACCTCGGGAACACCGCGACGCCGACGATGCGAAAGGTCCGAGGTGCGGCCTGCTGCGCACGGACGCTGATCAGTCCACCGACGTGTACACCGAGCGAATCGAGCGTGTTGGCGCCGAGCACGATCTCATTGGCGGCGCTGGGTGGCCGGCCACGCAGCATCGGGAGGAACGGCACACCGGAACGCCGATCGATACCCACGGCCGCGATCGAGCGTCCGTCGATCTCGAACTGCGAGTACGCGCCCTCGGCAACGCCCGTCACCTCCGGCCGGACCGGCAAGACCTTCAGGGCTTCGTCGATCACGCGATGGTCGCCCTGAGGATCGTTGACTTGCGCGGCCCATTCCCATCCGTAGCGCGCGGGCGTCGAGGTGAAGCGCGTCAAGCCGGAAGCGAACACGATGGTGGCAACCAGGGCGGTCAGCGCGACCGCGACACCGAGCAGCGTCGACCGCAACGGGACCGTGCCGTCCTTGCCGCGGTCGAGCGCGAAGCGCACGCCGCTGACGATCGGGACCGGCGCGCCGGTGCGAGCGAGTTGATCGCCCGCGCGCACGGACGCGAGGTTGCGCGCGACATGCCCACGGAAGAGCACGGACCCGACGCCAGTCGCGGCACACAGTGCGAGCAGGAGGAACGCGCCGACGAGGAGCACGAACAGGTCGACGTCGTATCCGCCCGCAGGCTCGATGCGGCGGAGCGGGCCGAGCGGCATCAGCGGCGACGCGAGGACCGCACCGAGTCCCGCGATGACGGCCGCGATTCCGCCGACGATTGCGCCCCGGAGCGCCCCCAGGAGCGCGAGGTGGCCGCGGGTCATCCCCAGTGCGAGGAGCACCCGACGTTCGTCCCGCAAGGGTCGCTGGCTGCGCGAGATGATCTGCCCGAGCACCGCGACGGCGGCGAGCGCGGCGAGGCCAGCGAAGATCCACAACGCCACGACATACGGACGGATCGCTCGTCGCGCGCGTGCTTCGGTCAGCGATCGCTCCTGGTAGTTCACGCTCGCGTGGAGCAGCTCGCCCACCTTGCGTTCGAACGTGCCGAGCGACACGCCGTCCTTCAGGCGCACGAACTTCCCGACGAACGCCGGGTTGCCCCGGTACTGCTGAGCGAACGCGGGAGTGAGCAGCACAGTGGGCGACAACTTCGGATCGTCGGCCGCGCGGCTCACGTCGTCGAGCAGCGCGACAACGCCGGTGACATGTGCCACGAGCTTCTGCTGTGGCTTCGGGGACCCGGCCGGGCCCGGCGCGTCGGAGGTGAAGAAGCCCAACGTCAGTTGGTCACCGACGTGCAGGTGGAAGCGGCGGGCGGCGACGTCACTGACCACGATCTCGTCGGCCCGATCGAGATGGGGCATGCGGCCTCGGATGACGCGCGGCCGGTCGACGTCGCGGAACAACCGTCCGTCGGGGTTCGCCGCGACGATCGCCGCGTACGCGAACGCAGGATCGAGGTCGCCACGTGCGTCGAGTGCACCACCCGGCAGCCCGACGACCTCCGCCGATGCCTCGACCTCGGGCAGCCGGTCGACCGCCTTCCACGCCGCGGGATCCGGATTCTCGTCGGGGTTGACCAGCACGTCGGCCGCACGCGTATCGCGGGCCACCCGCGCGAGCGTCGAGTCTGTCCGCCTCGCACCCGCGGCTGCCGTGAGCACGACGGCGCCGGCCAACCCTACGAGCAGGCCGACACCGACAACGCCGAGCCAACGGTGTCGCAGATCGGCACGCACCCGCATCCACACCGCACCCATCACTCGGTCCTCAACAGCTGCGCCGGGCGCGTCCGTGACGCGATGTGCGCGGGCACGGCCGCACAGAGTCCGGCGACCACGATTGCGCCGACACCGACGAGGAGGACCGCCAAGACCGGGACGCGCACCACCGAGATGAAGCCGGTTCTTTGCGCGTACACCGACCATGCCATGCGGCCGACCGCGATGCCCAGTGGGACGCCGACGCCGACCGCCAGCACCACCAGAAACGCGGCCTGCGACAAGATGACCCCGCGGAGCTGACGGCGGCGCACGCCGAGCGCGCGGAGTGTCGCCAGATCATGTCGCCGCAGGCGCAGGGAAGACACCAACACATGCAGCAATGTGGAAGCGGCGAGCACTGCGAGCACACCGCCGAGCAGCAGTGGAAAGCCGTCGACGCGACCGAAATCCACGAGGTCCTGTGGCTGCACACGCGGCACTTCGTACAGCTGCGAGAACGAGCCGCCGAGGCCCTTGTTCATCGCCGCGAGCATTGCGGACACGTCACCACCGGGCGCCACGCGCGCGTAGACCGAATCGGCCGCGACGATCTCGCGGCTCGGTGTGACGCCGAACGCGGCGAAGGTCGTTCGATTCGGCATGAGCGCGCCCTCGCCCGGTTCGACCGTCCCCAGCAGCGGCGGCATCACGACCCGACCGACGACCGTCGCCGTCGTCGGGCGCGCACCGCCGTCCACCGTCATGTCGATGCGATCGCCGATGTGCACGCCCAGCCGCTGCATCGTGCGCGATGCGAGCGCGATCTGGCCCGCACTGACGGGCGCTTCGCCTTGCACGATGGGTGGGAGCACCTCCGCGACGTCGCCGCGCACGACGTCGAGCATGATGATGAAGAGCGGCTTGCCTCTAACGTGCGCGTCCACGCTGTTGCCGACGGCCATGCCGGTAACCCCCGGGATCGCCTTCAGCGTGGCGATGCCCTTGTCGCCTCCGGGATCGATGCCGTCGCCGGCCGATCCGTAGTTGGTCGCGACGACGTCCCAACGCCAGCCGTAGAGCGCGGGCGCGCTGCGCAGGTGTGACAGGCTCGCGCCGAAGACCAACGCGGCCGCGAGCGCGGCGATGCCGATCGTCGGGCCGGCGATGCCGCGCCCGAGCAGCGACCACCCGCTCAACGCGAAGCGCACACCGACACCGCCCGGCACACGGCTCGCGGCAGGGAAGCGCAATACCGGCGCATTCCGCGTCGCCGACGCGCGCCGGGCGAGCGCGCTGCCGATCACGCTGCTGGCGACGCCGAGGAAGACAACGAGCGTGGAGCCGATGGCCAGTACCGTCCAGTCGACGGTGGTCCCTTCGTGCGGCTCGACCACTCGCGCAACGCCGAACAGCACCCGGGACGAGAGCGTCACCGTGACGACGGCAGCGACGACAACGCCCGCGACGCCGATCACGAGGCCGCGGAGTGCTGCCAGCGCATGCATCTGGACCCCTGTGAATCCGAGCGCGCGCATCGTCGACGTGTCGCCGACGTCGATGGCCGCCGACTGGCGCATCGTCGCAAGGATCGAGGCGAGCCCGACGACGCCGAGCAGGAGCGCGAGCAACCACAACGTCACGGCTTGGAGATGTATTGACCGGCGCAGGCCGACAGTGATGTCGGACGAGCTCTGCAGGTGCACGACACCGGTCGGGGCCAAGCGCCCGAGCGCCTGCCGAAAGGCGGCGACGTCGGCGTCGCCGCGTCGTAGCCGTACCATCACACCGTCGGATTGCTTCGCGGCCTGGTCGGGGTTCAGCTCGGCGGAGGCGTCAGTCGCGACCTTCAGATTGTCGTGGAGCGCGGGCGTCCCGAACATGACACCGCCGGGCGCGGCTCCCCGCGGAAGACCCACGATGTTGGGCATCGCAACGACGCCCACCACACGAACCGTCGACACTGGGTCCAGCCGGCGTATCGACGGCTCGAGATCTGCGATGTTGAAGAGTTGCACTCGGTCCCCGAGGCGCGCCCGGAGCTGCTGCTGCATTCCGGTCGCAATCGTGACCTCGTCGGCCCGCGTCGGGTCGGGCAACCGTCCCTCGAGCAGCTTGGCGCGTTCGAGCACGGTCCCGAAGCGCGTGTCGGGAGCGGTGTAGACCACCGAGTCGCCGATCGGCCCGAGATAGTCGAGGCGCACTCGAGCCGACGACGCCACCATCGGCAACGTCTCGATCTTCGCAGGATCGATTATCGCAACGCCAGGGTCGGGATAGTTCTCCACGTAGGCGTCGTAGCCTGCGAGCTCGCGGTGGAAGCGGGACTCGGCGGTGCTCGTGCGACGCGCGCCGGCGGCGACTGCGGCCACCACACCGACCGAGAACCCGAGCAGGAGCCCGAGACCCACCCACGCGCGCCATCGCTGGCGGAGCTCGGCGCCAACGCGCAACCACACCGCGGGCATAGACGTTGCGTCAGGCCGTTGTTGATGCGCGCGCGGTCTCGCCGTCGGACTCGACGCGGCCGTCGCGCATACGGACGATACGGTCGCCCGCGGACGCCACCTCGTCGTTGTGCGTCACCATGAGGATGGTCTGTCCGTCCGCGTGGAGCCGTTTGAACAACTCGAGCACCTCGTGACCACCCGCGGTGTCGAGCGCGCCGGTCGGCTCGTCGGCGAGGAGCATCGTCGGCTCGTTCGCGAGCGCACGCGCGATCGCAAGACGCTGGCGCTGACCGCCCGAGAGGACGCCGGGCAACTGGCGCGCCTTGTCGCTCAACCCGAGCAGGTCGAGCATGTCACGCGCGCGCGTCTCCGCGGGCCGGCGCTTGGTGCCTGCGATCACCGCAGGGAGCACGACGTTCTCGAGCACGGTCATGCCTTCGAGCAGGTTGAAGAACTGGAACACGATGCCGACGTGACGCCGACGCATCCGCGCCAGCTCGTCCTCGTTGCGTCCAGTGACCGGTTCGCCGGCGATGGTGATCTCACCTTCATCGGCGACGTCGAGGCCGGCGACGAGATTCAGCAGTGTCGACTTGCCACAGCCGGACGGTCCCATGATCGCAACGAATTCCCCCGCGGCGACATCGAGATCGACTCCTCGCAACGCGCGCACCGGAGCCAGCTCCGCCTCGAACGTCTTGCGGACACCGCGCACGGTGCAAACGTCACCCATCAAGGTTCCCTTCATGTCGTGTCCACCAGCCGGTACGCCTGCACCGGCGTCTCGCGGCCTTTCACTTGTTGCTCCTCGAGCGGCTCGACCGACGGAGCCGACGTGAGTGCCTCCACGGTCGGACCGCTCAAGACGATGGTTCCCGCGGGCCGCGCGAGGTCCTGCAGCCGTTGGGCGAGGTTCACGGTGTCGCCGACGAGTGTGTACTCCACTCGCTCGTCGGAACCGAGGAGTGCCGCCGCGACCTCACCCGTGGACAAACCGATGCCGAGACCGAACTCGGGCAGACTCTCGGCGCGCCACCGTTCGTTGACGGCATGCTGACCCCCCAGCATTGCGCACGCAGCCGCAAGCGCGCGGTCGGCGTGATCCTCCTGCGGGAACGGGGCTCCGAACACCGCCATCACCGCGTCGCCGACGTACTGCATCACTGTGCCGCCCTGCGAGAGGATCGCGTTGTTCATCTCGGCACGGTGACCGTTGAGCATCCCGGCGAGCACGGTCGGATCGACGCGCTCCGCGATCCCCGAGTAGCCACGCACGTCGGACATCAGCACGGTTACCACCATGCGCTCGCTCTCGCCGATCTTGCGGCCACCGCTCCGTAGCTTCTCGGCCAGACCACCCGGCAGCATTCGGCTCAGCGTCTCGCCTTGCTCCTCTCGGTCGACGATCGCCTTCTGCAACAGACGAAGGCGACGCAGCGCGCTCTCGCGTCCCGAGCTCGCCTCCTTCGCGAGCTTGAGGAAGAGCTCCTCGATCGCGTCGTTCACCGCCTCGGGCAAGGTCTGCCACGCGATCGCGATGGCCTTCACCGGACGGCCCTCGGCGATCCACTGGAGAAGTTGCTCCTCACGCTCGTCGAGCTCGCCGATGGCCCGCGCCGGTGTGACCAGCGCCTGCACGATCGAAGGGTCGAGCATGCTTCCGCCGGTTGCGACCTCGCGTACCGCGCGTACGAGCTGGTCGCCGTCGCCGACGCGGTCCTTGAGCAAGTACGCGTAACCCGCGGCGCCTTCGGACAGCAACGAGATCGCGTACTCGGGCTCGTCGTACTGCGAGAGCACGACGATGCCGGTGCCCGGGTTGCGGAGGCGAACGAGCTTGGCGGCTTCTATGCCCTCGTTCTGGAAGTTCGGCGGCATGCGGATGTCGGTGACCACGACCTGGGGCTTCTGTTCCTCGGCGCCGCGCACGAGGCCGTCGAAATCCTCGGCCACGCCGACGACGTCGAGATCGGGTTGCGACGCCAGCAGCGCCCGCACGCCTTCCCGCACGAGCAGCGAGTCATCGGCGAGAAAGACGGTGATCTTCGGACCGTTGGCCGTGGTTCCCCCTGAAGTCACGGGCCAATTGGAGCCGCGTTCGGCCGCGCTCACAAGGGCGCACCCCTGCGTCGAGAGCGGGTGCTACCACTACCGGCGCGACACCGGACACCCCCATGGGCTCGCGCCGAGCCCGCGTCGTAGCTTGGGGCATCGGAACAGGAGGCCCGACCGTGCGCATCGAGCAAACCGTCACGACCGTGTCTTGGATCCCGTCCGAAGCGGTCACGGGGTTGAACAAGGCGATCTTCGCGAGCGGTTTCACGCATTACGACGACCCGCCGCCGGACGTGCTCGGTGACCTCCAACAGGACGCGCACGACGACAAGTTTCGCTTCGCGAACAGGCTCCACGCGTGGATAGACGTTGACAAGGAGACGCAGGCGGAGCCGACCGAGAAACACGGTCGCATTGTCGACTACGGCTACATCGACGGGAGCGCGATGGGCGCGACGACCGTCCGTATCGGCAAGAAGGACCTGGCGCGTTTCGAGGCGGTGCCGTACGAGGAGCTGCGTGCAGAGCCCGAGGTGGCCGAGACCTCCGTGCGTTTCGTCCAGACCTTTGGCGGCCGACCCGCGCTGGCCGCTCCGAGGCGCGTCAACCATCCGCCGTTCATGCAACTCGAAGGACCGACCGTCTGGACGACGCTCGCGCTCACGCTGCACGTCGACGGACGCAGCGAGTGGGAGCTGGTCGGCGCCAGTCCGTTCCCACGGCACTGGGTGTACGACGGCGAGAGCAAGCTGGCGGCGAAGGCCGGCCTCACCGATTTCAAGGAGTGGTGGCGGCACTCGTTCGGCAAGCACACCCCCTGGGGCGATCAGGACTCCCCGGCGCTCATCACTGCGGTCGAGTCCGCGCTCGAGCGCCAGCTCTCGATCGAGATCATGCGCGGCGGCGAGAAGCCGAAGGTCCGCAAGCTCAAGGAGGGGCAGGTGCTCGTCGAGCAGGGACAGATCGGCCGTGAGCTGTACCTGCTGCTCGACGGCGTCATCTCGGTCGAGGTCGACGGCGAATCGCTCGGCGACCTCGGGCCGGGCGCCATTGTCGGTGAGCGCGCGATCATCGAGGGGGGAAGGCGCACGGCAACGTTGAAGGCCCTCACCAAGGCACGCGTCGCGGTCGCAGACGTCGACCAGATCGACACCGAAGCGCTGGAACGCCTCAGCGAGGTACACCGACGCGAAGAGACACGCGACTCGTGAAGATTCGGGTGTGAGGATTCGTGCGTGCGGCGTCCGCGGATCGACGCCGGTGTTCGGCGAGCGGTTCGCGCGCGTCGGCGGTCACACGTCGTGCCTCGCGGTTTCGGTCGACGACGAGCTGCCGACACTCGTCCTCGACGCGGGCACCGGCCTGCAGGACCTGGCCCTCGAATTCGACGGCGCGCCGTTCGACGGGACGATCTTGCTCACGCACCTGCACTGGGACCACGTACAGGGCATCCCGTTCTTCCCCTCCGCGGATCAAGACGGGGCGCGGGTCGTGTGCGCGCAGCCCGCGCAGGGTGACCCTGTCGCCGTGATGGCGCGCGCGATGTCGCCGCCGCATTTTCCGATCGGACCCATGGATCTTCGCGGTTCCTGGACGCATGTCGCGCTCGACGCCGGCACCCACGAGTTCGGCAAGTTCTCGGTGCTCGCGCTCGACGTCCATCACAAGGGTGGCCGAACATTCGGTTACCGCGTGACGTGTGACGGCGCGTCGTTCGCGTATGTTCCCGACGCGCTCGACGCCAATGACGACGCGATCGTGGAACTCGCGGCAGATGCCGACGTCTTGCTACGCGGCACACCGTTCGTCACTGCCGAGCAGGAGCGCGCCAACCTCTTCGGGCACGGCACGGTCGAACACGCGGTAGAGATCGCGAAGCGAGCCCGCGTGCGCACGCTCGTCCTCACGCACCACTCACCGTTCCGCACCGACGACGAGGTCGAGGCGATCGCCGAACGCGCCGGCGTCACCGCCGCCACCGAAGGCATGATCATCGAGATCTAGTTGTTCTTTCGAGAACTCGCCCGCGTCAGCAGACGATCTTGCGGTCGAGATCGCGCACCCGGTTCGCGAGGGCCTCGAGGAGCTTGCGCGAGAAGCCGGGCGCGTCCGCGATCAAGCGGTGCGCATCGCGCCGGCTGATCGTCGCCACCTGGGTCTCGGTCGTGGTCGTCACGGTCGCATTGCGCGGCGCCTTGGACAGGATCGCAAGCTCGCCGACGACGTCGCCGGGGCCGAGCTCCGCGAGCTTGCGGCCGCTCTTGTGCACGGTCGCGTGGCCCGAGAGGATCACGAACAGCGTGTCGCCCACCTCGCCTTCGAGCGTCAGCGATGTGCTCTCACGAACGGTCTTGGTCTTCGCGAGCTTGGCTACCAGGCGCAGTTCGCGCTTGGAGCACTGTGAGAACAGGCTCACATTCGCCAGCACGCCGGCGATCCCTGATTCCGCGATCCGCTCGTCGTCGGCGACTCGCCTGCGATCGCGTACGCGCTCCCGCGTGAGCGATCCCCTGACATCGGAAGGAAACACTGCGGCGACTGTACCTTCCCGGAGCTATTCGAGGAGCGATTCGTCGATGACGAAGCCGCGCCCGTTGCACTGCGGGCACGTGGACGAGAACGCCTCGACCAGGCCCTCGGAGACGCGCTTGCGGGTCATCTCGACGAGACCGAGCTCCGAGATCGGGAACACCTGCGTGCGGGTCTTGTCGCGGGACAATGCTTGGCGGAACGCCTCTTCGACTGCCTCACGGTTGCTCCTCGACTCCATGTCGATGAAGTCGATGACGATGATGCCGCCGATGTCGCGGAGGCGAAGCTCGCGGGCGACCACTTCGGCCGCCTCGAGATTGTTGCGGTACACGGTTTCTTCGAGGTTGGAAGCGCCGACGTTCTTGCCGGTGTTCACGTCGATGACGGTGAGCGCTTCGGTCCGCTCCACGATGATCGAGCCCCCGGACGGTAGCCAAACCTTTCGGTCGAGCGCCTTGTGCAGCTGTTCGTGCACGTGGAACTTCTCGAACACGGGCAGGTTCTCGGCAACCGCGTCGTAGAACTCGACTCGTTCGGCGAGCTCGGGAGCGATCGCGTCCACGTAGCCGCGCACCTCGTCGTGCAGCGTGGTGTCGTCGATGACCACACCCCGGTACTCCTTGGTGAACTCCTCGCGGATCAGCCGGATCGCAAGGCCCGGCTCCTTGTAGAGCAAGCTGCCCGGCTTCACGCGCTTGGCGAGCTCCGAGATCTGCTTCCACTGCGCGTTCAAACGCAGCATGTCGCGCTCGAGCTCTTCCTCGGTTGCGCCTTCGGCCGCGGTGCGCACGATGAGGCCGGCGTCGGCCGGCCGCAGGCGGTCGAGGACTCGACGGAGGCGTTTGCGCTCGTCGTCGGGGAGACGCTTGGAGATCCCGTAGGTCTGCGGCTGGGCGGGCACCATCACGACGAACCGGCCGGCGAGGCTCACCTCTTGGGTGAGGCGCGCGCCCTTGTGGCCGATCGGGTTCTTGGTGACCTGCACGATGATCGCCTGGCCGTTGCGCAGCGCCCGCTCGATGCGCGGCTTCTCGCCGCCTTCGATGTCCGCCGGGTCGTACGCGACGTCACCGCGGTAGAGCACACCGTTCTTCGGCGTGCCGATGTCGATGAACGCCGCCTCCATGCCCGGCAGCACGTTCTGCACCCGGCCGAGATAGATGTTGCCGTCGATCGACGTCGTCTCGTCGGTCGGCGAAGACACGTAGTGCTCGACGAGCTGACGCCCCTCCAGTACCGCGATGTGTGCGAACCCGTCGGGCCGCTGGTGCACGACCATCAGATAACGCCCGGCCGGACGGCCCTTGCGCCGTGTGCCCCGGCGGCGCTCGAGGGTCTCCGTGTCGAGCGAGTCGAGCAGCGAGGTGCCGTCCACGTCGACGTCGCCGAGCTCACCGGCATCGACGTACTGCACCGCGGCGCGGGCTTCGCCGGCCACGGCCCCGATCCCACCCTTGCTGCGACCGCGGCCTCCCCGCCGGCGCCGGCGCTTCTTGGGACCACCGTCCGGACCCATCGCTGCGACCGCGGGCGTCTGCGCTCCCGGAGGCGCGGGGCGGCTGTCCCCGATCTTCGGACGGCTCCGGGGCCGGGCGATGCCCGCCTCTTCGCGCGCCTTCTCGGCGATGTCGTCGTCCGTCAGGCCGCGGTCCGCGGCCGCGTCGGTGTAGTCCTCCCCGCCTTCGAACGACGTGTCTTCTTCGAAGTCGTCGTCGTCCTCGTCCCCGGCGCCGATCGACGGGTTGCCGGTTCCCTGCGCACTCGGCTTGCGGCGCCGGCGTCCGCCGCGCGAGCCGCGCCGCCGCTTCTTCCTCGCCGCGCCTGGCGCGCCCTGCCCGTTCCCCGCGGACGTGGCCGCGTCAGTCGGGGTCTCGCCCGCCTCCGGCGGCAGCGCGACGAACGCCTCGGCGCTCGTCTCGCTCGTCGCACTCTTCTCGCTCGTCCCGTCCTCGAGACGTTCCAGATCTGACATCGATGCCTTCTCTCGTGACGTACGCACCCTCGGGTGCGTACGGGCGCGAGGAGTCACTGCCTGCCGCGCCGGCAAAGCCGCCGTCGGCAGTCGCGAATCCGACCGTGATGGTGTCAGCGTCGAGCGGCTCCAGCCGCGCGCCGTCGCGCTCAATCCATTGGTGTGTGCGCAGCGCCCGCACCTCGGTGATGCCGCCGATCGCGGCGAGCACCTCACCGGGCTTGGCGCCACGCGGTTGCGTGTGCAGTTCCATGTCGACGGTCGTGTCGTCGTGCACGTCGATGGAACGGATGACCGGTCGAACGTCCTCGAGGACGTCGCGACCCTTGCGGTGACGCGCGGTCTCCAGTGTCCGCGCCGCGAGTCCCGCCGCGATCCGGTCGCGCGTGGCAACGCCGGGCGCGATCTCCACCCGCCACGCGACCGTGGTCACTGCCTCTTGCAGTGCCGGTGCCCGGTCCACGAGACGCTGGGCGCCGACAACCGCCATGCCCGTGGGCAACGCATCGGAGATCAGGGCCGGGATCCGGTCTACGTCGACATCTTGCGCGAGCACGAGATCGAGGTACTCGGCCTTGCTCTCGTGGCCGGTCGACAACGCCAGCCCGAAGCTGACCTTCGGATGGGGCGAGAAGCCCTCGGTGAACGCGAGGGGCAGCTGCACGACCCGAAAGGCCCGCTCCATCGCCCGGGCAACGTCGCGGTGGCCGATCCAGCGGATCTTCCCGAGCTTCTGGTACTTGAGCCGGATCGGCACCCCCGTCGTCCCCTTCACGAGGTCACCGCCGCTTCGCGGCGGGGGAGGAACGCGACGTGCGCTTCGCCGCCGCGCGTGAGGTCCTGCCCCGTGCCTTGCGAACCGCCCGCCGGCGCGGTCGGTGACGCGACGACGTGCTCGAGTGCGTAGTCGGTGCAGACGCCGCAGTCGTAACACGGCGTCCACCGGCAGTCAGGCAGGCCGTGCGCCGCGAGCGCCGCCTGCCAGTCGTCCCAGAGGAAGTCGGCGTGCAGACCGGCCGCGATGTGCGACCAGGGCAGGAGCTCGTCTCGCGTGCGGTGCCTCGTGACGTACCAGTCGGGATCGAGACCCTCGGCGTGCATCGCTTCGAGCCAGCGATCGAGCGCGAAGTGCTCGCTCCACTCCTGGAACGTGCCACCGGCGCGCCAGACCCGTTCGATGACGCGTCCGATGCGACGGTCGCCCCGCGACGCAAGCCCCTCGGCGAACGTCGCGGCGGGATCGTGCCATTTCAGCTGGGCGCGCGTTCCTTTCATCGCCGAGCGGAGCAGCGCGATCTTGCGCGACAGCTCGTCGACACCGTTCTGGCCGAACCACTGGAACGGCGTGTGCGGCTTGGGCACGAACCCCCCCACCGACACGGTGCAGCTCGCCTGCTTCGTGTAGCGCCGGCCGATGCCGACGACGTTGGCCGCGAGATTCGCGATTCCCAAGGTGTCGTCGTCCATCTCGGTCGGCAGACCGGTGAGGAAGTACAGCTTCATCCGACGCCAGCCCTGCGAGAACGCGGCATCGACCGCGGTATACAGATCGTCTTCGACGATCAGCTTGTTGATGACCTGGCGCAGCCGCCACGAGCCCGCTTCGGGCGCGAACGTCAGGCCGGTGCGGCGAACCTTCTGGATCTCGCTCGCGATGCCGACGCTGAACGCGTCGACCCGCAAGCTCGGGAGGGACACGCTCACCGCGCCCGTTCCCTCCTGGTCGTTGACGAGGCCGGCGACGACGCCGTCGATGCCGGAGAAATCCGCGCTCGACAGCGAGGTGAGCGCCACCTCGTCGTAGCCGGTACGGCGCAGGCCCTCGCGCACCATCGTGCGCACCTGCTCCTCGGGCCGCTCCCGGACCGGGCGCGTGATCATGCCTGCCTGGCAGAAGCGGCATCCCCGCGTGCAGCCGCGGAAGATCTCGACGTTGAGCCGGTCGTGCACGACCTCGACGAGCGGGACGAGCTGATTCTTCGGGTACGGCCACTCGGCGAGGTCGGCGACCGTGCGCTTGTCGATGACCGCGGGCACATCGGGATATCTCGGTGTGATCGCGCGGAGCTGCGCGCCCTCGTATTCGCAGTCGTACATCGCGGGGACGTACACGCCCGGGATCGTCGCCAGGTCGCGCAGTACGGCCCCGCGGCTCGCCCGGCCACCGCGCTTCCACGCGCCGACCACATCGGCCAGCTCGCCGATGACCTCTTCGCCGTCGCCGATCACGAACGCGTCGACGTACTCGGCGAGCGGTTCGGGGTTGTAGCTGCAATGGCCGCCGGCGATGACGAGCGGGTCCGACGGCGCCCGGTCCTCGTTGCGCACCGGCACCCCGGCGAGGTCGACGAGGTTCAGGACGTTCGTGTAGACGAGCTCGGCCGACAGGTTGAACGCGAGGACGTCGAACTCGGCGGCAGCCCGGTGCGTGTCGACGCTGAACAGGGGCACCCCCGCCGCCCGCATGGCGGACTCCATGTCGGTCCAAGGCGCGTACGCGCGCTCGGCGACCGCGTCACCGCGTTCGTTGCAGAGTTCGTAGAGGATCTGGAGCCCCTGGTTGGGGAGCCCGATCTCGTAGGTGTCGGGGTAGAGAAGGAGAAACGCAGCCCGGCCGGGCCCATGGTCGGGCGCCAGGCTGCCCTTTTCCATTCCGATGTAGCGAGCGGGCTTCTCA
>JBBQXS010000038.1:0-40965 GCA_038209365.1 Acidimicrobiia bacterium | reverse complement strand
AGCAGCGCGCACGAATGGTCGCCGCCCGCCGCCACCGCGGCGACGCCTCCGAGTCCGGTGACGGGCACCGGAATCGACGAGTTGCTCGTCGTGCCGTTTCCGAGTTGCCCCGACGCGTTCTTGCCCCAGCACGTCACGGTCCCGCTCGTAAGCAGCGCGCACGAATGATCGTCGCCCGCTGCCACCGCGGCGACACCTCCGAGCCCGGCGACGGTCACCGGGGTCCAGGAGTCGGTCTTCGTGCCGTTTCCGAGTTGCCCCGACGCGTTTTCTCCCCAGCACGTCGCGGTTCCGCTGCTGAGCCGTGCGCACGAGTGCGCGTTACCGGCGGTCACCGCGGTCGCTTGAGTGATGCCGTCGACCGCTACGGAAACCGACGAGTCACTCCTCGTGCCATTCCCCAACTGGCCGTTGAGATTGCGACCCCAACACTTCACCGATCCGCTGCCCACGCGTACGCACGAATGTGAACCACCAGCCGCGATGACCGCTGCCCCTACGAGACCATTCACCGTTCTCGGCGTCGACGTGTCTGTGGTCGTGCCGTTGCCCAACTGGCCGAAGAAGTCGTAACCCCAGCACTTCGCCGTGCCATTCGACAGCAACGCGCACGCGTGCGCCGAACCGACTGCGATCCCTGCAACGTTGACCAGGTTTTTCACTGGCACCGCCGTCGATGAGCTCGTCGACGTGCCATTCCCCAACTGGCCGAACGGATTGCCGCCCCAACACGCAGCCATGCCGTCGGCCATCAACGCGCACCCCTCGGCACCGCCGACGGCAAGGTCCGCGACGCTCCCCAGTCCGATCACCGATCGCGGCGTCGACGAATCCGTCGTCGTGCCGTCCCCGAGCCGTCCGGAGGCGTTCTCGCCCCAGCACTTCGCAATGCCGTTCGAGAGACGCGCGCACTCATGGAACAAGCCGCCGGCAATCTCTGCGACGTTCGCGAGACCGCTCACCACGACCGGCGTCGACGAGTCGGTCGTCGTGCCGTTGCCCAACTGCCCCACGTTGTTGTCGCCCCAACACTTGACAGTGCCGTTCCCGAGAAGCGCGCACGAATGCGCGATATTGCCGGAGACGCCGAGTGCAACCGCACTCTGGATCCCGCTCACCGGCACCGGCGTCGACGAGTCGGTCGTGGTGCCGTTGCCCAGCTGGCCGTGGAGATTGCGGCCCCAGCAACGGACGCCACCGTTCACCAACAACGCGCAGCTGTGGGAATCACCTGTTGCAATCGCGACCGCACCGTTCAACCCGCTCACCGTGACCGGTCTCGATGAGTTGGTCGTCGTCCCGTTCCCCAATCCGCCATAGAAGTTGAAGCCCCAGCACTTGACGCCGCCGCTGACCAACACCGCACACGTGTGCGCGCCACCCGTCGCGATGGCCACGGCGCTGTTCAGTCCACTCACGTTCACCGGCGTCGACGAATTTGTCGTCGTGCCGTCGCCCAACTGACCAAAGACGTTGCGGCCCCAACATTGGACAGCGCCGGGAGGCAGCAACACGCACGTATGCACGCCGCCGGCCGCGATCGCCGGTCTCACCGCGCGCGAGCCCCCGGGGTTCACACTCGCGGCGGTAGGCGCGGCGCGCGGCACGACCCCGGCAAGGGTCAACAACAACAAGACGGATCCGACACGTCTCATTTTTCCGAATTCCGGCATCGACAGCGGGAAGTCTCACCCCTCAATTGCCGGCGGTCAATGCAGCGAATGACGTACGGAGTGGGGCCACCCGTACGAAAAGGTCACGAGCGGCCGAGCACGTGTTGCGCGTGCAAAAGCGCCTCGAGCTGCGGGGCCAGTGCTCGCGCGAACGTCGCGGTCAGGTGGGATGCGTCGCGGCGGACGATGATGTTCCCGATCACTGCGTCACAAACCGGGAGGCGCGGGCAGACGAGCTTGTCGAGGTTCACCGTCACCGTGTCATTCCGCGCGATCGAGCGGTAGAAGCGCTCCACGCCGGTCGGCTCGCCTGTGGCCCGGAAGGCGCAGTCCTTCGGCGCGCGACCCTGCGAGAGGCAGCTCACCGTGTCGTAGCCGTGCATCGATACGGGAACGGGTTCCGCCAGCACTACTGTCCGGCCAGCTCGACGCAAGGTACGCAGAGAGCTCGTTGATGCGTCCGCGAGGGTTCTCTCGAACGCTGCATCGGTCGGGAACCGTAGCTTGCCGTCCGGCCCGACCATTCCGTGCGGACGCGCCGGGTCGTCGTAGGCCTGGTGCACGAGAACGAGAATGTCCGGGTCGAGCTGCGGGACGACGCGCGTGTACCAGTCGGCCTGGTGGTGCCGACACTCGTCGGCGATCTTCGCGCCCAGGTTGTACTGCAGGTCGCGTTGCCACGGGCATCCGGCGTCGATCGCGACCGCGAACGTGAGCTTCTCGATCTGCGCGATCTGCGTGAACGCCGGGACCCACATGCGCGCGTGGCTGTCGCCCATCAACAACAGGGTCTTGCCAGTGCCGTGAACGACGATGCATTGGTCGACGGGCTTCCCCAAGCAGTCAGGCAGTGACGGGATGTCGCTTCTCGCCTTCCGCCAATCGAGCAGGCGAAGCTTCGAGTTGAACCCGCCTGGTTCGGCTGCTCCCGTCACCGCACCGCTTCCCGCGTCGAGGATCGCCGGGATCAACACGACGCCCGCGAAGATGCTGATCGCGAGACCGGCCGCGACGATCGGTACCCGGTATGCATCGAGCCGGCGCGACGTGCGCAGCGGATGTTCCATGAGGTGGAAGCTGATCCCAGCCAATGTCGTCGCGATGACGCAGGTGAACACGAAGAGATACGCGTGTCCGATCGTGTACTCGTGCGAGATGACAACGATCACGGGCCAGTGCCAGAGATATGTGCCGTAGGAGATGCGGCCGAGGTAGGTCAACGGCGCCGATCCCAGCCCCGCCTTTGTGACGCCGCGGTGGGCGTTCTCGAGGCCGACGATCAGCGCGACGGCCAGGAGCGTCACCAGCGCGCCGCGCGTGATCGGGCTCATATCGAGCGCGGACGTTCCGAGGAAGACGAGTCCGGCGAGTACGAACGGAACGGTTGCCTGTGCCCCCGCGCGGAGCCGGCCGGGTAGCTTCGAGAGTTGGGGTGCCAGCGCGACCAGCGCGCCCGCAAGAAGCTGATACGCGCGGGTATCCGTTCCGTAGTACGCGCGCGCGAGGTCGTGCGTCCCCACGTGGAACGCCTCGACGATTGACCCGAACGCGAGAGCCGCGACCAACGCGCGCAGGAGCCACCACCGCCACCGACCTACCTTCGCCGTCACCAGGAAGAGCACGGAGATGAGGAGCGGCCACAGCAGGTAGAACTGCTCCTCGACGGCCAGCGACCAGAAATGCAGCACGGGATTGGCGTTGACGTCGGCCGCGAAATAGTCCGTCGCCTGCTGGATGAAATGCCAGTTGGCAACGTAGATGAACGCGGCACGGAACCCACCCACCGCGTCGAGCATCTCGGCCGGGCTGGCGATCGCCGCGTACACGAGCGCGGTGACCAACAGGGTCACGCACGCCGCGGGCAGGATCCGCCGCACCCGCCGCGAATAGAACCGTCGCACATCGACGCGGCCGACGGCCGTCAGGTCACGCACGAGGATGCTGGTGACGAGGAAGCCCGACAGCACAAAGAAGATGTCGACGCCAATGAACCCGCCGCGGAACCCGAAGAGGCCCGTATGGAACGCCACGACGAGATACACGGCGATTGTCCGCAAACCGTCGAGATGGGCGCGGTACCACGGGTGCTCTTGTCGCCGCGGCGCCGGGACGGCAGCGTCCCGGACCTGCGTCTGCGCCTGCGTCACGTCAGTGACGCTACTCAACCGGACCGTTCACCAACACGGCGGACATTTCGAGCAGCAGTCATCCGTCTTCCGATTCCGTGGGATCGTTGCTCAGCCGAGCACATGTGTCCGTTGCAAGAGCTTGTCGACCTGTGCGGCGCGCGACCGAGCGAAGGTCGCGGTGAGGTGGTTCGCGTCACGCTTCACGATGATGTCATCCTCTTTCGCCGAGACCTGATCGCCGGCACCATCGCGGAGATGCTCGGCGCCGACGCGTCGCGGGCGAGCGTCTTGGACATCGGCTGTGCCAGCGGCTTCTTCAGCATGGATCTTGCCGAACGCGGAGTCGGCCGAGTGCAGGGGATCGTCCTCCGAGCGGCCAACGTCGCGCAGGCAAGGTTTCTGGCGGAACACTGCGGAGTCGAGGGTGTCGAGTTCGCGGTCAGTGACGCCGACGCGCTCGGCACGGACGAACGGTGGGACGTCGTCATGAACCTCGGCGTCTTGTACCACGTGGTCAACCCGCTGCAGTTCATCCACGAGATCTACGAGCTCTGCAATCGGTTCGCGATCATCGACACGGTGTGCCATCGCGAGCCGGTATCGGGCTATTTCATCTTCGGCGACAAGGACGTCGGCCAATACACCGAAGGCCGCGAGAGCTACGAGTTGCACCCGACCTACCGAGGCGTGATCGACACGATCCGGTACGCCGGCTTCCGCGAAGTCTTCGAGGTTGTAGGCGACGCCGAAAGACCTCACCCGTTGTACGCGAACGGGGGAAGAAGATGCTTCCTCGCGGTCAAGTAGTCGAGCGACTCAGGGGGAGCTTGTCGGCGTCGAGTTGCCGGTGGTCGCGCCGGTCCCGCTCGTCGAGCCGGTGCCGCTGGTTCCGTTGGTCGGGAGCTGGATGAGCGGCGTGAGGTTCTTGTCGAACGGCAGGATGATCGTGCTGTTGTTCGGCGAGTTGACGAGCTGCTTGAGCGCCTGGATGTAGCTGAACTGCAGGTACGCCGGCGTCAACTGCGCTTGCGAGCACTCGGCGATGGGATTCGGCACGACGGTCTGCACCACTTGGCCGTCGCGCGTCACCGTGGCCGGCTTGCCGCCACACGCGAGGATTTGCTGCGAGTCAGCGGTCGCCAACGCCTGGATCCTCGTGATGTCCGCGGCCTGCCTCGCCGTGAGCAGCTCGAACTTCTGCTGCTGCGCGTTCTGCTGCGACGCGACCTTGTTGTTCACGGCGGCCTGCAACCCGGCGCCGAGCGCGACCTCTCGCAGCTGGAATTCCTGGAGAACCACGCCCCGCGGCTCGATCTTCGATCTCATGCACTGGGAGACCTCGGACTCGAGCCGCCGCCACGCCGTCGTTGCGGCCTCGACGATCGTGTAGAGCGTGAACTGCGTGCGGATACAGGTCCGTGCGGTCGGCCGGATGATCTGGGTCGTGTATTTCGTGCCGAGTGTTCGGTAGACATCGGTCGCGCGCTTCGGATCGAGGCGATACAGCACCGTTGCATTCACGTTCGCCGCACCGCCGTCCGAACCGAGCACTGCGACGGAATCGTCGATCGCGGCGTTCGAGCCGCCCTCGAGCTTGCTCGACGACATCGTGTAGTTCTGCGTCCGCACCGACATCCCATAGGTCGTCGTGAACGGGAGCGTGATGTGGAATCCCGCCGACAACGGCTTGCCCGAGTGACCGAGCGTCACCGGCACCGCGACCGAGCCGGGCTTGACGATGTGGATCGACGTCCAGACGAACACGATGGCGAAGGCGACGGCGATGGACGTCCCGAGCCGTTTCCACGAGCGGGGCCCGAGGGTGCCGTCCGGATTGCGGGGACGCATGACGCCCAAAGTGATCAGGACGGCGCTGATCCCCGCACCGATCTGACGGAACAGGAACCGCCCGAACGATGGCGCCGTCTTGGGCTCCCGCCGGTCGGAGACGATGCCGCCGATCGGCCGCTGCACACGCGGGTCGCTCGTCATCCTGGGCGGGCGGTCGACCGTCGGGCCGTTGCCACCGTTCCCGCCATCACTGAAGTCGTCCGTGGAACCGCTGTCCGGCATCGGCGCATCGTAACGAATCTCGACCGACACGCAGCGTCGTCCCCTACGGGCGCTGCCCGCCACCGTGACACTATTTGGCGCTCCAGCGCGCGCGGAACGCGGCGAGCTCGTCCGCGGCGTAGAAATGTCGCGAGTACGGAGTCGCGTAGGCGGTGTCGAGCACGGCGTCGGGGAGGCAGACTTCACGAAGGAACGAGCGATACGCGGCCGCAAAGTCCAACGTTTCGGCTGCGTTCCGCCGAGCAATCGACACCGGTGCAGGCAGGCGGAGGAAGTCGCGCAGCGCTTCCGCTGCGCCGTCGAGATTTTCCAGCCGCGTGAGCAGCACTCGAACGGCCGGCGTGTCGATCGTAGAGAAACCAATTGATGGATCGAACGCGTGCGCGAACACATCGACGCCCAGCGTTGGCAAGAACTCCCTCTCGAACCAGCGCATCGGCATCCCGAGCCAGTGCTCCGCGAGCATGCGCTCGGTCAGCGACGCAACGTCCGAGTCGTTCCGGAGCGCGCCGCTTCGTCGACCGCCGTGGAAGAAGGCCGACACGGCTTGGGCTACGGGCTCGCGCACGGTCGTGATGACATCCCACGGCTGCTCCGGTGTGGGCATGTGCCGGAGCAGGAACTCTGTCTCCCAGAGGTGCAGCGCTCCCGGGAACGGCACGTGCGATCCGTTTTCACGCGCACCTTTCGCCTCGCGGTGCGACGCGCGGTAGCGCCGCTCCGCGCCGCCGAGGGCGGCGGCGTTCAGCCGGAAGACCTGAAACGCAGACTGACCCGTCGCTTGCGAGACCGCGCGCGCGACTGCCGTGCTCCCGGTCTTGCCCATCGTGAAGACCACGATTCGCCGGCCGGCGTCGCCGCGCATCCGCCACATGGCGTATTGCTTCGAGATCGTGTAGCTCCGCCCGGCGATTCCCCGGGCCGCATCATGCAACCGGCGCCGGGTGCGATTCGGGGACGGTGCCATACGCCGTCCCTAGACGTCTTCGAGCGCTGCCGCGCTCGTTTCGTCGACGTCCTCCTCCGCGAAATACGCGTCGATCGCCTCGGACGCGGGCGAGTCCATGCGGAGCTCGCCGCGATCGAGCCAGATGCAGTGTTCCGCGAGCGTCTTCACCACTTCGAGCCCGTGCGACACGATCAGCACGGTGCAGTCCCGTTCGCAGAGCTCCCGGATCTTGTCCATGCATTTCATCTTGAAGGAGGCGTCCCCGGCGGAGAGCGCTTCGTCGATCAGCAGGATCTCGGGGTTCAGGTGCACGGCGACCGCGAACGCCAGGCGGCCGAACATGCCCGAGGAATACGTGCGCATCGGGAAGTCGATCGCGCCGCCGAGCCCGGCGAAGTCCTCGATCACGTCGAAGTGGGCCCTCACCTCGTCGGCGCTGAGACCAACGGTCAACCCGCCGAGGAGAATGTTCTCTCTCCCGGTGAGCTCGCGGTTGAACCCGATGCCGAGGGAGAGCAGCGGCGTGACGTGGCCCCACACCGCCACCCGTCCTGCAGTCGGCGGCAAGATGCCGGCGATGCAGCGGAGCAACGTGGTCTTGCCGGCGCCGTTGCGCCCGATCACGCCGTACACCGCGCCCGAGGGAATTTCGAAGCTCACCCCGCGCAGCGCCTCCACGAGCATCGCCTGCTTCCTCTCGTTCCGGCGATGCAAGCCGACGAGCGAGTTTCTCAGGGTCGGGGCTCCCTCTCGGCTGGCGCGAAAGGTCACCCAGAGGTCGTCGACCCATATCGCCGGAGGACGATCAGAGTCGGACGGCAAACTCACGCTCCTTCGCGAGAAAGATGAGCGAACCGACGACGAAGAAGCCGACCGCCCACGCTGTGGCCGCGAGCAGGTATCCCGCGGAGGGGAATTGCGCGCCGAAGATCTGCTCGAGGGCCCCGAAGAACGGATACAGGGGATTCCACCGCAGGTACACCTTGAGGTTGGCCGGGATCTCCTTGGTCGAATAGAGCACCGGCGTCATGTACAGCCACAGTCTGGTGAGGTACGGCAGGAAGTTCGCCGTGTCTCGAAAGAACACGTTGGCGGCCGCCATGATGAAGATGACGCCCATGTTGAAGACGGTCAGGATCGGGATCACGATCAGGAGGCTCAGCAGGGAAAGTCCGAACGGCTGGCCGAGAATCGCGTGGAACACGCCGTAGATGGCCAGCGTCGGCAGGAAATCGAGCATCCCTTTCACGATCGCAACGAGCGGCAGCACCGCGCGCGGGAACGACGCGTTGAGGATCAAGCCCCGCCCGGCAATGAGCGAACGCGCGCCATAGTTCATCGAGTTCTGCGTGAAGGTGAAGAAGAAGACGCCCCAGATCAGATGCGACAGGATGAGGGCACGGGCATTGCCCGTTCCCGCCGACTTCACGACGGACCGGAAGAAGAAGTACACCCCCGCCGACAGCAAAGGGTCGAGGATGATCCACGACTGTCCGATGACCGTCCCGTAGTTCTTCCCCTTCAGGTCCGTGCGCGCGAGGTGCCAGATGAAGCGGCGCCGTTCACGCAGGTCGCGGATGTATCGGCGCATGGGCGGCAACCCGGACTCGGTCGCCTCGTAGACCGATGGCATGCGGATGGACGACGCCGACATGGATTCCCGGTGCTGCCTCGAGCGAAATTCTGGGAGCGAGTGCGAGGGCATCCTACCGATTGCCGGGCGCGGTCGTTCCGAGCCGCTCGAGTGCGCTCACCACCCGCTCCACCGAGTGGTCCCACGACCAGTGTGCGACCGCCGCCACTCGACCTCGCCGGCCGAGGTTTGCGCGCCCCTCCGGACTCTCGCGCAGCCACTCGAGGGAGCGAGTGAGCTGCGCGAGGTCTCCCGGGTCCACCAGCAGCGCGTCGACACCGTCCGCGAGTTGGGCAGGAAGGGCGCCCGCCCGGGGCGCAACGACGGCGACGCCGCACGCGAGATACTCGGCGAGCTTGAGCGGCGAATAGTGGAAATCGGCGCCCGGCTCCGCAAGGACCACCGCAGCGTCCATCGCGGCAATGTACGCGGGGAGGTCTTCGTGCGGAACGGTACCGGTGAAGATCACGGAGACGCCTCGCTCGCGTCCGAGCGACTCGATCGTTGCGCGCTCCGGTCCGTCACCCACGAGCAGCAGCACCGTGTTCGACATCGCCGCGACCGCGTCGACGAGTTGGCCGAGGCCGTGGAACTTGCGGAAGCTGCCAACCCAACCCACGACGAACTCGCGGCCGAGACCCAATCGCTGACGAACGGCGGCGCCGTCCGCACGGCCGCTGAAGACATCCGGATCGAAACCCGTACGCACGATGACGATGCGCTCGTCGGCGACGCCCAGGCGAGTGACTTGCTCGGCGACGAGCTCGGAGCCGCAAGCCACCAGCTCCGCACGGCCGAGGCTCCGCGCTTCGCCGAACTGTTCGAGCAGTCGACTCCACCCGGGTCGCCGTACGCCCCACTGCCGTGCTTGCCACATCAGTGGCGCGGGCACGAACAACACCGAGGGCACTCCGAGCGCAGCCGCGAGCTCGAGGCCGGCGGTGTGGAACAGCTCGTGCCGCTGCCAGACGAAACGC
Organism: Acidimicrobiia bacterium; assembly: GCA_038209365.1. Classification (GTDB taxonomy): domain Bacteria; phylum Actinomycetota; class Acidimicrobiia; order IMCC26256; family PALSA-610; genus DASQHW01. Next base: position 31,531 of record JBBQXS010000038.1, on the reverse strand, counting down.
ACGTCGTGCCCACGCCACACGCCGTCCCGCGGGACGCGAAAGGTCTGCGCGCGGCGCCACTCGCGTGCATCCTTTATCGCCGTCTTCGCGACGACGGGGACACGTCGCCGCCACGAAGCCCTGGGAGCAGCGGCGAGCAGCGGGTGCGCGGCTCGGCGACGCACCTCGTCGACGCTCATCAGACCCGCGGGCGTCACGATCCAGACGTCGCCGACGACTCTTCGGGTGGCCGTCGCCCACCCGGCCGTGCTGACCCACGCCCCGACCGGACCCTGCTGTCCGGCCGTCGCGGTGGGCAGGACGAGGATCGCGCCTGCAGGCCGATCGTTCACCCGCCCACGCTATCGCCGGGGTCGCGAGTGGCACGATGAGGCGTGCGCATCCTCCACCTCGTCACGCGAAGTCAACGCCGTGGCGCCGAGCTCGTCGCGCTCGAGCTCGCGGGCGCACTCGACCGGCTCGGTTGCGAAGACCGCGTGATCGCGCTCGCGCGGGCGTTCGACGGGAGTGCGGTCGACGAGCTGCCTTCGCTCACGCCGCGTTCGGATCTCGGATTTCGCACGTTGTTCTCGAGCGTGCGCGCGCTACGCCGAGAGCTCGTGCGGGAGCCGGTGGACATCGTGCTCGCGCACGGCGGGCGCGCGGCCGAGATCGCGGCCCTCGCGCGCCGTGGTTCCCGGCCGCCGATCGTCTGGCAGCGCATCCTCGGTTTGCCGCCGCGGTTCGCCCACCCGCTGCGCCGGCGATGGTGGCAATTGCTCCTGCGACGTACCGATGCCGCGGTCGCGTTGACGGAGGAGCTCGAGAACGAGCTGCGCCAGCTCGGCTTCAAGGGACGCATTTGGAGGATCACGAACTTCCGCGATCCCACGCGCTTCGAGGGCTTGAACCGTGCGGACGAGTCGGCGCGCCTACGCGCGGAGCTCGGCATTGCGAGCGACGAGCCCCTGATCGGTTTCGTCGGGCATCTGATCGCGCAGAAGCGTCCGGACCGCGCATTGGAGGTGCTCGCCGAGGTGCACCGCCGCGGCGTACGCGCCCATCTCGTCGTCGCGGGCGACGGGCCGTTGCGCGCGACGTTCGAAGGCGAGGTTGCGGATCGGGTTCTCGGCGCCTACGTGCATGTCCTGGGCGAGCGCGAAGACGTCGAACACATTTTCGGTGGTGTCGACGTCTTCGTGCTCACGAGTGATGACGAAGGCATTCCGGGAGTGCTCATCGAAGCGCAGATGGCGGGCTGCCCGGTCGTCGCCCCATTGATCGGTGGCGTGCGCGACGTCATCGAGGACGGCGTGACCGGGACCATCACGGCACACGCCGACGCCGTGGAGATCGCTCATGGCGTCGTAGAGCTCCTCGGCGACTCTCAGCGGCGCGCACGCATGGCTGACGCGGCGCGGCGGCGAGCTTCCCGATTCACGTCGAGCCGAGCTGCGGGAATCTACGCGCAAAATCTCTCCGGACTCTTGACTGACGGCCTCAGGTTGCGTCAGGAGTAACAGAAAGTTGCCTCAGAAGTAACAAACAGAGCCTTTGTTCCGCGCGGAGGAGCCGCGATAACGTTGTGAAGGCGTTGTTGAGGTTGACGGCGCCGCAACCGAATCCAGGGAACCAACCATTTTCGGCACAAACGTGAAGTTCAAGTTCCCGGAAGTTTGGGCAGAGCGGCGTGTGATGAGCCGCTAAACGGTCGGGGGGACACAACGTGGGGTCGGCGAGGACGCCGGATCGTTTCGCACGAAGCGTCTACGACGTCGCGCGCGGGCGAGGCAATACAAGCCTGCGCATCTTGGATCTCGGCGTCATCACGGCGGCGTGGCTCCTCGCGTTCGTCGCGGGGTTCGACGGCGCGGTGCCGCTCGGTACGCGCGGGCTGATCCCGTACTTGCTGATTCCGGTCGTGACCCAGCTGATCTTCAACCACCTCGTCGGCCTCTACGGTCCGGTGTGGCGCTACGCCTCCGTCGAAGAGGCGTTACGCGTCGTCGGCGCGGTCGCCGGCGGTCTGTTGGTCTCGGTCTTCGAGCTCGCCTGGTACGCGGACCTCCGCGGAACGCGGCTCCCGTTGCTGAGCGCGCCGCCGATCGCGGCGCTGCTCATGCTGCTGGGGTGCGGCGGCCTGCGGTTCCAGGCGCGTTTGTTCGCGCTGGAACGGGAGCGGAACAGCAAGAACCGGCTGCGGACGCTGATCATCGGCGCGGGCGATTCGGGCGCGGGGCTCGCGCGCGAGCTCACCCAACGCCGGTCGACGGATTCGATGCCCGTCGGTTTCGTCGACGACGACCGACAGCTCTTCCGCCGGTCAGTACGCGGTCTGCCGGTGTTCGGCCCGATCGACGACCTCGAGCAGGTTTGTCGGGACGAACGAATTGATCGCATCATGATCGCAATGCCGGGTGCTCCTCGTGAGCGGCTGCGCGACGTCGTCACCCAGTCGCTGCGAACGGACGCGCAGGTCAAGGTGCTCTCCGACGCGTCGGGGCCACACGGCGAGCCACTCGTCGACAACCTGCGCAACCTCGACCCCGCCGACCTCCTGCGTCGAGAGCCGGCGCTCATCGACTCCGAAGGAATCGCGGCCTACCTGCACGGCGCGACCGTGCTCGTCACTGGCGCCGGTGGCTCGATCGGCTCCGAGATCTCTCGACAGGTAGCTTCATACCAGCCGCACAAGCTCCTGCTGCTCGACCGCGACGAGAGCCTCCTGTTCGAGGCTATGTCGACGATGCCCACCGGCGAGCCCCTTCTCGTCGACATTCGTGACGAAGCCCGGTTGCACGAAGTCTTCGAGCGGCACCGGCCCGACGTCGTCTTCCACGCGGCCGCGTTCAAGCACGTTCCGATCCTCGAGACGCACGCCGCCGAGGCCGTCGAGACGAATCTGCTCGCGACCTGGACGCTTGCGCAGATCTCGGCGAAGTACGGGTGTCGTTTCGTGTACATCTCCACCGACAAGGCCGCTGCGCCGCACTCGGTGCTCGGCGCGACGAAACGTGCGGCCGAACAAGTCGTCCTCGCGGTAGGTCGGGAGAACGCGCTCGCGTTCTCCGCTCTGCGTTTCGGCAACGTGCTCGGAAGCAGAGGAAGTGTCGTTCCGACGTTCTTCCGGCAGATTCTCGAGGGTGGTCCGGTAACGGTGACCGACCCGGGGATGACGCGCTACTTCATGACGATCCCCGAAGCTGTACGACTCGTGCTGCAGACCGGCGCGATCGCCGAGGAACGCAAAGTGTTCTTGCTGAACATGGGCGAGCCGGTACGCATCGTCGAGCTCGCGCGCCAGATGATTCGCATGAGCGGCTTGCGTCCGGATCGCGACATAGAGATCAAGTTCGTCGGCATGCGTCCCGGCGAGAAGCTTTGCGAGCAGCTCTACGACGAAACCGAGACCATTGCGCCCACCTGGCACCCCTCGATCCTGGGCGTGACATCGCACGCGGTCGCCGAGCAAGATTTCTTCGCCTCCCTCGAGCTGATGCGGGACAGGTGCGCGGGTGCGGAGAACTCTGACGTGCTGGAGCTCCTCGACGAGCTGCTGCGAGAGTGCGGCGTCACGTGCAACCTTGCCGGCCAGGGACGCGCCGACTCCGAGGGCGACGACCGCAACGTCGGCTCCGAGCCGGCGCAGCTCACCGACCTGACGGAGACCGGCGCAGATCGCACGCGCATCGTGCTGCCGACGCGGCCCGCACTGCTCGGCGGCACGCCCGCGTTTGCCGCGGGCCTCCCGTTCGCGCGCCCGACCCGACCGTCGCTCGGTCGCGTGATGCGGCGGCTCCGCTCGTCGTACGAAGCCGGCATCCTGACGAACGGTCCGCTCGTCGCAGAGCTCGAAGAACGCGTGGCCGAGCGTCTCGGCGTCCGCCATGTCATCGCGATGAGCTCGTGCACCTCGGGGCTCATGCTCGCAGTGCAGGCGCTCACCGAGAACAGATCCGGGCCCGTGGTGCTGCCGAGCTTCACCTTCTCGGCGACAGCCCACGCCGCCATGTGGAACGCACGTCTGCCCAGGTTCGCAGACTGCGTCCCTGAGACGATGCAGATCGATGCAGTACATGCCGCGGCGCTGCTGGACGGCGCGAGCGCGCTCATCGCAACGCACGTCTTCGGTGCGCCATGCGATCCCGGCGGTATCGTCCGGCTCGCGCGCGCGCACGATGTCCCCGTGCTCTTCGACGCAGCGCATGCATTCGGTGCGCGCGCCGGCGGCGACGCGGTGGGAGGTTTCGGTGCGGCCGAGGTCTTCAGCCTGACACCCACGAAGGTGTTGGTCGCCGGGGAAGGCGGTCTTGTTGCGACGAACGATGCCGCGCTCGCAGAGGCGATGCGCATGGGCCGCAACTACGGCGACCCGGGCGACTACGACACCAAGTTTGCGGGCTTGAACGCGCGCATGTCGGAATTCCACGCCGCAACTGCACTCCAGTCGCTCGAGCTCCTCGACGACGCGTTGCACCGGCGGAATGCGATCGCGCAGCTCTACCGCAGCAACCTGCACGACGTCCCCGGCGTCGCGTTCCAGCACGTGCCACACAGTGATTTCAGCACCTACAAGGATTTCGTGATCACGATCGATCCCCAGGCGTTCGGCGTCACTCGCGACGTCCTTGTGCTCGCCCTCGCTGCCGAGGGAATCGACACGCGGAACTATTTCGATCCGCCTGTGCATCGCCAACGCGCGTACCGGCACGTTGCGCACGACGATCTCCCGGATACCGAGGCGGTGTCCTCGCGAATCCTCGCGCTCCCGATGTTCACGGATCTTCGCGACGAGGAAGTCGAGCGAGTCGTCGACGTCATCGCCGCTGTACACGAGCACGCGGACGCGATCGTGGCCAGCGGCCACGCCTACGCCGATTGAACCGAGCACACCGCTCGGTCTTTGGTTTCAGCGCTCAGGGGCCCAGGAACGGGGCGACGTGAACGCAGCGAGCGCCACGATCCCGACGCACGCGACCGTGACGCCCGCAAGGGTGATTGCCGTCGTGTCCGTGAGCGACGCCACACCGATTCCGACTGCTGTCAACACGACCTGTGCCGCCGCGCACGCGAGCACGGATGCTTCGAGGGACCAGCCCCGGTCGACGAGCTGATCGTAGACATGCCCTCGATCGCCCCGGAGCACGGGCCGTCGCGCGCGCATTCGTCTGACGATCGCGACAACGGTGTCGCCGACGGGAACGCCGACGAAGAGCACCGCGCCGCTGATCACGGAGGATCCGTGCTGTGTTGCATCCGCGAACATCACCGCGAGCGCGGTACCGATCAGGTAGCTGCCGGCGTCGCCGAGGTACACACGCGCCGGTGGACGGTTCCACACGAGGAAGCCCCCAAGCGCCCCGACGAGCGCGAGCGCGAGCGTCGACACCGAACCGTCCAGCACGACCGCAAAGCCGGCGGCGCCGGCCAGGGTGACGAGTGTTGCGAGACCGTCGAGACCGTCGAGCAGGTTCACGGCATTCACCAGGACGAGCTCGACGACGAGCGCCGCGGCCAGGTGCCAGAAGTCGTGCGGTGCGACCATCCACGCCACGAGGGCTCCGAGCACGACCTCGGCCGGAAGCCGGATCTTGACGGACAGGTCGCCGATGTCGTCGGCGAGACCGAGCGCGCACGCCAGACCGAGGGGGACCAGCAGCGATGGCCGGTCGAGCGCGACCGGAACAGCGATCGCGAACAGCACCGCGACGCCGCCCGCGTACGGCACGGCCTGCTGGTGGACCTTCAGCGGCCCGGGCTCGTCGACGAGACCGACACGGGTCGCCGCCCACGCGGCGATCGGCGAAAGAATCGCCGCGACCGCAAAGCCCGCGATCAGGGCCACACGAGCACCTGCTGTGTGACGTCGCGGTGCACCTGATCGAACCCGTGGCGGCGGAATCCGCCCACCTCGTAAGCGCGGATCGCGGCGACGTTGTCGACCGCAGTGACGACGCGAGCGGTGGGGACACCGCGGCGGCGAAGCTCGTCGACCGCCGCCACGACGAGAAGCGCACCGAGCCCCCGTCGCTGCGCCCCGACCGCCACGGCGATGGCCATGATCTCGGCCGCGGGCGCGTCCGCGTCGCCGCGGAAGCCGTACCGCGTCGTCTCGAAGACCGCGCGCGGTGCCCGGGCGACGCCGACGATCGCCGTCACGCCGGCCGCGAGTCCGTCGCGCACCAGGAACTCTCGGTAGAACGCGCCGGTGTCCTCCGCCGCGGCAACGAAGCCACAGAGCCGCCCGCCGTCGTCGACGACGAGCACGAACGCCCGGCGCGAGCGCACCAGCCGCCGATACAGCCGGCGCAGGAACGGGCGCCCGAGCGTGACGAGGAAGCCGTCCGATATTCGGCTCGCGTGGAGGTCGACGATTGCATCGACGTCGTCGAGTGTCGCTCGCCGCGCCCGGCAGCCCGAGGTCTCCGGCATCACCGGTCCGGTACGCCGCGAGACGCGGAGCGTTTCTTCATGAGCCGACGATACGTCTCGAGCGTGATGTCGATGCACCGTTGCTGGTCGAACTCTCGTCGCGCTTTTTCCCGCGCCGCCCGCCCGAACCTTCGACGGCGCTCCGGGTCGGTGGCCAGCTCCCGGATCGCACCGGCCAGCGCGTGACTGTCGCGAACGGGCACGAGCGCGCCCGTGACACCGTCGTCGACCACCTGACGGCAGCCGCGGATGTTCGTCGCGACGATCGGTACGCCCATCGCGGCCGCTTCCATCGCGGCCCGCGGGAAACCCTCGCGGTGCGACGCCAACACGAACAGGTCCATCCCTGCGTACAGCGGCACGACGTCGTCACGCGCGCCCAAGAAGCGCACGCCGGTCGCTCGCGCGTGTTCGAGGTCGTCCGGCTTCAGCGCATCGGCCTTCTCGTGGTCGGCGCCGCCGATGACGGCGAAGTGGAGCCGAGGGACGACGTCGCGCAGTTGGCGCGCGGCGTCGAAGAGCTCGAGATAGCCCTTCTCGTGTACGAGGCGGCCGACCGTGCCGACGACGATGTCGTCGTCGTGACGCGCGCCCAGCTCGGCGCGCGCCGCGGCCACCTCGGAGGCCGGGACAGCTGCCGGATCGAACCGCCGGAGGTCGATGCCGTTTCCGAGCAACGTGAGCTTGCGGGCCGGCACGCCGATGCGCATGAGCGTCGCCACGTCTTCCTCGTTCTGCACCAGCTCCGCGTGCGAGCATGCGCTCGCGGCGCGTTCCGCGCCGTACACGAGGGCACGCTTCGACAACGCCGTGTCGGCCTGGGCGTACAAGCCGTGCACGGTGTTCACGATCACCGGAACGCGTGCCAAGCGCGCCGCGATGCGTCCGTACAGACCGGGCTTCGGATTGTGCGTGTGCACGATGGTCGGTCGGAGGTGTCGGAACAGTTGTACGAGCTCGAGCAGCGCACGAGCGTCGCTTGCGGGCGCGAAGGAGCGCGTCGCGTGCCGCAGTGGCACGTGGCGTATTCCGCGACGTTCGACGGCTTCGACGAACGGGCCGGCGGCCGAGATGCCCACGACCTCGAAACCGTCCCGGGAAAAGGCCTCGAGCTGCGGCCCGAGCAGCAGCTCCAAACTCATGTCGGTGGTCGTGACATGGGTGACGAGCGGACGCGTCGCGGTCACGATGTAGACCGCGCGTAGCGGATCCGATCCACCCAGCGTCGCGCCGTGCCCTCGAGGGCCATTCCCCCCGCGGCCTTGTGCTCGAACCAGCGCATCCCGTCGCTCATCTGGATCGGCGATCGCCCGAGGCGGTACGGGTCGCTGCGTCCGTAAGGATTCGCGCGGGTCCCGGCGATCGCGGCGGACCGGAAACGCCGGCGCACCTCTCGAGCGGCCTCGGGCGATCCCAGGACGGCCTTCGGATATGCGAAGTCGACCGGGGCCCGCCCGAGACGCTCGCCGATCAGCTCGATCGAGCGGTCCAGCTCGTCGGCGACGTCTCGGCCCGCAAGACGATCGAGCAGGCGATGCGTGTGCGTGTGCGAGCCGACGTCGACCAGGCCGGTCGCGCACGCGTCCGCGAGGGCAGACCACGACAACGGTGCGCCGTTGTCGGGGAACGACCGGCCCTCCTCGACGAAGGCGGTGGCGAGATAGAGCGTGGCGGGCACGCGGTGTCGCACCATGATCGGCAACGCGACGTCGGCGAAGTCGGCGGTGCCGTCGTCGAAGGTGACGACCACCTGGGAGTCGGCGCGGGTCGTCGGATGCGTCAACCGATCGAGCGCGTCGCCGAGCGCGACGACGCGGCCCGACGCGCCGAGGGCGGCCATCTGGTCGTCGAAGAGCATGGGATCGAGATCGACCTCGAGGGAGGATCGTCGCCCGACCCGGTGGTAGAGGAGGATCACCGCGCCCGGGGTCGACCGTTTCCCGCGGTCGGCGAGCGAGCAAGCGACCTTGAACGATTGCCGGAGGAGATCCTCAGGCGCCACGGCCACCGACACCGAGGGCTTGCGGCGGGGAGAGATCGGTCGGTTCGCTCGAGGGCCGCGCGCGAGAAGGATCGAGACACAGGAGCACATACAGCGCCGGGAGGACGAGCGATCGCTGCCGAACGAGGAGGCCGAAGTTGGCGAAGGCTTGGAAGCTCACGGCATAGAGAAGCGTGAGCGTCCAGCAGTAGAACAGGAACGGGGAGCTTCGTATCTGGCGCAGCGACATCGCGACGGAGGATCTTCGGTAGACGATGAACCCCGCGAGCGCGACGCCCTCGAGCGACGCGAGGATCTGGAGACCGGTACTCACCTCCCAGGGGAACGGGCGCAACAGCACGGTCATCGCCCCTTGCGGGAGGTGCAGCGGCGACAACGAGTTGCCGCCGTTGCTGAAGCTCGCGCTGCCCTGCTGGGTGCTCTCGGTGGTCTTGTCGAGCTCGGCCTGCACGGACTCGAGGGACAGCGAGGGCAACCCGAGGGACTTCGCACCTTGGCTCACCGTGAACACGACGAGGAAACCGACAATGACGAGTCCTATCGGTTTGAAGAGCGAGCCGGTTTCCGCACCGCGGCGTCTCGTTCGACCCGCCGCGTAGGCCGCGGCCGCGGCGAGGGTGACGAGGGCCAGGAGGTGCGGCCGAACCATCCCCATGATCCACGCGCCGGGAAGGGCGACGATGAGACCGCGAATGACTCGGTTGTGCAGGAGATGCGCAGTGCCGAGCGCGGCGGATCCGATCCCGAACTGCATCAGCGCTTCCTTGCCGATGGAAGAGGGCCAGAATGCGATGCTCGGTGCGAACATGACGAGGATGAGGAAGAGCCGCCTGTCGAGAGACGGCAGCGCTTCGACCGCGGCGCGGTACCAGAGATACGAGCCGACGAAGGCGATGAGGCCGAACACGAAATAGCCGGCGACCATGTCCGAACCGAACAGGTAGTACACGACGCCGGTGAACCAACGCATGAAGCCGCTCTTGCGCAGATCTTCGACCTTGGGCGCAAGCGCTCCTGGGTTGTGCAGCCAGAACGCGGCGTATCGCCTGCCGATCCTGTCGTAGACCGACGCGTCGCCTGAGTCGCCGAAGGTCCGGTATCGCAGCCCGGACCCGATCAGTTTGACGATCACACCGAGAATCAGGAGGCGGGGGAGCCACGGCTCGTCCTGATGTCGCCGGAAGAGCAGACGCGCCGCTCCCACAGTCGCCGTCAGACCGATCACCGGGACGAGCACGCGCGTCAGGCGCGGTTGCGGGGACCAGTGGGCGCTCGCCGCGAGGATGACGAGCAGGATCGCCGCGACGGCGACCAGCGCCACGCCCGACCCGGCGTCGGGGTGCGTGGCGATGCCCGTCGCCGGCGGCGGGTGCGGATCCCCGACGGATACCGGCGGGGGCGCGGCAGCCGGCCCGGGGGCGTGTGCCTGCGACGCGCCGGGCCGCCGGTACATCCACCAGGGTGCGCCCGAGCGGGTGCGGTCGACCGAGCCGCTCGGCACCATCCCCGGAGACGCCGGCAGCGAGTCGTCGTTGCCCACGCTCACCAGTTCAGGATCCGTTCGAGTTCGCCCCGACCATGACCACGCCGAACGACGTGACGCCCGCGAGCTCGAGCCGTGCGGTCGCCGCGCGCGCGTCGGCGCGAGTGATCTCGCCCGGCGAGATCGCCCACATCACCGAGCGCGTGGCCCAGGCGATGATCGTCGCGTCGGCAGCCTCGAGGAACGGCGGGCCCGCGATGACCGTCACGTCGACACCCATCTCTGAGATTGCTTCGAGCAAGGGCGGGAGCCCGTCGATCGGGAGCTGTGCCATCGGGCCGGCTGCCGGGGGAACGACGACGAGGTTCGGTGTCTTGTTGTCCGTCGATTGGAGCTCGGCGATCAACTCACCGTTGAGGGTTCCGCTGTGCGCCCGAGTGAGGAGCTCCGGAAGCGTGGTCTGGCCGTCCGCGGGCCTGGCGAGTGACTTCAGATACCAGTTCTGATGCGACGACGTGGCGATCAGCGCGACCTTGACGCCGAGGCTCGAGAGCGCGACCGCGAAGTTCGCGGCAACCTCCTCGTAGGCGCCGCCGGTCGGCGCGCTCACCATGATCGCAGTGGGCAGACGGTCGGTCGCGATCGACAGCGCCGCGAGCCCTCGATAGGCCTCGCCGATCGCCGAGTGCGGCGACGCGACCTCCCTCGAGAGCCACGGGATGACCGAGAGGACGGGTGCCGAGAAGGCCGCCGCCGCCTGCTCGGGATAACGGATCGTCCGGTCGGAGAAATCGATGAGCACCGCGGCCGCGAGAGCGAGGAGGAGCCCGACCAGCAGCGCGATGAGCGCCGGGTTCCTCGCCGACTCGGCATTCGTGATCCGCGCGGCCGGGGTCTGGCCGAGGATTTGGCCGAACTGTTCGGGAGTCGCGGCCGTGGCGTCGACCTCGGCGCGCCTCTTGCTCGTCGCCGTGAGCTGATTGATGAGGTTGATGCGCTGGTATGCCTGGTTGATCAGGTAGACGGAGACTTTCGAAGTCTCGGGGATCGGCGGCGGTGGCGGTCCGTTCGCGCTGCTGCCTCCGCCCCCAGCCTCCGTGTTTCCGAACTGGCTGTCGAATTTCAGGACGTTGCCGAACTGCTTCGGGAGCAACTTGGCGAGATGCATGTCGACCGTGACGAGCTCGTTGTGCAACGCGGTGGTGCGATTGAACAGCTGCCTCTGCGTCCGTATCACGGCCTTCTGGGCATCCTGCTTGCGTGCCAGGATGAATTGGTCTCCCCAATTCTTGGCGACCGACGTTGCCTCGACGCGGGTCGGCGCGTTGACCTGGAGCGTGAGCAGGTCGGCGGTCCCGTTCAGCTTGGCGTGGAAGGCGATTCTGGCTTCTTCGCCCGCCGGAACATTCGACGCGGTGAGGGCGCCCTTCTCGGTGGCCGGAAGGAGCGCGAGCTTCTCCGCCGCGGAGAGCACGACGAGAGGAGCCGTCGTCGTCGGGGTCTTCTTCGCGTCGGCTCTGGGCGTCGGCGGCGCCTTGGCGACGCGTATGGTCACCGCGCTCACGTAACGCACGGGATGGTTCTGGTTCCGCCGATTGAAGACGAAGACGCCCACGCCCACACAGACGAGAAGGAAGACCCCGATCACGATGCGCCATCTGCGCCGGACCGCACGGAAGACGTCTTGAGCGCTCAGCGTTGGATCCTTAGCATCGGAATTTGGCCTCCGTACGTGTCTCCAGAATACTACGCACCGTGACGGCCGCAGAGAGTGCGCAGCCGACCGCGTCGGATGAGCAACTCAAGGTGCTGTGGTTGATCAAAGGCCTCGGTGTCGGTGGCGCCGAGCAGCTGCTCCTGATGAGCGCCCGGAATCGAGATCGCGCCCGCATCCGCCCGACCGTGGCGTATCTGCTCCGAGTGAAGTCCGATCTGGCAGGCGCCCTGCGTGACGAGGGCGTCGAGACTCGCTGCTTCGAGGGTCGCTCGTCGTGGAATGTGCGCTGGATGTTCGCGCTCCGGCGGTTGTTGCAGACGGGTCGCTTCGATGTGATTCACATCCACTCGCCTCTGATGGCGGTCGGGGCTCGGCTCGTCGTGAGATCGTTGCCCAGACGCGACCGCCCGCGAATCGTCGTGACGGAGCACAACGTCTGGAAGAGCCACACTCGCCTTACCCGCTTCTCGGACCGTCTGACCACCAGTCCTCGAGAGGTACGCCTGGCCGTCTCGGAAGCGGTGCGCGATTCGATGCCGCCGCCGATCCGGGCGCGTACCCGGGTCGTGCGACACGGGATCGATACTGCCAAAGTGCGCGCGGCCGCGCCGGCTCGCGATGGAATGCGCGAATCGCTCGGACTGCCCGCAGGTGCTCTCGTCGTCGGGACGGTCGCGAACCTCCGCGCGACCAAGGGCTATCCCGACCTGCTGCACGCGGCGCGCACCGTGCTCGACGGCCTCGAAGGCGTACATTTCGTCTCGGTCGGGCGCGGACCGCTCGAATCGGAGTTGCGGGCGATGCACGCACAGCTCGGACTCGGCGATCGGTTCCAGCTGCTCGGCCACCGGCCCGACGCGGTGCGAGTGATGTCGGCGTTCGACGTGTTCTGTCTTCCGTCTCACTACGAAGGACTTCCTGTCGCTCTCATGGAAGCAGTTGCATTGGGCTTGCCTGTCGTGGCCACCCGCGTCGGCGGGCTCGCCGAGCTTGTCACGGACGGCCGCGAAGCGGTGTTCGTCCCCCCGCGCCGTCCCGAACAACTCGCCGAGGCATTGCTCGCGCTCTTGCGCGATCCGAGTCGTCGCGCCGAGATGTCGCGTTTCGCATTGCAGACCGCCGAGACGCTCGAGATCGAGCACACCGTGCGCGAGGTCGAAGCCGTCTATCGCGAGGTGACGGACTCGTGAGCGACGTCGCGGCAGTCCTCGTGCGTCCCGCCGTCGCGGGAGACCGAGCCGAGGTCCTCGAACTGCTCGCCCTCTCGCTCGGATGGGAACGCGGTCCGGAGTTCGGAGACTTCTTCGACTGGAAGCACAAACGAAATCCGTTCGGCGAATCGCCCGGGTGGGTGGCCGTCGTCGAGGGACGCGTCGTCGGTTTCCGGACCTTCTTGCGGTGGGAGTTCGAGCACCCGGATGGACGCCTGCGCCGCGCGGTGCGCGCCGTCGACACCGCGACCGCGCCCGATCAACAAGGTCGCGGCATCTTCCGCCGGCTCACCCTTGCCGCGATCGACGACCTTCGACGAGAAGGCGTCGACTTCGTGTTCAACACGCCGAACACCAAGAGCCGCCCCGGATATCTGAAGATGGGATGGACGCAGGTCGGCCGGCTCCGGGCCGCGGCGCGTGTCAGGGGCCCGGGCGGTGCGCGCCGCATGCTCGAGTCCCGGGTCCCGGCGGAGCGATGGTCGTTGCCGGTCGCGGCGGGCGTGCCTGTGACCGAGCTCTTTGCGGACGCTCGCGTCGAGACGTTGTTGGGCCGCCTCCCTCACGCTCGTGGATTGCGTACAGCGCGGACGATCGCCTATTTGCGTTGGCGCTACGGGCATCCACCGCTCGGCTATCGCGCGATCGTCGCCGACGACGACCCGGCGTCCGGCCTGGTCGTGTTTCGGGTTCGCCGCCGCGGCACGGCGACGGAAGCCGCTGTGTCCGACGTCCTGGTGCCCGCGGGTGCGGCGCGCACCAAGGTCACATTGTTGCGCGAGGTCGCGCGGTCCACCGCTGCCGATTACGCGATCATCGTGGGTACGTCGTCGTTGCGCGCCCGGTACGTTCCGATCCCTCGCCAAGGCCCGATCCTCACCTGGCGACCGCTCGCCGATCCGTCGCCTCCTCCCCAACTGCGCGGCCTCGACCTCTCGCTCGGCGACGTGGAACTGTTTTGACTCCTGGTACGTGGCCGCGCGCGCTGGTGCGTCGGTTGCGCGCCTTTTTGGTGGCGCGCGACGCGCAACGCCGGACGAGGGTCCTGGGCGCGATGACGCGCCACGCCGTGCAGACGGCCACGCTGCGCGTGCGCGGTGGCGCGTCGTACTTCCGCGCGAAGAAACGGTGGACGCACCTTCTCGATCAAGTCGCCGCGCTGGGCGAGGCGCCGGAGAACGACCTTCGTCTCGAGATCGTCGATCCCCAGCATGCGCGAGACGCCGACCTTTCCGATTGCGATCTCGTTTGCTTCGTCTCGCCATCGGCCGAACCACTGTCGTCCGGATGGCTGGCGCGGCTCGCCGCGCATGTGGATGGCAGGACTGTCGCCGCCGCGCCGCAGGTCGTGCACCCGCGTCGGACGCTCATGCGGGCGACGCCCCACGACGCGTGCATTCGCCAACTCGGCTTCGACCTCGCCGTCGACGACGGCGCGCCGGCAGTCGTCGCGCTCGAGGCGGGGCGGCGGCCCTCGCCGGGCCGTGTCCCCGCGAGCGTTGCGGGCGCGTCGGCCGCGGGGCTGGTCGTCGACCGTCGCGCGCTGGAGGCCGTGGGTGGGCTTCCGGCGCTCGAGGACATTGACATCGCAGTGTTCGAGCTGTGCCGAAGGCTCCGGGCGCGCGGCGGTCGGATCGTCGCAGTACCTGACGCGGTCGTTGTCGACCACCGCCCCGTGACGTCGACATCTGCGCTCACACGGCCGCTCGCGGCGAATGCCGAGGCGTGGCGCACCTATGTGGAACGACACGGCGCGGCGCTCATGCGCGAAGCCGAGCCGCTCCCGGGCGGGAGGTTGCGTATCGCGCTCACGATCGCCGCGCCATCCGAGAAAGTCGCGCCCCGGTGGGGAGACTGGCACCTCGCGCAGGGGTTCGCGCGCGCGCTACGCCAGCTCGGCCACGTCGTGCGCGTGCAGACGTACGATCACGCAGACGATCTCGCGACGCGAGCCAGCGACGTCCATTGCGTCCTCCGCGGCCTTCGCGCCGTGCGCCGATCACCGGGGCAGGCGCACGTGCTCTGGATCATCAGCCACCCCGACAGCATCGACATCGCGGAGTGTGACGAGGCCGACCTGGTACTGGTCGCATCGCACCGCTTCGCCGCCGAGTTACGGCGCCGGACACGCACGCCGGTCGAAGTCATGTTGCAGGCAACCGACGCAACGCGGTTCCACCCGATCCCCGGCGACCCGCGACACGCGCACGACGTCGCGGTGGTCGCGAAGAGCCGTGACGTGTACCGCACTGCGGTCGCCGACGCCATCTCGGCCGGGCTCCGGCCTGCGATCTACGGCAGCGGCTGGGACGCGTTGGTCGATCCCACGCTCGTCGCGAGTGAGTACGTGGCGAACGAGGAGCTCCCGGTCGTCTACTCGTCCATCGGAGTGTTGTTGAACGACCACTGGCGCGACATGCGAGAGCATGGCTTCGTCTCCAACCGGCTGTTCGACGCCCTCGCGTGCGGTACGCCGGTGATCTCTGACGATGTGCCCGAGATCGCCGAGATCTTCGGTGATGTCGTGCGCATATATCACGATCCCGCAGAGCTTCGGTTGCTCGTAGACACGATCCTCGCCGACCCCGTCGCGGCGCGCGACCGTGCCGCGCGGGGAGGTGAGCTCGTGCGGGAGAAGCACACGTTCGACCAGCGCGCGGCAGAATTCGCCCGCTCGCTGAAGCAGCACGGACTCGATCGGAACGGGCTGACGCGCTCGGCTCCTTGACGTCGTGGGATCAGCCGAGCGTTCCCGGCGCTGCGATCGGCTCCTCGTGTGGCGTCCATCGAGACAAGTCGAGAGTGAACATGTCCTCGAGTCGCGCGACGTCGTCCCGGAAGTACTCCCACATCTCGAGGCGATCGTCCGCCGACAGTTCGTACTGGTGAATCGCTTTTCCCCTGCGATTGCTGAAGACGACGCCGGAGAGGCGGCGGGGCAGGAAGCCGGGCTCGGCCCCGACGTGGCGCAGCGCGGTCTCGTACAGGCCGGCAGGATCGTCGCTCACATCGTCGTGCAACAGGACGAGCAACCGGTCGCCGAAGTGCTTGACGAACGGTGCCAGGCTCGCGGCGTACCAGCCGCCGGACACGAGACAGAACCAGTCGTTCTCGGGTGGTATACGCGCGCGTACCAAGTCGACGAGGCGCACGCCGGCCTGGATCCGCCCCCTGCGGACGTGATGAAGCATCGCCGAGTTGGCTCTGTCGATGGGATTGCGCAGGATCGCGATCAGACGGGCGTCGGGCAGCCCGTATTTCATCTCGAGCGCGACCCGACGAGGTTCGTGACGCCAGATCATGTAGCCGGGTGTTGCCTCGCCGACGATCGGCTGGCCCTTCCAGCCCGAGAACTGCTCTCGGTAGCTGTCCAGGCTGAGGCTCTTCACCTTCGATTTTGCGTTCCAGAAATGCAGTTCGGACCGCGCCGTGAAGATCTGCGGGTGTTGCCCGAGGTTGATCCGCAACCAGCGCGTCGCGCTCTTCTGCGCGCCGATGATCACGAACGTCGGCAGGGGGTTCTGGGTCATGGAGCCGATCGTGTCCTCCGGCGCGTTCGCGATCCGGCGGGAGCTAACGGTGTCGTATACGCGAGGCGCGCCGCGACGTCCATCGCTTCGCTCGCTCCACGAATTGGGTCAGACCGGCCGCCGGTTGCTGACCAGCGCCCTTGCGAGCCGGCTCGGGCCCGGGCGCGGAGCCTGGCTCGGCCGCTTGCCGAACAGGGTTCTCGAGACCCCGAGCCCCATTGCGCTCGACGATCGTCTCCGTGGTTCGAGCGACCGTCTGCCACGTGCCGTTCTCGCGCACACGCATCCGTGCCGTCCGCGACTTGTAGTCGGCTGCGGTCGTGTAGTGCACGACGAAGCTCTTGCGCGTTTGCTCCGTGTTCTTGATCACCTCTCCGCCGTGGACGAGTCCTCCGTGCCAGAGAAAGGCGTCGCCGCGCTTGCACGTGAAGGCGCGGGGCTCGAGGCCCTTTTCCCGAATGATGTCCTGCAACCAGATCGCGAACTCGGCGCGCTTCGGCTGCGGTACGGACTCCTTGCACGCGATCGTTCCCGGCTCGAACTCGTACCAGGGCAGCCGATGCGAGCCTGGGACGTACGTGAGCGGTCCACTGTCGGCGGTGATGTCCTCGAGTGCGACCCACGCCGCGCACATGTTCAACGGCGGACGCGTCGCCACGAACATGGGATCCCGGTGGAGCCCCTGCGACGAGCCGTATTCGAAGTACAGCGACTGGAATGCGAGCGCCGGCCGGTCGAAGATCAACTCGACCATGCGGAACAGCGTGGGCTGCAGGTAGAGGTCGCGTGCGTGGGCCGAGTGACTGTGCAGGTCGGGGATGCGGTAGCCGCGCGCCCGCACCGGACCGTCGTAGTCGGGGAACGACATCGGTCGGCCGAACGCGGGCGATACCGCCAGATCGCTCGGCCGTTGTTGCCAGAGCGAGGCGATCTCGCCGTCCATGGTGTCGCAGAACTCTTGGTCGAGACCGAGCGGGACCGTCATGTAACCGTCGTCGACGTAGCCGTGCAGCTTCGCGGCCTCCGTCGCGGAGAGAACGCTCGCGGCCCGGCGTTCCTCGATTCGGTCGTGCGCATCGGGCTGGTCGAGCCACAAATCGGAGTGCACGTGCACGCTTCCCCCCTGGAGTTACGCCATACGCGCCGCCTCCTAGATTATGAGGACCGAAACGGCCTTCGCTACTCAGCAGCAGCCGAACCTCTCACTGTTGCACGCGCCGGGCGGGCACGGGCGACGACGAGTTGCACGTTCGCTTCTCGGGAACCATTGTCAGCGACTCGTGAAGGCTCCGAGCAGGCGCGTCCTCGTCACGGGGTCCAACCGTGGCATCGGGTTGGAGTTTGTTCGCCAGTATCTGGCGTCCGGCGACGAAGTCATTGCGACGTGCCGGGATCCGGCGCGCGCCGACGAACTGCGCGCGCTCGAAGGAAACCTTCGCATCGCAAAGCTGGACATCTCCTCCGAAGTTGACCTCGACGCACTGACCTCGGATCTCGAAGGCCTCGCGATCGACCTGCTCATCTGCAATGGTGCGGTGTTCGGCGGCTCTCGTTCACGGTTCGAGACCCTCGACTCGGACGCGTGGCGCGCGGCCCTCGAGGTGAATCTCCTCGGCACGATTCAGGGGGCGCTGCGTCTCTCGAAGAACGTCGCCGAAAGCAGCGAGCGCAAGATCATGTTCCTCTCGAGTCGCGCCGGCCTGCCGCGTGAGGCCCGACCGCACATGTCGTACATCTACGCGTCCAGCAAGGCGGCCCTCAACGCCGCCGTCCGGTGCCTTGCGCTCGACCTACGTGAACGAGGCGTGTTGGTCGCCCTGCTCAATCCCGGACACGTGAGGACCGGCATCGGAGGCCTCGGCGCGCCCATGCGCACCGAGGAAAGCGTGTCGATGATGCGCGACGTGATCGCGAACCTCGCGATCGACCAAGCGGGTCGCTTCTGGCACTTCGACGGTACCGAGCTGCCACTCTGACTGCGGGTGTGCCCGACGTTCGCCGGGCCGCCGGCCGAGTACCGTGCGGCCATGTCGAGTCCTCGGCGCGGCATGCGTCTCGGCTTCGTTGAGCCACACCTGAGGCGCTTCGGCGGCATTCGTCGGATGATCGAGTTCGCGAATCGGCTCACCGCGCGCGGCCACGTCGTGACGTTCTACCTTCCCGACGACGTCGAACCGCGGTGCACGTGGATGCGCTGCGACGCGATGGTGAAGCCGATCGAGGAGGGCTTTCGCGACGAGCTCGACGTCGTGCTGTTCAACAGCGAGCCACAGTGGCATTTGCTGGATCGCTTCGAGCGGGCCCGGCGCCGCGTGTTCTACGCCCTGCACTACGCGCGCCTCTACGGGAAGGAGGGGAGCTGGGAGAGTCTCCGCGCGCCCGTCGATCTGCAGCTGGCGAACAGCAACTGGACCGCCGACCAGATCTTTGCCGAGACCGGATCTCGCCCCGTCGTGCAGCTCGGCGGCGTCAACCGAGACGTGTTCCGTCCGTATCCGGGCGCCAAGAAGCTCGCCCTGCTGACGAACGGTGAGCGAGGGCGCGCGTGGAAGGGCACCGAGACGGTGCTCGAAGCGGGCCGCCTTCTGGGCATCCGTGTGGAGTCGTACGCGGGCAAGAACCTCGAGCAGCCGGCGCTCGGGCGCAGGTACGCGGCTGCACGCGTTTTCGCGGTCGGGAGCTGGTTCGAAGGGTTCTGTCAGCCCGGGCTGGAATCGCTCGCGTGCGGAACCGCGCTCGTCACCACCGACAACGGTGGATGTCGGGAGTACGCGATCGACGGCGAGACCGCGCTCGTGGTGCAGCCACGCGACGCGCCTGCGATGGCCGCGGCAATCCGCAAGCTGCTCGATGACGACGACCTCTCCAAACGGCTCGTCGCGAATGGTCTCGACGTCGTCGCGCGCGACTTCGACTGGGAGCAGCGAACCGACGAATTCGCGACCGTGCTCGACGGAGTCTGCGCGAACCCCGCGGCTCCTGCGGCCTCACCTCGACCGCACGTGGCGACCGATCCCGACCTCTCGGTCGTCGTGCCGGCGTGGGACAACCTGCGTTACACCCAGCAGTTCGTGGAGTCGGTACGGCGGCACACCTCCGTGCCGTACGAGCTCGTGATCGTCGACAACGGCTCCCACTGGGAGGCGGCGAACTACGCGCGGGTCGCCGCGGACCGAGGAGTGCTCAACGACTCCAACCTCGGGTTCGCGCGGGGAATGAACCAAGGCTTCGCCGTCGCGCGCGGCCGGTACGTCGCGTTTTGCAACAACGACACGGTGCTGCCTCCTCGTTGGGCGGAACAGTTGCTCGAGACGGCGCGGTCCCATCCGCGGGCAGCCGTCGTCGTGCCGGCGATCACGGCGGCGCGCAATCCGGTGAACGTGCGGCAGAAACCCGGCAACGAGATCGAACTGCTCCCGCCGTTCTCCGCCCCGCCGGCCGCGGTCGTGTACGTGATGCCCGCCGACGTGCTCACGCAGCTCGGAGGTTGGGGAGAGGAGTACGAGATCGCGAGCGGCGAGGACGTCGACCTGTGTTTCAAGGCCTGGGTGAACGACCTCGACGTCGTGTACGACCAGCGCGTGCTCGTGGAGCATGTCTCGAAAGCGTCGGCCTCCCAGCTCGACGACTGGAAAGGGTTGTGGGCTCGGAACCGCCGGCGATTTCTCGACAAGTGGATGGGCGACGCCTCCGTACCCCGCATCGATTCGTGCGACCCCGAGCGTTTCGCCCGCAACCGCGAGATCGCGCGCGCAGTCGCGGGATGGATGGCTCGCTACTTCGCGGTCCGCGATCGTGAGGATCGCCGGCTCCGGCGCCTGGTCGCCCGCGACGGCCCGGTCCAGACGGCACTGCTCGATCGCGCTCACCGCGGATGGCGCCGCGTCCGTCCGCGTCTTCCGGCACAGGTCGCGAACCGCCTCGGCGCGTTCGCACGCCGCGCCGAGCCGTGATGGCACGTCTTGGCACGCCCTTCTCCAGCTGAGCTGCACGTATGCACTCGTTTTCCGGGACGCCGCACTACCGTGACTCGAGTGTTGCGACTGACGGTTCGTCTTCGCGACGGTTCTCATGACGTGCGGGATTGCGCCCTGAGGTTGCGACGCGCTGCGCCACCAGAGATGCGCATGGTGGCCACGTTCGTGGAGTCGAAGTCCATCGAGGCGTATTTCGACGTCGGTGAAGGCATCGAGCCACACGCAGTTGGGCTGCTCGCAGAGCACGTGGGCTTCGACGACTACGAGGTCACCGGCGTCGAGCCCGTGTCGGCGGATGTCTCGGCCGATGTCTCGGCGGATGTCAGTGGACGCGAGCCCGCGCTGGAAGTTGCTTCGATGCGGCGTCATGGGCATCCCGCCACGATCATGCAGATCCTCCTGCAGCCCGACGGGCGCACCCTTTCCATCCGGGCCCGGCATCGACGCCACGAGACCATCCAGGGCGTCGATGTCGACGAGACCGACCGAGACGTGCGCGTCGAGGTCCTGGTCGCCATCCCCCCGACCGACCCCTACGCCGGGCGCGTCTCGTTCGCCGTCGACTTCAGCGTGGTGCGCATCCGTTTGGATCAGCCGCTCGACGACCGTCGGGTGGTCGGGGGAGGCACGGTCTTTTCGCTCCGGGGCGAGGAGAGAACCGGCGACCTTGCCCATGCGTCTGCCGAAGAGGTGCTGGCGCGCCTCGAGCGCTACGTCGCGGCACTGCACGGACCGTCGGCGGAGCAACCGGCGCCGCCCGACCCGCTCGTCGCATCGGTCGCTCCCGCCGCGCCGGCCGGCACCGAGCGGGCGCGCCGGCGACCCCGAGTCTGGAGGCGACCGATCGTCGTCCCGTAGCCGGCCTCGGTCCGCGGCCGGCCGGCTCCGTGGCGTGCCGTCAGCCCGGCCCTGTGGCTCCAGGGCCGATCCACGGGGACCCGGCGACACCGAGGGGCGGGCGCTCCTTCACGGGACGTGAGCCCCGGCCGGTGGCCGTCCCGAGAGGCCGGGATGCGAGGGCGGCTAGCGTGCGGCGCCTTGCAGGTCCCGCACTCCGAACGCGCCGCCGAGATGCTCGCCCAACGGGTTGCAGGTCGTTACGCCGACCTCCTGCCCCGGGCCGAGCACCAGTTCGAGCTGCCGCCCGAGCTCGTGGCGGGCAAGCGCGTCCTCGTCACCGGTGCGGACGGGTTCCTCGGCCGCCGGATCGCCGAACGCCTCGACGGTGGCGGCGCGGAGACGTACCTGACCGATCTCGAGGATCTCGACATCACCAACGGCGACCTCGTGGATCGGACGATGCGCCGCCTGCGGCCCGACCTCGTGATCCACCTCGCGGCCATGAAGCACGCGCCGGTGGGCGAGGTCCATCCCCTCGAGACGACTCGGGTGAACGTCATCGGGACAAACAATGTCATCGAGGCGGCGACGGTTGCGGGCGTGCTTCCCGGCAATCTCGTGTTCGTGTCGACGTGCAAAGCCGCGGCGCCCGAGACGGTGTACGGGGCGACGAAGTTGTTGGGTGAGCGCATCGCTCTGCGGGCCGGATATTCGGCGGTTCGCCTCGGCAACGTGCTCGGCTCGAGCGGATCGGTGCTCGAGACATGGGTTGCGCAACGCGAGAACGGTGATCCTCTGGCCGTGACTCCCTGCCTTCGCTACTGGCTGACGCCGGACGAAGCCGTCGGGTTGAACCTGTCCGCGTTCTTCCTCGGCCCAGGTCTGTACTACCTCGACGCCGGCGTTCCCGAGCCGGTCGAGAATCTGGCGCGGCGGTTCGAGCCCGGCGTCGAGCTGCACGAGATTCCACCCCGGCTCGGCGACCGGCTCGTCGAGCGGTTCGTCTCCGACGGCGAGGTGTCGGTGCCGACCGCGATCTCGTGCGTGCTGCGCATCCGGGAAGTGTGGGAAGCGACAGAGAGGGCGTAGGCGTAGCCCTGACGCGCTCGGATCGCTGGACATCGCTGCGGCATTGCGTGGAAAATGACGGTTTGGGGGTTGGCTGCGTGGGGATCGGAAGCGGAATGGCTCGTTCGCCGAAGATTGCGATCCACGGGCACCGGG
Source organism: Acidimicrobiia bacterium (assembly GCA_038209365.1). Lineage (GTDB taxonomy): Bacteria > Actinomycetota > Acidimicrobiia > IMCC26256 > PALSA-610 > DASQHW01. The sequence continues at coordinate 9,136 of JBBQXS010000038.1, read as the reverse complement.
GTCGACTGCGGGCCGGGTTCGGATGACGGAGCCTCAGTTCTCCTTCGTCGTCCCGATCCTCAACGAACGCGACACGCTCCCCGAGCTCTGCCGTCGGCTCACGGCGGTCATCGACATGCTCCCCGGCCCTGCGGAAGTCGTGCTGGTCGACGACGGCTCGACCGACGGCTCTTACGAGCTGATGCTCGATGTGCGCCGGCGCGACCCGCGCTTCAAAGCGCTGCGGCTGTCGCGGAACTTCGGGCACCAGATGGCGCTCACGGCGGGCCTCGACCATGCGCAGGGCCGCGCCGTCATCATCATGGACGGCGACCTCCAGGACCCTCCCGAGGTCGCGCTCGAGCTCGTCGCGCGCTGGCAAGAGGGCTACGAGGTCGTGTACGCGGTTCGCGACCACCGTTCGGGCGAGTCGTGGCTCAAGCGGAAGACCGCGACCGCGTTCTACCGTCTGATGAGCCGTCTCGGGGAGATCAGCATTCCTCAGGAGACCGGCGACTTCCGTCTCGTCGATCGCCAGGCAGTCGACGCGGTCAGCGCGATGCGGGAACACCGCAGATACCTGCGTGGCATGTTCGCCTGGGTCGGGTATCGCCAAACTGGTGTCCCGTACGAACGGGACGCTCGCTACGCGGGCGAGACGAAGTTCTCACTCAAGCGCATGATCGCCTTCGCGGTCGACGGGGTCGTCTCATTCTCCGAGGTTCCCCTGCGCCTCGCACTGAGTGGAGGATTCGTCGTGTCCGTGTTGTCGTTCTTCCTCGGCGTCCTTGCCGCGGTGCTCAAGGTCGCGGGGATCTACACGGTTCCCGGCTGGGCGTCCCTTGCGGTGGGCTTGGCGTTCTTCAGCGGTGTGCAGTTGAGTGTTCTCGGCGTCATGGGTATCTATGTCGCGCGAATTCACGAAGAGGTAAAGAACCGCCCGCTCTACCTCGTGCGTGACTCGGCCGGCTTCGCCTTCACCCAGGAACGCGGGGACGGGTGGTCGGCCCACGACCCGCAATTAGCGCGCGATGTCGCCGATGGGACGTTGACGCGGCGCGCGCCGCTTCGATGAGCCCTTTCGATACGGTCTCGGACCGCCGCGCGGGCGAGCCGTTCTGCTATCCGCACAGTGTCGCGGGGGGGTCGGCGTTCGAATCCGCCTGCGCGAAACGGAGCTGAAGTGGTCCGGCCAGCGCGACGAAGGTCGATGGTGTGAGTCGTTTGGGCGCCGACGGAGCGCTTCCGTTCGGGAGGTACGTCACGACGGCGTTTGCGTCTTGCAGTGTGAGACGGTCCCCCTTCTGCATGGTGCGAACGACCGGCCGAACAAGCGTCTCGCACGGCCGGATCTGTGGCGGGCTCGAGGCTGCGAGCGCGAGTGCGAGCGTCTCGTCGGCGATCGCCCCCGGAGGGCGCGGTGCCGGCTTTGGAATTCGACCGGAGGGCAGGCTGTCGATCAACCAGCCGAGGCTGAGTTGGGGTGCGAGGGTGACCGATCGGGGCAGCTGTCGAGCGAGCGGCAACCGCGGCGCAGTCAGGACGAACGGGCGACGCGATCGCACGAAGGCCGAGCGGTTCAGGTCGGCGTAGCTCGCCAGCTTGTCGACGTTGCCGGGCAAGCCGACGAGGAGGAGCACGAAGACGGCGATCGCCGCTCGGCGCCAGTGTCTGATGAGTGTCTCGGCGGCGAGGGCCAGGGCGGGCAGGACCATCGCGGCGACGATGTGCACGTAGCGCGGCGTCCTCGCGTGCTCCGCGCCGTATCCCTTGGACAAGACGGCGAGACCGTTCTCTGTACCCGAGCGGTACAACGCGGTGATCGCGAGGAAGACGACGGCGCCTCCGAGCAAGGCAACCGTTGCCGCGGCATTGCCGCGGAGAACGCGCCGGTTGTCGCGGACGCATAGCACGAGCCCGAGTACGAGAAGGACGCCGAATGCAACACCGACGCCCGGCAGTTGACCGAGGCCGCGAAACACGGCGCGGAACCCGACTGCGATGAACCGGATCATCTCGCCCGGCGAGTTGGCGTGGTAATACGCGGGCGAGTTCTCCTTCGGCGCGGCAGATCGCCACAACAGGTAGATAGCCCCGAGCGGCGCGGTGTGCAGAAGCGCAACTCGCCAGCCGCGACGCAACAGCGTCGCGAGTCCGACGACGATCGCCATCGACACCGCGACGCCGGAGCACATGAGGGCGACGACGCCCGCGACGAGGCCAAACCAGTCCCGACGGTCGATGGGTCCGTCGTGATCCGCGAGGAGCAGGTGCGCGAGCCCCAACGCCAACGCCCAGACGAACGTGATCTGAAAGGCGACGAGGATGTTCTCGGCGCCCGCGCCGAGGAAGACGAACAGTGTCGCGGCGGCCGTCGCGATCCAGGGCCCGACCCCCGCCCGTCGCATCACCGCGCGCAACAAGGCCGCGACCGTGAGATGGCCGAGAATCACCAACAGTTGATACGGCGCGGCGCTATGAAGACCGAACGGCTGCCACATCAGCCTGTACGCCACGACGGGGAGCGTCGTCCAATGCTCGTAGTGAGGGCGGAACAGGTCGCCCAGATTGCCGCCCGTGCGCGCCGCGAGGAAGTCCCAGTCGTCGAGCTGGAACCACGTGCCGCGGTCCCACCGCAGCATCAATGGCGCGGCGACGAGCTCGATCACCGCGAACACGAGGAGTGCAGCCCGGGTGCTCGATGCCGGACCGCCCGCCTTCGCGTCCGGCTCGTGTCGGCTCTCCGCCTCGGCTGCCCCCAATGCGCGTACCACCGGTCTCCCCTGTCTCGGCTGATCCAAGTGTCGTCGACCGAGTGTCACACACGCAGCCCGACCGCGACTCGCGGCGACGGTGTCAGTTCAAGCCCGGGCGCGATGCTCGAATCACCGACTCGTACAGCGCGATGTAGTCCCGTGCGACGGCCCGGATGGAGAAATGGTCGACGACGAATCGACGCTGCCCTTCACCAACGTGGCGCGCCAGGTCTCGGTCTTCGAGGAGTTGCAGGATCGCGTCGGCGAGTGCTTTGGGATCGTCCTCCGGCACGATCGTGATGTTCTCCCCCGACCGGAGCTCGAGGCCTGGAAAGTTGTCGGTTCGCACCACCGACACGACCGGCACACCGGCCGCCATCACCTCGAGCGTGGACGTGCCGAGACCGAAGTAATGGAAGTCGTGGGCTTCGACGTCGGACGCGGCGACGTAAGAGGGAACCTCGTCCTTCGGAACCTCGCCGGTGCAGACGATGTGGTCGGCGACGCCGAGCTGGTCGGCGAGCCGGAGGAAGCCGTCGTCGAACACGTGGCCGACGACGAGCATCGTGAGGTCGGGTTGTCGCTCGAGGAGATGGGGCATCGCGCGTACGAGCGCGAGCCGGTCGCGGATGAGCGGGATGACGTGCCCGAGCGACAAGACGACCGGTCGGTCGCCCACGCCGAGTTTTTTCCGCACCTCGCTACCGTCGACGCCCCGGAAGCGATCCGTGTCGATGCCGATCATCACGGTCGCGATTCGGTCGTCGCCAACGCGGTAGCGACGACGGGAATACGAGTCTATCCACGCGTCGATCACGACGATCGTCGGACGGCCGATCGCGATGAAAGGCCGCACGAGGACCATGTCGCCGAGCCAGAGCAGAGCGCGCGCGACGCGATCGCTGTGCACGAGCGCGGTGTATACCGTCATGACCGTAGGGACCTTGCGCCGGCGGGCCCAGATCGCGCTCATCCACGTGAGATCGAAGAACTGGCCGCCCTGATGCACGAGGTCGGGCTTGAAATCGTCGAGAATTCGAAACAGACGCCGCAAGTTCCGCGGCGAGAAGGTCCACGGAATCTCGTAGTTCATCCCGACGCGAGATGGCGGCGGTGTCCTGGCCGGTAGACGTATGACGCGGTACCCGTCGCGCGATTCTTCGCTTGGCGCGTTCTCGTACGCGGCCGTGATCACGAGCACCTCGTGGCCGGCCGCGGAGAGTTTCGCAGCGAGTCCCTCGGTGTGATGAGCACTGCCACTCGGCCGTGGCAGGAAGAAGTTGTTCGTCATCGCGATGCGCATGACGACCTCGAGGCTCGGGGCGTGACCGCCCGGATCACAGGGAGCCCGCCCGCGACGTGATCTCGGAGATTGACGACGCAGTCATGCATGCTCGACTTCAAATCGACATCAATGAGACAGACGACGACCGTGGTTCCGCCATGCCCCGGAAGTGTGTCATCGAACGATCACCTGCGGAAAATGGTAATGGTTGAGCGTCGTGGACGATGAGGCCGCGTTCAGCCCGGTCGAGTCGGCGACGGACATGGGTGACCGCTCGGTACGCTGCTCGAGCGGCGCAGTGTCGCGTCGCCCTTCTCTTGCCAATTCGCCATCGACCGAGAACCCGGTGGCCGCGTCGTTCACCATCGCCTCGGCTCTGTGACTCGAAGTCGTGCTCGCGCACAACTCGTCTGTGGTCACTGCTTGGGGCGTATCTCGTAGAGCTGAGCGGTCGGTTGGCGCTCGGGGCTTTGGGCAATGAGGTGCAGCTCGACCGAGCGCTGGAGGTCGGGCGGGACCGAGTAGGGATTCCACCTGAACCAGGAGAGCGCCACATAGCCGCCGCGGGTGTCGAGGAGCTCGACCACTTGGCGCATCTCGCGTTCGTATGCGGGGGTTCGCTTGCCGTACAGGAACGGGAGTGCGATGGATCCGCGCCCGGCGAGGTCGTAGATGGCTTCGGGCGCGTTGCTCAAGATGAGCGCGTTGTCAGGGATGCGAGCGATCGCATCGGCGACTGAGGTCCGCGCGGGCGGCAGCGCAGGTGCCTCATCGAGCATGGGCCGCGTATGCGACCAGTTCGCAACAACGAGCAGCGCCGCGAGTGCACTGATGATCGTGACCGTCCCTATGCGCGACACGAGACGGACGAGTAACCGGTAGGCAACGGCAACAAGCACCGCATACCACAGGGCACGAATCGGGGCGAAGATGCGGGCATCGATTGGCACAGCCAGATCGAAGAAGGTGACCGTAAACATGACGAACGCCACGTATGTGCAGATGAACAACAGTCCGAGCTGCACGAGCGACCGGGCGTTGTCATCTTCCTCGGGACTCGCGCCTGGCAGGCGGGGTCCCCACACGGCACCGACGACGGCGAGCCCGAGCATTACCAAGACCGCGAGCAACCGCAGCGCATACGGTCCGCCCGGCGGCAACACGTAATCGGCCAGCCTCGCGAACGGCGCGCCGAGGTCACCCGACAGCCGGTAGATCTTCGATGTTGGGTTTTGGCCACCATCGAGGCGCGCCCATGCGACAAAGAGCGCGGTCGGAGCGGCCGCGACTCCGGTGAGGATTGCCGCCCGGCGCAAACGCGAACGAAGAGGACGTCGACGATCCAAGGCAACCAGCGCGATCACGGCGGCAAGGACGAACGCAACTTCGACGTAGCGGACGAGCAGTGCCGCCGAAGCGGCTCCGGCCGCGACCACGAATGCGCGTTTTGCTCGCGCCGGGCCGGCCGTGAGCGCGCCGTGCAAGGCGAGTAAGCCCACCATTGAAAACGTCATGAACAAGGGTTCGCTGGTGACGGCGCGGTGCAGCTGCAACCAGCCGAAAAGAGGGATGAAGAAGATGCGGCGAGTATCGGTATAGAACAGCAGCAACACCGCAGGCACCGTCGCCGCGATGACTGATCGGTTCGCCGTCATGCGCGCGGTCAGCCAGCCGACCAACAACAGGTTGACGACCACCAGGATGACGTCGAGTGCGCGGGCCGCGCTCCGAACACCCCCGGCAACCACCGAGGTGAGGGCCAGCGCGGCCGGATAACCCGGCGGAAAGACGGTCGACGGGACACGGCCATGGAACGCGGCCGCTTGCTTGGGAGTGAACCCATCCCAGTTCAGGTTGAACGCAACGGTCGGGAGCCCGTGCCCACGGAGGCCTTCCGCAGTACTCAAATACACGGCGCCGTCGCCCTGAATCTCAGGAGTGAACGAACGGGTCGCGTGGATCACCCACGACGCCGCCCACAGCGCCAAGATCAGCGTCGGAACCAGCACGACCCACGTCGGCCGTCGTTCTCGACGTCCACTCTCTCGAAGCGACTGCCCATTGTCGCGACGCGTCCGCTCATCACGCCGCGTCAGCCCGATGCCTGCGTCAACTACCACGACCTGGGGATCCGTCCCACTGCGTTCAGGCACGAGCGCCAATACTGCCCGCTCTCCGCCGTTCTCGCCAAGGCCCGCACCCGCCAACCCAGCGCGCTCCCTCGACAAAGGAGTCCGCGCTGCGAACAACAACGATCGAAGCAGCGGTCAACGCGTGGCGCCGAGTGCAAGTCCGCAGTCGCATATGGCACCCTGCGGCCGAGAGCGATCACGCGAGACGACGCGGCCGCACCAGCAACACCAACCCGCCGCACACGCAGGGTTGCCGACGACGAGCTGATTGGCTTCGACCGAATGTGTGACGACAGCACCCGCACCCACCATCGCCCATTCGCCAATCTCGACCGGCGCGACAACCGTCGCGTTTGCGCCTACCGCCGCACCCCGTCGCAGTCGCGTTGTTGCGGGACTCCATCCGACGCCATGTGAACGGGGCAGCCGATCATTGGTGAACACCGCGCTCGGACCGACAAAAACGTCGTCGTCGAGCGTGACACCGGCGTAGACGGACACGTTGTTCTGGATGTGGACCCGGTCGCCGATCGTGACCCCGGAATCAACGAACACGTTCTTGCCGAGGACACAATCGCTCCCGATCGTCGCTCCCCCGCGCACGTGTGCGTGATGCCAGATGCGTGTTCGTTCTCCGACGGACGCGCCGGTGTCAACGATTGCAGTTTCGTGCACCAACACGTTGCAACGATACCCGTAGGGATTCGGGAAGAGGTGTCCGGCCAAGAGGCCGCGCTTGCCGTCGCCTGGTACGACATCGCGACTACCCGCACACGACGGCGTCTCCGGGCGCACCCGGTGCGACCCGGAGGAGGAGTGGTCCCGCAACTGCGACATAGGTCGCCGAAAACAGACGGCGGGACGACGACGCCGCACCTCCTGGCACCTGGTACACGACCGAGACGTCGCCCGAGACAACCCTGAAGGGCTCATCGCGGGTGAGTACGCGCGTCGTGCCCGGAGAGACGCGGCGACACGACCGAAGGGGCAGGGACGGCGCGGACTGGAGCGCGAGGTCGCGCGACCGGACCGCAATGAACTCGGGCGTCATCTTGATCGGTGCTCGAGGCACGCGTCCGGACGCGACACCGGCGCGCAACCAACCGACGGTGAGCCAAGGATTGTACGCCCGCTCCGGGCGCACCCAGTCGGGGAGCTCGGGAGAAATAGGGAGCTGGAGTGTCGACAGCACCAGCTTCTTGTATTCCCGCCAATCGGGAGCGCGGTCAGCTGCGATCCGCAGGTTTCCGGGCACACCGATCAAGAAGAGCGCGCACATGATCGGCGTGAGGATCTTCGAGCGGCGCGCCACGACGTCCGCCGCGACCGCGAGCGCCGGCAACAGGAGTGCGGCCGCAACGTCGCGATACCGGCTCGTGGGTAAGGGGGGAATGCCGTGCGCGAAGTCGTTCCCCCGGCCGAAACCCGCCGTGAACAGAAAGAGGACCGAACCGATGAGCAGTGCAAGGGGTGCGGCCGCGCGTTCGCGCAGGATCTCACCGTGACGGGGAAGCCAGGCCAAGGCGAGTCCGAGAACAAGAAGTCCGAACAGGACAACGCCGACGCCCGGAAGTTGGCCGATTGAATCGAAGGTTCCGCTCAGCGCTCGAACCGTGAAGCGGAATGCCGCACCGAGGCTCGCCCGCCGCATATAGCCCTCGTGTCCGATCGCGATGAACCATATGACGTACACGGCGCCGAGAAGCCCAACGTGCAAAAGCGCGTGACGCCAGCCTCGTCGGAGGAACACCGTGATTGCAGCGGCCGCGACCAATGTGAGCGCGAGGCCTGCCGTCATCAACGCTGCGAGCCCGAGACCAAGACCGATCCAGTCGCGCCGATCGAATGCACCGGCATGATCGACCAGCATCACGTAGCAAAGGCCGAAGACGAGAGTGGCGCCCCACGCCATCTGGAACGAGTAATCGATGTTGTGGTAGCCGGTTCCGAAGAGCGCGAAGGTCGTCGCCGCGACGGTTGACACCCAAGGGCCCACCCCGGCACGGCGCATCAATATGCGGAGCAGCGCGGCGACGGTCAAGTAGAGCGCAATCGTTATGGCGAGATAGGGCACGTATGTCCGCACGCCAAAGACGACCCACAGAAGCCGAAACAAGAGGATCGGCAGTGTTGACCAGTGCTCGTTATGAGGCCGAAAGAGATCGCCGAGATCCCACGCCGTCCGGTCGGCGAGGAAGTCCCACTCGTCCTGAGAGAACCAGGCGAAGCGGCCCAGCCGCATGTAGAACACAAATGCAAAGGCCTCGATCGCCACGAAGATGCCCAACGCGACGCGACGTGTGCCAAGTCGAGGAGCCGTCATTTCTCCGCGCGTCGGTCTCGACATCGTCGCCGCAACCACCTGCACAATTTGGCGTATGGTCGAGCGGTTGTCATATCGGCCTCCCCGCGCCGCGCGGCAATGTCAAGGCGGTGCACGTCCCCGATTTGGTTCCGCCCGTCGTGATACTTCGGCTCGGGAGCGCTCGCTCGCGCAACGACATAGCGGGAGGGAAGACGGTTGTCGGAACGCGGCCGTTCAGCTTGACGGCATGCTCGGGAGAGTAGCCGTCCCATACCGAAGTGAACGCGACAGTCGGCGCATCGAAGTGATGCAGGCGATCAGCGGTACTGATGTAGGTCGCCGAGTCGACTGGGAGATAACCGAGGCCGTCGCTCGTTTCGTGCGCGACCCACGCCGCCGAAGGGCGTCATCGCACTTTGGAGCGGGCATGATGCCAGATTCTTGCTCCTACCCGATCGCAGAGGACGCGGGGCCGAGAATCGGCCAGATCGATTCGGGGGCGGAGCACGAAGTCGAGCCATCTGTGTGGACCGGAGAAGTCATTGGACGCACGAGTACAGCGTTCTCATAGAGTGTCGAGGACCAAGGAACAACGTGAGGACCGTTCCGTAGATGTATCCGTTCTGGGACAGGGTGGTCTGGCCGATCCTGCAGGCCGCTCAAGCGCGTCGCATCGTCG
>JBBQXS010000037.1:0-41983 GCA_038209365.1 Acidimicrobiia bacterium | reverse complement strand
ATCCGAAACTTCTTGCAGTTCCAGATCCCATGACGCGGTTACACCGGCCGAGCTGACGCCATGCCAGATATCACTCGTCGCGATCACCTTGCGGGCGATCCGACGCACGTCGTTGAAACTGCCGTCTGCGGTGTCGATGATGCTCGGATCGAGTTGCATCGGCACCATGTACCCGCCGGCTGCGTCCGTGAGGGACATCGCACGGGTGAGGAACCGGGACCGCTGGAACGCTTCGAGCTCGGGCGCGGTGAACTCGCGGTGACCGTTCGACGGGTCACGGACAAGCTTGCTGAACGCGTTCAGATAGTGAGGGTCGCTCGCGACCGCCGTCCACCGTGCGAGCACGTCGACGTCGACCGCGCCATCGACACCGTCGAACGACCGCGTGATGCGTTCCACTGCGCCATCTGTGCCAGGCAGGACCGCATCCCGGGCCACAGCCTCGAGGGCGTACCGCGCTCGGTCCTTGATCTGCATCCGTTCGGTAGCCCACGGATCGGCGCCGGGTGTGTGCAACTCCGGGCCAATATCGGAGCCGTGCTCGATTTTGAAATCGCCACGCTCGACCCCCTCGCGCAACCATTCGCGCTGGCGGTCGTTCAGCTGCTCGATCTCGCGGTCGATCTTCTCCACGCCCTTTTGGAGCCGTTCGGCGCGGGCGACATTGCCGCCGGACGAGGTCTCGAGCGTCTCGAATTCCGCGGCGATTTTGGCGCGCTTCGCATGGAGCTCGCGCATCTCAGATTCATAAGAAGTGGCCATCGTGGTACCTCAATCAGGGGAACGGCCGCGCGGCCAAATGCACACGCGGCAACGAACGTTTGGATTTCGTTCGCCGACTCCCCGAGGCCCACAACCGGGCGGCAGTTCGCTTAACCGTCGACGTGGCCCAGGCCCGAGGGCGGAGGCACGCGCCGATGGCGGCAAGCACCATGTTAGTCCGTCTCGCCCAATTCGGCGTCGAGAGTGGCCATTTCGCGCGCGACGACGATGTCATCTTCGCGCTCGTTGAGATCCCGCAATCGCGCCAACGCGTACGCGGCGCGGCCCCAGTCGCCGAGCCGAACCGCGTGATGAAGCGAAGTCAACGCCCGCTGGTACATCTGATCGGTTTCCACTATGTGTCTCCCTCATCTCGTTGGCTTGGCCGGACGACGTACGTACGTCGTCCGCATCCTTTGATGAAGTGCTCGCGCACGCGAACACTTACGGCTCTAACCCCGCGTCGAGCAGGACGCGTCGCAAATCCTCGGCACGATGCCGGGTCCTCGGGTCATCCTCCCGGATGTACTGCGCGATGCCGCTCCGCAACCCATCGGCGTTCTCGACGACCCACGCCGCGAGGTCGATCTCCTTCCGGGCACGAGCCATGTGCACATCCAACAGTCTCAACGGATGTGCGCTCCCGGCCCGGGGCTTCATGACCACTCCGCGGCCAGCTTGAAGAGTGCGTAGGCCTGGCGGTTCGACTCGGTGTCGCCGAGCTCCAGGTAGTGGTCGATGCCGGCCTGAATTCCGTCATGATGTTCTGCGACCCACTCGGCGAACGGTCGACCGTTCCACTTGGACTCGCGTTGAGCGATGAGGAACCCGAGCACCGTCACGCGCTCGTCGGGACCGTTCCGAGCCTTCATGCGACACCGCCCTTGATGCTGTACACGCCTCGGAGGGACCTGCGCTGGGGGCGCGCCGCGACGGTGTGCTTCGACGAGCTCTGAGCGTCACCCAAGGGGATTCTGAGAGCCACGATGAGTCGGCTGAGGAGCAGTCGCTCGGCTCGGAGCTCGACCAGGGCAGGATTGGCCCGACCGGCAACCATCGGCCCGTCGCGCTCAACGAGTTTCTGGAGGTCAGCGCAGACATCCGCGACGTGGACGGCTTGCTCAAGCAACGGCACCTCGTGCGCATCCAACTCGAAGGGGCCGAGCACAGCCGCCCACAAGGCCTGCCCCGCGTCACCGAGCCCCTCCGGCGGTGTAGGTATCGATTCGGTCATTTTCAATCCTTTCCTTTGTTTCAGGTCGCAGCGATGCGTGCAGGGCTGGCAGGGTGAGCGGGGCGGCGGGTTGTAGGCCGTCGTTATGCCCTCCCCCACTCTGAGTGGTCGGACGCCACACTTCGCGCGTATGGGTCATGGCGTCGTCTCCTTGTACGCATCGTTGAGGGCTTGCATGAGCGCGTTGTCGCCACCGACGTCGGGGTGCAGGACGCGAGCGAGCGCCTTATAGGTCGTGCCACGTAGTTGCGTGGGGAGATACGCGAAGAGGGCGGGAAAGACGCTGGTGCCGTTGAGTGCAGCCGTTGGCGTCCAAGGTCGGCCGTCAACGAGGACGGTGAAGCCGGCGTGAGTGAACCGTTTCGCGGCGAGCGGGACAGAGCTCGCGGCGATGGTCCAGTGCCGTTGTCGGCTGTCCCATTGGCGACCGGCGATGGTCTTGACGATGTCAACGGCCTCGGGGTCGTAGTCGAAGGTGACGGTCGCGGCGTGCGCGTGTTGCGCGATGCGAACGGTCATCGCCCGTGCCGTCCAGTAGGTAGGTAGTAAGTAAGGGTACAAACCCTGGGGGTAGCCGACCTTTGCACCATTGGTAACTACCTACCTAGGTGGGCTAGGGCGACGTATCGGTCGCGCGGACGGCCACCGGTGTTCTCTTCGCTAATGACGTGCAGAAGATGCAGGTCCTCGAGACGCTGCCGAGCTTCGGTGAGGTCACCGGCCTTCCAGTTGTGCGCGACGCCCTTGTTGAGGGTGCGGCCGTACAGCCCGTCAGGCATGGCGTCACGCACCGCCTGCAACAACTTGCCGGCCTTGCCGCCCACACCGCCGACGAACACCTTGTCGACCGTGTCGCGCGAGTAGTTGCACCACGCGATCGCGGCATCGACGTGCACTCCGCGGATTACGGGCACACCGCCGTCAAGTACTGCGCAGATGAGCGCGAGTCGCGCCGCGTGCGCGACGTGCCGCGAATTCAGGGCACGGGCGATACCTTCCCCGGCGCCGCGCCGACGCGCGAGGTAGAACTGCTCCCAGGTCTCCCGAGCCGCGGGGTCGAGCCGGTAGTCGGTGGTCCCGTTGATGGCGCGGTGCCCGTCGAGCGTCTCGAGCGCGGCCTCGATTCGTGCCGCGACGTCGGCGAGCGCGCCCTGATCGACGTCGCCGCCGTAGGGCAGTAGCGCCGCGTACCGTGACCAGCCGTACAAGAGCCGGTTCCCCAGGCCGTTCGCAATCGACAGTTCGTCCATGAGTGAACGCAGCTCTTCGGGAGTGATCGACCCGGCAATCGCGACGTGATGATTCGACGCGGTCACCGTTCCGCCCATCACGGTCGAGTGACGCAACGGGTGGTAGTCGAACAACTTGCGGAGAATCTCTCCCAAGATGCTGCCGTCACGTTTGGCGACCTTGAGGACGTGCGAGAGCTCGGCGTCGAACACGATCCGGCGCCGCTCGGTCGGCTTCTCCTTCCCGTCGGCGTCTTTCTGCCCGTCGGCGAGGTCGCGCACAATCACTTCGCCTGACCCCGCGCCGCCGATCGAATGGCATGCCAGGAAGGAAGGGGCAAAGGGTTTTAGGAGCGCGAGCACCTCCCCGTCCGCGACGCCCTTTGCGCCTTCGGATGTCGGGCCGACGATCGCGACGAACAGGTTGGCGTGGTGCAGGATGCGCCCAGCCCGGTAGCAGGCCCGACGGCCGATGAGTGTCCCGACCGACGCGAGAGTCAGGAGACCGACCGCGGCCGGGTGTGCTTCGGTCTGCCCGTCGAGCAGATCGAGGTAGTCGCCAACCGGCCCGTGATACGCCGCACGGTCGAGCACCGGATCAGGGATGTGATCGTCGCCCTGCTCCCACAGCCGGTAGCCGGGAGGAAAGGAAGTAAGGGAAGAATCCGGGATGGTGAACGTCGGGCCGGGTACGCCGGCACGCTTGCGGAGCTCGCTCAAGCCATACACACCAGCGGGCAATCCGGGCCAGTTCGATGACCACACCTTCGTCGCGCCCCGGCCGATGTAGCCGACTGTCGCGGACACGCCGCGTTCCTTACCGGGCCGTGTGAGCTCGACGTAGCCGTCGCGCTGTTGCGGCGCGTGCGCACCGAAGTGATCAAGAAGCAGATTGACGGCCTCCTCGTCGCGCTCGTCGAGATCCCCCTCGCCACGCTCAAACGCTGACGTCGTGTCGCCCGCGAACAGCTCGATGAGATGCTCGGGCAGTAGCGCGATGGGGCAGTCGTCGTCGGGGCCGTACCCGTCTTCCCACTCGTACGCTCGACCAGTCTCGGAATGCAGCGATGGTGGACAGACGACTTGTCCTCCCTCCCCTTTGATGTCGATTCCGGGATAGCCGGCGAGTGGCCGCGACGCGATCGGGACCGGCGACCGGTAATACAGATGGCGCCCGCCGCGGCCGGTCAGCACCGTGAGCGTCTCGCGCGGGAGACCGATGTCGTACAAATCATCGAGTGCGTCTTCGGCGCCGACGTTGTAAAAATCCGCGTCAACGACGCAGATGCCGCCGCCAGTGACGAGTCCGACATTGCCGTGATGGTCTTCGAGTTTCGCTCGCCACCCGTCCGGGTCCTGGCGAGGCCCGCTCGACCATTGCAGATCGAGCGGGCACTTGCCATTCACGCGGATCAGTGGCGGGCAACCCAGCCGAGCTTCGTAACGTTCGGAGAGTTGCACGCCATCCACGTCAGCCCTCCCGCTCTCTCAACGCTTTTTGCACGTAGGGGGCGACATCAATTTCTGCGGCTTGGCGATGCGCGGATCGAACAAGCCGGAGCGCGCACTCGATCGCGTGCCATCCGTCGGTGTAACGGAGCTCGTCGCCGTACGAATCGCGCTCCGCTTCGAGTTGGTCTTCGACCGCTCCGAACGCGGCGTCGAATGCTTTCGCGCGAGCCACGTACGTCAACGCTGTTACCTCGTCAATGAAATCAACGACCGTCGCCATCTAGAACACCTCCTCTGCGTGCGCGTCGGGGGTTTCGATGATGACTTTTCCGGAGGGCATACGGACTGCGTACGCGTCGAGAAACGCCTCGATCTGTCCCAGGTCTCCAGCGTCCGCTTCATCGAGGAGATACGGGGCAGACCTTCCGGCGCGTGCCTTTCCGACTGTCAACCGGCCGGCGACGATTTCCCCTGCGTCAACGATGCGGGGAGCGAGCGCGTCGCCGTAGAGGAGCAGATCGGTGAGGACGAGGCCGCAAGTGACGCACGCGAGATGCGTGCACCGCGCTGCCGTCTGTGTTCCCTCGCCCGAGAACTTCGCCGTCTCTTCGCCCCTCGGGTCGACGAATAGCAGGAGGTGGCCGACGTGTTCTTCCTTGCTGAAACCGCCGCCGGGGGATGGTGCGCTAACCTTCCAGTTAGACATTTAGGGAACTCCTTTGGTTGTCGTGGCCCGGGCGGCTCAAACGCCCGGGCCTTTCCGCGTCCGGCGCGATCGCGCCGCACATCTCTCAAGCCGCGCGCGGCGGCCCGTCGTCAATGCCGAGTGACCGTCGGAACGACGCGGTCGGCACGAGCAGCCTTCTCCCGTACTTCACCGTCGGGATCGAGCCGTCTTGCGCCGCCCGGTACGCGGTGGCGCGCCCGATGCCGAGGAACGCAGCGGCTTCGTCGATCGTGATCGTCGGTCGCGTCTGCGGGTCGGGCAGCGTGTGCGTGATTTCGCTCATGCCGCCAAGATGGCAGTGAGACAGGACCGTTTCAAGTCAGATAGCCGTCCCACCCTCTGCAATCTGGTGATACACCGGCTCATTGCACGGCATGGTGCCGAGTAGTACCCTCGCGTCCCATGAAGGTGACTGTACGGAAAGCACTAAAGCCCGCAGCCGCGATCGCGTTCGCCGACAAGGGGGTCGCGGTTCCGCTCCCGGCCGCCTTCGAGGTTCACGACCCGGTGCTCGCCGGGGTCATCGTGACCGGCAGCCTGGGTGCCGACCCGAACGACAACACCGTCACCGTCGACGAGATCCGGCTGCATCGACAGCCCGACGGGCCGTCGATCACTGCCCAGCATTTGCGTCTGGTCAGCATCCCGCGGATTCTCGACGCGGCGATCGCGCAACTTGGCGTGCCGTGGGACGCGACATCCAACCGCATCGACCTCGACGCCTACGCAGCTCTCACAGCGCCCGACGTTGCGTCTTTGCGTGGCAAGCGCGGTGACCCGACCCCGCCCGAGGCTCTGCAAGCCGTCGCGGACGTCTACAACGCCGCCGAGTCGCGTCCGACCATGCGCGTCGCCAAGCAGTTCGGATGGCCGCGCAGCACCGCATCACGTCGGATTCGCGAAGCCCGCGACGCCGGCCTCATCAGGGAGCCCACACAATGAAGAAGCCGGAGCCGGGTGTACGCAAAGACAAGACGCGGGGGAGCTGGTTCTACGTCGTCGATGTGAAGGGTACCGACGGCAAACGTCACCAGCATCGACAACGTGGCTTCGAGTCGATGGACGAGGCGAACGAAGCGGTCGTCGCGTTCCGCGAAGAGCTGAAGGGCGGGCGCGTCCCGGTGCCTTCGGACGACAGCGTGAGCGCGTTCGCGGCCGCGTGGACCGCCGCGCTGCCGGCCGAGGGTATCGAGCCCGCAACCGTGAAGCACTACACCGAATCGGTCGCGCGGCTCCTGCCGACGATCGGGACGGTACGGCTCCAAGACCTCGCGGCGCTCGACCTCGACCGCGCCTACGCCGCACTCCTCGACGTCGGCCGTTCGGCGCGCACCGTGCGCGCGTCTCACGTCGCCGCGAAGAAAATGCTGGGCGAAGCGTTGCGGCTCGGGAAGGTCGGCCGGAACGTCGCCGAACAGGCCCGCCCACCGCGTGCCAAAGCCGCGCGGGCCAAGAGGTTCGACACGTGGACGTATGACGAGCTCGGGCGGTTCCTCGAGCAGGTCGCGGGGCACGAGCACGCGAACCTCTGGCGGGTCGCAGCCTGGACGGGGATGCGTCAAGGGGAACTGGTCGCGCTCCGCTGGGCCGACGTCGACCTCGATGAGTCCACGATCACGGTCTGCCGTTCCGTCGGTCGCGGCGTGGATGGCTACTACGACAAGCGCCCCAAGTCCGACGCGGGAAGCCGCACCGTCGAACTCGACGCGCCCCTCGTCGACGTCCTGCGCCGCCACCGACAAGGGCAACGGGAACGGCGACTCGCGCTCGGCACCGGCTGGCGCGGCAGCGACCTCGTGTTCTGTGAGGTCGACGGCTCGGCCATCGACCCGAACCGGCTCTCGAAACGGTGGTCCGACCTGGTGCGCCGTCACGCCCCGGCGGTCGGGGTCCCGGTCATCCGTTTCCACGACCTTCGGCACTCCCATGCGACCCAGCTCCTCGCCGCGAGCGTCCGGCCCGACGTCGTGACCGAACGTCTCGGCCATGCGTCCGTCGCTTTCACGCTCGGGCAGTACGCCCACCGGTATGCCGGCGACCAGCGCAGCGGACTCGCACGACTCAGGAAGGCAGCCCAGTGAACGACGACGACTTCACGGACATCACGCTCCACGATGACGGTCAAGGTCTCACACTCACCGGCCAGAGCCTCGGCACCGTCCGGCTCCGGTACGAGATACCGGAAGTCGCGACCACGCTCTACTCGCTGACCCTGAGTGCGAAACGTCGGCTCTACGAAGCCTGCGCCAAAGAAAACGAGTCCGAACGGTCGGACTCGGACCAGCCGAGCGCCGATCTGCTCGACGCGGCGGCCGAAGTCATTGGGCTCTCGGGACTCGCCATGTACGTCGCCGACGAACTCGACGAACAGAAACCCTTGTGACCACGGCGTGACCACGGCGCTGTGGCGGGCCTGTCACGCCAGCGCGTAAGTGCAGGTCAGGGTGGTGCCCGAGGAGGGATTTGAACCCTCACGCCCTTGCGAGCAACGGATTTTGAGTCCGTCGTGTCTGCCATTCCACCACTCGGGCGCGCTCACGCGAAGCGCGTCAGTGCATTTTGCCATTCGGTACCATCGACGCGTGGTGGAGTTCACCGTCGGCATCATCGTCGGGGCGTCGGTCGCGCTCTTGCTGACGATCCTGATCGGTCCCTCGCGGCGCGTCCGCGCCGAGCGGCCCCTGCCGCGCGACGTCGAAGCGAAGCTTTTGCTCGGCCAGGATCCGGATCAGCCGACGATCCCGCCGCCGCCTCGTGTCGAGCAGCCACGCCATTACTCGCCAAACGAGCTCGCCGCGCTCGCGAAGCTGGGCGAGGAGCAGCAGCGCCGCCGGCGCCGACGCTGAGCTCGCGTCACGCCAGCGCGAAGAGAAAGCGTCCGCGACAGCACACGGCGTCCTCGACGGTCGCAGTGCCTCGCCCCCAACCGCCACGCGCGCTCAGGCGCTCCATCTCGACGGCGAGCACGAGCTCGTCGCCGGGCCGAACGACGCGCCGAAATCGCACGTCTTCGACGCCGCCGAAGAGCGGGAGCTTGCCCGCGTAGCGGGCATCGGCAAGCACCGCGATGGCGCCGGTCTGGGCGAGCGCCTCGAGTTGCAGGACACCGGGGAACACGGGGTCGCCCGGGAAGTGGCCCGCGAGGAACGGCTCGTCGCCCGTGACGACGTAGCGGGCTCGCACCGAGACGCCGGGCTCCAGCGCGTCGACGGCGTCGACGAAGCGAAACGGGGGCCGGTGCGGAAGCAGCGCGACGACCGCATCCGAGTCCGGGAGCACGAATCTGGACACTACTTTCGAGAACCCAGCCGGTTACCGTTCCGTAGGAAACCGCGTGTTCATGCAGCATGTACGGCTCGGACACGCGACCGTGTAACCCTGCCTCCCGAGCTGCGGTCCAACCTTTTCGACCTTCCTCCACCCCCGCCCACTCCTCCGGAGGTCCCTCTTGCGCGTCGCCGTCGTGTTCCCCGGCCAGGGGACGCAGCACCCGGGCATGGGTGTGCCGTGGCAGGACGACCCCGCATGGAAGATCGTCGAGCAGGCGGAGGCGGCGCTGGGTGAGCCGCTCGCGCCGCTGGTGCTCGACGCGCCGGCGGAGCAACTCGCCCGCACACGAGACGCGCAGCTCGCGGTGTTGTGCACCTCGCTCGTTGCGTGGGAAGCCGTGCGTCCGTACCTCCACGACATCGTCGCGTTCGCCGGTCACTCGCTCGGTCAGGTCACCGCATTGATCGCCGCGGGTGTCATCGACCTCGACGACGGCGTGCGCTTCGCGGCGCGGCGTGCGGAGCTGACGCAAGCCGCCGCCGACGCGCATCCCGGTCGCATGGCCGCGCTGCTCGGCGCGTCACCCGCGCAGGCCGAGACCGCCTGCGCGGCCGCTCGTGACGCGTGCTGGGTCGCCAACGACAACGCGCCGGGTCAAGTGGTCATCGCCGGAACGGCCGACGGTGTCGACACCGCGATCGCGCGCGCGAAGGAGCTCGGCGTACGCCGCGCCATGCCGTTGAACGTCGGCGGCGCGTTCCATACGCCGTTGATGACCACCGCGAGGGACGAGCTTGCCGGCGTGCTGGCCGACGTCACGTTCCACGCGCCGAGCGCCCCGGTCGTCTCGAACCACGATGGCGTCGCGTACGACGACGCGGACGGTTGGCGCGCACGCCTTGCCGAGCACGTGATCGTGCCGGTGCGCTGGCGGGTGTCGATGGAAACCCTCGCACATCGCGGCGCCGACGCGTTCGTGGAGGTCGGCTACGGGTCGATGATCGCCGGCGTTGCCAAACGAACGGTCCCGGACATTCCTGTCCTGCCCTGCGGCTCGCCGGCCGAATGTACCGAGGCAATGTCGTGACCGTCCCCGTCGTCCCGTTGCACGGTGAGCGACTCACCGTTCCCGAGCGCGTGATCGTCGCGCCGGCCGTCGGCGTGTTCCGGCCTGCCGACCTCGACGACGGCGCGGTATTGCGCGTCGGCGACGTGCTGGGCGTCGTCGAGGGACCCGGCACCGAGGCACCCGTCCGCAGCCCGTTCCGCGGCACACTGATGGGCATGCTCGCCCATTCCGGTGAACGCCTGCGCGAGGGCCAGCCGGTCGCCTGGTTGCGGGTCGCATGAGTCTCCCGACAGCCATCGTCGGATGGGGCACGGCCGTCCCCGACGCCAAGGTGACGAACGCCGATCTCGAGGCACGCGTCGACACGAGCGACGCGTGGATCGTCGAACGGACGGGCATCCGTGAGCGTCGCGTCGCCGGCGACGGCGAGACGACCGCCTCGCTCGGGACCGCCGCCGCCGCGCAGGCGATCAAACGCGCCGGCCTCACCCCTGCGGACATCGACCTCATGATCGTCGCCACCGCGTCGCCCGAGCAGCCACTCCCCCACACCGGAGCGTTCGTCGGAGAGGCCCTCGGGTTGCGGTGCGGCTCGTTCGATCTCTCCGCCGCCTGCGCCGGGTTCGTCTACGAGCTCGTCGTCGGCTCGTCGTTGCTGCAGACCATCTACGACCACGTGCTGCTCGTCGGTGCCGAGACGTTGAGCCGGATCATCGACCCGGAGGACCGTGCGACCACCGTGCTCTTCGGTGACGGCGCCGGCGCCGCGGTCATCACGCGTACGACGGGCGAACCGGGACTCCTCGCGTGGGATCTCGGTTGCGACGGATCGGCCGCGGGGCTGCTCGAGATCCCGGCGGGCGGTTCACGGCTTCCCGCGTCGGCCCAAACCGTCGCCGATCGCGCGCACTATCTGAAGATGTCCGGCCAGGAGGTGTTCCGCCGCGCCGTACGAGCCGTGGTGGAATCGGCAACCACGACGCTCGGACGCGCAGGTGTGGACGCAACGGACGTCGCGTGGTTCGTGCCGCACCAGGCGAACGCCCGCATCATCGACGCCGCCGCGCAACGCCTCGCCTTCGGTCCCGAGCGCACACTCGTCAACATCGATCGCTACGGCAACACGTCGTCGGCGTCCATCCCGCTCGCATTGTTCGAGGCCGTCGACGAGGGCCGAGTGCAGGACGGTGATCTCGTGCTCTGTTCCGGCTTCGGCGCGGGCATGACGTGGGCAAGCGCGTTGATTCGCTGGGGCGCCCGGTGACGGAACACCCTGCGGACGCGGAGCGCGTCGCGTTCGTGACCGGTGGATCGCGCGGGATCGGGCGCGCGATCGTAGTGGCACTCGCACGAGCTGGGCATCCGGTTGCCTTCTGCTACACGTCGGATGAGGACGGCGCGCGCGCCACACAGGAGGTCGCAGAACGCGCGGGCGGGAAGGTGCTCGCAGTACGCGCCGACGTAGCGGACCAAGACTCCGTGGACGCGGCGTTCCGCGAGATCGAGAGCGCGTTCGGCCCTGTCACCATCCTCGTGAACAACGCGGGGATCACGCGGGACGGTCTCGTCGTGCGCATGAGTGACGAGCACTGGCGTGACGTGCTCGACACCAACCTCACCGGCGCGTTCCACGCGATCCGGCGTGCCACGCCGGCAATGATGAAGGCGCGCTACGGCCGGATCGTCAACATCTCTTCTGCGAGCGGCTTCATCGGTCAGGCCGGGCAGGCGAACTACGCGGCAGCCAAAGCCGGGCTCATCGGTCTCACCCGAAGCGTTGCGAGGGAGCTCGCTCGCCGGTCCATTACCTGCAACGTGGTGGCGCCGGGACCTATCGTGACCGCGATGACCGAGAACTTGACCGACGACTGGCGCGGGGAGGCCGAGCGTGCGGTGCCCCTGGGCCGCTTCGGCACCCCCGAGGAATGCGCCGACGTCGTCGCGTTCTTGTGCTCGAACTCCGCGAGCTACGTCACGGGTGCAGTCGTGCCCGTCGACGGTGGGCTCGGTATGGGCCACTGATCCGACGACAGAAGGAAGCGACGGAATGGAACGCACCAAGGCGCTCGAGACGCTGAAGGAGGTCGCGGCCGAAGTGTTGAGCGTCGACCCCGACCAGGTCACGGAAGCGGCCCGGTTCAAGGAGGATCTCGACGCTGACAGCCTCGACCTCGTCGAGCTCGTGATGGGGCTCGAGGAGCGGTTCGACATTCAGGTACCCGAGGAGGATCTGGAAGGCGTGACGACGGTGGGGCAAGCCGTCGACCTCGTGCTCTCCAAGGTGGGTGCCTGAGGTGAGCGTCGGCGGGTCGACGACCGACCACCGGGGCCGGACGCGTGTTGCCGTCACGGGCATGGGCGTGAAGACGCCCGCGGGGAACGACCTCGTGACCTTCTGGTCGACGATCGCCGCCGGCCGGTCGATGGCGGCGACGATCACCCGTTTCGATCCGTCTCCGCTGCCCGTGCGGTTCGGTTGCGAGGTCCGCGACTTCGATTCGGCGACGTATCTCGGACCCAAGGAATCACGGCGTGTCGACCGCGTCACGCAGCTCGGGTTCGCGGCCGCGGCCGATGCCCTCGCCGACGCGGGCGAGCTGGGCGCCGATCCCGCTCGTAGCGCGGTGATCATCGGCACCGGCATCGGCGGTCTCATCACGCTCGAGGAACAGATCGACGTGTATCTCGAGAAGGGCGCCGGGCGAGTGAGCCCGTTCCTGGTGCCGATGATGATGGCGAACGCGACGGCAGGCACGATCGCCATGCGGTTCGGTTGGCGTGGTCCGAACATATGTGTCGCGACCGCCTGCGCGGCGAGCGCGAACGCGATCGGTGAGGCGGCGCGCCTCGTCCGCGACGACACCGCCGACGTCGTCATGACCGGAGGCACCGAGGCGTGCATGACGCCGACCTCGGTCTCCGCGTTCGCGCGCATGACGGCCCTGAGCACTCGCAACGACGATCCGGAACGCGCGTCGCGGCCGTTCGACGCCGCGCGCGACGGCTTCGTCATGGGCGAGGGCGCAGCCGCCCTCGTGCTCGAACGATGGGACCGCGCGGTGGCGCGCGGTGCACGTATCTACGGCGAAGTGCTCGGCTACGGCCGGAACGCAGATGCGTACCACATCACCGCGCCGTCGCCGGGTGGAGAAGGCGCGGCGGCATGCATGCAGCTCGCGTTGGAGGACGCGGGCTTGGCGGCCGTGGCGATCGGGCACGTGAACGCGCACGGCACGTCGACGCCCTTGAACGACGCAGCCGAGGCCGAAGCGATCCGTAAGGTCTTCGGCGACACGCCGCCGCCGGTCACGTCGACGAAGGGCGTGACAGGACACCTCGTCGGCGCCGCCGGCGCAACCGAAGCCGTGGCGTGCCTGCTCGCGTTGGCACACGGCGAAGTCCCGCCCACCGCGAATCTCGAGCAACTGGGCGACGACATTGCGCTCGACGTCGTGTCCGGCGAGGCGCGCAAGCTCGCGCCCGCGCCGGTGCTGTCGAACTCCTTCGGATTCGGCGGCCACAACGCCACACTCGTGCTGGCCCCGGTTTCGTGACCGCCGTTCCGCTGAATGCGCACGCTGACGTCGCGGCGTCGGCCGAGATTCGAGACGTCGACGGCCGGAAGATCGTCTGGTTCCGCATCGCGGGAGGCAAGCACCATGGCGCGATCGGGGTTACCGGCGCGGCAACCGTCGAACGGGCGGTGGAGATGGCCGGCAAGCTCGGGCTCCCTCTCGTCGGCGAGCTCGACACCTCGGGCGCGGAGCTGCGCGACGGCGTCGCCGCGCTGCACGCGTGGGGCCGGCTCGCGCGTGCGCTCGTCCGGATCTCCGGGCAGGTACCGACGCTCGCCGTGGTCACCGGCGCATGCGTGTCGGGTCCGGCCCTCGCGCTCGGCTTGTTCGACCACGTCGTGATGACCGAAGAGGCGTTCGCGTACGTCACGGGCCCCGATTCCGTCGCCGAGTTCACCGGGATCACCGTGTCGCGTGAGCAGCTCGGCGGCGCGGCGATGCACGCGGCGCGCACCGGCGTGGCGTCGATGGTCGTCGTGGACGAGATCGCGGCGCGCGACGCGATCGCGGCGCTCCTTTCATATCTCCCGGATCACCACCTCGCCGATCCCCCGCGTCACGCCGTCGACGACGCCCTCGATCGGCGGTGCGAGCGCGCGGCTGCGGCCGTGCCGGCACGTCCGGCAGCCTCGTACGACGTGCGCGTCGTCGTGAGCGACGTGCTCGACGCCGGGTCGTTCCTCGAAGTGCGTGCCCACTACGCGTCGAATGTCGTCACCGCCATCGGCACGCTCGCCGGACGGCCCGTCGGCATCGTGGCAAACCAGCCCTGTCACCGCGCCGGCACCCTCGACATCGAGGCGTCCCGCAAGACGGCGCGGTTCGTCGCATGGTGCGACACGTCGAACCTCCCGGTGCTCACGTTCGTCGACACGCCGGGTTTCGAACCCGGTCGCGATCTGGAATGGCGCGGCATGATCCGCCACGGCGCCGAGCTCGTGCACGCGTACGCGGCGGCGACGGTGCCCCGGCTCAGCGTCGTGCTGCGCAAGGCGTACGGCGGCGCGTACATCATCATGGACTCGCGCCGGCTCGGCAACGACTACTGCGTCGCGTGGCCCGGTGCCGAGATCGCAGTGATGGGCGCGGCGGGCGCGGTCGCGATTCTCAACAAGGGCCGAGCCGATGGCGAGCTCGTCGAGGACTACCGGAACGCTTTCGAGAATCCGTACCGCGCGGCGGAACGCGGGCTCGTCGATGCCGTGATCGACCCGCTGGACACGCGTCGCGTGCTGTGTGATGCGCTCGAGATCCTGGTCAACAAACGCGACGCGCAGCCGGCTCGCCGCCATTCGAATACTCCCCTGTGAGCCCGACCAACTTGTGAGGGTCGCATGCTGCTGGCCGACAAGCGCATCCTCGTCACCGGCGTACTGAACGACGCGTCGATCGCCTTCAGTGTTGCCCGGCGGGCCCAACAAGAAGGTGCCGACGTCGTGCTCACCTCGTTCGGTCGAGCGATGAGCCTCACCCAGCGGGCCGCGCGCCGCCTGCCGACCGAACCGCCCATCATCGAGCTCGACGTGACCGACACGGCGCATCTCGACGCGCTCGCCGACCGCGTCGGCGGCCGGCTCGACGGCGTGCTCCATGCGATCGGCTTTGCGCCCGAGTCCTGCCTCGGTGGCGGGTTCCTCACCGCGCCCTGGGAGGACGTCGCGGTCGCCTTGCAGATCTCCGCCTACTCGTTGAAGGCGCTCGCCGTGGCGTGCATGCCGTTGATGCACGGGGGCAGCATCGTCGGCCTCGACTTCGACAACAGTCGCGTCGCGTGGCCCGTGTACGACTGGATGGGCGTCGCCAAGGCCGCGTTCGAGGCAACCGCCCGGTATCTCGCTCGCGACCTCGGGCCGCGGGGCGTGCGCGTGAACCTCATCGCGGCCGGACCGATCCGCACGATCGCGGCTCGCAGCATTCCCGGCTTCGAGCGGTTCGAGGAGGCATGGGACGAGCGCGCGCCGCTCGGCTGGAACGTCAAGGACCCAGAAGCCGTGGCGAGCGCGTGCGTCGCGCTGCTCTCTGACTTGTTCCCGGCAACCACGGGCGAGGTCGTCCACGTCGACGGCGGCTACCACGTCATTGGCGCGTGATCCTGGGTCGCGCTCGCTGCGGGCCGGGATACCCGGCTCGCGCGATCAGCCGACGCGGGTGGCGAGGGCGGCGCCGAGCTCGTCGGCGATCGCGACGGCGACCAACCGCTTCTGGAGCGGTGCGCGCGTCATGTCCGCGGCGAACAGCACGAGCCGCCCGTACTCGTGGCCGCGGCCTTTGACCGGCACCTCCACCCCACCCGTCGGCAAGAGGAAGTCACCCGAGGCGACCAGGCGCGCGTGCTCCAGCGCGCCCCGTTGACCGAGGCGCGGCAGCTCGGGTCCCGAAGGCGTCGCCTCGTACACACATTCCACAAGACCGAACAGGCCGATGAGCTCGGCCCTCGCCGACGACACGACGTCATCGACGTCGGCACCACGCGACGACAGATCACCGACGCGGTACAAGCGGTCGAGCTCAGAACGTGTTTCACGCGCGTCGACGCCCCCGCGCCGGGCTCGCGCGCCGAGCTCTGCGGCGACGACGCTCACGACTGCCAGCACGACGAAGGTTGCGACGTCGTCGCCGCTCGCGATCCGCAGCGAGAGATAGGGCTTGGTGAACACGAAGTTGAACGACAATGCGGCCACGATGGCCGAGACCACGCCTGCGATCCGCCCGCCGGTGATCGCGCCCAACAGGACCGGGATGACGAGCGCAAGCGCCATGTTCGCGTTCGGAATGTGGTCGCGCAGCGGCACGAGCGCAAACGACAGGAACATCGCGCCGAGTGCGCCGACCGCGGTGCCGATGTAGACGTTGCCCTCGCCTGGTTCTTTCGGGCGGCCGGGACCGAGCTCGTAGTACGGCATCTCAGGTCTCCTCGTCGACGAATCGGTAGCCCATCCCGGGCTCGGTGATGAAGTAGCGGGGGCGCGACGGATCGGGCTCGAGCTTCCGGCGGATCTGGCTCATGTAGATACGCAGGTAGTGCGTCTCGCGCTCGTACTGCGGACCCCACACCTGTTGCAGCAGCTGCTGCTGCGGCACGAGCTTGCCGCTGTTCCGAGCGAGCACCTCGACGATCTGCCACTCGGTCGGGGTGAGGTGCACCTCACCATCGGCACGCCGAACACGCTTGGCGCCGAGATCGATCGTGAAGTCCGCGGTCGTGATGACCGGAGCTTCGTCGCCGGTCGCGGATCTGCGCAGTGCGGCTCGCACGCGCGCGAGGAACTCGTTCATGCCGAACGGCTTCGTCACGTAGTCGTCGGCCCCCGCATCGAGCGCCGCGACCTTGACCGACTCCGCGTCGCGCGCCGACAGCACGAGGATCGGCACGTTGCTCCACCCCCGCAACGCCGTCGCGACGGCGACGCCGTCCATGTCGGGCAGGCCGAGATCGAGAATCACCACGTCCGGATGCTCCCGCGCGGCGAGCGCGAGGCCCTCGGCGCCGTTCGCCGCGACCACCACCGTGTAGTCGTGGGCTTCGAGGAAGATTCGCAGCGCGCGGCGCAGCGGCGTCTCGTCCTCGATCACGAGGAGCTTGCTCACGGCCCCAGCTCCAGTCGTGCGAACGTGAACACCATCGTGGTGCCGCCGCCGGGCGTGTCGTCGACGCGCAGCTCACCGCCCAGCGCCTCCGTGAAACCGCGCGCAACGGCGAGGCCGAGGCCGACACCGCCGGGCGTTGCGTCGCCGAGTCGCTGGAACGGCTGGAACACCTGGTCGCGATCCTCCGGCGAGATGCCCCTGCCGCGGTCGATCACGCGGAGCACCAGGCGGTCGCCCACACTGCCTGCCTCGATCCGTACCGCGGTCTCGGGCGGTGACCACGACAGCGCGTTGTCGACGACGTTCGCGATCGCACGCTCCAGCAGCGCCGGGTCCGCGGACACTCTGGGAAGGCTGTCGGGCACGTCGACCACCACGGCCGCGGCGCGTTCGCCGAGGCTGACGAGGGCCCGCCCGACGACTTCGTCGAGCGCGACATCGGTCGTGGCGAGGTCGAGCGCACCGGCCTGCAAGCGACTCATCGCGAGCAGGTTGTGCACGAGCTCGTCGAGGCGGTCGACTTCCTCCTCGATCGTCGTGTGCAACTGATGCACGGTGTCGTCATCGAGGCACAGGTCGTCAGCGAGCAGGGTGCTCGCGGCGGCCTTGATCGACGCGAGTGGGGTGCGGAGATCGTGCGAGACCGCGCGTAGCAGGGCCGTGCGGAGTGCGTCGGCCTCGGCCAGCGTCGTCGCCGACGCTGCTTCGGCACGGAGCTCCCGGCTCGCGAGCGCGACGGCCAGCTGCGAGACGAACGCGTTGAGCACCCGACGTTCGTCGGCCGTGAGGCTCGGGCCCACGTACGCGAACACGTCGTCATCGGGGAGGTCCGCGGTTGCGGTGGCCTCGTGCGGATGGGTCGGACCCGGCGTGCCGGCGTGCGCGACGACCGACCACGCCTTGTTCGGCGCAGGCCGAAGGACGGCGGCCGACTGCAGACCAAACGTCGCAAGGAGCTGTCGCATGATCTCCGGCAGCGGATCGCCCTCGGACAAGAGCGCGCCGGCGAGTTGCACCAATGCACCGGCCTCGCTCCGAGCGCGGGCCGCCTCCAGCGTTCGGCGCGCGGCCAGGGTCACGAACACACTCACGACCCCCGCGACCACCATGAAGACGACGAGCGCCACCAGGTTCTCACGCTGCTCGATCGTCCATTCGTGGATCGGTGGGGTGAAGTACCAGTTGACGAGGAGGAACGCCGCGACCGCCGACAGCATCGCCACCCACGCACCGCCGATGGCCGCGACGACCACGACGACGAGCAGGTACAGGAGGAGATCGCTTCCGAGCGAGACACGATCGCGCTGATGTGCCAGCACGATCGTGAGCAACGGCAGCAGAACGAGCGCGACCACCGCCGCGGAGAACTGGCGTTGTGCGGAGATCCCCAGCGCCACGCGCGTTTGCCGCGGTTGCGTCGCCGGCACCTCCTGGTCCTCGCGCGTCGAGATCACGTGCACGTCGATGTCACCGGACGCGCGCACCACTCGGTTGATCACCGACCCGCGAAACAACTCCACCCAGCGCGAGCGGCGACTCGAGCCCAACACCAGCTGGGTGGCGTGTTCGCTCCGGGCGAAAGTGACCAGGGTGTTTGCCGCGTCGGGACCGACGACCTCGTAGTACGTGCCCCCGAGATCCTCGAGCAGTTTCCGGTGGCCTTCGAGCAGACCGGGCGGTGGACCGGCCAGGCCCTCGCCGGCTCGCACGTGTACGCCGAGCAGATCGCCCCTCCGGCGCGTCGCCATGCGCGCCGCCCGGCGCACCAGGTGCTCACCGCCGGGCGCACCGGTGAGCGCGACGACAATCCGCTCGCGCGTTTCCCACGCGGCCGTAATGCCGTGGTCGTCCATGTACTGCTGCAGGGAGTCGTCGACCTTGTCCGCCAGCCACAAGAGCGCGAGCTCACGGAGCGCCGCGAGGTTGCCGGGCCGGAAGTAGTTTGCGAGCGCGGCGTCGACCTTCTCCGGCTTGTAGATGTTGCCGTGCGCCATCCGCCGCCGGAGCGCCTCCGGCGTCATGTCAACGAGTTCGACCTGGTCGGCGCGCCGCACGATGTCGTCGCGCAACGTCTCGCGCTGCTGGACGCCTGTGATCCGCTCCACGACGTCGTTGAGGGACTCGAGGTGTTGGACGTTGACGGTCGAGATCACATCAATGCCGGCGTCGAGGAGCTCCTCGATGTCCTCCCAGCGCTTCTCGTGCTTGGACCCGGGGACGTTCGTGTGCGCAAGTTCGTCGACGAGCACCTGTTTGGGCTTGCGTCGCAGGATCGCATCGACGTCCATCTCCTCGAAGCGCGTGCCGCGGTACTCGATGACCTTGCGCGGCAGCACCTCGAGGTCGCCGACCTGCTCAGCCGTACGAGCCCGGCCGTGCGTCTCGACGAAACCGACGACCACGTCGGTGCCGCGGTGGTGACGGCGCCGGCCCTCGTTGAGCATCGCGAACGTTTTGCCGACGCCGGGGGCGGCGCCGAGGTACACGCGGAGGCTGCCGCGCGCCATGGTTTACTGCCCGCGATCCAGCGCGAGGTTCAGCTCCAACACGTTCACAGTCTGCTCGCCCAGGAAGCCCCACTCGCGGCCCTGGGTGTGCTTGCCGATCAGCGCGCGCACCGTGTCCTCCGCCAGGTTGCGCGCCTTCGCGACGCGTGGGGCCTGCAGTCGTGCATTCGCGACCGAGATCTGCGGGTCGAGCCCGGACGCGGACGCCGTGACCGCGTCGACCGGCACCTTGGCGTCAGCGGCCAGCCCGTTGAGCTCCCGATATGCGATCGCCCGCTCCGGCACCGTGTTGGGATCGCAGACGTAGGTGCCGTCCTGGTTCTTCTCGTAGACGGTATTGCCGGCAGCGTCGGTGATCGGGTTGTCGTTTTCATCGGTCGCCTGCACCGGCAGGCAGTACGGATCCGCGGGCGTGGCATACGGATTCATGGGCGCATCGAGGTTCACGCCGACCACGTTGCCGATCAGCTTCGGGTTCGACGGCCCGAGGTTCGAACCCGCGCTCGACAACGCGTCGTAGCCGTCGCCCGCGGCCGACGGGCGGGGCTGGAAGTACTTCAGTATGGCGTTGCCGGCCTTGTCGGTGAAGTTCTGCCCGATCAGCGACGAGCCGACCGCCTTGCCGTTCACCTCGACGATGGAACCGTTGGCGCGCTTCGACATGAGTCCTTGCGCGACGCCGGTGACGACCAGCGGATACAGCACACCGACGAGCACGGTCAGCACGACCGTCATCAGCAATCCGGTCATGAGCTGCCGCCTGATCATCACTTCACCCCCAGCGCGGTGAGGATCAGGTCGATGAGCTTGATCCCGACGAACGGGGCGATGATGCCGCCGATGCCGTAGATCAAGATGTTTCTCCGGAGAACGGCGGCGGCACCCATCGCGCGGAACTTCACGCCGCGCAATGCGAGCGGGATCAGGGCCACGATGATCATGGCGTTGAAGATGACCGCCGACAGGATCGCGGAGTGCGGGTTGTCGAGCTTCATGATGTTCAGGGTGTCGAGCGCCGGGAAGACGCCGACGAACATGGCGGGGATGATGGCGAAGTACTTCGCGACGTCGTTGGCGATCGAGAACGTCGTCAGCGAGCCCCGAGTGATCAGCAGCTGCTTGCCGATCTCGACGACCTCGATGAGCTTCGTCGGATTGGAATCGAGGTCCACCATGTTGCCGGCTTCTTTGGCGGCCTGGGTCCCCGTGTTCATCGCGACGCCGACGTCGGCCTGAGCCAGCGCGGGCGCATCATTCGTACCGTCGCCGGTCATCGCCACCATCGACCCGCCGACCTGCTCGCGCTTGATCAAGGCCATCTTGTCTTCCGGTGTGGCCTCGGCGAGGAAGTCGTCGACCCCGGCCTCGCTCGCGATCGCGGCCGCGGTCCTGGGGTTGTCCCCGGTGATCATCACCGTGCGGATGCCCATGGCGCGCAGCTGGTCGAAACGTTCGTGCATGCCTTGCTTGACGACGTCCTTGAGGTAGATGACCCCGAGGACGTGGAGGCCATTGGCGACGACGAGCGGCGTACCCCCCTGCGTCGCGATGCCGTCGACGATCGTCTCCAGCTCGTCGGGCGCCGCGCCGCCCTGGTCCTGCACCCAACGGCGGACCGAGTCTGCGGCGCCCTTGCGGATGGAGTGTCCCTGGAAGTCGACCCCGCTCATTCGCGTCTGGGCGGTGAACGCGACGAGTACTGCGTCCGGAAGGTCGCGGGGTACCAGCCCGTAGTGCGCCTCCGCGAACGTGACGATCGAGCGTCCCTCGGGTGTCTCGTCGGCCAGGCTCGAGAGCATCGCCGCGTCGGCCAGCGTGTGCTCGTCGACGCCGGGCACGGGCAGGAACTGCGACGCCTGGCGGTTGCCGTACGTGATCGTGCCCGTCTTGTCGAGCAGCAGCGTGGAGCAGTCACCGGCCGCCTCGACCGCGCGGCCACTCATCGCGAGCACGTTGCGCTGTACGAGGCGATCCATGCCCGCGATCCCGATGGCCGAGAGCAGGGCACCGATCGTCGTGGGGATGAGACACACCAGCAGTGCGATCAGCACCACGAGGTCTTGACTCGCCTTGGAGTAGATCGCGAACGGCTGGAGCGTCACGGTCGCGAGCAGGAAGATGATCGTGAGCCCGGCCAACAGAATGTTGAGCGCAATCTCGTTTGGCGTCTTCTGCCGGGACGCGCCTTCCACGAGGGCGATCATGCGGTCGAGGAATGTCTCACCCGGCTTGGCCGTGATCCGCACGACGATCTCGTCGGAGAGCACGCGTGTGCCGCCGGTGACCGCCGAACGGTCACCACCCGACTCCCGGATGACCGGCGCCGACTCGCCCGTGATCGCCGACTCGTCGACGGTGGCAATGCCCTCGATCACCTCACCGTCGCCGGGAATGAGCTCACCCGCCGTGACGATGCACAGATCGCCGAGCTGCAAGTCGTTCGACGACTTCTCGATGATCGAACCGTCGGGCTCACGGATCCGCGCGATGGTCTCGGAACGGGTCTTGCGGAGCGTGTCGGCCTGTGCCTTGCCTCGCCCCTCGGCGACCGCTTCTGCGAAGTTCGCGAACAGCACGGTGAACCACAGCCACGCGGACACGAGGCCGGTGAACACGCTGTCGGACGCCTTTGCCGCCGGGAGTTTCTGAAAGAACAGGATTGTGGTGAGGACACTGCCGACTTCGACGATGAACATCACCGGGTTGCGCGCCATCTGACGCGGATTGAGCTTCGCGAACGAATCGACGACCGCGCGCCGTACGATCGCGGGCTCGAACAAGGAGCTCGCGCCGGCCGCACGTATGCGGACCTTGGGCGGGCGTTCGGTCGGAACCGGTTGTGCTGGTGCTGCTGGTGTGCGCGCCATGCCCGCTCCTCAGAATTTCCCGACGAGCTGCTCGACGAGCGGACCGAGCGCGATGACAGGGAAGTAGGTCAGCCCGACGACGATGAGCACGACGCCCGTGAGCAAACCTGCGAACAGCCCCGTGTTCGTGGGGAACGTGCCGGCCGATGGCGGGACTGTTTGCTTGCGGCCCAGCGATCCCGCGATGGCGAGGACGGGAACCATCAGCAGGAACCGCCCGACCAGCATGGCGATGCCCCCCGTGGTGTTGTACCAGTTGGTGTTGCCGGTGAGGCCACCGAAGGCGGAGCCGTTGTTGTTCGACTGCGACGTGAACGCGTACGTGATCTCGCTCAGGCCGTGCGGGCCGGGATTGGCGATCGAGCTCAATGCCGTTTTCATCACGACCGACACAGCGGTGAACCCGAGGATCACGAGCGGCACGAACAAGATGTAGAGCACGACAAGCTTCATCTCCTGGGCCTGGATCTTCTTGCCGAGGTACTCCGGTGTACGCCCCACCATGAGGCCGGCGATGAACACCGACAACAACGCGAACACCAACATGCCGTAGAGACCCGAGCCCGTACCGCCGGGAGAGACCTCACCGAACATGATGTTCACGAGCGGCACCGCGCCGCCGGCCGGCGTATAGCTGTCATGCTGCGAGTTGACCGCGCCGGTCGACGTGCCGGTCGTCGACGAGGCGAACAACCCCGAGGCGGCGGGCCCGAACCGCGCTTCCTTGCCTTCCATGTTGCCGCCGGCCTGCGTGCCGCCGACCGTCTGCGTCACGCCGGCGAGGTCGAACTTGTTGTTGCCTTTCGCCTCGAACGGCATCACGATCAGCGTCGCGGTGAGCCACAGCACGAACATCGCGCCGAGCACAGCAAGTCCCTGTTTGACGTCGCCGGCCATCTTGCCGAACGTCCACGTGAACGCGAACGGGATCGCGAGCAGCATCCAGATCTGGAAGATGTTCGTGATCGGATTCGGGTTCTCGAACGGGTGCGCTGAATTGGCGTTGAACGGACCACCGCCGTTCTCGCCGATCTCCTTGATCGACTCCTGACTCGCGATCGGTCCACCGGGCACGGTCTGCTGTTGCGCCGCCACCGTCGTCACCGTCTTGGCCGCGTGGAAGTTTTGGACGACACCCTGGCTCACGAGCACGAGCGCGAACACGAACGCCATCGGCAAGAGGATGCGAGTCGTGGTGCGCGTGAGGTCCACCCAGAAGTTCCCGAGCGTGTGCGTGCGCGGGCGGACGAGGCCGCGGATGAGTGCGACCACCACCGCCGCGCCGGCCGCGGCCGAGACGAAGTTGTGGAATGCGAGCCCGGCCATCTGGCTCAGATGCGACATCGTCGACTCACCCGCGTAGTTCTGCCAGTTCGTGTTCGTGAGGAAGCTGATCGACGTGTTGAACGACAGGAACGAATCCACACCCGTTTGGTGGTCGGGATTCAGCGGCAGGTGCTCCTGGAGACGAAGTTGCGCGTACAGCACGATCACCGACACGAAGCTGAACGCCAGCAGCGAGAGGGCATAGGTCTGCCAGCGCTGTTCGCTCTCGGGGTCGACGCCGCAGAGGCGGTAGATCGCCTTTTCGAGCGGGAGGAACACGCGGTCGCCCGGCGCCCGCCTGGAGCCGTACACCTTCGCCATGTAGCTGCCCAGCAGTGGCGTGCTGATCGCCAGGAGGACGACCACGAACGCGAGCTGGGTCCAGCCGGCGGCGGTCACAGCTTCTCCGGGAACAGGAGCGCGTAGACGAGGTAGGCGGCCGCGAGCACGCTCAACACGATGCCGATCACGGCCTCGGTACCGCTCATGCGGCGGCCCGGTCCTCGTCGACGCCCTCGTCGACCCGTTGCGACTCGACGTCGGGACCGATGATTCGTTCGCACGCCTTCACGAACAGCACCGCGACCGCGAAGAACGCAACGATGATGCCGAGGAGCATCACATCGACCATGGGGAGAGCCCTTCTGTGATGAAGCGGCGGGCGGCTCGAAGGGGATGCATGCAGGCATCATGAGCCTGACCCCACCTCGCGGTGGGGTCTTTATGCGTTCCTTGCGAAAGGCCTGTGGTTCTTTACGCGGTCCTACCCCGGTGGGCTCCGGACGCGCACGACCCCGCAGTCAGCGCGCGTTCTTGGGACGAACGAAGCCCGACTACGGGGTCGACACGAGCCGCTGCCGCGGATGATCCATACCGTTGCGTACGGCCCGGAAGGAGGTTCTGCGCCCGAGCGACATTGTGCAATCGTTGCGCAAGAATCCTTACGCGTTCTTATCGCACGGGGGCCGACGTCTACAGCGCCTCGACCCCGAGCTCGCCGGTCCGGACCCGTGCGAGGTGCTCGACCGGCACCACCCACACCTTGCCGTCGCCGATCTTGCCGGTGCGCGCGGCCGTCTGGATCGCCTCGGTCACCGTCATTGCGTCGCCGTCTTCCACGACGACTTCGACCTTGACCTTCGGTACGAAATCGATTCGGTACTCGGCGCCCCGGTACACCTCGGTGTGACCACGCTGGCGGCCGAAGCCCTGTACCTCGGTGATCGTCATGCCCTGTATCCCCACCCCCTCGAGGGCGCTCTTGACGTCTTCGAGCTTGTGCGGCTTCACGACCGCGGTGACGAGCTTCATGACAACTCGCGATCTGTCGTGCCTGCGGGTGTGATGACGGGCGCATCGACCGCGCCCTCGTAGACGTGGCCGGCCGGTGACCGGTGGAGCACAAAGTCCGGATAGGCCAGCGCGCCGAACTCGGGAACGTCGAGGCCTTCGATCTCTGCCTCGGGCGAGACTCGAAGCTGAATCCAGCGCTTCGCGATGGAGAAGATGATCCACGTGATGCCCCACGCCCAGGCGAAACCGATCACGACCTCGAAAATTTGTGCAATGAGCTGTCCACCGTCGCCGTAGAACAATCCCTGCACGCCGTGCGTGCTCTCCGCGCTGACGCCGTTCCAGCCGATTCCGTACGTGCCGTCCGCGAACAGCCCGAGCGCGAGCACGCCCCACGCGCCACACACACCATGCACCGAGATTGCACCACACGGGTCGTCAATATGCCTTCGGTCCCAGAACTCGACGCTGTAGACGATGAGCACACCCGCGATGCCGCCGATCACCACTGCGGCCCAGGGCGCGACGAACGCGCACGGCGCCGTGATGGCGACAAGGCCTGCCAGCATGCCGTTGCACGACATCGAGATGTCGGGCTTTCCGTATTTCACATCGGTCAGGATCATCGCGATCACGAAGCCGACACACGCCGAGAGCAGGGTGTTGACCGCGACGAGCCCGATGCGCAGGTCGGTGGCGCCGAGGGTCGAGCCGGGGTTGAAGCCCATCCACCCGAACACGAGCACGAGCGTGCCGATCACGACGTAGCCCAGATTGTGACCGGGAATCGCGTTCGGTTTTCCGTCGCTGCGGAATTTGCCGATCCGCGGGCCGAGCAGCATTGCCAACGCAAGGGCAACCCAGCCGCCGGTGCCATGGACGACGCCCGATCCCGCGAAGTCGACCGCGCCGTGCCCGAGATGCAACGAGGTTCCGAGGTGGGCGAGCCACCCGCCGCCCCACATCCACATGCCGAAGATCGGGTAGATGACCGCGCCCATCGCGACCTCGGCGAGCAGGAATCCCGCGAACGAGATCCGCTCGGCGATCGCCCCGATGATGATGTAGCCGGCCGTCTCCATGAACACAACTTCGAACAGGAACAGCACCATGACGCCGACGTCATAGCTGCCGCTGCTCTGCAAGAGGAAGCCGTGCGTCCCGATCACACCTGCGCTGCCGTGGCCGAAGAAGCCGGTCAGCGGCGAGGTGCCTCCGAGCGTCGGGACGTTCAGTCCGCCGAACATGAACGCGAACCCGACCGCGTAGTAGGCGAGGAGCGCGACCGCAAAGGCGGCGATGTTCATCATCATCATGTGCGCTGCGTTCTTCGCGCGAGTGAGCCCGGTCACCAAGAACGCGAAGCCGACCTGCATGAACAGCACGAGGAAGCCCGTGAGGAGCACCCACGTGAAGTTGATCGAGACGCCGAGATGCCCGGTCTGCGTCGCGAGCTGGTTGATGCCCTCCTGCCCCACCGGAACGTTCTCGGTGGGCGCGGGATAGTTGCTGAGTCCGGTGAAGCCGGGACCCGTCGGGTCGGCCGGCTTGTGGTGGCCCCACACCGCGCCCAGCACGATGATGACGATGAACGTCAACAGGCTCAGCGCAACGAACCTCTTGCCTTTCGACACGTTGCCTCCCCGTCGCGGCGCGTCGCAATGCGACCCGTCGGTGCTCTGTCACGCGCGCCGGAAAGGCTCGTCCGTCCCGCTGATCACTCGACTACGGGTTGCTTTCGTCTGTATCTCGCGCTTGTGTCGGCCGCGTGAACGGGATCTGACGGAAGCCTTACGCCGAATGTGAGGTCACCGCCGAGCAGCCCTGGGCGACGATCATCGACGGAACACGAAGTAGCCGGTCGGGGAGACCAAACGGTCCGGAAGGATGGCGCCGAAGGTCTCGGCAAACGCTCGAACCGCTCCCTTGTGCGCGCAGAAGAATCGAGCAGCAGGGACTATGGAGCCTCAACGGGGTTCCGCTGCCAGAATCGCTCCATGTCCTCGCTGTCGAGATCGACAGTCCAGACGCGGTCAGTCTTTCCATCTGCGTCGAGCCGACTGATGTAGATCGCGCGGTTGTCGAACACGTCGCCGCTCCCGGCGTGCTCGCCCGTCTCGCCAACCAGGGTGATCGCGAACTGCTCGTTCGCGAAGATGCATGTTCCGACCTGGCGAAACGATTCGCCGAAGATCGGCAAGAACGCGCCGAACATGTCGAGGAACTCGGCCTGTCCCTCGGTGTGACGCCAAGGCCCGGCGCCAGGTCCGTTGTCGAAGATGACGCCGCGCGCTTGCGATTCCAGTACCGGTGCGGGATCTCCGGCAGCGAGTGCATCCCAAACAGCTTGCGCTCGCTCGACGTCTTCGTCCCTGTTGACGGTCCATTTCTCGTTCATCGCGACATACTGCCTGTCGGGGGACAGACATGTGAAGCCGGGTTACATCTCACCGAGAGTCTTCAGCGCGCGCGTATTTGTGTCCTTCGGACTCACCTTGTAGAAGACACCCGCGAGCTTGCCCTTCTCGTCGACGACGAACGCCGATCGGACGATGCCCATGAACTTGCGGCCGTACAGGGACTTCTCGCCCCGCACGCCCCACGCGTCGGCGGTCGCATGGTCGACGTCGGCGAGCAGGGGGAAGCCGAGGCCGTACTTGTCGTCGAACTTCTTCTGCTTCTCGACGGGGTCGGGGCTGATCCCGACCACCGCGGCCTTGAGCTTCTTCAACTGCGGGAGTGCGTCACGCAGATTGCACGACTGTTGCGTGCATCCCGGCGTGTCAGCCTTGGGATAGAAGTACACGACCAGCGGCCGACCCTTGAATCCCGACAGCCGCACGGTCTTGCCGTGCTGGTCTTTGAGCGCAAACGCCGGCGCCTTGTCGCCGACAGCCAATTTCGTCATGATCCCTCCCAGGCGGCTTCACAACCCCACCCGTAGCATGCCGCGCGTGCCGAAACCTTCGCCGCATCGGCTCGCTGCGCCGCCGGAGGCTGTGCGCGCGGCGGCGGTCGAGCGACTCGGCGGAACCCCGCAACCCGATGGCACCGTGGTAGTCGAGGCGCCGCCCGAACAGCAACCCGCCATCGGCATCACCATTGGCATCATCGCCGACGGCGACGGCTGTCACGTCACGGTGACGCCCGAGGGCGGCGTCGACCTTCCATTCTTCGGGTTCGTCTTCAGACCGCTCATTCGCATCGCGCAGAACCGAGAGGTCGCGTACGTCATTGCAATGCTCGAAGCCGCACTCGACGACGGGCCGGACCCGGATGGTCCCAAGGCCGTCGTCGGGCTCCCGCCAGTCGTGTTCTCTCCGGAACAGGCCACGCTCCTGGCGACCGCAGCAGCCGCGGCGGCGGTCGTCGGGTTCGCGAGCGCGCTCTTCGGCCAGCTCTCGGGCCCGATCAGCGATGCGTTCCACGCTTCCGACTCGCGCATCAGCCTCCTCCTGGCGATCACGCGCATCGGGGCGCTGCTGGCGTTGCCGGTCACGGTGCTCGCGGACCGGCGCGGACGCCGGCGCTCCATCCTGATCGGCGTGACCGGCTCGTCGGTCGCGTGCGCGATCTCCGCGATCGCGCCGAACCTGCTGGTCTTCACCAGCGCACAGATCCTCCAGCGCGGCTTGTTGATCACCACCGCCACCGTCGCAGGCATCGCGGTGATCGAGCAGTCGCCCGAGCGGGCCCGGGCGTACTCCGCTTCGATGCTCGCGTTGGCGGGTGGGTTCGGGTTCTCCCTGGCGGTGGTGGTACTGCCGCTGGCAGATCTCGGCGAGTGGGGCTGGCGGCTCCCGTTCGCGCTCGGCGCTTGCACGATCTTCCTCTCGCCGAGCATCGCGCGCCATCTCGCCGAGACGACGCGCTACACCACCCTCAGCGCACACACCGAAGTCGTGCGCGGACGCCTGCGCGATGTGATCACGCGCCACCGACGCCGGTTCGTGCTGCTCGGCGCCGCGGCGTTCCTCACGAGCCTGTTCAACGCGCCTTCGTCGCAGCTGATGAACCAATACCTGCTCGACGACCGCGGCTTCTCGAACACCGGCGTCGCGTTGTTCCGCACCGTGACGACGGCAGTACCCGGCCTCATCGGCATCGTCCTCGGCGGCCGCCTCGCCGAGGCGCGGGGGCGGCGCCCGGTCGCGGCGATCGCGCTCGCGATCTCCACCGCGACGCAGATGGTCTTCTTTCTCATGGGTGGTCCCGTGATCTGGGTGATGTCGGCGATCTCGGTCTTGACGGCCGGCGCGGGCGGCATCGCGCTGGGCACCCTCGACGCCGAGCTGTTCCCGACCGAGGTACGCGGCACGTCGAACGCGTTGCTCACGATCGTCGGCGTCATCGGCTCCGCAAGCGGCTTCGGCATCGTCGCGGGCCTCGTGGATCCGCTCGGAGGCCTCGGTCCCGCAATCGCGTTGACCGGAATCGGCTCCGTCATCGCGGCGATCGCGGTCGTGCCGCGACTGCCCGAATCGGCCGCGCAGAATCTCGACGACGTGAGCCCCACGCGGTACGACGAGTACGGTCCGAGCCCATGACCGCACGCACGACGACGATCGTCGCCGACGGCTTCGCCTTCCCCGAGGGTCCGCGCTGGCACGAGGAACGCCTCTGGTTCTCGGATCAGCACGACCGCCGCGTCGTTGCGATGGAGGCCGACGGCTCGTCGGAGACGATCGTCGAGGTGCCGCAGCAACCGTCGGGACTGGGGTGGCTCACCGATGGTCGCATGCTCGTCGTGTCGATGATCGACCGCCGCGTGTTGCGCCTCGAGCACGACGGCAGCCTCGCGGTGCATGCGGATCTTGGCGCGCTCGCGACCGGGCAATGCAACGACATGGTCGTGGACGCCCACGGCCGCGCGTATGTCGGGAACTTCGGGTTCGACATCTACTCGGGTGAAGCACCGCACGACACGTGCCTGATTGCCGTCGAGCCGGACGGCACCACCCGGATCGTTGCCGAATCGGTCGCGTTCCCGAACGGCTCGGCGATCACGCCGGACGGACGGACCTTGCTCGTCGGCGAGAGCATGGGGAGCCGCGTCAGCGCGTTCGACATCGCGGCCGACGGCAGCCTTTCGAACCAGCGGGTGTGGGCACAGTTGCACGGCGCCACCGTCGACGGCATGTGCCTCGACGCCGAGGGCGCGGTCTGGACCGCGTGCCCCGCCACCGGGCGATGCCTGCGGATCCGCGAGGGCGGCGACGTCGTGGACGAGGTCAAGGGGACGCATCCCGGAGCGTTCGCCTGCATGCTCGGCGGGACCGATCGGCGCACCTTGTACATCTGCACCGCGCCGAGCCATGTGCCGGACGAGACCCGGGCAGCACACCTCGGGCGCATCGAGGCCGTCACCGTCGACGTGCCCGGCGCCGGCCTGCCCTGACACCCCGACCGTCACGCGCTCGTTGCGTCACACGCCGGCGGGTCGCGCAACCGGTATGCGCGGCTGCTCAAGACCCCCTCCCTTCGAGTCGATCACCCCGTTGGGCGTGCTGCGAGACACGACCAGAGGGGGAACACGCGCGTGCCGCAGCCGGCCGACATCGCTCATCTGCTCCGCCGAGCCGGGTTCGGGGGTACCGCGAACCAGATCGCGTCGCTTGCTGCGCAGCCGTGGGCGACCACCGTCGACCAGCTCCTGGACTTCTCGTCGGCCCCGGCCGACACCGCACCCGCCTTCCTCTCCGACGCGGGCCTCGAAGACTGGGAGAAGGAATACAAACTGCAGCATTGGTGGCTCGACCGCATGGCGACGACCACGACGCCGCTGCAGGAGAAACTCACCCTGTTCTGGCACGGGCATTTCGCGACCGCGAACTCCAAGGTCACGAACACGGTGCTCATGTACCGCCAGAACGCCTTGTTCCGCGCGATGGCGGCGGGCTCCTTTCGTGATCTGGTGCAGCAGATGTCGCTCCAACCGGCGATGCTCATCTGGCTCGACAACGAATCCAACACCAAAGGTCACCCCAACGAGAATTTCGCCCGTGAGCTGATGGAGCTCTTCACGCTCGGGGTCAACGAGTACACCCAGGCCGACGTCGTGGCCGCGGCCCGGGCGTGGACCGGCCACAACACGCTCGACGGCGACCGAACCCAGTACCACTTCTACCTGTCCCGCCACGACACGAATCCCAAGACCTTCATGGGCGTCACCCAGAACTGGGACGGCCCCGACATCCTCAACTTCCTCCTGCGCGACGACGCGACACACAAGCAGATCGCCTCGCGCTTCATCGCGAAGAAGATGTGGACCTTCTTCGCGTATCCCGATCCCGAAACGTCCCTCGTCGCGACCCTCGGCGACGCGTTCCTCGCCGCGGATCTCTCGATCACCGCGCTCGCGCGCGCGATCTTCGTCAATCCCGAGTTCCTGTCGACCCGCGCCAAGCAGGGTCTCGTGCGTTCGCCCGCGGAATGGCTCGTCGCGTGCATGCGCGCCGTGGGGATCACGGCGGGAGACGCGAACCCGCAGTGGTGGATGGAGGCCATGGGCCAACAGCTGTTCGAGCCACCCGACGTGTCGGGATGGCGCTCGAATGACTACTGGCTGACGACGTCACGGGTGTGGGCGCGCGCC
Organism: Acidimicrobiia bacterium; assembly: GCA_038209365.1. Lineage (GTDB taxonomy): Bacteria > Actinomycetota > Acidimicrobiia > IMCC26256 > PALSA-610 > DASQHW01. The sequence continues at coordinate 10,489 of JBBQXS010000037.1, read as the reverse complement.
AACTGGGCCGGATACCTGGTGTGGCAGAACGATCTGCAGAACACACTCAGCAGCATCGTCAGCATGACCGTGGCCGATGCCGTGCAACACGCGTTCGATGTCATGGGGATCGACAGTCCGTCGGCGCACACTCGCTCGAAGCTCGCGGCGTGGTTGACGAGCCAGCGCGGCGACACGAACGCATGGCGCAACTGGACCTTCATCAACCTATTGACCCTCGTGATGCTCACGCCCGAGATGAACCTCGCGTAGGAGAGAAGTGACGTGACTGATCCCGCTCCCGGCCTCTTTGCGCAGAACCGTTTGTCGCGCCGGCGCTTCCTCCAGTTCAGCGCAGTGGGCGCCGGCACCGTCGCCGTCAGCCCGTACCTCTCGCGCCTCGAGGCCTTCGCGGCGCCACCCGTCGCCAACGACCAGGGAATCCTCGTCACCATTCAGCTGAGCGGCGGCAACGACGGCTTGAACATGGTCGTGCCTGCCGGTGACGCAACCTATGCGGCGCTGCGACCGACGCTGAAGATCACCAACGGTCTCCCGATCGGCAGCGGCTGCGCGCTGCACCCGTCACTCGTGAAGACCAAATCGCGCTTCGACCAGGGAAACGTCGCGATCGTCCGCGGGGTCGGGTATCAACCACCGGATCTCAGCCACTTCACCTCGACCGACATCTGGATGCACGGGTGGGGCGGCAGCGGTACCCCGACGACCGGTTGGGCGGGTCGCTTCCTCGACGGTCTCCCGAACACGACCCAAGAGTCGCTCTACGGGGTGTCGCTGCACGGAAACGTGAACCCGCACCTGAACGGCGCGGTCGCCCACCCGTCGTCGCTGCCGTTGAGCATCGGCGACGCGTTCGGCGTCGACCGCAGCGATCCTTCGTTCGCGCGGATGTTCGACGCCGTCGCGAGCTTTGGCAACGGCGCATCGGGGCTCGGCTCGCTCGGCGATACCTACGACACGACTGCGATGGAGCTGGTGCAGCTGACGCAGCGCGTCCGCCCCGCGTACTCGTTCCCCCGGCAGAGCACGGACATCCGCCAGCAGCTCGTGCTCGCGGCGCACCTGATCAACGCCAACCTGGGCATCCGTGTGGTCGACACGTCGCTGGGCGGCTTCGACACGCATTCGGATCAGGCCGGGTCGCATGCGCAGCTGCTGTCGCACCTCGACGGGGCGATCGCCGCGTTCTTCTCGACGCTCGCGCCTCGCTGGCGCGGGCAGGTCGCGATGATGACGTTCTCCGAGTTCGGCCGCCGGCCGGCCGAGAACGGTGACGGCGGCACCGACCACGGAGCCGCGTCGCCGCTGCTCGTCATCGGTGATCGCGTGCGCGGTGGACTGCACGGCGCCCAGCCCAGCCTCACCGACCTCGACGGCGACGGCGACCTCAAGCCGTCGGTCGACTTTCGCGCCGTCTACGCCACGGTGCTCGACACGTGGTTGCGCGCCGACGACCGCGAGGTGCTCGGCCAGACGTACTCGCCGCTGTCCCTGTTCTCGGCGCCGCCGAGCGCACCACCGCCGGGAACTCCCCACGCGTCGAGCGCGGGGTACTGGCTCGCGGGACCGGGCGGCGGCATCCACGGCTTCGGCGTCGCGACCAAGTTCGGCTCGCTGTCGAGAGTCGACAAGCCGATCGTGGCCGGTGCGTCGACACACACGCATCACGGGCTGTGGCTCTGCGGTACCGACGGCGGAATCTTCAGCTTCGGCGACGCGCGTTTCCACGGCTCGATGGGCGGCAGACGCTTGGACAAACCCATCGTGGCCATGGCAGGTACACCGTCGGGCAAGGGCTACTGGCTGTGCGCGAGCGACGGCGGCATCTTCTGCTTCGGCGACGCGAAGTACCGCGGATCGATGGGCGGCAGACACTTGGACAAACCGATCGTCGCCATGATGTCGACGCCCTCCGGCCGGGGCTACTGGCTCTGCGCGAGCGACGGCGGCATGTTCTGCTTCGGCGACGCGAAGTTCCGCGGATCGATGGGCGGCAGACGCTTGGACAAACCGATCGTCGCGATGGCGGCCACGCCGACGGGCAAGGGCTACTGGCTGTGCGCGAGCGACGGCGGGATGTTCTCCTTCGGCGATGCGCGCTATCACGGATCGAAGGTCCGCACGACCGCGCCCGTGTGCGGCGTTGCCCGCACGACGACCGGCAACGGCTACTGGATCACCGCGCGCGACGGCATGGTCGCGGCGTTCGGCGACGCGCCCACGCTCGGACGCGTCCATGCGAACACCGCGATCCTCGTCCGAGCGTAGGAAGCCATCGATTCGCTCGGACGAAGACCACGGTCACCGACGCCTCTTGAGCCCGTGACCGAAGAACCCGCCTTTTGGTCGTGCGTGCGCGTGATAATGATCGGGGATGTTGCGCATGTTGTCGTCGACGTAGTGCTCGAACTCGAAGTATTCGGCAACCACCGACGCCAGTCGGTCGTGCATGTGCGCGAGGTGCTCCTCCGGGGGATCGACACCGTGCCCGCGCCACACGACCATCGGCACCGCGCAGATTTCGCACTCGGCGATCCAACAGATCTCGTCTTCGTGAAACCACGGTGTGATGCGCGCCGCTTCGCAGAGATCGCATCCGTCCGCGCGCGCCAGTTCATCGGCCACGTCACGACGATAGAACACCCCCCGGCGAGCGCGTGTACGATGGGTGCCGATGAAAGGGCTGATCCTCGCCGGCGGGGCTGGAACGCGCCTCCGCCCGATCACACACACGAGCGCGAAGCAGCTCGTGCCGATCGCGAACAAGCCGATCCTCTTCTACGTCGTCGAACAGCTGGCAGCGGCCGGCATCAAGGACATCGGTGTCATCGTCAGCACTGACGACACGGGCGTCGAGATCGAAGCGGCACTCGGCGACGGCTCGCGGCTCGGCGTCGAGGTCGAGTACATCCCGCAGGAAGCACCGCTCGGCCTGGCCCACTGTGTACGCATCGCGCGTGCCTTCCTCGGCGACGACGACTTCGTCGTCTATCTCGGCGACAACATGCTGCAGCAGGACCTGAAGACGATCGTCGATCGGTTCGAGGAGAAGCGCAACCGCCCGCTCGAGCTCCACGAGCCTGGCGCGCGCCCACCGGTCGCGCAGATCCTGCTCGCGCACGTCGAGGATCCGCGCCAGTTCGGCGTCGTCGCGCTCGATGGGCAGGGCCGCGTCGTCCGCCTCATCGAGAAGCCGCTCGACCCGCCGTCGGATCTCGCGCTGGCCGGCGTGTACCTGTTCGACAAGCACGTGCACGAAGCGGTGCGCGCGATCGAACCGTCGGCGCGCGGCGAGCTCGAGATCACCGACGCGATCCAGTGGCTGATCGACCAGGGCCACGGTGTCGCGCACGAGATTCTGCAGGGTTGGTGGATCGACACCGGCAAGAAGGACCCGCTGCTGCATTGCAACAGGTTGGTGCTCGACACCATCGTCACCCGCAACGACGGCAGCGTCGACGAACGGTCACGCGTCGAAGGACGCGTGATCATCGAGGTCGGCGCCCGGCTCGAGAACTCGGTGGTGCGCGGACCGGCAATCATCGGTGCGGACACGGTGCTCATCGATACCTACGTCGGGCCGTACACCTCGATCGGCGCCAACTGCGAGCTGCGGGATGCCGGAATCGAGCATTCGGTGGTGCTCGAGCGGAGCCGCATCGTGGGAGTACACCGCTGCCAGGACTCGCTGATCGGCCGGGAGGTCGAAGTCACGCGCACCGGCGAGCGACCGAAGGCGACGCGTCTCATGCTCGGCGACCACTCACGTGCGGATTTGGAGTAGCGAATGGCGAAGGTGACCGAAAGTCAGACGATCGCGGGCGTGCATCACGTGAAACCCGCGGTGCACGGTGACGCGCGCGGGCTGTTCGTCGAGACGTTCCGGCGCGAATGGATACCGGGGGCGCGTGAGATGATCCAGGCCAACCGCGCCGACCGCAGAGCGGGCGCGATCGTCGGGCTCCATTTCCACCTCCACCAGGCCGACTATTGGTACGTGCCGTTCGGGCAGGCCCGTGTCGTGCTGCACGACCTGCGCACCGGCAGCCCGACCGAACGAGCGACCGAGACGTTCGACCTCGGTGGTGACCAGCACCCCGGTGCGTTCATCCCGCCCGGCGTCGCGCACGGCTTCGCGTCCCTCACCGACGCGACGATCACCTACCTGGTCGACGGCTACTACAACGCGGCCGACGAGCTCGGAGTCGCGTGGGACGACCCCGAGATCGCCGCCGATTGGGGCATCACGAATCCGGTGCTGTCGGAGCGCGACAGCGCGAACCCCAAGCGCGCCGAGATCCCCGAGCGGGTGCGGCCGGCATGGCCACTGCGCACATGAACCTCCTCGTCACCGGCGGTGCCGGATTCATCGGCGCGAACTTCGTTCGGTACTGGGCCGAGACGCGCGACGCGAGCGACACGATTGTCGTCGTCGACGCGCTGACCTACGCGGGGAACCGCGCCAACCTCGACGACGTGCCTCACGAGTTCGTGCACGCTGATATTGCCGATCTTGCGGCGATGGAAGAGGCCTTGCGCGCACACCACATCGACGTGATCGTCAACTTCGCGGCCGAGTCGCACAACTCGTATGCGATCACGAACCCCGGCGCCTTCTTCCGCACCAACGTGGTCGGCACCCAGACCCTCTGTGAAGCGGCGCGGCGGGTCGGCGTCGCACGACTGCATCACATCTCCACGTGCGAGGTGTACGGCGATCTCGACCTCGACTCCGGTGAGCAGTTCACCGAAGCATCCCCCTACCGTCCGCGGACGCCCTACAACGCGTCGAAGGCCGGCGGCGACCATGCCGTGCGCGCGTACTTCGAGACCTTCGGCGTACCGATCACGATCACGAACTGTGCGAACAACTACGGGCCGTACCAGTTTCCCGAGAAGGTCATCCCGCTATTCGTCACGCTCGCGCTCGACGACGACCCGCTCCCGCTGTACGCGTCCACTGAGAACCGGCGCGAGTGGATCCACGTGCTCGATCACTGCCGGGCCATCGCGCTCGTGCTCGAGCAGGGACGGATCGGTGAGACGTATCACGTCGGCACCGGGGTCGAGCGCAGCATCGAGGAGATCGCCGACGCCGTGCTCGACGAGCTCGGGAAGCCGTCGACACTCAAGACGATCGTGCCCGACCGGCCCGGACACGACCGCCGCTACGCGCTCGACTGGAACAAGATCCGCGACGAGCTCGGATGGGAACCGACCGTCGACTTCGGTCCCGGGCTCGCGGAGACCGTGCAGTGGTACGCCGCGAATCGCGCGTGGTGGAAGCCGTTGCGAGAGCGCGCACCGGTGCGCGAGGACGCCGCCTGGGCGTGATGTGCTGATGCGCGTCGTGGTCACCGGGTCGAACGGACAGGTCGGTCTCGAGGTCGCGGAACGCGCGGGCGGTGGTATCGGGTCGGTGGACGTGACATCGCCCGACGCGATGCGAGAGCACATCACTGCCGCGGCGCCCGACGTCGTGGTGCACTGCGCCGCGTACACGGATGTCGACGGTTGCGAGCTCGACCCCGAGCGAGCAATGCACGTCAATGCCGAAGGTGTGCAGGTAGTGCTGGACGCCGCCGACTCGTGCGGTGCTTTCGTCGTCGCGGTCTCGACCGACTACGTCTTCGACGGCACGAAGAGCTCACCGTACGTCGAGAGCGACCCGCCGCATCCGCTCAGCGCGTACGGCCGCTCGAAGCTCGCAGGCGAGCAGGCCGTCGACCTCGACCGGCACGCAGTCGTGCGCACGTCATGGGTCTGCGGTCGCGTCGGCCGCAACATGGTGAAGACGATCCTGCGCTTGATGCGAGAAGACGTACCGATGCGATTCGTCGACGACCAACGTGGGCACCCGACGATTGCGTCCGACCTCGCCGGCGCGTTGCTGAGGATCGCCGAAGGCCGCCGCGCCGGCCTCTGGCACGTGACCAACCAGGGTCCGGTGAGCTGGTACGAGTTCGCCCGCGAGGTGGTGAAGGCCGGCGGCGGAGACCCGTCCCGGGTCGAGCCGATCACGACCGCCGAGCTGCAGCCACCGCGCCCGGCGCCGCGCCCCGCGAACTCCGTCCTCGCTTCCGAGCGCCTCGCACCGAGCGAGCTCCTGCCCGACTTCCGCGAGAGCCTCCCCGATCTCGTGCGCCAGCTCTAGAGGCCAGGGAGCTGGGGGCGTGTGTGAGGTACGGTTTCCGCACCTGACACACGCCTACGCCGATCGGCGGTTCAGCAACGTGCGAAGGGCAGCTGCGCCTTCGGGAATTCCGGCATTGAGGTCGTCATCGGTGATTGTCACGCGGTCCCAGGCCATCGCCTGCATGAGCCGTGTTCGTGACGCGTTCTTCTCGTAGCGCTCCTGATCACCGTGGAACTTGTACGGATCGAATTCCGCACCGATCTTGTGGCTCGGCCATGCAAAGTCGAGGCGAATCCGTTCACCATTCGGGAGCTTGTGCCAGAACTGCGCAACCGGTTCCGGCAGCCCGTGTTCGCGGAGGAGCTGAAGCAAGAGATTCTCTGCCGCCGTCTCAGCATTGCGTTCGGGCGGAATGAAGCGCTGCAAAGCGTCGAGGATGACTTCGCCTCCCGAGCTCGCGCAACTCGACGAGACCAGCGAGATCGCACAATGTGCGTGCCGCTCGAGTGACCGGGATCGAGTCGACGATCATCACGTCGAGCTCGCTGAGATGTCGACTCTCGTGCACGACCACGTGCGGATACGGCCAGCGATGGTGCCGGAGCGTCGTGATCTCCACGACCTCAGCTCCGCCCGGCAGGCCGTGTAGGAGCGCCGCCGCACGGAACGAAGCGACACTCGACTTGCCGCCCGCGAGGCAGGCCGCCAAGAGGGCCTGCCGCCACGAGCAGGCCGTCGAAGGCACGCGGTACACCGAGTCGTGTATACGAATGAGACGTCCCGATTTGAGGCGGCGAGTGATCTGGTCTCGACTCCCGACGACCAGGAGCTGATCGCGCGCGACGAGACCATGCTGCCGGGGCGCCAGGTCGGCGACGGTGAGGTCGATCGGTCGCATCGGCGAAGCGTCGCGCAGCGCTGAGACACCACCGTGTCGTGGCGCGAAAAGGGGCGTGGGTGGGGTGCGGTAACCGCACCCCAAACACGCCACCTGTCCACTCCCGGAGCTACAGCCGGTCGACGATGGCCTGGGCGAACTGGCTGGTCTTCACCTCGGTCGCGCCTTCCATCAGGCGGGCGAAGTCGTAGGTGACGATCTTGTCGGCGATCGCCGCTTCGAGCGCACGCACGATGTCGGCGCCTGCCTTCGTCCAGCCGAGGTGCTCGAACATCATCACGCCCGACAGCAGCACCGACGACGGGTTCACCTTGTCCTGGCCCGCGTACTTCGGCGCGGTGCCGTGCGTCGCCTCGAACACACCGTGACCGGTGACGTAGTTGATGTTGCCGCCGGGCGCGATCCCGATTCCGCCAACCTGCGCGGCCAGTGCGTCCGACAGGTAGTCGCCGTTCAGGTTCGTCGTCGCGATCACGTCGAAGTCGTCGGGGCGCGTCAGCACTTGCTGCAGCGTGATGTCGGCGATGTTGTCCTTCACCAAGATCTTGTCGCCGGGCTTGCCGTCGCAGTCGTCCCATCCGACCGCGACATCCGAGAACTCCTCGCGCACGAGCTCGTAACCCCAGTTACGGAACGCACCCTCCGTGAACTTCTGGATGTTGCCCTTGTGCACGAGCGTCACGCTCTTGCGATCGTGCTCGACCGCGTACTGCAACGACGCCCGGATCAATCGCTTCGATCCCGTCTCCGAGATGGGCTTGATGCCGACACCGGAGTCCTCGCGAATGTTCCAACCGAAGTTCTCCTTCAACAGCTCGATCAGCTTGCGCGCTTCCGGCGTGCCCTCCTCCACCTCGAGACCGGCGTAGATGTCCTCGGTGTTCTCGCGGAAGATCACGATGTCGACGAGCTCGGGGTGCTTCACCGGCGATGGCACACCCGCGAACCACCGCACCGGCCGCAGACACACGTACAGGTCCATGATCTGGCGGAGGGCAACGTTGAGCGAGCGGATGCCACCACCGACGGGCGTGGTCAACGGCCCCTTGATCCCGATCAGGTACTCGCGGAACGCCGCAACCGTCTCTTCCGGCAGCCACAAGCCGGTGGCGTTGAACGCCTTCTCGCCCGCCAGCACCTCTTTCCACGCGATCGACTTGCCGTGCTTGGCGGCCGCCGCGTCCATCACGAGCTGCGCGGCCGGCCAGATGTCGACGCCCGTGCCGTCACCCTCGACGTACGGGATGATCGGTTCGTCGGGTACCGACAGTGTGCCGTCGGCCTGCATCATGATCTTCTCGGGCATGGGCAAGGACGCTAGTGCGCTCCCCGGGCGATCAGCCGCCGTCGAGGGCCCGCCGGAGGGAGGCGACGAAGGTGGCCGCCTCTTGCGGTCCGCCGCCGTCGAGCAGCCGGCGCACGAGCGCGCTCCCGACGATGACACCGTCCGCGCTGGCCGCGGCCTCGGCCGCCTGAGCCGGCGTCGAGATGCCGACCCCGAGGAGCACCGGCTTGTCCGTCACTGCCTTGCACCGCCGGCCCATGTTGCCGGCGTGAACCGCAAGCGCTTCCCGTTCACCGGTCACTCCCATCAGCGACACGCCGTAGACGAAGCCGCGCGAGCGCTCGCAGATCGCGACCAGCCGCTCGTCGGGTGTCGTCGGCGCCGCGAGGAGCACCGTCTCCACCTCGGCCGCCTCGGCCGCGTCGCCCCAGCCGTCGAGCTCGTCGAGCGGGAGGTCGGGCACGATCGCGCCGTCGACGCCGGCGGCGCGCAGGCTCTGCGCGCAACGCTCGTGTCCGAGGCGGTAGACGAGGTTGTAGTAGGTCATCACGACGGTGGGTGCAGCCACGTCGAGTCCCGCCATCGCGCTGATCACGCCGGCGGGTGTCGCGCCGAGGTCGAGCGCGCGCTGGCTCGCCTCCTGGATCGTCCGGCCGTCCATGATCGGGTCCGAGAACGGGATCCCGACCTCGACGGCGTCGGCGCCCGCGTCGACGACCGCGCGCACGACGTCGCACCACTCGCGTCCCAGGCCACCGGTGACATACGGGACGAGCAACTTCCGGCCCTCGGCGCGGCGAGCGCGCAGGTGCGACTCGAGTCTCACGACGAGAGCTCGCCCAGGCGTTCCGCCACCTGCTCCGCGTCCTTGTCACCCCGGCCCGACAACGTGACGAGGACCGTCGCGCCCCGCGGGATCGCATGACCCGCCTCGCGCGCGAGCCAGCCGATCGCGTGGGCAGGCTCCAACGCGGGCACGATGCCTTCGGTGGCGGAGAGCAGCTGGAACCCTGCGAGGGCCTCCTCGTCGGTGGCGGAGTGATACTCGGCGCGACCCTGCGCCGCGAGCATCGCGTGCTCGGGACCGACCCCCGGGTAGTCGAGCCCGGCGCTGATCGACGTGGCTTCGAGTACCTGGCCATGCTCGTCCTGCAGGAACAGCGAGCGCATCCCGTGCACGACACCCGGAACACCGCGCTCGACCGCCGCGCCGTGGTGCCCCGACTCGAGCCCGAGACCGCCGGCTTCGACACCGACGAGCCGCGCGCGCGTGTCAGTGAAGCCGGCGAACGTCCCGATCGCGTTCGAGCCGCCACCCACGCATGCGATGACGACGTCGGGATCGGCATCGCCCAACACCGCGCGGCATTGCCGGAGTGCCTCGTCACCCACGACCCGCTGGAACTCCCGCACCATCCAGGGGAATGGATGCGGCCCCATCGCGGAGCCGAGGCAATAGTGCGTGTCCTCCACGCTCGCGACCCACGCACGCATCGCCTCGTTGACCGCGTCCTTCAGCGTCGCGCTCCCGGACACCACGGTCACGACGTCGGCACCGAGCAGCTTCATCCGCCAGACGTTGAGCGCCTGACGTTCGACGTCGACCGCTCCCATGTACACGGTGCATTCGAGGCCGAACAAAGCGGCCCCCGTGGCGGTCGCGACGCCGTGTTGCCCGGCGCCGGTCTCGGCGATCACGCGGCGCTTGCCCATCCGCCGCGTCAGCAGCGCCTGGCCCAACACGTTGTTGATCTTGTGCGAACCGGTGTGTGCGAGATCCTCACGCTTGAGCAGCACCCGGATACCCAGGCGGTCCGACAGGCGGTGACATTCGGTGACGGGCGTCGGGCGGCCGGCGTAGCTCGCGAGCAGGGACGAGTACTCGGCGCGAAACGCTTCGTCGTGCCATGCGCCGCGGAACTCACGCTCGAGCTGCTCGAGCGCGGGCACGAGCGTCTCGGGCGCGTAGCGGCCCCCGAAGTCTCCGAAGCGTCCGAGGCCGACGGGCTCGGGACCGGGCGGTTCGAGTTGGACGGACGCGCCTCGCTCGACAGCTGCCATCGAGAGATCATACGGGGCGTGGGTGGGGGGAGAGTTAAGGGGACCAAACACCCCCCCCCCCCCCCCCAATTAGGGGAGAATGCAGGACCCCCGGCGAGGTAGGCCCCCC
>JBBQXS010000036.1:0-49690 GCA_038209365.1 Acidimicrobiia bacterium | reverse complement strand
GGGAACGCGCAAGCGACGGTGAAATGGACTGCGCCCGCGGATAATGGTTCGGCGATCAGCGGTTATGTGATCACCCCCTATGTCGGGTCGACCGCTCTGGCGGCGCGGACCTATAGCTCTGCGGCGACGACCGAGATAGTGGCCGGGTTGACGAACGGGACGACCTATACCTTCAAGGTCGCCGCGACCAACACCAACGGCACCGGCCCCCGGTCGGTCCCGACCAACGCGGTGACGCCTGTGGCGATCTCTTTCGGCAAGAGCGTGCTGCAAGGCACCAGCTCGACATCGCCCACGGTGACCCGGCTCGGTCCGGACGGGCGGCTCTATGTCGCGCAGTTCAACGGCCTGATCAAGGCGTACACCGTGAAGCGAAATGGCGCGAATGCGTACGCGGTCACGAGCACCGAGACGATCAACCTGATTCAGCAGATCCCGAACCATGACGACGACGGCACGCCGAATCCGTCGGTGACCACACGTCTGATCACGGGATTGCTTGTCGCGGGGTCGGCAACAAGTCCGCTCATCTACGTCGCGTCGAGCGATCCCCGAGTGGGTGGTGGCACGAACGGCACACAGACGAATCTCGATACGAATTCCGGCGTGATCTCCCGGCTCACCCGCAACAACACCGGAGTTTGGCAGCGCTTCGATCTTGTCCGCGGCTTACCCCGGTCCGAGGAACAACACGCGACGAACGCGCTGGTGCTCGACCAGACGACGAACGCGCTCTACGCCGCGCAAGGTGGCCACACGAACATGGGTGCACCGTCGCATAACTTCAACTTCTTGCCCGAGTACGCGTACTCGGGCGCAATACTGAAGATCGACCTCAACGCGATCGGTAGTGCGACCTACAACCTCCCGACATTGGTCTCCGAGGACCACCCCAATCTCGTCGGGCCGTTCGGCGGCGATAAGGGGAAACGCCAGGCCAAGATCACGCTGTCGAGTCCGGTGCAAGTGTTCGCTCCCGGGTTCCGCAATCCGTTCTCGTTGGTCCGAACGCGCGCCGGTCACTTGTACGCGTGGGACAACGGGTCAAACCCCGGCTGGGGCGATATTCCCGTTGGCGCCGGGCCGGGCGGCCAGTGCACGAACGCAGTCAACGAACCCGGCGTTCACCAGAACGACAGCCTGCATCTCATCAGTGGGCAGGGGTACTACGCGGGTCACCCGAACCCGACGCGTGGAAACAAATCGAATACGTTCAACGCGACCAACCCACAGTCGCCGGTCCCTACCGCGAACCCCATCGAGTGCAACGCGCGCGTCCCGGCGACGAATGGCTCCATCGCGAACCTTTCCACCGCTACGACCGGGCTGGCGGAGTACACGACGACGAACCTGGGCGGTCAGCTGAATGGCGACCTGCTCACGGCAGGCTGGACCGGAGCCGTGTACCGCGTGCACCTGAGCACGAACGGCTCGAGCGTCGTAACTACCGACGCGCTATTTTCGAATGCCGCGACGCATCCGATCGACGTGAGCGTCCGAGGCGACAGCGACGCGTACCCAGGGACCATCTGGGTCGCCGATTTCGCCGACGGCTCGATCTATGTCTTCGAACCCGCCGACTTCGGAGGCCGCACACCGCCCCCGTGCAGCGGTGCGTACAGCACGACCCTGGAGGAGGATCACGACGGTTACACCAACGCCGACGAGATCGACAACGGTACCGACCCCTGCTCGGCCGCCGACCTGCCCCACGACTGGAACCGCAACTTCGTCTCGGACCGTAACGATCCGAACGATGACAGCGACGGATTACCGGACGTGTCGGACCAGTTCGCGATCGATGCGAACAACGGACTGAGCACGAACGTGCCGATCTCTTACTCGTGGCAGAACGGCGCGACCGGGAACCCATGCGCGCCGACACCCATCCCCAGCGGCTGTCCGGGCGGACTGCTCGGACTGGGATTCACGGGTCTCATGTCGGACGGCCGAACGAGCTACAGCGGTCTCTACGACGCGAGCAAGATGACCGTCGGCGGCGCGGCCGGCGTGCTGACCCTCTCCCAGGTGCCGGCCGGTGATGCCAATGGTTCGCTCAACACCCAGCGGTTCGGATTCCAGTACGGCGTGAACGCGAATCCGGCGAACACAGCAGTTTTCACTGCGCATACGCGCGTCGAAGCGCCCTTTGCCGGAGTCACACCTCAGGGCAACCAGTCCATGGGCCTGTATGTCGGCACCGGCGACCAGGACAACTACGCGAAGGTCGTACTTACTGCTAATGGCGGCTCGCCCGGGGTCAAGTTCGTCGAGGAGGTCAGCGGCGTCGCGACTGCCGGACCGGTGCAAGCCTTGTCGTTGCCCGGACCCGACTTCGTTGATCTCTATCTCACCGTGGATCCCGCGGCAGCGACTGTCGTTGTCAGCTACCGCGTCACGACGAACGGGAATACCGGTCCGCGGATCACCATCGGCTCGCCACACAGCATTCCCGCCTCTTGGTGTACGAGCGCCGCCCGCGCATTGGCGATCGGCCTCATCGCGACCTCCGCCGGCGGTCCGACATTCCCCGCGACATGGTCGGTCCTCCAGGTCACCGCCGGAGTGCCCGCGGGCTGAATGTTGCGTTACCCAGACCTGTCACCAAACGAGCCCAAGGGCTCAAGGCGTCGAGCGTCTCCAGACGATCACGCGCGCATTGCCGAAACGGGTGTCCTTCTCCTGCGTGAAGCCCAACCTGCCTAGCACGCGGGCGAACGCGAGCGGGCCGCGACGTGGGGGCTCAGGGAAGGCTTGCAGGTAAAGGAAGACCCGATCCGCGGCGCTGATCACGCGCGCGACGTAGTTCTTGCGGTCGACGTCGGATGCGCTCGCGAGCAGCAGCATGTCCCCGAGCTTGCCACCGAAGGTGAGGTAATGGAATCGACTGTCGTGAAAGTCAGGTTCGAATGCAACGATCTTCTGTGTCGGCCGGACGACGACGCGAACGTAAGAGGCAGTGGCGTATGAATACATGATTTCGGTGTGCTGGACGAATACCACGTCATTGTCCGTCAGCGTGCGTTCGATGTATCGCACTGCCGAGCTGGATGGGACGAACTGAGAGGCCGGTCTCACGTTGGATGCGCTCACGATGAGGAGCGCCGCGGATACGACGGCGACCACATCGAAGGCAATCCGTGTCACCTGATGGGTTGTGAACCTCGTCCGTAGATGGTCCAGTGCGCTCGCCGCTCCGATTGCGAAGATGGGGACGAGCCACAACGAGAGTCGCATTCCGACCGAGGTGGGCCCCAACGGCAGCGCGTTAGCCACGCTGGCGGCGACGGCCGCCAGCAGGAGGAGCAGGAGGTACTGGGCCCGCAGCGCACGCGAAGAACGGCGTCGAACGAGCGCATCGACGGCCAGGGCGACGAGCACCGCAACAAGTGTCAGCGTGACCCACCAAGACGGGCCGCCGGAGAAGACCACGGCGACCCTGCGCAAATGGGTTGCAATGTCCGAGACGAGCCGGAGCGGTTGTGCGTCGAAGCCGACGAAGCCGTCGAAGTTGCTCTTCCACCAGGATTCGAGGGCCTTTGGATGGTACGCCCGGCGTACGCCAAGGGTCAGCGCGACGGAGAGGGCACCCTGTCCCGCGACGGCGACCGCCCGCATCACACGATCGCCGGCCGGTCGCAGCAACACGATCATGCCGGCGACCCCCGCAGCGACGAGCGCGAACGGGCTGAAGGACCCGACCGCGAACGACCCGAAAATCCAGAGTGCGGCCACGCGCCAGGTGAAATGTACACGGACGAGGCGCGGAACCAATGCGGTGATTCCGAGGACGATGAGCGCGTCGATCACGTACGGCTTCACGCGCCCGGAGTACACGATATTCAGCTTCTCGGACGCGAGGGCCGCGCCAAGGAGCAAACTGATCGACCAGATATACCCAAAGCGGCGGAGCGCGACGTACAACACGGCCGGAGTCAGGACGCCGGCCGCAAACGCGAGATCTACCATCCGTTCCGGCGCGCCGACCAGCCGATACCACACCATCAACGCACCGGTGAAACCCGGGGCAGAGAAACCCACTGTGAGGAGGTTGCTCAGCGATCCCTTCGCGGCGCCGAACGCCTGCCAACCATCATCTGGAAACAGGCCGTCATGAACGAGCATGTTGCGACGCGCGAAGAACGCAGCCACAAACAATCCCATGACGGCGAGAGCGTCCATACGCCCAAATTTCGCGGCCGATTGCACCCCCCCAGATTGATGTCTTCAGGCGCCGTCAAGCCAGTTGTGTTGTCGAGGTGTACTTCGACGAGCAAGCTGCGGGTGGGCGCCAGCCGACATCACGGGTCGCGTTGTGAGCGTTAGCGTTGCGATCAATGAAACGAGCCTGCGCGATGAAACGACTCATCGCCCTGAGCTTTATCGGAGCTGCCCTCCTCCTTGCCGGTTGCGGCAGTAGCAAGAAGAGTTCGACGCCGAACACGTTCGTGCTCAGCGAGTTTACGATTACTCCGCCGACGAACGCCGTGCACGCCGGCAAGGTCTTGCTTGTCGCAAACAACGTCGGTCGAGAAATGCACGAACTTGTGATCGTGCGAGCAGCGAGCGACGACACTCTTGCGACGAACGCGGATGGTTCGGTCGACGAAAGTAAGCTTCGAGGGCCCGAAGAGGTCGGCGTGATCGATAGTGTCGCGGCAAGCTCGCGCAAGAGCGAGAGATTCGAAATGACCGCGGGAACCTACGTGGCTTTCTGCAACCTCATCGACAACAAGACGGGTACGCCCCTGACGAACGGTTTCGGAATCGAGCCGGACACAGGCAACGTTCACTTCGCTCTTGGAATGCACGTGACCTTCACAGTGCGTTGATCGCTCGGCAGGAAGCCTTTCTGACGGTGCCGGTGAGCGCCGTCAAGCTTCCGTAGGACGCCCTTCGAAAATGAGTGGTTCGGTAGCGGCTCGAATTATCGAAGCGGCGCCGGCACTGTTGCATTGAGTCGGCGCGCTGCCTTCCGGACGACCGCGAGACGGCACGGTTGCGTTTGAGTTGGATTGGGGGGCGCCCTCAGCGCGGGCACTGGCAACGAGCTGCTCCGCCCACCCGCGCATCCCGAGCCCTAGCCCGCGTCATTCAGCCGCGGACCGGGGGTTCGAGACCCTCAACGCCTACCGTCTGACCAGGACCATGCGCCCGCTGGCGTTCAGGCGTGTTCGTAGCGTTGCCGCTGACACTTCCGGCCACGTCGCTTCGGCGTGAGGAGGGCCGCGAGGTATGCGCTCACTGTCGCGCTTTCGTTCCGACCGGCAAAGAGGGCTCGCTTGTACGCGGTGGTCATCGTCTTCTGTGGCCACTTCTTCGTAGCCTTCTTGGTTGCCGTCTTTCTTCATCGCTGTCGATTGCTTCTTGATGGTCTTCTTCGGGGGCACGACGGCTCCATGCGTCGCACGGTTGTCGGCAAGCTACATCGGTGCATCACCGCGCAGTTGGTCTGGGACGTTTCAGTCGAGTCGCTCTAGGTTTGCGGCTGATGGGACAACGGGATGTGTGGCGGGCCGTGGATCAGTCGCTTGCGGGTGACCGGGCGCGGTCGAATGACTGTGGGGATATCTGGGCCGCGCTCGGGAACCGCGTCGATGTGTGGCGGGCGTGTCCGCGTCTGCATTCCGAGGTGGAGATCAAGGAGTTCGCGATGGCGGGCGGCCGCGATTATGCGGTCGCCGCGAACCGCAACGACTTAGTGTTCTATCGGCTCATTCCCGTTGAGACGCCGCTGGTGCGGGCGATGGACGGCACCGCCACGGTGGCCGAGTTGGTGGTCGGTCATCTGGACGATTCCGGTGATCTCGATGCGACAGCGGTGGTGGAGTTGGTTCGGGCGTTGGAGGAGGGGAATTTCTTCACTGATCGGTTCGTCGATGTGGACGCCGCGGTCGGCCGGGCGTTGCATCCGATCTCACGGGTGCGTGCGAAGGCGGGTGAGTTTGTGCGGACGTTGTCGATCGACACGACCGCGGCGGAACGGCTGGTGCGGTTCTTGTACCGGTGGCTGTTCCGTGTGTTCTTCGTCCGCCCGGTGCAGGTGGTCTGCGCGGTCGTCGCGCTGGTGGGAGTGGTGGCGTTCGTGGTGGTGGAACGGTCCGGGAACTTCGAGTTCGCGCCATCACCGTCACTGGGTGCGTTCTTCTTGTTGATGGCCCTGAACGCCGGGATCATCTTTTTACACGAACTCGGTCATGCACTCGTGACCGTGCATTATGGGCGGCGCATCCGCAGCGCAGGATTCCGGATCTATTTCGGCGCACCGTCGTTTTTCGTGGACTCCTCGGACGGGCTGATGCTCGAACGCGGTCAACGCATCCGACAGGCGTTCGCGGGCGTCTACAGCGAATCGATCGTGGCGGGCGCGTTCGCGATCGTCTTATGGACCGCACCCGGCATTGGCGGCGGGGACGTGTTCTACCGGTTCTTGGTTCTCAGCTACTTCACGATGTTCTTGAACCTGGTGCCGCTCCTCGAACTCGATGGCTACTGGATCCTCGTCGATTGGCTACGAATCCCCGACCTGCGGCCCCGGTCGCTGTCGTTTGTCCGGTACGAACTGTGGGCCAAGCTCCGCCGCCGCCAACGGCTCGCCGGACACGAAGTCGGTCTCACCCTCTACGGCATCGCCGGGGTCGTGTTCAGCGTCGCGAGCCTGGTCGTGTCGTTCTTCTTCTGGCGCCGCATCTTCGGCAACTTCATGATGAGCATGTGGGACCACGGCCCGGGCACTCGGGTCCTGCTGATCGTGCTCATCGTGTTCGTCACCGGGCCGCTGGTGCGCGCCACGATCAGAGCCATCCGCACCCTCGTGCGGGCCGTCGCCCGCCGGCAACGGCTCGTATGGTTCCGACTTCAGCGCCGGTGGCGGATCGAAGCGGCCACGCTGCTGCGCGACTCCGGGACGTTCAGTGACCTGCCGCTCAGTGTGCTCAACGACCTCGCCGGACGTACCCAACGCCGCCACGTCAACCCGGGCCACACCGTGGTGCGGCAAGGCGAACGTGCTGACGCCTACTACCTCATCCGCGCCGGCACCTTCACCGTAATCGAACATGATCCCGACACCCACACCGAACGGCAACTCCACACCCTCGGACCCGGGCAAGGATTCGGGGAACGGGGTCTCCTCACCAACGCGCCACGAAACGCGACCGTGCGTGCCGTCACCAGCGGCGAGGTGTTCGTGTTCGACAAGAGCACGTTCCAGCGGCTCCTCGCCGATCACGCCACGGTCACCGACCTACCCGCGACGCTCCAGGAACTCGGCGAACTCGCCGAACTCGGACCGTTCGCGCACCTCGGCCGCGCCAACCTCCAAGCCCTGCGTGCCCACGGCCACTGGCAACAGACCGCTCCCGGCGACATCATCATCCGTCAAGGCGAACCCGGCGACACCTTCTACGCGATCGGTAGCGGCCAACTCGACGTGACCCAACACGACACCCACATCGCCACGCTCGGACCGGGTGATCACTTCGGCGAAACCGCGCTCCTTACCGGCGCGCCCCGCAACGCCACCGTGCAAACCCGCACTCCCGCCCGGCTCTTCTGCCTCTCACGCGCGGGCTTCCACCACCTCCTCGCGGACAGCTTTCATCACCGAAGACCCAAGGCCCCACCGCCAAGCGACCATCACTTCGACCACTAACCGACGACGAAAGACGCGCGATGGACTGCTGGCACTGCCGAAAAACCGCGATCGGGACCTGCCGGTTCTGCGGCCGCGGGATCTGCGAAAACCACCTCAGCACCCGGCCCTACATCCTCCAGCTTTACCAACACCCCAACACCAAAGCCCTCGTGGTCGAAGACGCCCTCTACTGCGGCACCTGCCACCCCCGCCCCAACCCCATCGAACTTCCCGACCTCGATTAGCGCACCACTGAGTACCAATACACACCCCCAACGAGGCGCGCGGCCCAGACAACGCCGCCCTCGACATGCCAAGCTCACCCCACACACCGCGTTCGGGAGGCTCCCATGACCGACAAAATCCAGCCCACCAACCCCGACACCCCCACACCCGCCGACCACAAGCCCGGCCGCACTGACACCGACCACAGGAACACCGGTCGCAAGTTCGCGAGCGGCAGGTGGCGGCGCAAGCTCGCCCGCAAGACCAACACCTACCTCCGCGGGTATTCCGATCGGGCGATGAAGACCGGCATCGTGTCGGTCGAGTGGTAGGAGGTGCGTGATGGCGACGAAGAAGGTCGACCCGAAGAACCCGGATGCGACCAAGAAGCAGCCGAACAAGAAGGCGACTGGCAACGTGACCGGCCGCAAGACCAACTACTTCGTCCGTGGTTATTCGGATCGCGCGATGAAGACCGGCATTGTCGCGGTCGAGTGGTAGCGGAGCGAAGAGGTCAGTCCGGATCTCCGCGGGCTTCGACCATCTTGACTGAACCGCTGAGTACCAATACACGCCCTCGCTGAGGCTGTGGGCGCAGACAACGCGGCGCCCGACGTGCCAAGCTCACCCCACACACCGCGTCCGGGAGGCACCCATGACCGACAAAATCCAGCCCACCAACCCCGGTACCCCCACACCCGCCGACCACAAGCCCGGCCGCGCCGAAACCGAACGCAAAACCAACGCTTCTAGGTGGGGTCGCAGACTCGGCGGCGTGCTCCACCCGCGCAAGCTCGCCCGCCGACTCGGCGCCCACACGTGGTCGGATCGGGCGATGAAGACGGGCATTGTGTCGGTCGAGTGGTAGGAGGTGCGTGATGGCGACGAAGAAGATCGACCCGAAGAACCCGGATGCGACCAAGAAGCAGCCGAACAAGAAGGCGACTGGGAACGTGACCGGCCGCAAGGCCAGCCGCAAGACCAACTCCTACGCCCGTGGGTTTTCGGATCGGGCGATGAAGACGGGCATTGTGTCGGTCGAGTGGTAGGAGATGGGTGATGGCGACGAAGAAGATGGACCCGAAGAACCCTGACACGACCAAAAAGGTGCCGAAGAGCGAGACGGCGAAGGCGATCGGCCGCAAGGCCGGCCGCAAGACCAACGGTTGGAAGTGGTCCGACCGGGCCTTGAAGGGCGGCATTGTCGCGGTCGTCTGGTAACTGATATCTGCATTGGTGTCAAGGTCCGGCTGTGATGGCACGACCCTTGTCGCGTCGGAAGGGGTTCGACCATGATGCCATTGCGCCTTCGTCTGAAACGACGGCTGTTGATGTTGAAGGCGCGTTCGAGACACGGCGACAACAGCGCGAGCGCCGCACTGACGCCTGTCAATGGCCACGAACTGCTGGAGCAGTTGGCGGCGTTGCCGATCAGCACGTGGAGCTACCTGTGGGAGCCGGACGTGCGACATCTCGGTCCGATGGCCCAGGACTTCGCGGCGACGTTCGGGTTGGGTGACGACGATCGAATGATCAACCTGATCGACGCGAATGGTGTCGTGATGGTCGGCGTGCAGGCGTTATACCGGCGAATCACGGACCTTGAGGCGCGAATCGTGGCGCTGGAATCGAGCAGTCAGCGCGAGGCGTGAGTGCCGTTCATCGTCGATCAACTCGCGGCGCGGCTTTGGACGATTTCGACATCGCTCACGGTCGAGGAGATGACGCACCGCATCACACGAGCCGCAGAAACGCGACGGCCAAGCTAGGACTCCCAGGCACGCAAATCTGCCGAAGTCGTTGCGAGGCGTAGCTGTCCTTTGAGCGGCTCGCTACCCTGAAACGCTCGGGTCCGCGCCGTCGCACGATTGCTCTCATCGGGAGCTGTGCGGCTCTGCGATGCCGTCACCCAGTTGGTCGCGGCCCAGAACGCTGTCGACCGCGATGCAGATTCGAACAGGCGGCCATAACCGCTCGTGCGACTCTGGCGCCACCGCTCGTGGTCGTCACGCATGCGTTGGCTTGCATCCCGGACTACAACCCGGGCCGCAGTGGCGACCTTCACTAGACACGTCATAGCGCGCCGGTCCCGCTCTGTGACGGTCCTACAGACCGCACGCTCTTCGAGGAGAACGCCTGAAGCAGCTGATCAGTGCAGATTCACCACGGATACACAACGGGCTCTCTCAGACGACGTACGATTCTAGAAGTTCTTCTCCTACTTCATCGTTGTCGCCGGGTCAAAGAACTCGTGGCCGTCGTCATCTATGAGTCGGCCTGAGAAGAGGCGTGGGGAGAGAGTAAGAGGTTGCGCCATGATCGATCGTGTGAAGCTCCTCATCGGCTTGTTGAGCACCGAGGATGCCCAAGACACAGGAGGCGTCACCGTGTTCGAGGTGGCGGCCATGCTGTACGAACTGGGCGAGGAACACCGAGCGCAAGCGGCGCTGACTCTCGCAACTACCTGAACACTGCGTTGCGTTCGAGACGCACGCAATCACAGCAGAGTGAGACAGCTATGGAACGTTCAACAGATGACACCTCGCGGAACTTTGGGGTCGGCACCGCGATTGAGGTGCGCGGTCACTTCCGAGGCGAGTGGAGCCGCGGCTTCGAAATCGCCGACGAAACCGGGGACGGCTACTGGGTGCGACGCATGTCGGATCGCTACGTACTGCCGATAGAGTTCTCCGGCCGTGACGTACGTCGCGATCTGCGCCCCGTCACCTGACTACGCGCGCGCATTCCGTACGCTGCGCCATCTTTGGCGATCGCGGCCGCGATGACGGTCGTCGCCGTGCATCGACGCTTCAGAACGGTGGCAAGATGTGGCGGCGTTCGGATGACCGGTGAGCTTCTCGGAGGTCGATCGTGCAACGGTTTGCCGGTCTCGCAGCGGATGTCGAAGGAGACGACGACGGCCGCCCTCCCTTGGTGTTCCTGCATGGATTGACCTTCGACCGAACGATGTGGCGCCCGGCCCTTGACGAATTGGGGAAAGTGGATCCGCGGCGACGGATCGCTTCGTTCGACCTGCCGGGCCATGGTGAGTCGAATGGGCAGAACAGCTACGACCTCGAGAGTGTGATCACAGCGGTGCATCGTGCGGTGGAGGACGCCCGCCTCGATGCGCCTGTCATGGTCGGTCACTCGCTCGGCGGGATCATCGTCTCGGCGTACGCCGCGCAGTACCCGGCGCGTGGCGTGGTGAATGTCGACCAGCCGTTGTTGGTTGCGCCGTTCGCCGAATTGCTCCAGTCAGTCCAAGAACGCCTTCGCGGGCCGAACTTTGCCGACGTCTGGGCGATGTTTGCGAACGGTTTCCACACGGAACTCCTGCCTCCGGACGCACAGGAGATCGTGCGTGCGACGAGCCGGCCTCGCCAGGACCTGGTTCTCGGCTACTGGAAGGAAGTGATCGAGAGTCCGATCGCATCGCTTACTGCGAAGCTCGAAAGCGGTCTCGCGCAGCTCCGCGAAGAGAATCTGCGCTACGTCGTTGTCGCGGGAAGTGAACTCGATCGCGTCTACACGCAGTGGCTCCAGGAGGAACTTCCCCAAGTACGCGTCGTGATTTTTGCGAACAGTGGGCACTTCCCGCACCTCGCCCACCCGGCCGAGTTCGCCAGAATTCTCGCCGACACTGCCACGTGGTGACGTCTCCCTCTGTCAATCGCGCCATCTGCCGTTCTGCGCTGAGTCTGGCAATGGGCTTCCGCGACTTTCGCCAACGCCGCCGCGATGACGGTCGTCGCTGTACAGCGACCGCTCCCGATCGACCACTATGAGTGCGTGCGTTCTCGTAGGGGCGTCGCAACTTGTATTTGCCTGGCAATGCTCGCCGCGTGCGGTGGAACGGGAAGTAAGACCATTGCGCAGAGGACGGTCACCACACCCTCGGTGGATTTGTCGTCGCGATCGACGCTCCCACCCGTCACAATCATCGGAGGAGGGACACCGGTCCCGACGACGATCGTGCAGCCACACGCGATATCCGCAGGGCCGATTGCGCACGCCATCGAGGTCGCGGCAGGGATCAAAGCGGCGGGGATGGGTTGCGACACCGCCGCGATCGAGACCACTCCTTTGAACAACACGCCGGGCAATCCGACCAAGGAACAGGTCTCCTGTTTGATCGGCGACGACAACGTGGTCATCAGCCTCTACGCAAATCACACCGCGCTCGTCAGTGGTTTCCCGATGCTTCGCGGGGGATCGTGTTTCATCGCGGCGAAACAGGCGACGAACCTGACCTACGCAGAGGGCGACAACTGGATCGTCTTTCCTGAACAAGCAGAGACGGCCGGGCGGATGGCTGAACCCCTTCACGGAACACTGCGTACGATCAGTTGCTAGACCACTCCTTATGCGTACGAGCGAGGAGCGGTATGACCAACCCGTCGCGCCTCACGCTCGGTATACGGAGATGACGTTCTCGCTTCGTGCCGTGAAGTGCTCGCGGTTCCAGGAACCCCATCGCTGGTCGAGACGAAGGCCCGCGATTCGTGCCATGAGGTCAAGTTCACTGGGCCACGCGTATCGTTGCACGACGGGCGTGAACCGTGCCCCATTGCGCGTAAGTTGGACATGGTTCTCGTAGAGCATCTGTGTCGCGGGATCAAGGCGGAGCAGGTCGAAGCGTACGGCCTCCACGTCGATCCGTTCAGCCTCGACGTACTGGCCCAGACGAACGCGGTCAAGCCAGCCGAGCGTGCAGCCACCTTCCACTACGAACGCGCCGCCCGGCGCAAGATGGGACGCGACATTCTCAAAGCAGCGGACCTGCTCGGCTTGGGACAACACGTTGAACAGCGAGTTGAAGACGACATAGATCAGCGGGTACGAACCGTCGACCTCGACATCGCAGAAGTCTCCGATGACGACAGTGAGGTTCGATCCGCCAGGCTTCGATCGAAGCCTCGCGACCATTGGCTCAGAGAAGTCGATTCCATCGACGCGGACGCCCGTAGCCGCGAGAGGGAGCGCGATGCGGCCAGTGCCGATTGCCAGTTCGAGCGCGGGACCGCCGTTCGCGAGATCATGAAGGAACGCGACCGTGGCGTCCTCGTCGCCCCGAACGGCAAGCTCGTCGTACTCCTCGGCGGTCGCTTCGTCAAAGGTCCTGACCGGCTCATACCCTTCCATCGGTCACATCAGATCAGCGTCTGGCCGCGCGATCCAACGAATATGTCGGTCGGACGCACGCGGTCATGTTCGGTGTCGTGCAGATCCTTGCTCTCCAGTACGACACGTTTCGATTGGTATGACTACGGCGCTGCGATCCGGCCGATCACGGCGCCGCCGAACGCGCACTCCTGCTGACGGGCGTGGGTTGTCGCGAGCTGGACGGTTGTCACGCTTCAGCGGTGAAGACTCGCCATTGGTCGGGGACGCCTTTCAGCGTTCGCGTCCCGCGGTCGGTGAACTTGATGCCGGAACCGGCGACGAGGTCCTTCACGGTCGAGGTGACGAGTACCTCCCCGGGCCGCGCGAGCGCGCAGACACGCGCGCCGATGTGCACCGCGATACCCGCGAGGTCGTCGCCTCGTGATTCGCACTCGCCGACGTGCACCCCTGCGCGCACGTCGATCCCGAGCGACCGCGCGCCGTCACCGATCGCTTGCCCGCACCGCACCGCGCGTGCCGGACCGTCGAAGGTAGAGAGGAAGCCATCGCCCGTAGTGTTGACCGCTCGGCCCCGAAATCCCTCCAGTTGTGTGCGCACCATCGCATCGTGACGGTCGAGAAGTGCGCGCCAGGCCTGATCACCGAGCGTCGCGAGCCGCTCGGTTGAGCCGACGATGTCGGTAAACAACACGGTCGCGAGGATCCGATCGCTCACGGGAACCGGCCGCGTACCCGTCAAGAATTCCTCGATCAGCGCACCCATCTCGGCGGTGTGCACGCCGAGATATATGTCCGCGCCCGGAAATGTGGCAAGGCGCGCGTTCGCGATGTGATCGACGAGGAACTGCGACGGACCTCGCGTCTCGAGATCATGTTCAGCGACCAACACGAGGGTCGAGGCCTGGACCAGCGGGAGGGCAGCCCGCAAGTCGATCTCAGCCCGTCCCGCTACCACCGCTGCCGCTGCCGCTCGACTTGCACTCTCCTGTTCGAGCCGCGCCAACACCCGCCGGAACGTGGGGTCCTCGAGACGGCTCGGCGCAAGCCACTCGTAGCCCCACGGGTCGTCGACATCGCCCCAATTCGATCGCGTGAGCAACGTGAGCCGCTCCGCGTCGACCGGGTCGAACCCGAACGGATAGTCGGCCGCTCGAAGTCCTCGCGCTGACGTGTAATTCAAGACGAGCCCAGTTACCCGAGTTGGATGCATCGCCGCGAACAACAACGCGACTTGACCGCCATCGCCGCTGCCGTACAGCGCGGCTTGGCGTGATCCGACCGCGTCCATCACGGCGAGGATGTCGTCGACCTGTTGTTCGAGCGGTGGCGCACCACCCGCGACGAGCGGATCCGACATCCCGAGTCCCCGCCGATCGATCCGGATCAGACGCGAGAACTTGGTCAGATGCTGGTCGTGCGCCGCGACCACGGGATCGACCGTGCCCGCGCGCATGCTGCTCAGAATGCCCGGCACTCGCACCAGATCAATCGGGCCGTCCCCGCCAATGCAGTACGCGATCGAAACGCCATCCGCATCCGCGTAGCGAACCTCTGCGAAGTCACTGCTCACGAGCCAGCTCGTTCCAGGGCACTGCAGCACGCTATGCCCCCGAGTCGACACTCGCCCAGGCGCGACTCGTCCCAGAACACGCGTCCCATAATCCCAGTCAGCCACTGTCACCTATCGCCGGCTCCGACGCATCGTTGAGTGGAGCCTCCTACGAGTCCGCCACCGGCGTGCTGGCGAGTTCGTCGACGTACTCCGCGGGAAGCCGGTTGGCCCGTGCCGCGTTGACGATCGGGTCTCGATACGACCGCGTCGGCATCATCGAGTCGTCGATCATCTCGGCGCGGGCGACATACACCGAGGCGTCGTGCTCGGCGCCGTCTGGACCTACGACTGTCACGCGCTCATCGCGATAGCCAGCGGCGCGTTGTCCTTCGTCGATTTGCTGCCAGCCGAGGCCATCCACCTCATAGACGACCACTCGCGTTCGTCGCCGAGCGGCAACTTGCGGGACACTCGCGTTGATGAGTGATGCCGCGCCGGCGCTGGTGGGACGCCGCGTCATCGTCACTGGGCTGGCCGGGTCCGGGAAGAGCACGTTCGCCCTCGCGCTCGCTGCCAAGACCGGCTTGCCGGTCATTCATCTGGACCTCCAGTTCTGGAAGCCCGGCTGGGTCGCACCGTCGGAGACCGAGTGGCGCGAGAGGCAATGGAGCGTGCTTGGCGGCGACGCGTGGATCGCCGACGGCAACTACACCGAGACACTCGATCTCCGTCTCGAACGCGCGGACACCGTGGTCTTCCTCGACATGCCCTGGTGGCTCTGCGCAGGACGCGCGTTCCTGCGCGGGTTCCGGATGCCGGGCGAGTTGCCCGAAGGGTGCGACTATTCGGCCTGGCTGCGGTTGCGCGATGAGTGGCGTTTAGCCGTTCGTATCTGGCGGAAACGCGGCTCGGAACCGGAGCGCGAACGCGAGATCATTTCGCAGCATGGGCAGCATGTGGCCCTTCGCGTGCTCAGATCCAAGCGGGCGGTCAGGGAATTCCTCGACGGCTTTGGACGCTGACCACATGGAAGCTGACGACGGGTGATCGGGCGCCGAGTGACTCGCCCCTCACGCCGGATCACGGTTCGGAGTGCGCTTCAGTCGGGCCACAGGCCGTTCAGCCGGCCGTCGTTCTTCCATGGAACGCCCGGCTGTGCGATGAACCTGGCCGTCTGCCCGCGATGACGTTGCGCGGCGTGCACCAGAAATGGGTGACAGAGGTAGACGTCGCCAGGGCTGCCCGTTGCCAGCGCGGTGTCACAACCGTCCACCGCTGAGGGCAGCTGAAGCTCTCGTTGGTTCACGCCCGCCTCCCCATACCCCACCAGAGCCTCAGGGATGACGACGTGCGACCCGATCCGGATGCGCGTCGGCGCGTCGGAATCGCCGACCTCGGAGAAGAGCGCCAGCATCAACAGGGCACGGTCCTTGGACCAGTAGTTCGTCCACCACCATCCGTCCGGCCCGAGGTAGCTGCCCTCGATGTGCCAGCCGTCGTCGCCGGGGTCTTCGTCGACAGGGAACCGGATGGCGAACGTGCCGCCCATCCACGGGGTTGGATCGGTCTTGGGCCCCATCACCTCTCCGATGGCGCGGACCCATCGACGGGACTGGGCGGCGTCGCTGAAAGCGCGGTCTGTTTGCGATCCAACTCGTACAACCGGCCGGCGCCATGTCGACGGTTGCGCGGGGTCCTCCTCGATCTGCTCCCACAGGAGGTCGCAACAGCGGAGCGCAAGTGAACGCGGGAACGCTTCCTCGAGACGTATGTATCCGTCGCGCCGAAAGGCCTCGATGTCGGTGCGAGACAGTTCTCCCACGACGACATCGTCCACCATGGCTGTCTTCGGCCGCCACGGAATTTCACGGCATCACGCGCCATTGAAACGGCCTGGTCACACATCCTGCGGTGGATGGGACTCTGCCGAGCGAGCGGTGAGCCGCCGGAGATTGCGCTCGCGCAACTCGTCTTCTGTAGTGCCGAGGTCGTAGGCAGGGGAGATGACCGGCAGAGCCCTTTCGACCGCGACGATCACGAGCCCGTGAATGCGCTCGCGCGCCTTGACCGTGCCGCGGGCCTCGTAGAACTCGATGCCGCGCTCGAAGACCTCTCCGGCGGTGTACACCACCGCGGTTCCCTTAAAGCGGTAGCCCTTGCGCACAAGCTGGTCCACGACGTTGATCTCGATGCTCGCATTCGACCGCAGGTTTTCGACGGTGCCCGGTGATCGCAAGTCGGCGAACACGAGATGATCGTCATCCCACACTGCGGTCGTCCCCTTCGGTGACAGATTCGGTGTGCCGTCGGGACAGACGGTCGCGATGAAGCCGAGTTCAGCCTCGACGACCCGCCGCATGTCCTTGGTGAGGATTCCCATCGACCTACCCCGGTGCCATTCGCGAAGCTGCCAGTTGTCTGTCGGCGAGTGCCGACCGCAGGAGGGCGCGAGCTGTCCAGCGCATGAGTTCGGTTGCGTCGTCGCGTGACAGCCCGGCGACATCGATAAGCCAGACGAAGGCTTCGATCCCGGTGGCGCTTCGTATCGCGAGGGTGAGGCGGTGGACCTCGGGCTCGGACATTTCCTCGCGGAGCGGCGCGAGTGCTTCCTCGATCCATTTGATCGCTCGGCCTTGCCGGAGTGGAAGTTCGGAGCGTTCGACCGGGTCGGCTTCGAGGGAGAGTCGAAGCATCGTGCGCTGTTGCGCCTCGTTCTCGACGGTCGAGCGCGTAAACGCGTCGATGACCAAGTCGAGTCGAGTCGATGCATCGTCCGGGGGGTCATCGGGCAACAGCGAGATCGCGCCTGCTTCCGGGTGAGCCGCGACCAGCAGCGCGCGTTGATTTGGGAAATAGCGATAGGCGGTGGCACGAGAAATCGACGCGGCCTCCGCTGCCGCTTCGATGGTCAGCGTCGCTCCGCCTGCGACGAGCTCACGGGCCGCGGTGACGAGCGCATCACGCGTGCGGCGTTTCTGATGGATCCGCCCGTCAGCCTCATATGGGATTGACATACTCATGATGATACCGTACTCTCGCGATGAGACGTACGTCTCACGACGGAGAAAGGTCGGTACGGACATGAACGCTTCAGTTCCCATCATCCGGGCCAACGGCGAGGGCGACAAGCAGTCGTTCCTGGGAGGTGGCCTGCATACGTGGAAGCTCATGGCCGAAGACACCGACGGCGCGTTCTTCTTGTTCGAGGACGCCTTGTCCGAGGGCAAGACCACCCCGCTCCATCGCCATCCGGACTCCGATGAGACCGTCTACGTCCTCGAGGGCGAGATCCTCGTGAACGTCGACGGCAGCGAAAGTCGAGTCGGTACCGGTGGCATGTCGTTCGTGCCGAGGGGTGTCGCGCACGCCTTTCTCGTGGTCTCGGACGGCGGCGCGCGGCTGCTCACTCTGAAGACGCCCGGCATCGGTCAGGAGTTCTACCGCGGCGCCAGCGAGCCGGCCACCGACGACACCTCCAACCGGGTAGACATCGCACGCGTCCAAGCGTCAGCGAAAGAGAACGGCGGAATAGAGCTCCTTGGACCCCCGCCGTTCGAGGCTGTCAACGCCGGCTGACGTCGCAGTCCACTGCCGGATACGAACTCGCTCTGAGGTTGTCCCGTGGCTCCGTCCGGTCAACCGGGACAACCTCATTAGTACGAGAAGTGCGTCTCCGCCGCCCAGGCGGTGTCCACGTGGAACGCGCCGCTGGAGTCGGGGCGGTCGACCGTGACCGATGCCGGGATCCGGTTGCCGGTCTTCGCGTCGAAGCCGACAACTGTCCCCGTCCAACCCTTCCAGTTCTTGATGCTCGTGAGAGCCGTCGTCAGCGGTGCAACCGAGAAACCGCCAGCGGTCGTCGCCGCGTCCGCCAGAAGGTTTACCGAGTCGTATGCGTACGGTGCCCAGCCGTTCGGCGCGTTCGGGTAGAGCCGCGCGTACGTCGCGACGAGGGGTGCGGCGGAAGGAAAGTCATCGGGCGCGGGCACACCGACGACCGGACAGTCCTGAGCGGCCGCCAACCCGGCCGTCGCGATGAAGCCGTTGTCGTAGGCGCCGTAGTCGGCCAGGCACTTGGCGGGCGTCTTCGCGTCGTGTATCGCCTTGGCGATCAATCCGCCCTCGGGGTAGTAGGTATCGACGTAGATGAGATCGGGTTTGGTGGCTGCGACCTTCGTTACCGTCGAGGCGTAGGTCTTCGCACCCGGCTCGATGGCTTCGTCGGAGGTGATACGCACCCCGGCCGCGGTGAGGAGCTCCTTCATCCTCACGTCCGCTGCCTTGGTGTACGCCTGGGTCGAGTCGAAGATGATCGCGACGGACTTCGCGCCGACCCACTTCGAGATCGCATCCGTGGCCACCGGCGCGATCTGTGAGGTCATCGGTTGGAGGGTGAAGCCCATCCCGGCGGTTTCGTCGGACGACGTGAGCCGGATCGGCACCAGACCGGCATTGATGTAGCGCGGCAGCGTCTTGAGCCCGGCCCCCGAGTTGTACGGCCCGACCACGCCCAGCAGGCCCGAGGCGATCGCCGCCTCGGCGGCTTTGTCGCCGGCGACCGGATCCGCCTGATCGTCGATCGGGACGATCTCCACCTGCTTGCCGAGGATCCCACCCTTCGCGTTGAGCTGCTCGGCGGCCATGCGCGCACCGTCGAGCATGCCGATTCCCGTCTCCTTTTGGCTTCCGGTCAACGGCCCTTCGAGTCCGATGCGGATCGTGTTCGCGGCGTTGGTCGTTGTCGTCTTCGTCGGAGACGAGGACGACGACGAGCAAGCACCGATAGCGAGAGGACTGAGAAGTACAAACGTGGCAGCGGCAAATTGGCGCCTGCAGCTCATGGACGAACGCTCCCTCGACAACTCATACCGATGGAACCGGAACTGCACAATTTCAAAGGAGATCGGCGGTCCCCGACTTCAACTTGCTGGTCTTGCGGGGCCACCATCGACTACGACAGAACTGTGCGCAAGGCCGACCTCACGGTTGACGTCGTCGCTTGTCTCGTCACCTCGCAGTTCCCGCACTGGTCCGAGCTCGAGATTCGTCCCGTCGCGCTTGACGGCTGGGACAACACCACGTTCCGTCTCGGCGACGACTTGTCCGTGCGGCTTCCCAGCCACAAGATGTACGTGCCGCAGATCGACAAGGAACACCGGTGGCTGCCTGTCCTCGCCCCGCAGCTGCCTCTTCCGATCCCGCAACCGATCGCCAAGGGCGCACCTGGATGCGGGTTCCCCGCGCCGTGGTCGATCTATCGGTGGTTGCAGGGCGTGCCCGCCGCAGTCGCGGGCGTGACCGATCACGACCGACTTGCCGAGGAGCTCGGTCAGTTCCTCACCGCGCTCCAACGAGTGAACACCGACGACGGCCCGCCGGCCGGAGCGCACAGCTTCAACCGAGGTGGCCCGGTGACGGCGTGGGACGAGCAGACGCGGGCCACGATCGCCGAGCTGGCCGACGAGATCGACGATGACGGCGCGTTGGCGGTGTGGGAGGCAGCCCTCGCCGCGGAGTGGAACGGTCCCGATGTGTGGGTCCACGGCGACGTCACTGGCTCCAACCTGCTGTTGCGCGACGACCGGTTGTGCGGCGTCATCGATTTCGGATGCGCCGCGATCGGAGATCCGGCCTGCGACTTCACGGCAGCATGGACGATGTTCGAGGGCACCAGCCGTGCACGCTTCCGATCGACAGTGCGAGGCGACGCCGGCACTTGGGCGCGGGCACGAGGGTGGGCTCTGTGGAAAGCACTGATCGATATCCCCGGGCGACCTCCGGACGATCCCGGACGTACGGGAGCAAGGTTCGGCTGGAGATGGAGCGCACGCGGAGTCATCGACCAAGTGATCGCCGACTTCCGCTCGTCCTACTGACGCGCCCCGAAATGCTGGCCGGAAGCGGCTCCGCAACGCGGACTCAGCCGATCTTCTCGTTGAGCCAATCGTCACGGAGGACGCCGTACATGACGCTGTCGCGCCACGCGCCCGCCCGGAAGTACAGGCCGCGCTGGACGCCCTCGCGGTGAAAGCCGGCTCGTTCCAGAGCGCGCTGCTCCGCGAGGTTGTCGACTTCGGTGCCGGCCTGGAGTCGGTTCGCAGTCGTCGTGCTGAACAGAT
Source organism: Acidimicrobiia bacterium (assembly GCA_038209365.1). GTDB lineage: Bacteria > Actinomycetota > Acidimicrobiia > IMCC26256 > PALSA-610 > DASQHW01. The sequence continues at coordinate 29,031 of JBBQXS010000036.1, read as the reverse complement.
ATTCGATCAGTTGCCGCTGGGCCTCAGTGCCGATGCCGTGACCCCGGTGCTGTGCGAAGAGCGCTATTCCGATCTCAAAGTTGCCGGACGCGGCCAGCGGCCGCCACGTCACCCAGCCGGCGCACGTGCGGTCATCGAGCCCGACCGCCAGGAAGGACGAGTCGCCGCCGATCAGTCCGTCGTCGCGCCAGCGGTGCTCGAGGTCCCGGGCCTTGTCCATGCGGAAGCCGAACCACTGATGCTCGCCCGGTGCTTCCGGGTCCCACAGAAGGCCGATGAGCGTGGTGAGCTCGTCTTCTTCGACGGGCCTGAGCCGTACTCCTTGACGCACGTCCCAAGTCTCGCACCGGTGTCCCCGAACGCCATCGGCACCTTGCACAAACAACGCTCTGGGCGCGGCGAGGTACTACTGGGGAGCCGTTGGGGAGGGAGCGTTGAAAAGAACAGGTGGAGCAACTGTGAAGCCACACGCGTTGTCAACGAGATCGCTGACGTTGCCGAGCGAGATGTAGCCCGAGACCACGGCGCCGTCAGCCTTGCTCACGTACGCGGCTACGGTGTCGACCTTTCCGAAGAGTTGTTTGCCGATCAGCACTTGGTGCCGCACTTCGAGAAGCTGTGCCGCGACCGGCTGCGGCACGTGTGGTATTGCATCGCGGAGTGCCGCATCAAAAGCGTCCACCCTGGGCTTGAACTCAGCCCGGAAGAGCGGCCATTCCGTTGAGTTCGAGCCGGGCGCTCCACTCGTCAAGGTCGCCCACCACAGTTGACCCGCGTGCGCGGCGGTGTCGTGAACGCGCCGCAGGTACGGGCACGTGCTCTGCGATACCGGGATTGGTTTGAACACGTGCAGCCTGATGGGTCCGACGCTCGTCGGTGCCTTGAAGGTCGAGAGTAGGGCCGCGCAACCCGCGAAGGCCAGGATGAAGATCGCGAGGACACCAGCGGGAAGCCAGATGGAGAGTCGTCGCGACGTCCCGCTTTTCGGTGCTGGTGCCTCTGGCGGAGTGCGTACCGTGCTCGCCATTCTCGCTGTTCGACAAACGCTTGTGTCGAGGAGTTACGGGGACGTGATGTCTTGTCAACGAGGGTCTTGCCGGAGAGGCAGGACGGGCGCAAGGGTCCCTCGCCGAAACAGCCGCCGGACACGACTCCACACTCGCGTGCGATGAGTTGTCGGCGGCCGATCTGATGCTGGCGCTGCGACGGGCGTGTACGCGAGGGCGTCAACGAGAAGGTGCATCAACTCGGGCGCTCGCTCGATCGGGAGTCTGAACGTCGCGGTACACGATTCTCCCGCCCACAGGCTCAACACGACAACAGCGACCTCGGGATGCCACGACACGCGCATTCGCCGAGCTGGCGTGCGCGGGTCCGTGAACCAGGTGACCCGCGACGGCTCCGGCAGCCTCTCTCCCACGTCGTCAGCGTGCCGCGTCCTATGCGACATCGCAAGATGATCGCGAACGCTCGAACTGCCGCTTCTCTCGTTCGGTTGGAACCGCGACCCTGAGGCGCAGCAGTACGAGTACGTGCTGTGAGAGCATGGCGTGCCGCGCGACAAGCGGACCGCGCATCCCGTCACGTGCGCGTCGCTAGTGGGCCGATCGCAGACGGATGGTGGCCTGAGTGATCGACGCGAATGCTGTTGAGGTACCGCCGTTGCCGTAGGCGTAGATGTCGGCGGTCGCGTTCCCGACTTTGTAGCCCACGATGATGGTCCCGCCGGGGAACACCGAACTGCTCGTTGGTGCGGTCGCGCTCCAGCTCACGGTCGTGTTGGGCGCGCCGCAGATCACTTGTGGTTGGTCGACGTAGCTGCTGCTGACCAAGGACACCCCGTGGAAGGGGATGGCCTGGTTGAGTTGACCGGACACGTCGATGATCGCGGCCCGGTTGCAGGTCACGGTCCCGTTGATGGTCGCCACGTTGGTGCGATTGTTCACCTTGCCGTTGGGTGCGACCGCGACGCCGACGTGCAACGGTGGGGCGAGCGGCGCGGTCGGGTTGAACGTGATTGGCGCGCCCGCGGTCGCCGACTGGTCGAAGGTCCCTGCGCCAATGCTGCACGCCGTCGTTCGGCAATCGACGGGGCCGTTCGCGGTCGACAACTTCGCGCCGACAATGAACGGCGTCACCACATTTCCATTGGCATTGGTGGTCACGTACTGCAACGTCCGCAGGTCACAGCCGTTGGCGTTCACCGCGCCCAGGACACACTCGACCACTCCGATCGAGGTGTTTGCAGGAAATCCCGAGATCGAGACGGACACGAGTCGGCCATCCACAAGGTTGGTTGATGGCGTCACCGTCAAGCTCGTTGCAGCTCCGGCGCTGCCACCCATACCCCACACGCCGAGGCCGACCACCAGTAGAACCGCACTCCAGCGCCGCATACGCATCACGGGACCTCCCCCTTCGGCTCGCCACCGGAGCAGCAGCGAAGCTCAACGGCGGCCAAGCACCCGACCAACACGGGGCAAGGAACCCACTGCGACGCCGAGTCGAAGCCGCGACCGCTCGTCCGAATCAGACGCTCAACCCCACACCTTGGTTCCCATTTTGGGTTCAGGCCGTGCCAAGCACCGTCGGTCGGCCGCGCTATGTGTTGACCGACCGACGGTGGCTCGCGTACGGCTCCGTGAGAAGGGCTGTCGCGCCTACGCGACCTTCTCGCGCCAGGCCATGGCCTGGAGCTCGACCGCGACCGCGTCCATCACGTCGATCACGGGCTCGAGCCGGAACGTGAACGCGGCGAGGGCGGTGGTGATCAGATGGATGTCGGCGAGGTTGTCGGCTTCGAGGACCGCGTATCCGCCCCAATCGCCGACGCGCACCACGAACTGGTGGAACGTGACGCCGGCAGGCGTGTCCCACTTGCGGAACACGTCGAGGATGCGCGTTTGCGCGGCTTCGTACTCGGACGGCCCGGCTCCCGGACGTTCCTCCCATCGCAGGACGTATTTCCGGTACTTGGGTGTTTCGGTTGCGGGGGTGTTCATGACGTGCCTCCGGTCGTTGTGCAGTGCTGACGATGTTCGTCTGGGCTACGCGTCGTACTTGCCGCCGAGCTCAGCGGCCTGGGGCCGACCAAGGTGTCCGGCTTCTTGCAGGATCGGCGGAACTTCGGGGTCGGAGACGAAGCTCTGCCAGCCGTCGGTGTCCCAGTCGAACAGCACCCAGACCCGGTCGCCTTCAGTGGGATCGCGAAAGACGGTCGAACCCTTGGACCCGTGCTGCTTGCGCTTCACGGCGCCCTTGGTCGAGAAGATCTTCAAGAAGCGGTCGAAATCCTCGACCTTCGTCGTTGCCAGAATCATGTTTCTCATCTTCGTCGGGAGTCATGATCGTGCGGGAGCGACCGCATCATTTGCGCGTCACCGCCTTGTGCCAGGGGTGACGCGCGAACGACGCGCGGGCACGGTCATGGTGATGGTCGTCGGAGACGACGACACTCCGAGGAGGCACTGCGATGAGAACGATCTTGATCGTCCAGGAGGTCGACGACGTCGACCACTGGCTCTCGTCACCGAAGCGTCATGAGCTCTTCGGTCCGCTCGGCATCACGGCCCGCACGTTCGTCGACCCCGAGCGGTCGAACCGCGTCGGGCTGCTCGTCGAAGTGCCGAGCATGGAGGCCTTCGACGAGTCGATGGCGATGCCGGGCGCGGCCCAGGCGATGAAGGACGACGGCGTGCGGCCCGGCACGCTCGTCTTGCTCACCGAGCGTTGAGCGCGGACGCTTCGCGATTGCCCGCGCGAACTCTGCGCTCGAGCGCTGCCGCGATGTACGCAGAGATTCGTTGTGCGCTCCGGCGAAGCGCGCCTCGCGCGAAAAAAGACGTCGTCCCGGGTTCAGGAAGATTGGACGGTGGCCGGCAGACGTGTCGGTACCGCGACCGTCGCTTGGCGACTTTTGATGAGCAGGTCCAGACGGTCGTGAAGCGTCGGCAACGACGCGAAAATCGTGTCGGCCTGCGGATCGAAGGGCTCGTCGACGCGGATGAGCATCGTCAGCTCGCCCTCGACGACCGGGAGATCCTTGGTGCGATCGGTGTGCACGGTGCCGAGCGTGAAGGCCCATACGCCGTGCAGCGAGGCGGGGATTCGCCCTCTGAGGTAGCCGTCGCGTCCTCGTATCAGGCCGGCCGATGCGGTGACATGCTGGCCGAGCCGGAGGACTTCGCCGCGTGGTGCCGCGAACGGGATGCGGGATTTGACGGCACGGAATTGGACGCCGCGCCACGTAAAGCGCTCGGGCGTTGCCGGGTCTGCGCAAGCGTCCACGAAGTCGCCGGGCGTCACGAAGAACGGTCGCCACACGTCATCGGGACCGCGTCGGACGATGGAGTGGTCCGCGGTGATGCCTACCTTCACCTGACCGACGTGCAGCGTGGGTGCGAGCGCGAGCTTGGGACGGCGCGCGGCGTTGATCTTCCAGATGACGCCGCCTATGAGCATGACGCCGAGAAGCGAGGCCAACAGCACTCCCGGTGTGTGATCGGCGGGATGGTGCGGTTGTGGTGTCGCCGCTTTGACTGCATTCGGGTGAGCGGGTGCGGTGTCGGGAGTCGGTTCGGCCGGTGGCAGGGACCTCGAGAGAGTGACCTTGGCCGACCAGGCGCCGCGATTGTCTCCCAGGTAATTGTCGTTCACTCCGAGAAACAGCTCGCCATCGGCCTGGATCCGCTTGACCGTCGTCGCTCCGACTTGAAACGGCGTCCCGCTGTCCACGCGTGCAATCAACGACCAACATCTGAGATCCCGAGCGGGCCACTGCGCCCCGGAGTTGGCGATCGCGAAACATCGAGGTCCCCACGGGAAACCTGAAGGGGCAACCTTGTCGATCGCGCCGCGCCCGAAGTGCACCACTCCCACGCCCGCGATCGTGAGGGAATCGCCGGCATGCAGCGCGATGTGGGAGTCGGTCCAGACTCGCGTAGACGTCACCAACACGGTCATGCCGCGGGACGAAGCTCCCGCGAGATCGGAAGCGCCGCTACGCGCTGACCAACCGGACGGTGCGAGGAACAGGAGCACCGTGACGATGCTTCCCGTCAGCGCCCAGCGCGCTGTCCTTGTGCTCATCCCGCCCTTCCCCGACCGGCGCGAAGCGTCCGGTGCTGACAGCGCAGCTGCCACCAGCCTGCCCACGGCCATGAACGCCTGGACGCCATCGTGAGGTACGGCCTATGCCATCTGTCACGTCCCGTGTCGCGCGAACCGGGCGGCAGTGCATGTGTTCATGTCGGTGACCAAGCGGGATCGCGACCGGTGAGGCCGAGGACCCTCTCGAGGGTGGGGGCGTCGTCGGCCATGGGGACCACCGGGCCGAACAGACCGGGAATGTCGCCGTCGTGGCCATCGCGCACCTGCCGCACGGTGGACTCGACCTCGTCCAAGGTCGCCGCGTCGCAGTCGAACGGCTGACCGGTGGCCCGGGCGATGTCCCAGCCGTGCACCACCAACTCGTCGAGCGCGATTCGTCCCGCCATCGCGCCGGGCAGATCCTGACCGCCCGCCTGGGTCATGCCATCCCACGCGTCGGCCGCATCCCACGCGTCGGCGAGGGCGGCGAGGTCGGTTGCTATCCGGGTGCGCCAGCCCGGCTCGAGATTGTCCGCTCGGGGATCGGGGGGCTGTGCAGTGAGCTCGCCGAGTTCCTTTTTGGCACTGGCCGCGAAGACCTTGGCGAAGCCGCCCACATGGTCGATCAGCGCCCCCAACGGAAGCTCGGGGCAGGGGGTGGGAGCGTCCATCGCATCGTCGTCAACGGCTTCGACGAGCCGGGTCAGGCGATCGGCGGCGGTGTGCAGGTCTGGGTTTGGCATCGAGAATCCGTTCTCTCGAAGGTCAGTCACCTCGACCGACCCTACGCTTCCGAAGTGGGAACCGGTTGGGCCCCGGCGGTGTATAGGTCTCAATGTGGCGTTCTCCAGAACGGGACGGAGGCCGGCGATGACCCGTGCGCGCCTGTGTTCGGTGTTGGCGGCTGCCGTGGTCGTCGCGATGTCGGGCTGCGGGGACGGCAACGAATCCGCACGACCCCCGACGACCACCGTGTCGGCAACCACCGTCCCCGCGGCGCGGGCCCCGGAAACGAACGTGTCCGGCACGGGCGGGCGTGCCGTTGTTCGCGGGACCGCCTCGCTCGACGGAGCGCCCTTCGATGCGGAATTTCTCGGCGCGGTCGTGCGCAAGGACGGATTGGTCACGCCGTGTCAGTACACGCTGCCGCCCGTCGAGCAAGGCCACTTCGAGATCGCGGTGATGGGCAATGCGGAGGCGAGCGGCTGCGGTGTTACGGGAGCCGAGATCTTGCTGTGGACGTTCGTCAAAGAGAAGCAGTACTTCAGCACGCGCTCGATCCAGTGGCCCAAGGACCTGGGCCCGACGACGTTCGACGCGAGCTTCTCGACCGCTGCGCCCAAAGGCGCCATGCGGCAAAGAACGGAGGTGGCCGGCGAGATCTTCGAGCGGGACGGCCGTCAACTGGGGCCGGGCACCCGCGTCGAGGCGTACATCGGAACCACTATTTGCGGCGTCGCGTCGGTGCGAACGAGTGGCGACTTCACGGGAATCAGCCTCTCGATCGTCGGGCCGGACTCGAGCGCCGGATGCGCACGGGACGCGACCGTGACGTTTCGCGTCGACGGTCGCAAGGCAGTGACCACCGCAGTGAACAACCTCCGTTTCTATCGTTCGCTCGACCTGCGGTTGCCTTGAGGGGCGCCCTCGCGTTCCGCGCACCGCACGCCTCCGGATAACCGCGGCGCCGGTCAGGTGCGAACTCCCGCCTGGCGATGTTCCGCTCTAGTGTGCGCGCGTGCGTCGAGCGCCGGTCATCGCCTTTGTCCTCGTGTTGCTCGCGGCCGCGTGTTCCGGCAGCGGGAAGCCCACTGCGCGCGCACCGGCGGCGGTCGCGCCATCCGAGGCACCGAGCACGACCACGACAACGTTGGCCAACGGCGCACGATCGGCTGTCTATGACGTCGGTTCCCGGCAAGAGAGCTACGTCGACACCACCCGTCCGACCATGAAGAACGGCACATATGCGGGCGCGCCTACTCGCACAATCCGCGTGCGCTTCTACTATCCGGGCACCGACGAGGCGGCCGATACCCGTGGCGGCCCCTACCCGCTCATCCTCTTCAGCCACGGTCACAATGGCAATCCTGAAGACTACGGCCCGCTCCTCGAATCGTTGGCGAAGGCGGGCTTTGTCGTCGCGGCGCCCGCGTACCCGCTCTCGAATCGCGACGCGCCGGGCGGACCGATTGTCGGCGACCTCGGAAACCAGGCCGGTGACGCGTCGTTCGTGATCGACCGCGTGCTCGCGGCATCGGCGGCCACGGGCTGGTTGCATCGCCTGGTCGACCCGAACCGCATCGCTGCCGCGGGGCACTCGCTCGGCGGGTTCACGACGTCGTCGTTGGCGTTCGGCGACAAGGCCGACCGGCGTGTCAAGGCGGCGGTCGTCATGGCGGCCTCGTCAGGTGTCACGAACGGCACACCACTGCTTCAGATACACGGTTCCGCCGACGGCACGGTGCCGTACCAGATCGGTTCCGACTCCTACACGCATGCGAGCAAGCCGAAATTCTTCCTCACACTCGTCGGCGGGAGTCACAGCGGCGAGGTGAGAGGCGGCGCGTTGCCCGCTGAGATCGCGGTGACCAACTCGATCATCGCATTCCTCGACCGGTACGTCAGCGGCGATCCGGCCGGCGTCGCCCGGTTGCGCGCGGCAGGGACGGTCAAGGACCTCACGACACTCGACGCGCGACCCTGAGCGAGGGCGACGCGTCGCTGCTCACGGCGTCACATACACCGTCGTCGTCGTGATCACGGTGAGGGCGAGCAGTGCGCCCGCCGCGACGGCCACAACGATTGCCAGTGGCACGGCGCGCAGCCGGAGGGCAGGCGCGGCGAACAGTGGGAAGGCGGTCGCGAGGAAGCGGGGACGAACACCCAAGCCGGATACCAGCGAGAGGACGATCAGCGCGTACGAATAGACGAGCAGGACGAGCGGGGCGCGCGATCGCCACAACATCCACGCGAGGCCAATGGCGACCAACATCGCGGAGGTTGCGATCAACGCGTCGAGCGCGCCGAAGGGCGCGGCGAACGGCCGGGTGAAGATCTGGCGCGCACGCCGGTACACCTCCAGACCCGCGTCAAAGTGCTCGTTCCAGCCGCCGTGCTCGACCCGCCACCATGCGCCGAGGTCGCCGGTGTGTCGCCAGAGATACACCATGAACGCGGCCCAACCGGCCGGCGTCAGCAGTGGGGCGACGAGCGGCGCCAGGCGTCGCTGGCGTCTGGCAGCCGGGATCGCCACGACCGCGCAGCACAGGACGAGCACCAACATGTTCGGACGGGTCGCGGTCGCCACCGCGCCGCACGCTCCCGCGAGGAACCAGCGTTCCTCGAGCAGCGCGAGCAAACACGCGGCCGCGAACGCCACGGCGAGCGGCTCGGCGTAGCCGAGGCCCCAGACCATGAATCCCGGAAAGACACAAAACACGACGGCCGTGCGGTCGGCGACGTCGTCGCCCCAGACGCGGCGCGCGACGAACCACACTCCGACGACGCCTGCCGCTCCCGCGAGGGTCACGACGAGTTGCGACGCGGTCGTGTAGCCGAGACCCGTCAACCGCGCGACGATACGGACGGTCATCGGATACAGCGGGAAGAAGGCGATCGTGCTCTGGATCGCGCGACCGTCCGCCGACGTCGCGATGTGTGCCGGGTATCCCGATCTCGCAGCACTCAGGTACCACGCGGCGTCGTACCGGAAGAACGCTGATCGGTAGGGGATCGACCGGACGCCGACACCACTGACCAGCTGGCCCATGAGCACGACGATCCTCCCGCCGGCGTAGGCAGTGACGGGCACCACGAGGCGGCGGCTCACCGGGACGATACGGGAGATCCCCAACCCGTGGCTCTTGGTCGTCACGGCGGGGGATCGTATTCGGCGCGCGCGAGCGTTTCGGTGAAGGGTGCGACCTGCGCATCACGACGCGCGCTGTGGGATGGCTATGGGTCGAGTCCGGCCCGTCGGATCAGGTCGGCCGAAAGGCCGACATCGCTCCAGGCGCCGGCGCTGATGAGGTAGCACCGCGCGAAGCGTGCCGCGGCTTCGACGAAGCGGGCTTCGAGCGTCGCCATCTCCGACGGTTCGACCGCGCCCGGGTCTTCGTCCAGGGCCCGCAGATACCGGTCCACCACCTCGATGTCGTAGTTCGGAGTCGTGACCATGTTGTCTGTGTTTGCCATATCGAGCTCTCCGCACGACAGCGCCGCCGCGGGAGGTTCGCGGAGTCGTTACACCGTGAAGTGTCCGGCACCGGACGGATCCTTTCGCCAATGCGCACATTTCTTGTGTACTTTCGCGGCGCACCAAGCCCCTGGAAAGGACTGTGTATCCATGGCTCCGGCGAAGGCAGCGAGAAAAGCCGCAACGAAACGGCGTGGCCCGCGCAAGATGACGACCACGCACAAAGCGGCGCTTGCGAGGGGCCGTGAGATGTCGACGATCGTTGACCGCTACCTGTCGGTCGTCAACGTGCCGAAGAAGCGCGGCCGCAGGGTCTCGCCCGTCGCCTTGCGGAAACGCCTTGCGGCAGCAGACGCCAAGAGGAAGTCGTCGACCGGAGTCGCGAAAGTTCTCGCGGCGCAGGAGGTTCGTGACCTTCGTGCCCGCCTCGCCGACGCGAGTGGCGACGGGACGAACACGAAGACCCTCGAGGCCTCATTCGTGAAGGTGGCCCGGCAGTTCAGCGTCAATCGCGGGATCAGCTACGCCGCGTGGCGCGACGCGGGCGTGTCGGCCGCGGTGCTGCAGCGCGCGGGCATCGCCCGTACCCGCGGCTGACGAGGTCTTCCGTCCAGGTTCAACGTGTTTGGACCGGCGCCGTCGCGGCGACGGCGTATTCGGTGCGGCCCGGCCCCGCGGCCTTGGCGCGGTACATCGCCTGGTCAGCCCGACACAGAAGCTGTTCCGGCGACTCGTACCGAGTTCCGGTCGCGATCCCGACACTCGCGCTCATCGGGTAGCGCGTCAGCATGGCGCCCGCATCCTGGATGCCGGCGATGATGTCGCGCGCGACCGTGGTTGCATGGTCGAGATCGGCGTGTTGCATGATCGCGAGGAACTCGTCACCGCCCAATCGCCCCACGATGACGCCGTCGGGCACTGAGGAACCGATTCGAGATGCGACGTCACGGAGCACACCGTCGCCCTTTTCGTGCCCGAGCGAGTCGTTTACCTCTTTGAAGCCGTCGAGGTCGATGAACAGCACCGTGGTGTCCTCGAGGGAAGCCGTCCGCAGCAGATGTTGTGTGAGTGCGGCTCGGTTCGGGAGCCCGGTGAGCGCGTCGATACTTGCGCGAAACTCGAGTTGGGCTTCCAGTGCACGCTGTTCGGTGACGTCGCGCAGGTTCAAGACGAGCGAGCCGTCTGCACGCCGCGTCAGCCGTGCGAACGCTCGTCGTTGCTCGCTCAAGTCGTTCGTGAGGTGCCATTCGCAGCTCACGTAGTCGGACAGCGTGAGGGTGTCGTAGGCGCGAGCGATGTCGTCGGCGGCGTCATAGCCCAGGAGCTCTCCGATGTGCAGACCGGTGCAGGACTCGGGTGTTCGTCCGACGAGCGGTTCGATTCCGGGGCTGATGTACTCGACGTGAAGGTTCGGGCTCACGAGCGCGATGACGTCTGCCGCGTGTTGCACGAGATCTCGGAAGTACGCGCGCCCCGCCTCGATTCGCCGGGCGGCATCTTCGGCCGACTTGGCCGACGACCCGAGGGTTCGCGCGACCAGCGCGAGACAGACGAACGTCGACGCGGCGACGGCATGGGCAATGGCGGGCCGGACCACCGTCGGCGCGAGCCCTATGGCAACCGTGACCTCACCGCCGACGATTGCAACCGCGCTCCACCCGAGGCCCGGCCTCCACGCGCGTGAGCCGTGAATGCGAAGCGCGTCGGCGATGCCGACGGCAAAGCCGATCACGAGGATCGGGCCCCATCCGGTCGCGTAGACGACCCAAGCGGTGCTGATCGCGGCGGTCGCGGTGCGAAGGTGCAGTCCGCGCGCCGGCGACAGCCGTGCTTCCAGTGCGATCGCGCACGCGTTGCTGGCGCTACATGCGACCAGCAGCACGATCAGGAGCGGAAGCGGTGTATCCGCGATCAGATGCGCTCGCTGGAGCCACGGGATGGCAACGATCGCGGCGGGTCCCGTCGCGAAGACAAGAAGTGACCTGCCCACCCCTTGCCAGCCATGAGCTCTCAGCTTCATTGCGGTCACGACCGGATCTCCGCCGCCAAGCGGCTCCGGATCCACGCTTCGAGCTCGTCCGGCGGGAGTGCCTTTGCGAAGTAATAGCCCTGTGCGGTGTGCGCCCCGCAGGCGGCGACGAAGTCCAGCGTGTCCTGGTTCTCGACGCCTTCGGCGGTGACGTGGAGTCCGAGGTTGCGACCGAGCGCCGCGATCGAGCGGACGATCGCGGCGTCGTTTTCGTTCGCCATCACTCCGAACACGAAGGACTTGTCGATCTTCACCTCGTCGATCGGCAGCTCCCGCAGCGACGAGAAGGACGAGAATCCGGTCCCGAAGTCATCGATCGAGATGCGCACGCCGAGGTCGTGGAGCTCGCGCAATGCGTCCGCGGCGCGGGCGGGGTCCGCCATGAGCTGGGACTCGGTGATCTCGATCGTGAGGGCATCGGAGGGACAACGGTTCCGCAGGAGTGCACGCGTGACGCGGTCGGCGAGCGAGGGGTCGGCGAGCGATCGAGCGGACATGTTCACCGCGATCCCGAGCTCGAGGCCGCCGTCGGCCCACGTGCGCCGTTGTGCGAGCACCGTGTCGAGCACGAGCGCGGTCAACGGCTCGATGAAGCCGGTGTGCTCGGCGATCGGGATGAACTCGTCGGGCGGCAAGAAGCCGAGCTGGGGATGGTTCCATCGCACGAGCGCCTCGACGCCCACACTCCATCCGGACGCCGTCTCGATCTTGGGTTGGTAGTACACGGTCAGCTCGCGACCGTCGATCGCCTGGCGGAGCTGATGCGCCAGCGCGAGCCGTCGCCTCATATCCGTCTCGCCGCGACTCACGTGCACCTCGAATCCGGAGCGACGAGTCTTTGCCTGTCGCATCGCGGTATCGGCGCAACGCAGCAGGCCCTCGGCATCGGTGGCATGGTCGGGTGCCATCGCCACACCGATCGACATCCCAGCTTCGAGGTGCAACCCGTCAATGGTGAGTCGCGGCGTCACGGCGGCGACGAGGTCGTCGCCGAGCGCGCGCAGATCGCCGAGGGACACCGCCGGTGAGGTGAGGACGGCGAACTCGTCGCCGCCGAGGCGAGCGACGGTTGTTCCTTCGATCGCACCCCGTAGACGGTCGGCGATCTCGCACAGCACCGTATCGCCATTGTCGTGGCCGAGCGTCTCGTTGACCTCGCTGAAGCGATCGAGCCCGAGCACGAACAGCGCGCGAGGGCCGTCGCCTGCGGACAGGGCGGTCTCGAGCGTTTCGCTGAAGCACATGCGGTTGACGAGGCCCGTCAGCTGGTCATGTGTCGCGCGGTGCTCCCGCTCGCGCATCTCGATCTCGAGTTGCAGGACCAAGCCACCGTTCTCGAGCGCGATCGCAGCCTGATGGGCGAGGGCTTCGAACAGGCGGATATCGACCGCATCGAAGGCCACATCGACGCCGAGCCGGCCGCTCACCGACAGATAGCCACGCGCACGCGAGTGCATCGCGAGCGCGACCGCGAGATGGTCGTCGTCGTCGACCCGCGACGCGTGCTCGACGACGCGCTGCCACAACGCGTCGTCTGCGCCGGGCCCCAGCCTCTCTCGGGTGACGGAGCCGTCGACGTCCGCGCGCCAAACGATCGTCGTGCCGGGACGCATCTCCACACACAGCTCGGCGCGCGCCGTCCGCAAGAGGTCGCGTGCTTCCTTCACGACCGTCTCGGCGATCGCTTCCAGCTGCACCGACCCGCCGACGGCGCTCGTGAACCGATACAACATGTCGAGCCGTTGATGGCGTTCGTGGAGCAACGCGTACGCCCAAAACGCGAGATACATCGTCGTGGCGCAGACCGCCGCCATCGTGAGTGCGGCCGCGCTGTTGTACAGCACCGCGGAGACTGCCAGCAGCGCGAGCGCCGCCTTCGCCACCGAGGCGAGCGCGCCTTCTATCAGCTCGAACGCGCCCAGCTCCGGCCACGTGCCGCGGAACAGGCCGATCGCAAGGCTCACGAGCATTGCCGACATGAGGTCCGCCGCGAGGGCCGCCGCAATGGCCGCGGCGAACGCCCGAGGCGAGGCGAGCTCACTGTGGTCGGCGAGGGTGCGGAAGACCAGCATGGCGAGAACGGGCTGCACGCCGATCTCCGCGATGTTGAAGGCCAGCTTCACGCCCCGTTGCTTCCGGTGGAATCGGAGCGCGAGCGAGGTCCCGATGACGGCGGCGATGGCGAACTGGCCGGCGGGAAGCAGGAAGAGCCCGAGGATGAGCGGGATCTCGCTGAACGACACGGTGTGCGTGTCGCGCCTGGTCGGCACGTGGATCAGCAGCAGCTCGCCGGCGGCGAACAGCGCGGTGATCACGAGGAACCCCCAGACGTCCACCGGGTGCCGGGCGTGATCCGACGCCACGAGCGGGAAGGTGGCCGCGAAGGAGGCTGCGAGCGCGACCGTCAGCCAACCGACGCGCGCGGGCCCCCGGTCTCGGCCCACCTCGTGCCCGTTCGGCTCGGTCACCTACACCCCTTGAAGCGCCAGCATCGCCATGGATCGATCGGCACAGCGGAGCGGCGGATGTAGCGGGCGTTTTGCGGCTGGTCGCGCGGCCGCCCGGGAGTCCGAATCGTCCGCTTTACGCCCTGGGGGGAAACGGCCGGGGGCCGGGCTCTCGGCGGCGGGCCCGGCGTCCGGGGTTTCCCGGCGCATCGCCGCCGGTCACCGCCTGTTCGCGTGACATTTACACCCCGGTGCACGGCTGGGCGACGAGCCGCTCATATGGTGATCGGCAATGCCCCCTCAGGACGCGTGCCAGCGTGACGATGAGATCTTCAGCATGGACTCGTTGGTGGCGCGCGCCCGCGACGCGGCGCACGAATGGCTTGGCCGCCTGGCGCCGCAGCCGAACGACAGGTCCGGGGGTGCTCCGGTCGGCACAGTTGGTACGGGCGCGCACAGCAGCGGGCTCGAGCATCCGAACTACGTGTCGGAGACCATTCCGACCGTGGCCCGGGCGTTCATCTTCTTGGACCTGTGCGGGTTCACCAGCTTCACGGCGTCCCACGGCGAGGAGGCGGCGATCAACGAGCTGCGCACCTTCCGGGGCCTCACCCGCGAGATCGCGGCGCGCCGCGGCGTACGCGTGGACAAATGGCTCGGGGACGGTGCCATGATCGTCGGAGTCGACGTCGGGCCGACGATCGCGGCCGCGGTCGAGATCGTCGCTCGCTGCACCAAACAACCGCTGGCGCTTCGTGGCGGCTTCGCGCACGGCAACGTGCTGATCCTCGATGGCGACGACTACATCGGTCGCCCGATCAACCTGGCGGCACGTCTCTGTGAATCCGCGGGTCCCGGCGAGCTGCTCGCGATGGGTTATCCCGCCGAGACCCTGGCGTCGTGGATCGTCGTGCAGGACACCCGCAGCCTCACGTTGCAGGGGCTGGGTCGAGTGCACGGCGTGCAGCGACTGGGCGTTGTCACCGATCTGTGACGTTCGCGCTCGGTATTGAGTAATTCTCCCCAGCGCGAACCCTGCCCCGATTGTTGCCGTCGGAAGCGCCGCTTCGTACGCTGGCCGCATGGCGGCTGAATACCTCTCGACACTCGACGCGGCGCTCCTTTCCCTCGAGACCGAAGCGCAGCAGCTGAACATTCTCGCGGTGCTCATCATCGAGCCCGATCCGGACATCCCTCCCCAAGATCACTACCGCGTCGCGCGTGATCGCATCGAGAGCCGCTTGCCACTGGTCTCGATGTTCTGCCGGCGGTTGCAAACGCTTCCCGGGTTGTCGAACCCGGTGTGGGAAGACGAACCCGATCTGGCGGTCGACACGCACCTCCATCAGGCGCTCCTCGATCCGCCGAAGGATCTCCGCGCGCTCGGACGGATTGCGGGCGAGATCGCATCGCGCCCGCTCCGGCGCGATCGCCCGCTGTGGGAGATGTGGCTCGTCGACGAGCTGGAAGACGGCCGCGTCGCGGTCATCTGCAAGGTGCACCACGCGGTGCTCGACGGCGCGTCCGGCGTCGGAAGCCTCGCGGCGTTCTTCGATCTCGAACCACACGCCCCGCCGGTGGTGGTACCGCCCCGCCCCGAGCCGCGCAGCCTCACCGCCGCCGATCAGGCGCGCGAGTCGATCCGGGGCAGCGTGCGATGGGCGCGCGACTTCGTGCGGTCGGCGCCGCGCGTCGCGAGCATGCTCGTGCGGGCCGCGCAACGCGCGGGCGACGCAGACCTCGCGTTGCCGCTCACCGCGCCTCGTCTCCCGTTCAATCGCGCACTGACGCCGCGACGCACCGTCGAATTCACGTCGGTGGAGCTCTCCCGCCTGAAGGAGATCCGGCGCGCGTACGGCGCGACGCTGAACGACTTGCTGATCGCGGTCTGCGCCGGTGCATTGCGGCTGTATCTCACGGATCGCGACGAGCTCCCCGACCGTCCCCTGGTTGCCGCGATCCCCGTCTCGGAGCGTGCGCTCGAAGACGCGGCGGGCGGAAACCGGTTCTCGACGATGTTCTACGCGATCCCGGTGCACATCGAAGATCCGGTGGAACGCGTTGCGGCGACCACTCGTACCGCGGCTGCGGCCAAGGAGTTCTACGAGCAGAGCGGCCACGAATTGCTGCAGTCGCTTGCGTCGCTGCTCCCACCGAAGACGATCAACCCGGTGATGCACGTGGCGTCGACACTTCGCCTCGCGGACCGCGTCCCGCCCGTCGCCAATTTGATGATCTCGAACGTGCGTGGGCCTGATTTCCCGCTCTGGATCGCCGGCGGTCGCGTCTCGCAGATGTTGCCGATGGGGCCCCTCATCGAGGGCATGGGCCTGAACATCACGGTCGTCAGCTATCTCGACACGGTCAGCTTCGGCTTCCAGGTGTGCCCTGATCTGTTGCCGGATGTCGCGCATCTCGCGCGCTACGTCGACGACGCGGTCGCCGAGCTCGAGAAGGCCGCAACCGCTTCGTAAAGCGGAATCAGACCCCCGCAAGCCGCTGCTCGTAGGCCTCTCGGATCGCAGGCAACGCCGCCTCGGCCGCCTCCGCGCCTCGTTCGACGATCGGGATCGCCGACGTGAAGTCGATCCAGGTGAAGTCCGCGAGGTCGACGTTGACGAGCACATCCGCGGTCAGCGCCTTGAAGTTGCCGAGCTCGTACTGGATCGCGACGAGCGAGTTCATGAGGATGTCGACGATGTGGGGTGCCGCCACCGTGCCGTTGAGGTGGGCGAGCGGGTTCAGGCGGTTCAACGCCCCGAAGGCCCGCGACAGCGGCGTGCGAACGTCGCCGTTGAGCTTCGGCACGACGTTCACCGCCAGCACGATGTCCGCGCCCATCTCACGCGCCACGTCCGCGGGAACCGGGTCGACCATCGCGCCGTCGACGAGCATGCGTCCGTCCCGTTCCGCGGGAGCGAACAGCAGCGGGATCGAAGAGCTCGCCCGGAAAGCGTCTTCGAGGCGCCCGGTGCCGATGGTGACGCCGAGACCGGTCTGCACGTCCGTCGCCACCGCGACGAACGGCAGCGTGAGGTCCTCGAAGGTCTCGATCGGCAGCAGGTGAGCAAACGTCTTGACGAGGCGGCGGCCGCTCATGAGCCCCAGACCGGAGAAGGACAGGTCGAGCGCGCGTATCGCGCTCGGAAGGTTGCTCTGCCGGCGGGCGACTTCGTGCATTTCCGCGCCGGTCATGCCTCCGGCGTAGCCCAGCCCGACGATCGATCCCATGCTCGTGCCCGCGACGAGGTCGACGGGGATGCCGGCCTCGTCGAGTACCTCGAGCACGCCGACGTGTGAGATGCCGAACGCGGCGCCACCACCGAGCGCGATGCCAACGGTCGCGCGCAGGACCTTGCGGGCGAGCCGATTGAGCGTGCGGGTCACGGGGAGCCACGGGTTGTCCTGCAGGAACGGGATCAGCGCCTCGCCGCGCAATCCGGTGAGGGAGGCCTCGCGCGGCAAGATGAACGGCTCGCAATGGTTGAGCGGCAGCGCACGCGATCGCGGGTCGGCGCGGTTGACCACCCGCAAGATGTGGCTGTGTGGCGCGCCGGCCCCTTGCCGCTTGTCGAACCTGTAGGACACGGACACCGCGTCGTCACATGCCGCGGCGGCGGCGGCCAGAGTGCACGCGGGATGCGACGAGAGGTCGACGACGACGGCGCGGTATTCGTCGCCGAGCACGCCGAGCAACGCCGTGAGCTCGCGTCCGACGAGCTCGGGATCCGCCGCGTCGGGCAGGGCGACGTCGAGCCGGTCGGGTGCGCCGTTGCGGCGATGCTCGATCAGGGATGCCGCCGATCCGGCGCCACTCGCGGTCAACGCGTCGAGCTGTTTTCCGGCGTCGCCCAACGAGACGACGAGCACGCGGCCGCTCGTGAGCGAGGCGACGATCGCCGCCAAGGCGTCGGCGACGAGGCTCGCGCCGGGCGTGCCGTCGTCGGCGACCACGCCGATCGACGTCGACTTCCGCGCCGCGACACGAGCGCGCGTCGTGGCAACGACTCGCCGGGCGAGAAGTTGTGAGACGTAGGTGAGTGCTCGCGCGTCGCCGCGCAGGAGCTCCTGGAAGTGCAGTCCCGCGAGCACCAGCAGCCGGCACGGCCGCGAACAGCTCACTGCCGCAGATCGTGGCTCGTCGAGCAGCAACGCGATCTCGCCCAGGCACTCGCCGGGTCCGACGCGCGCGACGACCTCGGAATCGTCGCCGCCTCGCCACACCGAGAGCTCGCCGGACAGGACCACGACGAATTCGTCACCCGGGTCGCCCGCCTGCCACAGCACCTCGTCCTTCGCATGCTCGCGCTCGGTGCAGCGCGCCGCGATGGTCGCGATCTCGTCGGCATTGAACCCCGCAAAGAGCGGGAGCGACGCCAGCGCCCCCGCTCGGGCCGTGATGTCCATCACGTGCACCTCTCCGCCGCCGCCTCTCGTACCGCGCCGACGCTAACGAATGGCGGCCTCCGCCTGCCAGTGCGACGCCGGTACTTTGCGTGCCGCGAAGCGTGGACCGCAGACTGGAGCTAGTCCGCTCGCGGGGGGTGAGGGATCGTCATGACCGAGGGGCACGCCACCAATCGCCGGCTGAGCCCGACTGACACGCTGTTGTTGCGGCTCGAGCGATCACCGATGCTTCGCTCCACGATCGTGCAGGTCGCGCTCCTCGAGCATGCACCCGACCACGATCGCTTTCGCGCGAAGGTGCTCGCCGGCGTCGCACGGGTCCCGCGCATGTACCAGGTGCCGGTTCGTCCGCCTGTGCCCGGGGCCGCGCCGGTGTGGCGCACCACTTCCGCCTTCGATGTCGACTATCACGTGCAGTACACCCGACTCCGTGAGCCGGCCGGGATGCGGCAGTTGCTCGACTACGCCTCACACCTGGCGATGCGACCGTTCGATCCGGCCCGGCCGCTGTGGGAGTCGCACATCGTCGAGGGTCTCGCGGACGGTCGCGCCGCTGCGATCCAGAAGATCCATCATTCGCTCGGCGACGGCATCGGTCTGCTCGACATCGCGCTGATCTTTCTCGACTTCGAGCGTGATCCGCGGGTGCGGGACTCCGGACGGCCTGCGCCCGTCGAAGACTCCGCCTCAATGCTCGATGTGCTCACCGCGGGACTGCGCGCCGACGCGGGCGCGATCGCGAACCTCGTGCGGTCGGCGCCCGCGGCGGCGGCGCGGGCTGGACGTCACCCGATCGACGCCGCCACTGCGCTCGCGGGCGTGGCGCGATCGCTCGCGCGTGTCGCATCACCCGGCGGTGGTCCTTTGAGCCCGCTGATGCAGGCGCGTTCGCTCACCACCCGCTTCGACGCGATGGTGCTCCCGATCGACGAGATGAAGGCCGCCGCTCGGCAGGCGGGGGCGAAGCTGAATACCGCGTTCATGGCCGGAGTTGCCGGAGGAATGGCGCGGTACCACGTGCGGCACGGCGTCGTCGTGCCCGCGCTGCGCGTCGCGATGCCGATCAGCACTCGCGGTGCGGGCGACGGCCTCGGAAATCATTTCGCACCCGCTCGCTTCAGGCTTCCCATCGACGTCGACGACCCGATCACGCGCATGGAGCTCATACGCGATCTCACCTCCGCGCAACGAGGCGAGCACGCGCTGCCGTTCGCGAGTCCGATCGCGAGGTTGCTCAACACCGTTCCCAGCGCGTTCGTGGTGCCTGTCGTCTCGCACGTGATGCGGGGGATCGATGTCGTGACGAGCAACGTGCCGGGGAGCCCGCTCCCCGTCTACGTCGCGGGAGCGCGTTCGCTGCAGAACTTCGGCTACTCGCCGCGCGCGGGCGCGGCCGTGAACGTCACGATGATCTCGCACATGGACGAGCTCCATCTCGGCATCAGCACCGACCCCGCCGCCGTGCTGGACCCCGACATCTTGGTCTCGTGCCTCCAGGACGCGTTCGACGAGGTCCGAAAGATCGCCTGACGCCGGTGTGCGCGCATCGGGACTAGACGCTGGATTCGAACTGCCGGTCGAGCAACGCGATCGGTTCGTTCTCCCAGATCCCGAACCGCAAGTGCCAGCGGCGCAGCCACTTGGGCGACCACCAGTTGAGGCGGCCCGCCAGCCGCATGAACGCGGGCACGAGCGTGGCGCGGATCAGGAACGCGTCGACGATCACGGCCAGGGCCAACCCGATGCCGAACACCTTGAGGAGCGCGACCTGTGACGTGGCTATCCCGGCGAACACGATTGTCAGCAGGAGCGCCGCCGCGGTGACGATCCGTCCGGTCTTCGCGAGGCCGATCGCGACGGCATGCTCGTTGTCGTGCTCGAGGTCGTACTCCTCCTTGATGCGCGAGAGCAGGAAGACTTCGTAGTCCATCGAGAGGCCGAACGCGATGCAGAACATCAGGATCGGGGTGAAGACGTCGATGGTGCCCGTCGGTGTGAAGCCGAGCAGGTCCGAGAGATGCCCGTCCTGGAAGATCCACACCGTGGCACCGAACGTCGCGGTCAGGCTGAGGATGTTCAGCGCGAGCGCCTTGACGGGCACCAAGATGCTTCCGGTCATCATGAACAGCAGTACGAAGGTCGCAAGCGCGATGAAGCCGATCGCGATCGGGAGCCGGGAGATCACCGCGTCCTTCGTGTCGACGAGCTGCGCCGAGAGCCCGGCAACCTCGAATTTGAACGACGGGTGAAGGGCGCGGACGTTCTTTACCAGCTTCTCGCCCTCCGGCGAAAAGGGTTCGACGTCCGGCACGACCGACAGGTAGGTGCCGCGCTCGCCCGGCTGCGCGACGAACCGTTGCGTGATCTCCTTGGGCCCCAGCTCCGGCGGGATGAAGATTTTCTTGCCGTCGCCCAGGACATCGCCGTAGAAGCCCGTCACCGCGTCGATCCGCACGACGCCGGGGATCTTCTCGATCGTCTTCGCGAACGCGTCGATCGCGGTCTTGTCCTTGGTCACGTCGACGTCCGGGATCCGTACTTGCAGCGCGTCGGCTTCGCGGCTTGCGAAGTTGTGGCGCACGGCGTCGGTCGCGGCCCGGCTGCTCATGCTCTTGGGTCCGACCCGGTCGTCGGGGAGGCCGACCTCGACGTGGAAGAACGGGATCGCGAGCAGGATCAGCACGAGGCTGACCGCGAGCGCGTAGGGCACCGGGTGGCGCATCACCCGGTCGGCTTGGTGACGCCAGAAGCCGCCGTCGGTCGTGTCCCGCACCTTGAACAGACGGCCCTTCTCGATGCGCGGCCCGAGCACGGCGAGCACCGAAGGCAACACGACGATCGACGCGATTGCGGCGAGCGCGACGACGGCGACGCCGGCATACGCGAAGGACCGCAGGTACGGCATGGGAAAGATCGCGAGCACAGCGAGCGAGATCGCGACGGTCCCCGCGCTGAACGCGACCGTGCGGCCCGCCGTTTGCATCGACCTCCCTACGGCCACCGGAGAGGAGACGCCGCGGCCGAGCTCCTCTCGGTAGCGCGAGACGACGAAGAGGCTGTAGTCGATCGCAAGGCCGAGGCCCATCCCCGTCGTGAGGTTCAACGAGAAGACCGAGACGTCGGTGAACTGTGCGAGCGCCTTGAGCACCACGAAGGTGCCGAGGACGGCGAGGATGCCGACGGCGAGCGGCAGGCCCGCCGCAACCAGGCCGCCGAACACGACGACCAGCGCAACGAACGTCAGCGGCGCGGTCAGCAGGTCGGCGCGCGCGAGGTCCTTCTCCGCCTGGTCGGAGATCTGGCGGGTGACCTCCGTCTCGCCGGTCACGTCGGTCGAGATGGCGTCGTTCTCGATGTTGTAGCGAGGCGACAGCTTGCCCGACGTTTCGAGCTTCTGGTCGTCAGTACCGCGGAGCGTCGCGAAGATCAGCGCCTGTCGCGAGTCGCGACTGCGCAGCTGCACAACGTTGCTCAGAGTCCAGTATGACGACGAGGTGAGCACGCCCGGCTCTCGACCCAGCCGCGCGGTCAGGTCTTTCCCGGCGGCTCGCACCGCCGCGTCGTCCACGTTCTTCCCGCCCTTGGTGGTGACAACGATCGCGAAGTCCGACTGCGCAGAGAGCGGGAATTCCTTCACGATCGCCTGCTTGGCGAGTGTCGATTCGGCGCCGGGATCGAAGAAACCACCGGCTGCCAGCTCGTCGTGCACGTTCGCGCCGTACGCCGCCGCGGCGGGGAGCGCGATCAGCGCGACACCGATGACCCACCAGCGCCGCCGGACCACGAAGATCGCCAGACGCCGCACGTTCCCCCCGTTTGTGTGTCGACTCGCCCGCGCCAGTCATGCAAGAGTGTTGCGCGGCGGATCGTAAACGCCGAAGGCCAAGGGGCGCACGCGGGGAGCCGACATGGGACCAAAGCGAGAGCTGGCGGAGTTGCTGGAGGACGTCAAGCTCTTCTCGCGATGCACGCCGCGCCAGCGTCGTACGATCGCGCGCCACGCCCAGATCGCCGATCTGCCTGCGGGTGTCGATCTGGTGAAGGAAGGAGAGTCCGGCGACGCCCTGTTCGTGATCCTCGAGGGGAACGCGATCGTGCAGAGCGGCGGCGAGGAGCTCAACCGGGTGGGCCCGGGCGCCTACTTCGGCGAGCTCGCGATTCTCGACGGAGAGCCTCGCAGCGCGACAGTCGTCGCGGAGACCGATGTAAAAGTGGCGGTGATCGGCATCCGCATGTTCCGCACGTTGCTGCGCGAGTTCTCCGACCTCGCCGAGCAACTGCTGATCGCCCTTGCCGGCGAGTTGCGCGAGGCGCGCCGCGTTACAGCGCAAAGTTGAGCCGCTACGCTCGTCGCACGCCGTGACGAGGGGGTAGCAGATGGACCGCATGAGCCCGCAAGACGCGTCGTTCCTGCACGTCGAGGACGCCGTGAGCCCGATGCACATCGGGTCGGTCGCGGTCTTCGCCGGTCCTCCGCCCACCTACGACGAGTTCGAGGCGATGGTCTCGGCCAAGCTGCCGGCCGTGCCGCGCTACCGCCAGAAGGTGCGGTTCGTGCCGCTCCAACTCGGCCGGCCATTGTGGGTCGACGACCCGCACTTCCACCTCGGCTACCACCTCCGGCACACCGCGCTGGCGTCGCCGGGTGGCGACCGCGAGCTGCGGAATCTCGTCGGACGCGTGATGGCACAACATCTCGATCGCCACAAGCCGCTCTGGGAGATGTGGATGGTCGAAGGCCTGGACCGCGACCATTGGGCGCTCGTCTCGAAAGTGCATCACTGCATGGTCGACGGCGTTTCCGGTACCGACCTTCTCACCGTCGTCCTCGATCCGGAACCGGAGCCGGCGCGCCCCATGCCCGACGTGTGGCAGCCGGAGAGCGAACCCGGCAACGCGCGGCTCGTGCGCGACGCGCTCGTCGATCTCGTCGCGAGTCCTTACGAGCAACTCAGAGCCGCGCGCGCCTCGACACGCGCGCCGCGCCAGATGTTGCGGTCCTTCCGCGAAGTCGCCCGCGGCCTCCGCGCCTGGACGGGTGTCGTGCGGCCGACGCCGGTGTCGACGCTCAACGGTCCGATCGGGCCGCACCGCCGTTGGGACTGGGCGCGCACGACGCTCGCCGACGTGAAGACGGTGCGACGCGGGCTCGGCGGCACGGTGAACGATGTCGTGCTCACCGTCCTCACGCGTGGCTTCCGGGACCTGCTGGTGTCGCGCGACGAAAGTGTCGAGGGCCGGGTCGTGCGGACGCTGGTGCCGGTCTCGGTACGCACGCCGGGTGAACGCGGGACATACAACAACCGCGTGTCGGCGATGATCGCCGAGCTGCCGGTCGGCCTCGCGGACCCCGCCGAGCGTCTCGATGCGATACGGGCGCAGATGGACGGCCTCAAGGAATCGAAGCAGGCCGTCGCCGGTGAGGTGCTCACGTCGCTGTCGGGATTTGCGCCGTCGTTGCTGCTCGCGCTCGGCACCCGCGTTGCAATGCGCATTCCGCAGCGCAACATCAACACGGTCACGACGAACGTGCCGGGCCCCCAGATGCAGCTGTACGCCTGCGGGCGATCGATGCTCGAGGCCTTCCCGTTCGTGCCGCTCGCGAGCCAGGTCCGCATCGGCGTCGCCATCTTCTCGTACAACGGCATGCTGAACTACGGGGTCACCGGTGACTACGACACGGCGGCGGACATCGCGGTGCTGTGCGGCGGGATCGAAGCCGGTATGACCGAACTGTTGAAACTCGCCGAGGAGAAGTCTGCGACCGTCTGAATGTTGCGCGATCGGCGCGGCCCGGACGACTGAACCTTCTCGACGACGGGGTGAGCAGTGCCGGACATGATCACCGCTGCGATCGTGGTCGCCGGCGAGTCCTCGTCGACGGAAGCGCGTGAGCTGCTCGCGGCGATCGGCGGCTCGACCGACGCTCCCGTCGAGCTTGTTCCGCTGATCGACCCGCCCGGCGCGGTCGTCCTCCACGCGCTCCCGGACGCATCCGCGGCTCCGGCGGACGCGCTGACATTGTTGGTGTTCTGCGGGCATGTCGTGCGCGATAACGCCGGTCGCCTGTTCTTCGTGCGTGCCGACGAGACACCGACGCCGTTGACCGCGGTCCCGATCGACGCGGTGCGAGCCGCCATCCAGAGGTCGCGCCGGCCGATCGTCGTGATCTTCGATTGCATCTTCGCCGACGACGATCGCTTCGTATCGATGGGCGATCGCCTGGGCGCGCTCGAACAATCCTTCGCCGGTCTCGCGGTCGGTGTCATGGTGTCGAACGCGAGGAGCATGGGGCTCCACGGGGGGATCGCACGATTGCTCGCGAACGGGATCGCCACGCGGGCTGCGGACCTCGACCGCGACGGCGTGCTCACGCTCGACGAGTTGTTCGCGTTCGCGAGCCGGCGCGTCGAACAGGTCGGGCTGCCGCCGCAGTGCATCGTGTCGAGCACGCGGGCGCGGGCCATGGCGGTCATCAGGTATCGCGATCGCAAGCCGTTCGACGAAGAGGTGCAGGTCAGTGCCGACCAACCCCTGCCGGCGGCGGCCGCGCCGCTCCCGCGCCCGCCGCGGCGATACACGGCCGGGCGCAGTCGCGTGCCTCCTTCGGCTTCTCCGCCGCTTCCGCCTTCGCTTCCTCCGCCTTCGCTACCTCCGCCTTCGCTACCTCCGCCGTCGTCGTCCGCACCGCCTCGGGGAAGTGCTCCTCCTCCGCCTCCTCCTGTTCCTCCGTCGTCACCACCGACCGGGGGGTCAGGAACTCGGCCGGCCGCCCCCCCGGTGCCGCGGCGCCGCCTGAGGCGCCCGATCGCCCTGGTCGGTACCGCCGCGCTCGGGGCGGCCGCGGTGCTCGGCGCGTTCGCGTCCACCGGCGGCAAGAGCTCGCGTTCGGCGTCGCCACCGACGTTCGCGGTGGCGCCGACCACATCGACCTCCTTCGCCGCGACGGGTCGCGCCCGGCTCGCCGCGGAATGCACGCGCGGTCGCGCCCGGTTCGCGGTGGCCGTTGCGACCTCGCCATCTGCGGTTCGCCCGGCCGTGTCGGCGATCTTGAGCATCGATAACGGCCCCAACACGCGAATCTCGCTCGTTCGCACGGCGGGCGACGTGACCGCGCCACCGGGCGTCAGCCTCTATGCAGCAGAACTTGCCCCGTTCGAACGGGCAGGAACATTGCGCTGGAGCGTCCAGCTCAGCGCGGCCGCCGATGTGCGGAGCATCGCGATTCAGTGCGGAAGGACCGTGCAGGTGCTGTCGCACTAGGCGTGCAAGGCCGCGCGTCGCGGCCGCTCACTTGAGCAACGCCACCCGGTCGCGCGCGTCGGGACGCTCGAGCCGGCGCGCCGCGGAACTACGCGCCCTGCGCGTGACGTCCGCCCGCCGCGACGCGTCCATCGCGTTCCAACCCATGACGTCGAGCACGGTGTCGGTCGGTTGGAACGTCAGCACCGGCGTCCCTGCCGCGCGTATTCGCTGCACCTCGCGCGCGAGCGCGATCAGTGACAGGCGACGGGCGAGCTGATCGGGCGCGAGCCGCACGCCGTTGCGCGCCATCGACATCGGCGAGGACACGACGACGAGATCGAGCTCGAGCCCGGCAACGAGGTCGGCGTTCGTCGGTGAATGGACACCACCGTCCACGTACCGAACACCGCCAATGGGAACCGGCGCGAACAAGCCAGGGATCGCGCACGATGCCGCGACTGCCGTCGCAACGTCGGTGTGCACACGGTTGTCGCGACCGAACGTGATACGCCGGCCCGACTCCAGCTCGACGGCGTTGATCCACAAGCGCTGCTCGGGCCAGCGATCGAACAACGGCCGCAACCCGTTCGCAATGAGCTCCGTCGGGACGCGACCCTCGGGCATCGCCGCGGCCATCAGGGCAGCCGGTCGCGCGTTCCACGGTTGGAGGGCGGCGCGAACGAAGGCGCCGGGAGCCGACATCGCGGGCACCGTGCGACGTGACCGGCCGGGCGGGCGGGACGGGATCGGCGGCTGATCGCCGCGCGCCCTCTCGGCGATGGAGACGAGATGCCGGCCTTCGGGGGAGAGCGGCATGTCCATGGCCCGGGCCGCCAGATCGGCGCCGGAGAGACCGGCGCGGAGCAGCGCGCCGACCACCGATCCGGCCGAGGTCCCGACGACGACTTCGGCGTCGCGTGCGTCCCACCCGGTGCCCTCGGAGAGCGCAGACAGGACGCCACTGTGAAAGGCGTGGCCGACCGCGCCTCCCGCGCCCAGCACGAGGCCGATTCGACGACGCGCGCCCGGGCACGAAGATGCCCTCGCCGGCCGTGCATCCTCGGGTGGTGTGCGCACAGAAATCCTCTCGGAGGTCGGGCCGCACGCTAC
Source organism: Acidimicrobiia bacterium (assembly GCA_038209365.1). Taxonomy (GTDB): domain Bacteria; phylum Actinomycetota; class Acidimicrobiia; order IMCC26256; family PALSA-610; genus DASQHW01. The sequence goes on along the minus strand of JBBQXS010000036.1, from coordinate 2,510 downwards.
CCATCCCGTGACCCGATTCGCCTTTGGTGGGAACTCCCGGGCGGCGGCGGTCGTCCGACCTCCAACTTCAAAGAGTCGGAGGATCGCATGCACGCACAAGCTCTTCGATGGGCAGCACTGGCGATGGCCGTCCCGGCAGTGGTCCTCGGCGCCGCGGCGCCGGCGGCTGCCTGTGCCGGCCTCGTCGGGGAGAACGGCAGCATCCGCCTCACACGCACGTCGACCCTCGCCGCGTACCACAACGGCGTCGAGCGCTACGTGACGTCGTTCAAGTTCACCGGCGAAGGCAAGGAGCTCGGTTCGATCGTGCCGTTGCCGGCCGTGCCGACGGACGTCGAGCGCGGCGGCGACTGGACGTTGCAGCGGCTCCAGCGTGAGGTCGCACCGCCGGTACGCGTCGCGTTCGACGGCGTGCTCAGTGCCAAGGCATCGGCGCCCGCCGCCGAGGTGCTGATCCAGAAGAAGATCGACGCGCTCGACATCACGATCCTGCGCGGTGGCGGCGCGGCGGTCGGCAAGTGGGCGACCGACCATGGCTTCCTGCTCTCGCCCGACGCGCCCGAAGTGCTCGACTTCTACGCTCGTCGCAGTCCGGTGTTCATGGCGGCCCGCTTCGACGCGTCTCGCGCACGCGACCTCGGCCAGACCTCGGGTGACGGCACACCGATCATGCTCACCATGCCGACCCGCGAGCCGTGGGTGCCGCTGCGCATCCTCGGCCTCGGTCTCGACAAGAACGAGGCCGTGAACGCCGACGTGTTCATCCTCACCGACAGCGAGCCCAAGCTGCTGGCGGGCGGGCCGGGCCTCGCGCTGTCCCGCCACGAGTGGGCGACGCCCGATCTCCTTGCGGACCTGCGCTCGGACAAGGGCATGGGCTGGATCCCCGATCGCATGTGGTTCACGTATCTGCCGCTCGACACCACCGCCGGCAACCTCGACTACGACCTCGCCATGTCGACGCACGGCGGCGCGACGCCCAGGCTCACCGACACCGGCGTGCAGGCCGAGCAGGCGCGTCCGATCGTGACCGGCACCGGTCCGGCGTTGTGGCCCATCGCCGCGGCGGTGCTGACCGGCACGCTCGCGTTCGGCGTCGCCGGGGTGTTCAGCCGTCGCCGCCCGCGCGTGGGAATGCCCGCATGAGGCGTGTCCTCGTGTCGAGTGTGGTCGCGATCGCGGTTGCGGTCGCGACCGCTCTCGGCGGATACGCGATCGACGACACCGCGCACGCGAACAGTGAGGCACCGCTCGGACCCGGGCTCGTGACGGTCGATGTCGGCATCCAGCACAGCCGGTTCTCGTTCTCGACGTTGCACGTGCGCCCGGGCACGCTCGTGGAGTTCCACGTGCACAACGACGATCCAATCGCCCACGAGTTCGTCGTCGGTGACGCGAGCGTGCACGCGAGGCATGAGCGTGGGAAAGAGGCGGCGCACCCGCCGGTGCCCGGCGAAGTGTCGGTGAAGGCGCTCGACATCGGTGCGACGTTCTATCGCTTCGATGCGCCTGGCCGCTACGAGTTCGCGTGCCACCTGCCCGGTCACCTGGCCTACGGCATGCGGGGGTGGGTCGTCGTCGCACCCTGACGCAACGAAGTGCTAAGGATGGCGCTCGTGTCCGCCAGATACGACGAGTTCCCGCACCTGCGCTTCGACCGTCCCGCCGACGGCGTGCTGCGCATCACCCTCGACGCGCCCGGCCTGAACGCGGTCGGACCCGACGTGCACCGTGAGCTCGCCGACGTGTGGCTCGTCGTCGACCGCGATCCCGAGACGAACGTCGCCGTGTTGCAGGGCGCGGGGAAAGCGTTCTCCGCGGGCGGCAGCTTCGAGCTGCTCGACACTATGCTGCGCGACTACACGGCCCGCACCCGCGTGCTGCGCGAAGCGCGCGACCTGGTGTTCAACGTGATCAACTGTGCCAAGCCGATCGTCTCGGCGATCCACGGCCCCGCCGTCGGCGCCGGTCTCGCGGCGGGTCTCCTGGCCGACGTTTCGATCGTGGCCCGCACCGCCCGGATCATCGACGGCCACACCAGGCTCGGCATCGCGGCCGGCGACCACGCCGCAATCTGTTGGCCGTTGCTGTGCGGCATGGCGAAGGCGAAGTACTACCTGCTCACCTGCGAGACGCTCACCGGTGAGGAAGCCGAGCGCATCGGATTGGTGTCCTTGTGCGTCGACGACGACGAGGTGCACGCCACCGCACTCGACGTCGCGAGCAAGCTCAGCACTGGCGCGCAGGCGGCGATCCGCTACACCAAGCAGTCGTTGAACAATTGGTACCGCGCCCAGTCGGCGATCCTCGACGCGTCACTTGCGTACGAGTTCTACGGGTTCGGCGGTCCCGACGTACGCGAAGGGCTCGCGTCGCACACCGAGAAGCGGGCGCCGCGCTTCGACGGCCCCACGGGCGAGTGACGCACGAGGGGGGTGGGCGTGGGTGGGGTGCGAACATCGCACCCCACCCACCCCACCCCCGGCCCAGTAAGCCATCGGCAGGCCCAA
>JBBQXS010000035.1:0-50112 GCA_038209365.1 Acidimicrobiia bacterium | reverse complement strand
GGTAGAGAAGGAGAAACGCAGCCCGGCCGGGCCCATGGTCGGGCGCCAGGCTGCCCTTTTCCATTCCGATGTAGCGAGCGGGCTTCTCAACCCGGGCCAACAGCGGTTCGATCCGCGGCCACAGGTCTGACATCTGTCGAGGAGCTTAGCTCCTCGACAGATGGTGCTTGTGCGGTCGCGCTCCGCTGTCGAGGCGGCTTCGCCGCGATTGAGGCGTCGCCGCTCCTGCGAGCTCGCTGCGGACCCTCCGGGCTCCTCCGCTCGCCGCCTCGTCGTCCTCAGCTGAACCTTCGCATGTGGACATTCAGCACCAAGCCGATCGCCATGAACGAGGCGATCAACGCGGAGCCGCCATAGGACATGAACGGCAGCGGCAGCCCCGTGATCGGCATGATGCCCATCGTCATGCCGATGTTCTCGAACACCTGGATCGCGAGCATTGCGAGCACGCCGATCGCGATCAGGGTCCCGAAGAACTCCGACGAGAGCAACGCGATCCGCCAGATCCGCCAGGCGAGCAGCGCGTAGAGCGCGATCAGCGTCGCGCCACCCGCGAAACCGAGCTCCTCCCCGACCGCGGTGAAGATGAAGTCGGTGTGCTGCTCGGGCACGAACCCGTTCTTCGTTTGCAGGCCCTCGAACAGGCCGGTCCCGGTGAGACCGCCCGAGGCGATCGCCGTCTTCGACGCGCGCAGGCTGAGCTGGGCGGGGGTCTGGAGCGGCGTCGCGATCCCTTCGGTCTTCTGGTCGACGAAACCGGTGAGCCGGTCGAACTGGTACGCCTGCACCTTGCCGGTGATGATCGCCGCGCCGACCAGCGTCGCGCCGAGCATCAACAGCACGCCGACGTGCACCGGTTTGAGCCCGGCGACGACCAGGACCGCGCTCGTGCAGACCAACAGCACCAGGGTGGTGCCAAGGTCGTGTTGTGCGTACACGAGCCCCATGACGACGCCACTGAGCGCAATGATGACGCCGAGACGCCAGGCGTCGAGATCGCCGCGATGTTGATGGCAGTAACCGGCGATCGCGACGATCAGCACCACCTTCGCGATCTCCGACGGTTGGAACTGGAACGGCCCGAGCTGGAACCATGCTTGGGCGCCCTTGTGATTGCGGCCGAGGACGATCACGCCCGCGAGCAGCGGGAGTATCGCGAGGTAGATGAGCGCCCACAGATCGCGGATCCGCCGATAGTCGATCAGCATGATGACGATCATCGCGGCGAGCCCGATGCCGAACGCGAGGCCCTGTCGCTCCACGTAGTAGTACTTCGAGAGACCCTGCGCCGCGAGGCGATTGCGCGACGAGTCGTAGATCATCAACAACCCGAGCCCGCTGATCGCGATCGGAAGCACGAGGAGCAGGACGTCGACGTGCGCGAGCACGCTCGTGCCGGACGCGGTCCGGCGGCGTGTGGCCGGTGCGGTGATCGTCGCCATCAGTCTCGACCCGACTCGTTCGGAATCGGCGTCGGGGGGGCCGCCGGATTCTGCATGTGCTCGATCACCTGCCGCACGATCGGGGCGGCGATGTCCGCGCCGTACCCGCCTTCCTCGACCACTGCGAGGACCACGTATTGCGGGGCATCGGCCGGGAAGAACGACACGAACTCAGACGTCGGGCCTTTGCGTGCAACCTGCGCGCTCCCGGTTTTGCCGGCGACACCACCCGGCATGCTCGCGAACGGAAAGTTCAGGAATGCGTTGTACGCGGTTCCGACGGGCCGACCGGGTCCGCTCTGCACGACGTTCTTGAAGCCGAGCATCATCTGCGCACGCACGGCCGGATCCATGGCGACTGTGGCGCGGGGCTTCGGTGCGATCTTGCGAACCAGGTGGCCCTTGCCGTCCTTGATGGCCATGCCGACGTGGGGTGTCAGCAACGCGCCCCCGTTCGCGAACGCTGCGTACGCGTTGGCGAGCTGCAACGGTGTCACCAACACGTCGCCCTGACCCACTGCGAGGTGCACCTCGTCACCCGGGTACCAGCGGCCGTTGTCTCGCTTCTCGGCCGCCGTCTTGTAGTACGCGTTGGCGAAGTTCTGCTTCCACGTGGGATCCGGGATCCGCCCGGGCGCTTCGTCGATCTCGATCCCGGTCTTCTTGTCGAAGCCGAGATCGCGCGCCGTCTGCTCCAAGCCGAGCCCGCGCGCAGTGTCGCCCGCGTTCCAGGCATTCCAGAACGCGTCGCCCGCGGTGTAGAAGTACGTGTCGCTCGAGACGGTGAGCGCCTGCGCCAACGCCACGCTGCCGTTGGACGTGGATTTGTCGTTGTAGAACCAGTCGTTTCCGATGAACACCTTGCCGACGTCGTTGTAGTACACGTTGTACGGCCGGATGCCGAACGTGTTCATGGCGAGCGACGACACGAGCTTGAACGTCGAGCCCGGCGCGTACTGGCCCTGCGTCGCCCGGTTCACCAGCGGAAAGTGGTTGAGGGGATCGTTCAGGCCATTGAAGTCGTCCTGGCTGATGCCGCCGACCCAACCATTTGGTGCGAAGGCGGGGTTGCTGGCCATCGCGCGAACGGAGCCGTCGCGCACGTCGAGCACCAAGACCGCGCCCGCGGGCGCCTTCAAGAGCGAGAACCCCTTCGCCGCGACGTCCGGCGTCTTGTCCTGGTGCGTGCGCGCCGCGTCGATCCCCGTCTGCAGCGCCACCTCAGCCGCGTGCTGCAAGTCGGCGTCAATTGTGAGGGAGACGTCATTGCCGACCGAACCTTGCTGCACGACGGTGCCGGTACCTACCTGCTTGCCGGTCGGATCGACCTGCACGCTCTCGATCTCGGGGACGCCCCGCAAGACCGACTCGTACGCCGCCTCGACACCATCGCGCCCGATGAGCGCGCCCGCCTGATATCCCTTGCGCGTGAGCGTCTTCAGCTGCTCCCGATCGATCTCACCGACATAGCCGAGCACCTGGGCGGCAAGCGTCGGGTCGGCCAACTTCAGCGCCTCGGGATACTCGCGCACCGTCAACAGCTCGACGTGGACACCGGGATACTCGTCCTGGTTCTCGAGGATCGCGAGGCGCTTGGCCTGGTCGATGTCGAGCGCCACGATCGCCGGCTTCAGCAGTGACTGTCGCGGACTGTTGTACCGGCGCCGTAGATCGGCAAGCGGACGACCAAGCGTTTCCGACAGCTGGCCCAGCACACGGTCACGCGTCGCACGCTTCAGCGTGCGATCCAGCGTGATGGCCCACGCGGCGCGGTCGCGGGCAAGCACCTTGCCGTTGCGGTCGAGAATGCGACCGCGGGGCGACTCGGTCTGCACCGTTCGTGTGCTGAGCGCGATTGCCTCGGCGCGCAACTTCTGCTCGGGCCCCATCTGCAGGAACCACAAGCGCGCGACGAGCGAGCTGAAGAGGGCGACGATGACGACGCCGACGATGCTCACCCGGACGCGGCTGTTGTCGCTCATCGTTCCGCTCCTAGCGCCTTCGGCGCCGGGCCGCTCGGCCCCGCTCGCTGCTTGGCGGGGTACCCGCCTCGCGACGCTCGCTCATGAAGGAAGTGGGGAGGAACCCATAGGCAAGCTACTGGGGTGCTGTGCCTGTCGTCGGGTCGGCTCGTCCGGGACAAAGGACGCGACAGTAGGTCAGCGAATCGACCACGACGTCCGCACGTCGTCGGGACGCCCGACGGTGCGGGTCAGCACGAAGAACACCAAAGGAGCCAGCACGGCGTCGTACAACGCTGCAATTGCGATCGTCTGCACACCATGGGTGCCCTTGACGTTCTCGACACCCGCGAGCACACCGATGGCGATCAGGATGAGACCGCCCGCGAGGCCGCCGGCCACACCGAGCACCGACGGCAGCCACCGCGGGGAGCGCAAGAGTCCTCCCTCGATGATCCCGACGCCGTATCCGACGAGCGCGTAGGCGAGCGCGTTGAGGCCGAGGGGCGTCTCGAGGAAGAGATCGAAGCCGAAGCCGGCAACGAAGCCGGCGACCGCGCCCGCCTCCGGCCCGTCGTGGTACCCGACCGCGAGCGCGACGACCAAGCCCAGATCGGGCGCGACACCGGCAATCCTCAGGTGCGGAAACAGCGTGACCTGCACGAGCACGACGAGGACGATCAGGACGAACATCCGCAGCGACCGCATCAGCCTCCCGCCGTCGTGGTCGTGGTGGTGGTCGTCGTGGTCGTCGCCCCGGTGGTCGTCGTCGTGGTGTTCACCACATCGCGCTGGCCCTGCACCCACAGGAGCACCGAGACATTCTCGAGCGCGCCGAGGTCGACGTACGGCTTCACGGACACATCGCGGCTGAACCCGCCGGGGAGGTCCGTGACCTTGGTGACGCTTCCGACGAGAAGGTCGGGCGGGAACTTCGTCGACAACGACGAGGTCACGACCTGGTCGCCGACGAGAATCTTCGCCTGCGGGTCGAAGTCGTCGACGAGGAGCTCGCGTGACCCGTTGCGCCCGCTCGCAGTGCCTGTCGCCGCGTAGGCTCCGGGATGTTTCGGTGTATGCACACCGACTGCGAACACCGGATCAGTGAGCACGCGCACCTTTGCGAAGTTGCGACCGACGTCGATCACCGAACCCACCAGGTATCCGTCCGGTCCGACCACGGGCATGTCGCGCGCGATCCCGCTTTCGGTGCCGTGGTCGAGCGTGAGCGACGAGTCGAAGTTCCCCGTGTCGCGACCGACGATGCGGGCATTCACCCGCTTGACGTTCAAGAGACTGTTGAGCCCCAGCAGCTTCTTGAGGTCTTCGTTCTCGGCGATCGCCCGTTGGGCGGCGCGCTCGCTGCCCTGGGCCATCGAGAGCTGCTCGCGCAGCTTGCGATTGTCCCGCTTGAGGTCCCCGCCCTCGGTCACGCCGTGCCACCAGTCGCTGATCGGCGTGGTGATGCTCTCGACCGCGCCCTGGATCGGCGAGACGAGCGTGTGTGCGGCTCGTCCCAGCGCGCCGAGCGGTCCGGATCGTCCGCCTCGGCTGTCGAGCGTGATCAGCGTCACGGCGGTGAGCACGATGACGAGCAGCACGTACCGCCGTCGGCTCGTGCGTCGAGCGATGGCCATGTGGGACCGCTACTGATGGGCGGACGAGATCAGGACGTGCTTCAACACGTCGAAGTTCTCGAGGCACTGGCCGGAGCCGTGGACGACCGAGAACAGTGGGTTGTCGGCAATCACGATCGGCATGCCGGTCTCCATCGAGAGCCGTTCGCGCAGGCCGTGCAGCAGTGCGCCGCCGCCGGTCACGACGATGCCCTTCGACATGATGTCGGCCGCGAGCTCGGGTGGGGTCTTGTCGAGCGTCACCTTCACCGAGTCGACGATCGCGGCGACGGGCTCTTCGATCGCGTCACGGATCTCCTCGGTCGAGACGACGATCGTCTTCGGCAGGCCGGTGACGAGATCGCGGCCGCGCACTTCGGCGTACAACTCTTCCTGCAACGGGAAGGCGCTCCCGAGCGCGATCTTGATCTCTTCGGAGGTGCGCTCGCCGAGCGCGAGCGAGTACTCCTTCTTGACGAAGTTGATGATCGCCTCGTCGAGCTCGTCACCCGCGATGCGGATGGATTCGCTCGCCACGATGCCGCCGAGGGAGATGACGGCGACCTCGGTCGTGCCGCCGCCGATGTCGACGACCATGTTCCCGGATGGCTCGTGCACCGGAAGCCCGGCGCCGATCGCGGCTGCCATCGGCTCCTCGATGATGTACGCCTCTTTGCGCGCACCTGCTTGCTGGGCGGCCTCTTGCACCGCACGTTGCTCGACGCCGGTGATACCCGAGGGCACGCAGATCACCATGCGGGGTTTCGCCCACTTGCGGGGATGCACGCGCTGGATGAAATAGCGAAGCATCTTCTCGCATATGTCGAAGTCGGCAATGACGCCGTCCTTGAGAGGACGGATTGCCTTGATGTGGTCGGGCGTCCGCCCGATCATCTTCTTCGCCTCGATGCCAACGGCGAGCGGCCGGCCGTCGCGCGCGTTGACCGCGACGACGGACGGCTCGTCGAGCACGACACCGCGCCCGCGCACGTACACGAGCGTGTTCGCGGTGCCGAGGTCGACCGCCATGTCGCGGCCGAGCAATCCTGCGTAGAACGGTTCGTTCACGGAGTTCACGGTCTTCCGACGGCCGAGCGCGCCCAGGCTACGAGCAGAAGGGCTGTCATTCCACCCGCCCGGTCTCAATTTTGGTCGGTTCCGCGTTGCGTTCCCCCATGGGGATTTCGCTTTCGGGTTCGGCGGCTCACCGAGCGAGGCCGGGAAAGAACAGCGCGATCTCGCGCGCGGCCGACTCGGGACCATCGCTGCCGTGTACCAGATTCTCTGTCAATTCGATTGCCAGGTCGCCCCGTATCGAGCCGGGCGCGGCCTCGCGGGGGTTCGTGACCCCCATCAGCGCTCGCACGACTTTCCATGCGTCCGGGCCCTCCACCACCATCGCGACCAGCGGGCTGCGGGTGATGAACGCCACGAGGTCGTCGAAGAACGGCTTGCCGTCGTGCTCGGCGTAGTGCTGCTTGGCCGTGGCCTCGTCGAGCCGGCGCAGCTCACACGCGATGAGTTTCAGCTGCTTGCGCTCGAGGCGGGCGATGATCTCACCAACGAGCCCGCGCTCGACGCAGTCCGGTTTGCAGAGAACGAGGGTGCGATCGGCGCTGTCGGTCACGAGCCGGGCAGCCTATGGCCCGAGGCCAGCGACTCGTAAACCGGCGGATACGCCCCCGGCGCCAGCGGCAGGTCCACGGCTGTACCTGTCCACGAGGACAGGTATGCGGCATTCGCCAGCTCGACACTCTTGGTGCCCTCGTCGCCACCGATCGCCGAAGGTCGGCGCTCGGCAATCGCGCCCGCGAACTCGCGGTGTGCAGCCGCGATCATGTCGAGCCACTCGCTCTTCGCACGTGGAACATCGACGCTCTCCCACTCGACGGCCTGCAGCGGGAACTCGTCGGGACATTCGTCGATGAGTTGCCGCACGGGGTCGTGGCGGGCGATGCGGACGTCGTAGCCGTCGGCGAGCACCACCGCGCCCCGCTCGCAGGAGAGCTCGAACCGCTCGAGACCTGCCGGCTCGCTCAGCGACGCAATGACGGTGCCGCGCGCGCCGGCCGGCCATTCGAGCTCGATGCTCGCGTCGTCCTCGACCTCTGCCCGGTGCGAAGTGTTCTGCACCTGCGCGCGCACGCGCGCCGGCATGCCCGCCGCCGCGATGAGCGCGTCGAGCTGGTGGACCGCCTGGTTCATCAGCACTCCCCCGCCCGCCATGCGCCAGGTCGCACGCCACGGGCTCGCGTCGAAGTATCGCTGTGCGCGCAGCCAGTTCGTCGCGGTGACGTGCACGCGCCGCAGTGGGCCGAGGTCGGCGAGCGCGGTCCGCATAGCCGCGTAGCCCAAGTGGAAACGGAACTGCAGCCCCACCACCAGGACCCGTTGACATGTGCGGGCGTACTGGGCCAGGGCGTACCCCTCGTCACACGTCGGCGTGAACGGCTTCTCGCAGTAGACGTGCAGCCCGGCGTCGAGCGCTTCGCGCACGAGCTCGCCGTGGCTGCCCGGCGGCGTGGCGACCACGACCGCGTCGCACGCGCCGCTCGCACTCATCGCGCCCGCATCGGTGAACGACGGCACCTCGTGATCGGCGCCCGCCCTCTCGGCCCGGGCCGAATCGACGTCGCACACCGCCGCGAGCGTCGACGTCTCCACAGTGCGCAATGCCCAGAGGTGCGCCTGCCCGATCCCGTTGACGCCGATCACCCCGACCCTCAGCACGGCACCACTCCCAACGTGCGTGGCTCACGGCCCGCATAGGGCCGTCTATCACGCAAGTTCGTCAGTGGACGAGGGCGGCCCGCGCCGCGCCCACGACGTAGAGGGAGCCGGTGACCACGATCTGGCCGTCTTCGGCGGTTGCGAGCAGCGCGGTCCCGACGGCGTCGGCGACGCTTTCGACCACCTCCACCCGGTCTTCGGGCACGCCGAGGTCGATCGCCGCCTTGGCGATGTGCGTCGGGTCGAGGGCGCGCGGGCTCGGCGGCCGGCAGCACACCAAGGTGCCGCCACGGTCCTCGTCGGCGAGCTCGTCCACGCCGAGCGCGACCAGCATGTCGTGCGGGTCCTTCTCGCGCAGCAGCCCGAGCACGAGCGTGTCGGGAGCACCACCGAACTCCTCGTCGAGTGCTCGCCGCAACGCTCGCGCACCTGCGACGTTGTGTGCGCCGTCGAGCAGGATCAGCGGGTTGCGGCCGACGACCTCCAGCCGCCCGGGTGCGGTCATGCGGCGGAACGCGTCGGTCACCACCGCGCGGGGGAGCTCCGCGTCGACGAAGGCTTCCGCGGCCGCGAGCGCGACGGCTGCGTTGTCGCCTTGGTGCGCGCCGTGCAACGGCAAGAACACGTCCGGGTACTCGGCACGAGTCGCGTAGAGATGGAGATGCCGGCCGCCGACGGCGAGCTCGTTGCGTCGGAGGCCGAAGTCGACGTCGCGGCGTACGACACGCGCGGCCTCGCGGGCGGTGAAGATCGACTGGAGGTACTCGTCGGTCTCGCCGAGCACCAGCGTCGCACCCGGCTTCACGATGCCTGCCTTCTCGGCTGCGATCTGCTCGCGTGTCGGCCCTAGGTACTCGACGTGGTCGATCTCCACGTTCGTCACGGCTGCAACTTGTCCGTCGACGAGGTTCGTCGCATCCCACGTCCCGCCCATACCGACCTCGACAACCGCAACGTCGACCGCTTCGTCGGCGAACCAGCGGAGCGCGACCGCAACGAGGATCTCGAAGTAGGACGCCTCGACACCGATCTCGCGCTCGACGAGCATGGCCGCATACAACTGGTCGTCGAGCGTCGCGTCGTCGATCGCCGCGCCGTCGATCGTCATGCGCTCGTTCACGCGTTGCAGGTTCGGGCTCGTGATGGTGCCGACGCGCAATCCGACCGCCGTGAGCAGCGCGCTCGTCATGTGGGCGGTGGTCGACTTGCCGTTCGTGCCGGTGATCTGCACGGCCGGGTACTCACTCTCGGGCGATCCGAAATATCGCAGCAACGTGCCGATCCGCTCGAGGGTCGGCGCACCCCGCTCACGGGCGGAGGCGGGCGTGTTGAGCCCGGCTTCCAGGTTCACGTGGCCGGCGAGCCACTCCCGTGCGGCGAATTCGCTCACGCGTCGGTGACGGGCGCGAGCTCGACCTTTACCAGGAGCTCGGGTCCGATCTCTGTCTCGACGTCGCCCGCGATCTTGCCTGCATCGCGCACGTCGGAGCGCGCCGCGTCCAGCGCGGCAAGACGGTGCTCGGTATCGCGGACGACCACCCGGTCGACGGGAGTGGCGAGCGAACGCTTCTGCTCCGACTTCTCCTTTCGCACCGCGCCGAGCACGTCGGCGGCAACCGTGAAGACGAGTGGATCGGCGCCGTCGAGGCGCAGCTCACCGGCCTCCGGCCACGAGACTCGGTGTATGGAGCCTTCCCGCCACCACGACCAGGCCTCCTCGGTGACGTACACGAGGAACGGCGCGAACAGCCGTAGGAGGTGCGACAGCGCGATACGGAGCGCGGCTTGCGCCGAGCGTGCGGCCTCGTCTCCGGCAACTCCGTACGCTCGGCCCTTCACGAGCTCGACGTAGTCGTCGCAGAAGGACCAGAAGAACCGCTCCGTCCGCTCGATGGCGCGCGCGTAGTCGAACTGGTCGAGTGCGGCCGTGGTGTCGTCGACGAGTGCGGCGAGCTCGGCGAGCATCGAACGGTCGAGCGCGTGCGTGACCACCGACCGGTCCTCGCCCGCTCCTTCCGACACGGTGAGCACGAACCTCGACACGTTCAGGATCTTGATCGCGAGCTTGCGACCAATCTTGATCTGGCCCTCGTCGAACGCCGTATCGGTGCCCGGACGCCCGTTGGCGGCCCAGTAGCGCACGGCATCGGCGCCGTACTTCTCCAGCCACTCCATCGGCACGACGACGTTGCCTTTGCTCTTCGACATCTTCTTGCGATCGGGGTCGAGCACGAATCCCGAGATCGCCGCGTGCGCCCACGGCACGGTGTCGAACTCGAAGTGGGAGCGCACGATCGTCGAGAACAGCCAGGTGCGGATGATGTCGTAGGCCTGCGGCCGGAGGTCCATCGGGAACGTGCGCGCGAAGAGGTCGGGGTCGGATGCCCAACCTGTCGCGATCTCGGGCGTGACCGACGATGTCGCCCATGTGTCCATCACGTCGGGGTCGGCGGTGAAGCCGTTCGCCCGATCGCGCCGGTCCTCGGTGTAGCCGGGCGGCGCGTCGGTCGAGGGGTCGACCGGCAACGCGTCTTCGGGAGCCAGGAGCGGCTCGTCACGCAAGACGTTGCCGTCGGCGTCGATTCGATACCACACCGGGAACGGCACGCCGAAGAATCGCTGGCGGCTGATCAGCCAGTCGCCGGTGAGCCCTTCGATCCACGACTCGTACCGCGCGCGCATGTACGCCGGAATCCAGTTCACCTCGCGGCCACGAGCGAGCAGCGCAGCACGGAGCTCGGGGTCGCGGCCGCCGTTACGGATGTACCACTGCCGGGACGTCACGATCTCGAGCGGACGATCACCGCGCTCGTAGAACTTCACCGGATGCGTGATCGGGCGCGGGTCGCCGTCGAGCTCTCCGGACGTGCGCAGTTGCTCCACCACGACCTTCTGCGCCTGCTTGACGGTCTTGCCGGCGATCTCCGCGTACGCCTCGGCGCCGGCCGCGGACAGCGTCTCCGGCGCGTCACTCTTGAGACGTCCGTCGGCGCCGACGATGGCGCGCGTCGGCAGCTGTAGCTCGCGCCACCACGTGACGTCCGTGGTGTCGCCGAACGTACAGATCATCGCGATGCCGGTGCCCTTCTCGGGATCAGCCAGCCGGTGCGCAACAACCGGCACGCGCGCGCCGTACAGCGGCGTCGTGACCTCCGTGTCGAACAATGCTTGGTACCGGTCGTCGTCAGGGTGCGCGACGACTGCGACGCACGCGGCGAGCAGCTCCGGGCGCGTCGTCTCGATCAGGAGGTCGCCCGAACCGTCGGCCTTGTGGAACCGCAGCGCGTGGTACGCGCCGGCCGTCTCGCGATCTTCGAGCTCTGCCTGCGCGACCGCCGTGCGAAAGTCGACGTCCCAAAGCGTCGGCGCGTCCGCTTGGTAGGCCTCGCCCCGTGCGAGGTTCTTCAAGAACGCGAGCTGGCTCGTGCGTTGCGCCTCGCGGCCGATCGTCGTGTACGTCATCGACCAGTCGACCGACAAGCCGAGCCGTCGCCACAGCTTCTCGAACGCCTTTTCGTCCTCGGCGACGAGACGCGCACACAACTCCAAGAAGTTGGGTCGCGAGATCGGGACGACCTCTTTTCCGGGCTTGTCGGGCGCAACGAAGTCGGGGTCGAACTGAAGGTGCGGATCGCACCGGACGCCGTAATAGTTCTGCACCCGGCGCTCGGTCGGCAGGCCGTTGTCGTCCCAGCCCATCGGATAGAAGACCTCGCGACCGCGCATCCGCTGGAAGCGGGCCACCGTGTCGGTGTGGGTGTAGGAGAGCACGTGACCCACGTGGAGGGAGCCGCTCACTGTTGGCGGTGGGGTGTCTATCGAGAAGATCTCGGCCCGGGTCCGCGAGCGGTCGAAGCGGAAGGTCTCGTCGGCGTCCCACACCGCCGACCAGCGCTCGTCCAGCCCCTCGAGCGACGGGCGGTCGGGGATCGGGGGCATCCGGGCATTGTAGAAGCGCCAATTCCCGCCACTCCGGGGATCCGCCCCCGGCGGATTGCGCAGATCGGTCTTTTCCCTCATACTGCCCCAACTGGGTAGCACTGGGAATTGCGACCCGATGGGGCCGGAGGCAACGGAATGCTCGCGCGAGGCAGGGATGCCGCACGTTCGCTGGGACGCGGGATCGCTTCACTCGTCGCGGTCGCCTTGGCCGCGACCGGCCTCGCGAGCGTCGTCGCGGTCGCGCAGGAAGCCGTCGTGGCGCAGCCGGCGGCCGCGGCGGGGTACCTCGGGTCGGCGGCTCGCTTGTCCCTCCACCGTCCGATCGTGGGCATGGCTGCCACGCCGACCGCGAAGGGTTACTGGCTCGTCGCGTCGGACGGCGGGATCTTCGCGTTCGGCGACGCGCGCTTCCACGGCTCCACCGGCGGCATGCGACTCAACCAGCCGATCGTCGCGATGACGCCGACGCGGACTGGCCGCGGATATTGGTTGGTCGCATCGGACGGCGGGATCTTCGCGTTCGGCGACGCGCGCTTCCACGGCTCCACCGGCGGCATGCGACTCAACCAGCCGATCGTGGGCATGGCCGCGACACCAACGGGACACGGGTATTGGCTCGTGGCGTCCGACGGCGGGATCTTCGCGTTCGGCGACGCGCGCTTCCACGGCTCCACCGGCGGCATGCATCTCCACCGGCCGATCGTCGCCATGGCAGCTTCCCGGAGCGGATACTGGATGGTCGCGTCCGACGGCGGGATCTTCGCATTCGGCAATGCGCACTTCTACGGCTCCGCGGGCAATCGCCGCCTCGTGCAGCCGATCGTCGGCATGGCCGCCACCGCTTCCAGAAGCGGATACTGGCTCGTTGCCAGGGACGGCGGCATCTTCACGTACGGCAGCGCGCGCTTCTACGGCTCCGCGGCCCGAGCGATGGCGGGTCAGGCCGCGGTGACCATGGTCGCGTCGCCGCAGAACGACGGCTATTGGATTGCGTCGCAATGGGGTGGCGTGAGCGCGGCGTCGCCGACCGGCATGCGCATGGATCCGAACCTGATGCCGCGGGCAGGCGCGAGCGCGATCTCCGCCGAGCTCGTCAAGCGCATCAACATCGAACGCGCGGCGCGCGGCCTCCCCACGGTGTCGTCCGACCCCGTCCTGCAGTCGGCCGCAAGCGCGTGGGCGAGCTACCTGGCGTTGACGCGTCAGTTCATGCACCAGGATCTCTCGAAGCTGCTCCAGTTGTCGGCAGGCCGCTTTGCCGAGGTGGGTGAGAATCTGTTCGGAGGCGGCGGCAGCGGCGCGATGGATGCCGGAACCGCGCACAACACACTGATGCGCTCCGACGAGCACCGCTCGAACATCCTGCTGCCCGAAGCACGCATGGTCGGCGTCGGCGCCGCGTGCATCAACGGCATCCTCGTCGTGGTGGAGGAGTTCGCGACACCGTTCGGCATCCCGCTTAATGCACATCCCGTGCCGTCCCTCAACCCGATTGCGGCCGCCAATGACGGCGGCGCAAGTTGCTGACGAGCGCGTAGCCTGCGCCCGTCATGAGTGCGGACGCAGCGGAGCCAGGGATGGCGCAGCGAGGGAGCCATCCTCACCGTGCGGAGGCAGCGGGCGCGAGCGAAGCGTTGCGGTGCACCGACGTCACGCTCGTGATCGACGGTACACGCATCCTCGACGCCGTCAACTGGAACGTGCGTGGTGCCGAACGCTGGGTCGTGTTGGGCGCGAACGGCGCCGGCAAGACATCACTGCTGCGGGTCGCGGCGCTGTACCAGCATCCCTCGTCGGGGACCGTCGACGTGCTCGGCCGGCGACTCGGTCGTACGGACGTGCGCACCCTCCGCGAGCGCATCGCGTTCTCGTCACCGGCGCTGGCGGCCCGGCTCGAACCGTCGATGACCGCGCTGGAAGTCGTCATGACCGCCCGGTACGCCGCGCTCGCGCCCTGGTGGCACCGCTACGGCGAAGACGACCACGACCGCGCGCACGCGCTCCTCCGCGACTGGCGTTGTGACGAGCTCGCGATGCATGCGTTCCCGACGCTGTCCGCAGGTGAGCGCCAACGCGTCCTGCTCGCGCGCACGCTGATGAACGAGCCTGGCATCGTGTTGCTCGACGAGCCGACTGCGGGACTCGATGTCGGCGGTCGCGAAGAGCTCGTCGAGGACCTCGCGTCTTGGGCGCGCGACCTGGGCCGTCCGCCGCTGGTGCTCGTCACGCACCATCTCGAAGAGGTGCCACCCGGCTTCACGCATGCCTTGGTGTTGAAGGACGGGCGCGTGCTCGCCTCCGGCCCGATCCGGGAGACGGTGACGAGCGACGTGCTGACCGACGCCTTCGGGCTGCCGCTCGACGTCCGCGAAGAGGACGGACGCTACGCAGCCCGCCTCGTCTGAGCGGCCTCGTTCAGGCGGCCTCGCTCAGGCAGCCTCGTTCAGGCAGAACGCCTCGACTCGTCTTCGGTGATCAGCGTCGGCGTGACGTTCCGGAGCACGACGTCCTGGTCGACGATGCACTTCACGACGTCGGTGCGGCTCGGCAGGTCGTACATCACCTCGAGCAGCACCTCTTCGAGGATCGCGCGGAGCCCGCGGGCACCCGTCGCCCGCTTCAGCGCCTCGTCCGCGATCGAGACCAGGGCCTCGTCGCTGAACACCAAGTCGACGTCGTCGAAGTGGAAGAACTTCTGGTACTGCTTGACCAGCGCGTTCTTCGGCTCCACGAGGATGCGCATGAGCGCGTCCTTGTCGAGGTGGTGCACCACACCGACGACAGGAAGCCGGCCGACGAACTCCGGGATCAACCCGAACTTCAGCAGGTCTTCGGGCAGCACGTCCGCGAGGAAGCGTCCGGTCTCGACCTGGTCGTTGGCCCGCCGGATGTCGGCACCGAAACCGATCCCACGGTTGCCGACGCGCGCCTCGATGATCTTGTCGAGGCCGGCGAATGCGCCACCACAGATGAACAAGATGTTCGTGGTGTCGATCTGGATGAACTCTTGGTGCGGGTGCTTGCGTCCGCCCTGCGGCGGCACCGACGCGGTGGTTCCTTCGAGGATCTTCAACAGCGCCTGCTGCACGCCCTCGCCCGACACGTCACGGGTGATCGACGGGTTCTCGGCCTTGCGGGCGATCTTGTCGATCTCATCGATGTAGATGATGCCCGTCTCGGCTTTCTTGACGTCGTAGTCGGCCGCCTGGATCAGCTTCAACAGGATGTTCTCGACGTCCTCGCCGACGTATCCCGCCTCGGTCAGCGCGGTGGCGTCAGCGATCGCGAACGGCACTTTCAACATGCGTGCGAGCGTTTGCGCGAGCAGCGTCTTGCCGCAGCCGGTCGGGCCGACCAGCATGATGTTGGACTTCTGGAGCTCGACGTCGGGGTCGCCGTACGCGCCGACCTGCACGCGCTTGTAGTGGTTGTAGACCGCCACCGACAGGATCTTCTTGGCCTGCTCCTGCCCGATGATGTAGTCGTTCAGGTATTCGTAGATCTCGCGGGGCTTGGGCAGGTCGTCGAAACGGACCTCGGTGCTCTGCGAGAGCTCCTCCTCGATGATCTCGTTGCAGAGATCGATGCACTCGTCGCAGATGTACACGCCGGGACCGGCGATGAGCTTCTTGACCTGCTTCTGACTCTTCCCACAAAAAGAGCACTTGAGCAGGTCTCCGCCGTCACCGAACTTCGCCACCGGAAGGCCCCCTTCTCCCCTGGGTTGAACTGGGTCGAGTTAACTCGTGCCTTCGGCCGACGGTACCGCGGCGAGCTCTCGATTGGTGAGGATCTCGTCGACGATGCCGTATTCCTTGGCCTCGTTCCCGCTCATGATGAAGTCTCGGTCAGTGTCCTTGCGGACACGGTCCAGGGCCTGCCCGGTGTGGAATGCCAGGATCTCGTCCAGCAGCTCGCGCATCCGCACGATCTCCTTGGCCTGGATCTCGATGTCGACGGCCTGCCCGGACGCGCCGCCGTGGGGCTGGTGGATGAGCACCCGGGCATGCGGAAGGATGAACCGCTTGCCCGGCGCACCGGACGCGAGGAGCACTGCTGCCGCCGATGCGGCCTGACCGATACAGCACGTCTGCACGTCGGGCTTGATGTACTGCATCGTGTCGTAGATCGCAAAGAGGCCGGTGATCTCGCCACCCGGAGAGTTGACGTACATGATGATGTCCTTGTCGGGATCTTCCGACTCGAGGATCAACAGCTGCGCGATCAACAAGTTGGCGACGGTGTCGTCGACGGGCGTTCCCAGAAAGATGATGCGGTCGTTCGCCAGGCGCGAATAGGGATCCCACTCCATACGGCCGCGCGGCGTGTCCTGGATGAACCGCGGCATGGGGACGTATTCACCACGAATGTTCGAGCGCATGTTCAGTCCTCGGATTCCTGTTGCTCGTGTTCTGCGGGAGTACTTCCGTCGGCACTCGTGTCCTCTTGCACACTCGTGTCAACGGTCATGTCGATTGCATTTCCGTCCTGGTCGACCAGTGTCGCGTGATCGACGAGGAACTCGAGCGCTTTCCCCCGCGCCACATCCGAGCGTACCGTGTCCAGCGCGTGACCCCGTTCAAGCTCGCGCCGGATCCGTTCGGGCTTTTCTTTCGTGCGCTCGGCAAGGCGCGCGATCTCCTCGTCGACCTCGTCCTCGGTCGCGGTGATCTGTTCCTGCGCGACGACGGCTCGTAGCGCCAGGTCGGCGAGCACCGCGCGAGCGGCGCCCACACGGATCTCGTCGACGAACGCCTGCGGCTCGTGGCCGGTCGCCTCAAGGTACTGCTCCAGGGT
Organism: Acidimicrobiia bacterium; assembly: GCA_038209365.1. Classification (GTDB taxonomy): domain Bacteria; phylum Actinomycetota; class Acidimicrobiia; order IMCC26256; family PALSA-610; genus DASQHW01. Next base: position 33,624 of record JBBQXS010000035.1, on the reverse strand, counting down.
CGCGCCCTGATGCGAGAGGCGATGTGCGAGGTCCTCGACCCGCCTGCGGGTCTCGCTGTCCACCAGCGTGGACGGCGGTTCGACGGGCACGAGATCGGCAGCGGCCTCGAGCACTCTGTCGCGCGCAGCCATCTGCACCTGCATCTTCTGTACCAGTTCGAGGCGCTTGCGAATGTCCGCGCGTAGCTCGTCGACGGTGGTGAACTCGCTCGCTTCCTGCGCCCACTCGTCGGTCAGCTCCGGCAGCACCTTCCGCTTCGCTTCCTTGACGACCACGCGGAACGTGACCTCCTTGCCGGCCTCGTCGCCGAACCGCTCCGGCAACTTGGCCGTGAACTCGAGGATCGCCCCGGGCTTGGTCCCGCGCAACTGCTCGTCGAGCTCGGGAACCACCATTCCCGAACCGACGCGGTACAAGAAGTCGTTCGCGGTGAGCCCCTCAACCGGCTCGCCGTCGGACTCACCGGTGATGTCGATCGTCGCGTACGAGTCGTCGATCAAGGGATAGTCGGAGTCGGCGAGATCCGCGAACCGTTCGCGCAACGTGTCGATCTGCTTGTCGACGTCTTCGTCGCCGATGGCCGTGTTCGGCAGCTCGACGCGCAATTCGTCGTAGCCCAACAGGCGAACCTGCGGACGGACCTCGACGACCGCGTCGAACTCGACGTCACCGTCCTCCTGGCCGGCGGTGAGCTTGATCTCGGGGGGCGCGATCACGTCGACGTCGTGCTCGGCAACCGCGTCGACGTAGTACTGCGGCAACGCGTCCTCGAGCGCCTGCCCGCGCGCGATGTCGCTGCCGAGTCGCGCCTCCAACAGCTTGCGGGGCGCCTTCCCCGGCCGGAAGCCGGGGATGCGAACCTGGCCCGCGAGCTTGCGGAACGCGGCGTCGACCGCTTTGTCGAACTCGTCCGCGGGCACCGAGACGTGCAGCTTGACCTTGCTCACCAGGCTCGGCGTGCTGGTGCTCGCGTCCTCGGGGTCTTCTTCGCCCTGGACGGGCTCGACCGTGCTCTGCATAAGGGAGAGATGAGTGTAGGGGAGGAGCGACCGACGACCGGTTCTTGCGATCGCTCGCGATCGCGAACGCAGTGGGCGACGGGCCCGAGAGCGGAGGGCGCAGGCCGCAGACCCGGCGCGGCGGCGGCGCGTACCATCAGCGCGACCAGCCAGAGATGGCGGAGCCAGGATGGCGCAGCGAGGGAGCCATGTTGTGACCACCGATCACGGGCTCACGCACGTGGCGCTGGCCGTCACGGATCTCGGCGCGAGCGTCGCGTTCTACGAGCGCTACGCGTCGATGAAGGTCGTCCACCGCCGTACCGATCCAGGTGGCGGCAACTCGGTCGCCTGGATCAGCGACCTCACCAGGCCGTTCGTGGTCGTCCTGATCGAGGTGGACACCGTCGACCAACGACTCGGTGGCGTGTACGGCCATCTCGGCCTCGGCGTCGACGCCCGGGCGGAGGTCGACCGGCGCTGCGCCGATGCCAAGGCCGCGGGCTACGCCGTGTTCGGTCCGATCGACTCGGGCCCGCCCGTCGGCTACTGGGGCTACATCGTCGATCCCGACGGGCACAACCTCGAGCTCTCCTTCGGCCAGGAGGTCGGACTGACGGTGGAGCAGGCGCGGTGATCGATCTCCGCGAACGCGTCGCGATCGTCACTGGAGCCGGCCGCGGTATCGGGCGGGCGTACGCGTTGCGGTTCGCGGCGTACGGCGCGCGCGTCGTGGTGAACGACGCCGGCGTGACGACCGAGGGCGGCGTGACCGACGAAGACCCGGCGCGCGATGTCGTGCACGAGATCACCAGAACCGGCGGCGAGGCACTCGCGCACCGGGGCGATGTCGGCGACGCGGCGGTCGGCGACGCGGTCGTACAACGCGCGCTCGATACATGGGGCCGGCTCGACATCGTCGTCAACAACGCCGGGTTCGGTCGTCCGCGCATGGCGTTCAACCTCGGCGACGACGAGTGGGACGACGTGATACGCGTCCACCTGCGCGGGACGTTCGTGATCTCGCGGCCGGCGTGCCGCTACTGGCGCGCGCAGGCCAAGCAGCACGGGTCGACATACGGACGGCTGATCAACACCGCGACCGGCCTCTTGATCTACGGCGGCGCCGGTCAGTCGAACTACGTTGCCGCGAAAGCGGGAGTGCAAGCGTTCACCGAAGCGGTCGCGACCGAGATGGCGCCGTATGGCGTCACGGCGAACACGATCATGCCGGGCGCGAACACGCGGCTCGCGCAGATCGGGTGGCGAATGGCGCGCCAGGAAGACGACGCCCGTGCCGAGGGCGTCGCGTTCGATCCACGCGATCCCGTGCACGTCGCCGAATTTGGCGCGTACCTCGCGTCACCCGATGCGGCGTGGATCTCGGGCCAGACGTTTCAGGTGAGGGGCGGGATCCTCGAACGCGTCTCGTCGTGGGAGGTCGCACAGTCGTTGCGACGCCACGATGCCGGCTTCACCGCCCCCGACTATGCGCAGGAGGTGCCTCGGCTCTTCGGTGCGGGCGCCCGACGACCGGATCCGCCCCCGGCGGAGTGGAGGGCGCAGCGGTCGCGCCCCTCGGAGTAGCACTCGAAGTTTCGGGGTACGCCGCACGCTCATGGCGCGCCAAACGAATCCGACCGCCGACCTCGTCCTCGACGCACTCGCGGCGTATCGCGTCACGCGGCTGCTCGTGAGTGACGGCATCGTCGACCGCCAACGGGGTGCAATCGTGGACCGCCTGCGCCGAGGCGGTCACCGGAAGCTCGTCGAGCTCTCCGAATGCCCGTGGTGCATCGGCTTCTGGGTGGCCTGCGGAGTCGTCGCCGCCCGTCGTGCAATTCCGCGGACGTGGGCGCCGGTCGCCGAGGCGTTCGCCTTTTCGGCGGTCTCCGAACTCGTCGCGTCAGAGGTGCGTTCGCTGGACGATGCGCACGACGTCACGGCGCAACGCGAGAGCATCGACGTCCGTCGGCGCTTCGCGGGCTGACGCGCGACTTCGCGTTACTCAGGCTTCTTGGACTTCTCGGAGCCCTTGCCGTCTTCGTCGGCGCCCTCTTCGAGGCCCTTCTTGAACTCGCGCTGCGCCGAGCCGAGACCACGAGCGAGCTTCGGCAGCTGCGAACCACCGAAGATGACGAGAACGACCAGAAGAATGACGATCCATTCGGGTCCACCAGGCATGACGCGAGTGTAGGTCGTCCGCGCGGGCGGGCGAACGGCGGTCACCGACGGGTGAGGCGTTGCCAGCTCGCCAGATCTCGTTCATCGGCCGGCCGGCCCGCTCGCGTCACGGTGTCGACGTCGCTCGCCTCGCGTCGGAGCGCTCCGGCCGTGCAACGCTCGGGCGCACGCCGCGCGAAGGGGTCGAACCGGAAGTGGTGCATGGCGTTGCGGTGGGTGATCCGCGCGACGACGTCGTCGGCCAAGCCGTCGAACAGCTCGGCGAGACGCTCGGGAGCGTTCGGCCAAGAGCTGTCGGAGTGCGGATAGTCGCTCTCCCAGCACACATTGTCGACATTGAACTCGTCGAGCAGCTTCACACCTATGCGATCCGCGATGAAACAGCAAAGAATTCGTTCGTGGAAGAGCTCGGTCGGTGACAACCCTTGCGGCGGATCGTGGCGCATCCACCCGTTGTGCCGGTCGAGGGTGTGCTCGGCGCGCCAGAGGAAATACGGAATCCATCCGATGTCGCCCTCGGTGAGTGCGAAGCGCAGCGTGGGGAATCGATGCCAGAACGGCGCCCAGAGGAGGTCGCCGAGGGTGTAGATCGCCATCACGCTCGAAAGGTTCATCGGCACGGGTGCGGGCGCGTCGGGCGACGTGGAAACGCTCTTCGAGGAGGAGCCGACGTGGCAGCACAGGACCGTGCCCGTCTCGGCACACGCCGCGAACAATGCATCCCAGGCGTCGGTGTGGATGCTCGGCATCCCGAGTCCCGCGGGGTTCTCGGAGAACGTCACGGCATGGCATCCCTTGCCGGCGAGTCGCCGGACTTCCCGCGCCGCCTCGTCGACGTCGAACAGCGGGAGCATCCCGCACGGGATGAAGCGCTCGGGATACGCGCCGCACCACTCATCGACGTGCCAGTCGTTGTAGGCCCTGATCATGGCGACGTTCACATCGCGATCGGGACCCTGGTTGAGCACCTGCCCCGAGAAACCCGTCCAGTTCGGGAAGTTGAGCCCCGCGAGCTGACCGCCGGCCGACATGTCGAGGACCCGCGCGTCGACTTCGTAGCAACCGGGACGCATGTGCTCGTAGCGCAGAGGGTCGACGTTGAACATCTCCGGCGGTTTGCCGGCGACCGCGTTCAGCCCGAGGTTTCGTCCGCGGATGTCGCCGTAGTACCACTGTTGCGAACCGTTGGCTTCCTCGACGACACGCGGTGCCCGGTCGCGATATTTCTGCGGGACGTGGGCATCGAACATGTCTGCGGGCTCGCAGATGTGATCGTCGACCGAGACGAGGATGAGCTCATCGCCGGTCATTCGGCGTTCCCGAGCGCCTCGACGAGCTCCTTGCGCTCGGTGTCGTCGAGCACCGAGAAGTGTCGGCCGAGCATCCGGTCGGTACGCGCCTCGGCGAGCTGCCACCGATCGCGCAACGGTTCGGGATCCTCGGGGGCGTCGGTCCACCCCATGATCGGGATCATCTGCGGGGCGCATACCGACGCCGCTTCGAGAGGCGTGAGGCCCACCGTGAGCACGGCCGCGCCGTGCAGGGCGCCCCGCAGCTCGCGCACTGCGTTCAGCCGGTGGATCGTGAGCGCCTTCACATCGGCGCGTGGGGGTTCGGCGAGCGTCCGCCACGCGGCGAACAGCGGCGCACCGGCGACATCCGCGGTCGAGACGACCCGTCCGAGGAGATCGGAGAGCCGCGCCCAATCGGTCGCGTCCCCGAGGTGAGCTCGCGCCCAGGTGTGCGCGCACGCTGCCCACTCTTGCGCTGCTTGCCTGCGGGACATGACGGTGGCGGATCGTTCCCAGGCAGCATGCACCGTCGCCGCCGGGAAGAACACGAACGCCGACACCACCACGTCTGCGGGCACGTCGCCGAGCGCGCCACCGCGACCCGCCGCGTAGAAGTCGAACCCCTCGAAGCCGAGCTCGGCGCCACGCGCATGCGTCGCGGGATCCATCATGAATCGGCTCGGCAACGACACGATGGCGCCGCGCGCGTCGTGCGCCGCTTGCTCGGGCGTCATGCCATCGCCCCGCTCATCGCCGAAAGTATGGGTTCTGCGGCGCGCCCGCGTCGAGCACGATGCCGACCGACGGCAGGTCGTCGCGTCCGGCGGTGAGCGCGGCGAGGACGGCTTCCGCGTTGTTCGCGTACACGAGGTCCTCGTCGTCGGCCTCTGGGTTCACCCACACGGCGACGACGAGAACGAGGTCGTCGACCTCTTCGGCGCGGACGACACCCTTGCGAAGTGCGTCCGTCACGCCCGCCGCGACTCCGGCTTGGGCGGCGCCCCACGTGAGGTGCGCGTGCGCATCGTTGGCCGGATCGACGGTGGCCTTGTTGACGAAGAGCGTCATCGGCTTGACCGCCACATTCGGCTTCACGACGACGACGAACGGTGTGTGCCCGGCCGTCGGGGTCGCGAGCGAGGTCGCCCACGCCGCACCCACCGGACCGTTCTTCGCGCCGAGCATGGTGTTGACGTGCGCCGCATTCGGCCCCTCACCCGCGAATCCCTCGCCCAGCTCCACCTTCAGGCCACCCGCCCGTAGCGGACTTCCTTCAGGAGCTCGCTGCTCATCGTGCCCGGCTTCGTGTCGTAGCCGAAAAGGCCCACGAGGCGGGGCGTGGTACCGCGGATCGGCGACACCCGGTGCAGAGAATTGCGTCCCGCGAACACGAGCAGCGTGCCCGGCGTCATGGGCCGCGTCACCACTTCCGCGCGGTCGCCGGCGAGCACACGCGCGACCTCGTCGTACCGCTCGTCCCCGGCGGAGCGGATCATCGGTGCGACCTCGAAGTCGCCGCCCTCGTCGCCGTCCTGCAACGCGAGCGACACGACGAAGTCGGTCTGGTCGAAATGCCACTGCAACTCGTCACCTTCTGTCATCACCGCGAGATTCAGGGCCCCGAGCGGATCCGCATACGGATAGATGACCTCGAGATCGAGAATTGCGGCGACGAAGCGCAACAACTCGCCCCACTCGTACAGCCGGCGGATCGGCGAGTCGGCAGGGAACAGGTCGTACGCCACCGCCCCGACGCCGTAGTTGCCGAGCCACTGGCGAGGGTGATCCGGAGGAAACGATTCGTCGGGGAAGCCGAGGTAGACGGTGCCCAGGCCACCACTTTGGTGCGCCTGCGGCGCCAGGCGGCGGGCGTCGTCGATGAACGTCGCGAGCGCGCCGGCGCGTACGAAGCCCGGTATCTCACACGCGCCCGTTTCGCGAATCTGCGTGCGACCGGTATCCACGAACGACCAGTCGAGATCCACGACGTCATGCACGGCCGTCGATGCTACGTCCCGACGGGAGACGACAGCGCAGCGACCGGAGGGGAGCGGAGCGTGGAGTCGACCCGAAAATGAACGTCGGTAGGATTTCGCGGTGACCGCCCTCGATTATCCCGCCTTCGACGCCGACAACCACTACTACGAGGCGCTCGACGCGTTCACCCGGCACGTCGACCCGAAGATGCAGCAGCGCTGCGTGCAGTGGTGCGAGATCAACGGCCGCAAGTACCACGTCGTCGGCGGCGTCGTCAGCCACGCCGTCGTGAATCCCACGTTCGACCCGGTCGCCAAGGCCGGCGCGATGCACGACTACTTCCGCGGCAACCCGAGCAATCTGCAGCCGTACGAGTTCTTGCGCGAGCGCGAGCCGATCCCGTCCGCGTACCGCGACCGGGACGCTCGCATCGCCACCCTCGACGAGCACGGCCTCGAAGCCGTCTGGCTGTTCCCAACCCTCGGCGTCCTCTACGAGGAGCTGCTCAAGCACGACATCGAAGCGGTCACGACTGTGTTCAGCGCGTTCAATCGCTGGCTCGACGACGACTGGGGACTCGACTACCAGGGACGCATCTTCGCGTCGCCGTACGTCACGCTCGCCGACCTCGACTGGGCAATCGCCGAGTTGGAGTGGGCGCTCGAGAAGGGCGCGCGCACGGTCGTCATGCGTCCGGCAGCGCCGCACACGCGTGACGGTCAGGTGCCCGCGAGCGACCCTCGCAACGATCCGTTCTGGGCGCGGGTGAACGAGGCGGGGATCACGGTCGTCGCGCACGCCGGCGACAGCGGATACTCGAGCAACGGCTACGCGGGAGACGGCTTCGCTGCCGGCTTCAGTGGCAACGGGCGCTGGGCGCCGTCGGTGAAGGCGTTCCACATCGAGCGGGCCGCGTACGACTTCTTGATCACGCTCGTCTTCGACAAGCTGTTCGAGCGGTTCCCGAACGTGCGCGTCGCGTCCGTCGAGAACGGCTCGGAATTCCTCGGCGACCTGTGCAAGAAGCTTCGTTCGACGGAGCGCAAGATGCCCGGCTACTTCAGCGAGGACCCGGTCGAATTATTCAAGCGCAACGTCTGGATGAACCCGTTCTGGGAAGACGACGTCGACGAAGTCGTCGCGCTGATGGGTCACGACCGAGTGATCTTCGGTTCCGACTGGCCGCACATCGAAGGTATGCCGAAACCCCTCGACTACGCGGTCGAGGTGAAGCAGTTCGACGATGCCGTCCAGCAGCGCATCATGCGCGACAACGCGCGCGAGCTCAATACCCGCCGCCCCGCCTGAGCACCGGGTTCGAGCAGCCCACGCACGCCGCGCATCCTGCAAGAATCCTCCTTCGTGACCACTCTGTCGATCGTCGGTACCGATCACGCGCATGTCGTCGAGTTGACGCAGCGACTCGTCGGCGCCGGTGCGCGCCTCGTCGCCTTGGTGCCGACAGACGAAGGCATCGGCCCGTGGCTCGCGTCGCAATATCCGGACGCGCGCGCGGACGATCCCTTCGGAGACGATGTGGATATCGTCGTGACCGCCGCCATCCCGAGCGAGCGTGCGCAGATCGCAATCGACGCCATGCGCGCCGGCAAGGACGTCGTCGCCGACAAACCCGGCGTCACCACGCCGGCACAGCTCTCAGCCGTTCGCGACGTGCAACGCGAGACCGGTCGCCGGTATCTCGTGGTCTTCGGCGAACGTCTCGGCACGCCGGCGATGTTGCGCGCCGAGCGGGTCGTGCGAGAGGGAAGGATCGGCGAGATCGTGCACACGGTCGGCCTCGGCCCCCACACGCTGAACCTGAAACACCGGCCGGCGTGGTTCTTCGATCCTGCCTTCTACGGCGGCATCCTCGTCGACATCGGCGCGCACCAGGTCGACCAGTTCCTCACGTTCACGGGCGGCGACGATGCGGAAGTGCTCGCGGCGACCGTCAGTGGGCACGCGAACCATCCCGGGTTGCAGGTGCTCGGAGAGATGCTCCTCCGGGCGCCCGACGGCCGCACCGGCTACGCGCGCGTCGACTACTTCACGCCCAAGGGGCTCGGCGCGTGGGGTGACACGCGATTCGCGGTGACGGGCACCGAAGGCACACTCGAAGCACGGCCGGTCGACGACACGATCACGCTCGTCGATGCCGAGCGGGTCGAGACGATGCATTGCGCAGGAGAACCGGTGACCTGGCCTGACACGTTCCTCAGTGGGGCGATGCCGGTCGCGCAGGCGCACGTGTTCGCCGTGCACGACATCTGTCTGCGTGCTCAGGGAATGAGCACCACCCGCCCGACCGCCTGACGGCTCTCGATGTACGCGTGGGCCGCCGCCGCGTCCGCGAGCGGGAAGGTGCGGTCGACCACCACGCGCAGACGCCCGGCCGCGACGTCGTCGACGTGACGTTGGATCATGTCGTGCGCGCGAGGGTTGAGGATCTCGGCACCGAGGAACACCCCGGTGATCGACTGATTGCCCATGCCGAGCGCACGCACGTCGAGCGGCTGCTCGTCACGGCCGGCACCCCCGACGGTGATGCATCTCCCGCGATACGCCAGGCACTGCACGCTTCCCTCCAGGACCTTGCCGCCTACGGAGTCGACGACGAGGTCGACACCTCTGCCGCCGGTGAGCTCGCGCACCCGGTCGACCCAACCCGATTGCGAGTAGTCGACGCCTTGATCCATGCCGAGCTCGTACAGGGGCTGCAACCGCTCCTCGCTCGACGCCGTCGCGAGCACGGCCGCGCCGGCGCGCTTGGCGAGCTGAATGGCGGCGATCCCGACACCGCCCGCGCCGGCTTGAATCAGCACCGTCTCCCCGGCAGCGAGGTGACCGAACTCGAACAGGCAATCGTCGGCAGTCCCGAACGCCACCGGCACGCACGCGCATTTGACGACGTCGCCGCCGTCCGGGATCGGCCACGTGATGACCGACGGCACCGCGACGATCTCGGCGTGCGACCCCCACAGCATGGTGGCGACGACCCGCTGGCCGACCTGCCGGTCGGTGACGCCCTCGCCCACTTCGCGGATCGTGCCCGCGCACTGGTACCCGACGACGTGCGGCGTGGTCGCCATCTCTCCACCGAACCGATTGAGCGTGTCACCCCCCTCGATGCTGATCGCCTCGACGCCGATCAACACCATGCCGGCACCGCACACCGGGTCGGGGACGTCCTCGTAGCGGAGCACGTCGGGCGAACCGGTCTCGTAATAGACGGCAGCTTTCATCGCCGCTTCCTCTCCCTGTGTTGGGGACCCTGCGTGTCAGAGCGTTGCGAAGTACTCGTCGGCGACACGTTCGCGTTGCCATGTCTGGGCGCCGAGCAGGAGGTCGTCGACCTTGGCACGGCGCAAGAACACGTGCGCGTCGTTCTCCCAGGTGTAGCCGACACCCCCGTGGATCTGGATGCACTCGGCGGTCACGTAGTTGGCGGCGCTCGCGGATTGCGCCTTGGCCATCGCGGCCGAGATCTCGCGGTCGGGCGCGTCCACGTCTGACGCCCATGCTGCGTAGTGCACCGCCACCCGAGCGATCTCGATCTCCCGCAGCATGTCGACCGCCTTGTGCCGCGTCACTTGGAACTTCGAGAGCGGCCTGCCGAACACCTCACGTGCCTGCGCGTAGTCGAGTGCCAGCGCATCGGCCGCTTCGCTGACGCCGATCAGCTCCGCGGCGAGCAGTACCGCAGCGTCGTCCGCGATGCGTCGCCAAATCTCGGCGTGGTCGCCGGGCGGACCCACGAGCGTGGCGCGCGTGCCGTCGAACTCGAGACGCGCGAACTTCCGGGTGATGTCGAGGGCAGGCGCGACCTGCGCATACTGGCCCGGCTGCTCGACCAGAAACGTCTGGAGGCCATCGCGCGTACGCGCGGGCACGAGCACCCAATCGGCGCTGCTGCCGTCCATCACCATCGGCTTCACGCCGTCGAGCTTGTAGCGCGATCCTCTTCCGCTCGCGCGTACGCGGATGCGCTCGAGCGGGTCGCCGTGCCCGGCCTCGTCGATCGCGACCGTGCCCCGACGCGTGCCGGCAGCGAGCCCTTCGAGGAGCTCGTCGACGACGAGCGCGCGAGCCGCGAGCGTCGCGGCGATCGCCGAGGAGAAGTACGGCCCGGGGAAGACTGCGCGACCCATCTCTTCCTGGACGACGACGGCATCGATCACACCGAGGCCGAGTCCGCCCTGCTCCTCCGGCACCAACAGGCCGGTCCACCCGAGATCGACGACCTTGCGCCAGATCTCGGGAGTGATCCCCACCTCGTCGTGCTCGGCCATGCGCCGCACGTACTCCTTCGGCGCCTCGGCCTGCATGAACGCGCGCACCGAGTCCCGGAGCGCGTCCTGATCCGCCGAGAACGTGAAGTCCACGTGGTGACGTTATCGCCGACCTGACGCTAACGTCAGCTGCGTGGATTTTGCCTGGTCGGCCGAAGACGTTGCCTTCAAGGAAGAGCTCGAGGCCTTTCTCGACAAGGAGATGCCGGCCTTCATCGAGCTGTGGTCCGACAACGAGGACCTCGACGCGTCGCGTGGGGTCATGGGCGTCATGGACAAGCGCAAGGCCTGGCAGAACAAGCTCAACGAGGGGCGGTGGGCCGCGATCCTGTGGCCCGAGGAATGGGGCGGCCGCGCCGCCACGACGTCCCAGCAAGTCATCTACACGCAGGTGATGGCGAAGTACCGCGCGCCGGGCATCTTCAACGCCAACGGCATCGTGCAGATCGGGCCGTCGATCATCTCGTGGGGCACCGACGAGCAAAAGGCTCGATGGCTCCCGGGCATCCTCGACGCAAGCGAGCACTGGTGCCAGGGTTTCTCCGAACCGCAAGCCGGTTCGGACATGGCGAACCTGCGCACGACCGCGATCCTCAGCGAGGGCGGCACGCACTACGTCGTCAACGGCCAGAAGATCTGGATCTCCAGCGCACAGATCGCGAAGTGGGGCCTGTTCCTCATGCGCACCGACCCGACGGCGATCTCACGCGGGCGCAAGCACGAAGGCATCACGACCTTCATCGTCGACATGGAGCTGCCGGGCATCGACATCCGGCCGATCCGTGAGATCACCGGCGACTCCCTGTTCTGCGAGGTGTTCTTCACCGAGGCGAAGCTGCCCGTCGGCGACCGGCTCGGCGACGAGGGCAACGGCTGGTTGGTGTCGATGGGCGCGCTCGGCCAGGAGCGCGTCGGCAGCGCGGGTCAGGCGATCTCGATGGCGCAAGACCTGCGCACGCTGCTCCAGACGGCGAAAGCCGAGAACCCCGATGCGTTGCGTGATCCGGCGATCCGCGAGCGCGTCGCGAAGCTGCACATCCAGATCGAAGCAACCCGTCTGCTGATCGCACGGGCCCTCTCGAAGGTGCTGAAGGGCGAGAAGGGCTGGCCCGAAGTACCGCTCGCGAAGTTGCAGTGGGGCTACATCTCGCTTTGGCTCGCCGAGCTCGCGCTCGACGTCCTCGGCCCTACAGCAGCGCTGCTCAAGGGAGCGCCCGGCGCGATCGACGGTGGCATGTGGGCCCGCAATTACGTGTGGCAGCGCTACACGACGATCGGCGCGGGCCCCACCGAGGTGCAGAAGAACATCATCGCCGACCGTGCGTTGAAGCTGGAGCGCTGACGCGCGGAAGCTGGAGGGCTAACGGGCGAACCTGCTCGCGGAGAACGGCGTGAGGTCGAGCTCGGGCTCCCGGCCCAACACGACGTCGGCGACGAGCTTTCCCGAGAGTGGCCCGAGCAGCAGGCCATTGGCGCCGTGGCCGGTCGCGACGTACACGTTCGGCGCACCCGCCAGCGCGCCGAGGATCGGCATGTCGTCGGCGCTCATCGGCCGCAACCCCACCCGCACCTCGCGCAGCCGCGCGCTCGCGAGACCGGGCATGACGCGCAAGGTTTCCCGCAGCACCTCGTGCACGCCGCCGGCGGTGACCTCGGCGGCGTAACCGGCGTCCTCGACGGTCGCGCCGACGGCAACCCGGGCGTCCGCCCACGGCACGAGGTAGTAGCCGAACACCGGCTGCACGATCGGCCAGGTCGCCGTGTCGTGATCCACGTCGAGATGGATGATCTGACCGCGCAGCGGAGCGACCGGCAGCGCAACGCCGATTTGTTCGGCGACGCGTGGCGTCCATGCGCCGCCCGCGATCACGATTGCCCGCGCGTTGAGCTCGCGCACGTCTTCGACGCTCGCGTCCCGCACTTCGACGCCGCATTCCTCGGCAGCGCGTCGAACCGCGGCGCACAACAACCTCCCGTCCACGCGCGCGGCATGCGGATGATGCAACGCGCGCACGACGCTGCCGAGCACCGGCACCATCGCTGCCGCTTCGGCCGGACTGATCTCGCGCGCGCCGCGTGCGCGTTCCGCAACCCACTCCCATGCGGGAACGTCGCTCTCGCGGGTCGCGAGCTGCAAGATGCCGCAGCGCGCCCAGCCCGCGTCGCCGCGCAACCGGGGGATCAGGTCGTCGTAGTGCCGGCCCGCGGCACGTACGAGCTCCGTCCACGACGGGTCGTCACGTTTCGAAGTCTCGGGCGACAAGATGCCTGCGCCCGCATCCGTCGCGCGTCCCTTGTCATGGCGATCGATGAGCAGGGTGTGCGCACCACCACGGCCCAGCTCGTAGGCCGTGGTGGTACCGACTAATCCCCCGCCGACGACGATCGCGTCGTAGCGAATGGTCGTGTCTTGTCTATGACTCCGAGGAGCGACGACGCCGCGGAGCAAGGACCGCCGCCGCGCCGCCGATGAGCAGTGCGAAGCCGATCACCAACAACGGCAGGCTCGCGCCCCCGGTGAAAGGCAACGACTGGCCCGCGGCTTCGACCGCGCTCGTTCCCGAGGGGAGGGAGGCCGTGACCGGACTCGTCGCGATGCTGGTGCTCGTCGTCTCTCCGGACACGCTCACCGTCGGGCTCGGCACACTGGTCGAGGTCGAACCCGGCCCTCCGCCGGTCGTCACCGTGACCGGCACGGTGGTCGACGTCGACGTCGACGTCGACGTCGACGTGGACGTCGTCTGCGCGGTCGTGGCGGGACTCGCCGTCGTGGATGTCGGGTGGGTGCCGCACGTCACGGGGAACGACCCGTGCTCGTGGTGGTTGATGTCGAGGAACCAGGTCACGTCGACGACGACGTTCGCGGTCTGCCCCTGCAGCTGTGACGTCAGGTTCGAGATGTTGACGTGCTTCGGCGGCGTGGCGTCGCTCACGGAAACGTTGGCAGATGTCGAGCCGACCGACCCGACCTGGATCGCGATGTGGACCGGCGTGGGGCCCGAGGGGAAGTCGACGAAACTGACGACGACCTCGTTGCAGTTCGCGGTCATGGCACCGACGTGATTCGCGAACGCGGGCACTGCAAGCCCGACCAGCCCCGCGATCACGAGCAGGGTGCCCGTCACGGTCGCGACGGCCCACTGCCGGCGCCGCGCGCGTGTCAGTCCAGCCAACTTCTTCATTCCTGCCTCCGGCCGCTCGATTTCGATCCTTGTGGATCCACCCCTGTGGTGGCCCACGTTACGCGCGACCCGCCGCGAGATGGCTGATCCTGTCAATCAGGAATAACGAAAGTATTTGCTTGCGTTATTGTCGGGCGCGGGAGATACTCCGGAAAGAGAATCTCGGGAACGTAAGGAGCCAGTCATGCCGGTCGCTCTCATCACCGGCGCGTCGCGGGGCCTCGGGCTCGCGCTGGCGCGTGACCTCGCCGCCGCCGAATGGGCGCTCGTCATCGATGCCCGCGGCGTGGAACGACTGGACCAGGTGGCTGCCGAGCTCGCCCGAGTCACGAAGGTTGTCGCGTTCGCGGGTGATGTCGCCGATGAGGCGCACCGCACGTCGTTGGTCGATGCCGCAGCCTCCTTGGGTGGCGTTGATCTCCTCGTCAACAACGCGAGCGTCCTCGGACCGTCGCCGCAGCCCCGTATCGCGGACTATCCACTCGATGTGCTCGCGCACGTCTACGACGTCAATGTGGTCGCGCCCGTCGCGCTCTTGCAGCGCGCGCTGCCACAGCTACGCGCCCGCGACGGCATGATCGTGAACATCACTTCCGACGCCGGCGTCGAACCCTACGAAGGCTGGGGCGGATACGGGTCTTCGAAGGCGGCGCTCGACCAGATCGGCAACATCCTCGGCGCCGAGGAGCCTGACATCCGCGTCTACACGTTCGATCCCGGCGACATGCGTACACAGATGCATCAGGAGGCATTTCCCGGTGAGGACATCTCGGATCGTCCGGAGCCGGAAACCGTCGTCCCCGCGTTGCGACGCCTGTTGCAGGATCGGCCACCGAGCGGCCGCTATCGCGCGTCGGACTTGCACGTGGTCACACCATGACCGCCCCACAGGAGACGACAGCGAAGCGACCGGACGGGAGCGGAGCGTGGAGTCGACCCATAGACAGGGAGACGACAGCGAAGCGACCGGACGGGAGCGGAGCGTGGAGTCGACCCATGGATATGGAAACGCACGTACTCGTTCGCGAGGCCACCGAACCGCCCGAGGCGCGCGGTATTACCCGTGACGCGGTGCGGATGATGGTGGCGTACCGCGAGAGTTTGCGTCTCGTGCACGCGCACGCGCACGACCTTCCGCAATTCCTCGACGAAGGCGACCTCGTCGTCGTGAACACGTCGGGCACGCTCGCCGCGGCCCTCGACGCACTGGGCGAAGACGGCACTCCCCTCGTCGTCCACCTCTCGCAGCGCTTGCCCGCCGACGTGTGGCTGGTCGAGCTCAGGCGTCCGAACGGCCGGGCGACCGAGCCCTGGTTCGACGAACCGCCGGGGCGCACCCTGCAGCTGGTCGGCGGCGGCCTCGTGCACCTCGCGACGCGGTTCGAGTCCTCCACGCGGCTCTGGGTCGCGACCCTCGACCTGCCGGATCCGCTGCTCACATACCTCGCAGTCCACGGACGCCCGATCCGGTACGGCTACGTGACCCGCGACTGGCCGCTCGACGCGTACCAGAACGTGTACGCGCGACTGCCCGGGAGCGCGGAGATGCCGAGCGCCGGGCGACCCTTCACGCCCGAGCTCGTGACGCGCCTCGTGGCGAAGGGCGTCGGGGTGACGCCGCTCGTCTTGCACACCGGCGTGTCGTCGCTCGAAGCGAACGAGCATCCATACCCGGAGTGGTACCGCGTGCCCACGCCTACCGCGACGCGCATCAACGAGACGCGTCGATCAGGCCGTCGCGTCATCGCGATCGGGACGACCGTTGTTCGCGCGCTCGAGACCGTGGTCGACCACCGCGGCGTCGTCCACGCCGGCGAGGGCTGGACCGATGTGGTCGTCACACCCGAGCGCGGCGCATTCGCGGTCGACGGTCTACTGACCGGTTGGCACGAACCCGAGGCATCGCACCTGCAGATGCTCGAGGCGATCGCCGGCCGCGAGATTCTCGAGGTGGCATACGAAGCCGCGTCCAACGAGCAATACCTCTGGCACGAATTCGGCGACGTCAACCTGCTACTTCCGTGAAGACAACGCGCTGACGGGACGCCGCTGGGACGGGCGGGGGCGTCGGAAGGAGCCGCACGCGTCAAACGCGCTGGGGCGGGCGGGGGCGTCGGAGGGAGCCTGGGGGGCGGGTGGGGGCGGGTGGGGGCCGGCGAAGCCGGCCGGCGACCGGAGATGTCCCCGCCCGACCCAGCACACCGACTCCACGTGCAGCCCCAGCACAACGACTACACGTACTGCCAGCGCTTCTCCGGCTCGCTGCCGGTGTCATGCTCGATGCATTGCACGTCGAAGTGGATGGGAAGCAGGTACTTGACGCAGAAGGCGTGCACGGTGACCGGGCCCTGGACGAGGTCTTTGTCGAACTCGGTGATCACGACGCGGTCGTCCTTCTCACGCCAACGCTTCGCGCGTTCGAGCAGCTCGTCGACCTCTTCACGCGTGTCGCACAACACGCCGAGGTGGTCCCATCCGGGCGAGTCGAGGTGCTTGTCGGCCTCCGCGAGGAGGATGAAATGCTGGGCGCCGTCCTCACCGGCAAGCAGGAAGTTGCGCTGGTTGAACAGCTCCACATCGAAGCCCGACCAGCCGAACATCTCGCCGTAGAAGTCGGCGATCTCCTTGCGCGTGACGTCATCGAGCGCGCCTCGCGGGAACGTCAGCTCCATGTGGTTGAACCGGTACGGCATCGCAGCACTCCCTTGAGCAGCGGCTGGGACGGATCAGAGGCGAGACGGAAGGATCGCGTCGATCAGGTACGGGCCCGGCTCGGCCTGTGCGCGCTCCAGCGCACGCACCAGGTCGTCGGCGGTCTCGACGCGCGTCCCGTCGACGCCCATTCCCTTGGCGAGCGCGACGAAATCCAGTGGCGGCCGCGAGATGTCGAACAGGTCGGCGGCATTTCCGTCGGTGCGCGCGCCGACGCGTGCGAGCTCCAGGCTCAAGATCGCATACGACCGGTTGTCGAAGATGATCGTCGTGACATCGAGGTTCTCGCGCGCCTGGGTCCACAAGGACTGCAACGTGTACATCGCGCTGCCGTCGGCCTGCAGGTTGAGCACCGGGCGGTCGGGACACGCGACGGCGGCGCCGGTTGCAACGGGCATGCCCTGACCGATTGCACCACCGGTGAGGGTGAGCCAGTCGTGGCGCGGGGCGCCGGCGGTCGCGCCGGAGACGAACAGCCCGGCGGTGTTCGCTTCGTCGCTCACGATCGCGCCTTCGGGCAAGAGGGCACCGATCGCCTGCGCAAGGGTCTCCGGCGTGAGCGCGCCGGTCGGACGCTCGGGCCGAGCGGCGGCGGCCCGTACGACACCGCGCGCCGGCGCGTCGAGCACGTCGGCCAGCTCTTCCAGCGCGCTCTCGGCGTCGAAGGCGTCGGGGACGAGCTCATGCACTTCGCATCCGTCGGGCACGAGGTTGCTCGGCTTGTCGGGGTAGGCGAAGAACGACACGGGCGCGCGCGCGTCGACCAGCACGAGATGACGAAGCCCTTGGAGTTGCGCAATGGCGAACTCGGCGAGATAGCCGAGCCGTTCCACGCTCGGGAGTCCTGCGCCGCGCGCCAAGCGGGCAGGAAACGTCTCGCACAAGAGTTTGGCGCCGGTCGCGGCGGCGACCCGACCGGCGGCGACCAGTCCGCGTTCGCGCAGCGCGCCTCCACCGAGCAACAGCGCGGCCGATTCGCCGGAGCGAAGCGCCTTCGCAGCCAGCTCGATCGCCTCGGTCGGGACGCGATGGAGCGCGGGCACGGCGGCGATCGGCCCCGGCTCGGCGCCCTCCGACCAGGACGCGTCGGCGGGCAGGATCAGCGTCGCGACCCTGCCCCACATCGCCGCGAGGATCGCGTCGGTCGCCGCGCGCCCGACGTCCGCCGGCGTTTCCGCAGTCCGGATCCAAGCCGACACGTTGCGAGCCACGCTCTCGATGTCGGACGCGAGCGGGGCGTCGAACACTTGGTGGTACGTGGCGTGGTCGCCGACGATGTTGACGAGGGGCGTACGGGCGCGCCGAGCATTGTGCAGATTCGCGAGACCGTTGCCGAGCCCCGGCCCGAGGTGCAGCAGCGTGGCAGCCGGCCGATCGGCCATCCGTCCGAATCCGTCGGCCGCGCCGGTGGCGACGCCTTCGAACAGCGCGAGCACCGCGCGCATCTCCGGCACGTCGTCGAGCGCCGCCACGAAGTGCATCTCGGAGGTACCCGGATTCGTGAAGCAGGTATCGACACCGTTGGCGACGAGCGTGCGTAGAAGGGCGTGGGCTCCGTTCACGTCAGCAGTTCAGTCGAGAAGGGTGCCGGGGTTCAAGATCCCGTTCGGGTCGAACGCCGCTTTGATCCGCCGCATGAGCGCAATCTTGTTCGGGTCCTCCAACTCGAGGAAGTACTTCTTCTTCTCCTTGCCGATGCCGTGCTCGGCCGAGATCGCACCGCCCAGGGAGATCCCGGCTTCGAGAATTCCGCGCATCACACGGTGCCGTACCTCCTCGTCGGGCTGGAACACCGACAGGTGGATGTTGCCGTCGCCCGCGTGACCGGCCGCGCTCACGAGCGTGGCGTTGGCCTGGGCGACCGACGACACCTGCCGGAGATATTCGGGAACCGACGCCCGGGGCACGACGACGTCGATGATGTCGTTCGCACCCAGCGCCTTCACGACCCAGAACGCTTTCTCGCGCGCCTCGATCAACTTCGCGCCCGATGCGGGCGGCAAGACGTACACGTCGACGGCGCCGAGCGTGACCAGCTGCTCGGCAAGGGAGGTGAGATCCTCGTCGAGGCGTTCCGCGGTGTGTTGCTCGAGGACGGTGATGAGGTACGCCTTGGCCTTCTCCTGCACGTCGGGAGCAATGCCCAGCTCAAGCCCGACGTTCGCTGCGAGTGCCGAGAGCCCGAGGCCGTCGACGTACTCGAGCACCACGGGATTCACGCCGCTCCGAACGATCCGAGGGACTGCGGACGCGACCTCGTCCACGCTCGGGAACGGCGCCAGCACCGTCGCGGTGTGGCCGGGTCGCGGATAGATCTTGAGCGTCGCTTCGGTCACGACCGCGAGCGTGCCCTCCGAGCCGATGATCAATTGTGTGAGGTCGTAGCCCGTCGTTGCCTTCACGAACTTGCCGCCGCTCCGGATGACCTCGCCGCCGGGAAGCACTGCGACGATGCCGAGGACCTGGTGTCGAGTCACGCCGTACTTCACCGCACGCATGCCGCCGGCGTTGGTAGCGACGTTGCCGCCGAGGGACGCGCTGTTCTCGCCCGGGCACACCGGGTACACGAGTCCCAGTGGGGCGAGCGCGGCATCGAGCTGGTCCAGGCTGACACCGGGTTGCACGACGGCGACGTGGTTCTCGACGTCGATCTCGATGATGCGGTTCATCCTTTCGAGCGCGAGCACGATGCCGTCGGTGCGGGGCACGCACGCGCCGGACAAGCCCGTACCCGCGCCACGAGCGGTGACCGGCACGCCGAGCTCATCGCAGATTCGCAACACAGACACAACATCATCGACCGACCCTGCTCGCACGACCGCCAGCGGCCGGACTGGCGCACCCGTCAGCGCTTCGTCGTGTGTGTAGTCGTCTCCGATCGCATCACCGACGAGCACTTGTTGCGCGCCGACCACGTCGAGAAGTCGCGCTTCGAGGTCGGCCATCGTCACTGTGTACGCCGTGCTGCGGCGCGCGGTCAAAAGGCGTTCCCGAAGTGAGCGCCGACAAGCTGACGCATCTGCTTGCCGATGTTTTGCCCGTATGCAGCGTGCACATAAGTGTCTCGCGGCGGACGGCTTAGGATCAGCCCGGCCGATTGCTTATAGCAATTCGCGGGCCGGATGGCCCCAGCCTGTGTACAGAACAGGAAACCGGGTAGAGCAATGAACGCGGAAGCATCCGGCATTCCCGACGCGGTGGTCGACGCATTGTTACGCGCGAGTCGTGCGCTGACCGAAATTACCGCGCGCTCCCTTTCTTCAGTAAACGAGGAAATCACGTTGGCGCAGTTCCGCACGCTCCAGGCGCTCTCGACGCACGGGTCGCAGACCGTCACCGTGCTCGCGGAACGCCTCGATGTGCACGCGTCCACGATGACGCGGATGTGCAGCCGTCTCGTGACCCGGGGTCTCGTCGTGCGGATGCCTTCGGCCGTCGATCGGCGCGAGGTGGTCATCGAGCTGTCGGGCACCGGGAACGAAGTCGTCACCGATGTGATGCAAAACCGGCGCAGCGAATTCGACGGGATCGTTCAACGGCTGTCGGTCGATGAGCAACGCGCGGTCGTCGACGCGCTGGACGCGTTCTCGGACGCCGCCGGGAGCGAGAAGGGACCTACTATCGCTGCGATACACGGTGGAACCGGGGCGTACGACCCCGCCGAGGAGGACTCATGAAAGCATACGAGCTGCCGTCCCTGGGCTACGACTACGGCGCGCTCGAACCGCACTACTCCGCGCGGGTTCTCGAGCTCCACCACGACAAGCACCACAAGGCCTACGTCGATGGCGTCAACGCCGCGCTCGACAAGCTCGCGACAGCAAGAGAATCCGACGATATGAGCACCCTCGTCGGGCTCGAGAAGACCCTCGCCTTCAACTTGTCCGGCCATGTCTTGCACACGCTCTTCTGGAAGAACCTCTCGCCGGACGGGGGCGATCGTCCCGTCGGCGAGCTCGCTGCAGCGATCGACGAGCATTTCAGCTCGTTCGACGCGTTCAAGAAGCAGTTGACGCAGGCGACCTCGACCGTCCAGGGATCCGGTTGGGGCGCGCTGTCGTGGGAACCGCTCGGCGAGCGGCTCTTCATCGAGCAGATCTACGACCATCAGGGCAACGTCGGACAAGGCGGCGTCCCACTGCTCGTGCTCGACGCGTGGGAGCACGCGTACTACCTGCAGTACGAGAACCGCCGCCCGGACTATGTCAACGCGATCTGGAACGTGATCGACTGGTCCGACGTCGCGAGCCGCTTCGCCCGCGCCCAGGGCCTGGTCCTCATCGGCTGATCAGTCGAGCGCCAGCTCCGCCATCGTACGGAGGGTCGCGACATCGCCGCTGACGATGATCGTCGTGACCGGGCTCTCCTTCCACGCCTGGAGCCGGTCGCGAATGCGCTCGACGGGTCCGACGAGGGAGATCTCATCGGCGAACCGGGTCGGCACGAGCGGGATGGCCTCGTCGCGGCGACCTTCGAAGAACAGATCCTGGATCTTGTGCGCTTCGGCTTCGAACCCCATGCGACTCATCAGCTCCATGTGGAAGTTGCGACTACGGGCGCCCATACCGCCGATGTAGAACGCGAGCGCGGCCTTCGTGGGGAGGAGCGCGTCATCGATGTCGTCGCCGACGCGACATCCCATCACGTTCACACAGATCTCGAATCCAGGTTTGTCAGCTGCCGCGCGTAACGACTCGGCGTACACCTCGGGGCGGAAAGGTGAGTAATAGAGCGGCATCCAGCCGTCGGCGACCTCGGCCGCAAGCGCCACGTTCTTGGGACCTTCGGCGCCGAGCAGGATCGGCAGGTCGGCGCGCAATGGGTGGGTGATCGCCCGGAGAGGCTTCCCGAGCCCCCACGATCCGGGCCCGTCGTACGGCATGCGGTAGTGCTCGCCCCGGAAGGCGACGGGCTCTTCCCGCCGCAGGATGCGCCGCACGATCTCGATGTATTCGCGCGTCCGCGCGACCGGCTTGCCGAACGGCTGGCCGTACCAACCCTCGACGACTTGCGGACCCGACACGCCGAGGCCGAGCGTGAACCGGCCGCCCGACAAGTGGTCGAGCGTGAGCGCATGCATCGCACACGACGCGGGAGTGCGGGCCGAGATCTGCACGATTCCCGTACACAAGCGGATCCGCTCCGTGTGGGCACCGATCCACGCGGCCGGCGTGAAGGCGTCGGAGCCCCACGCCTCCGCCGTCCACACCGAGTCGTATCCGAGGCGCTCTGCTTCTTGCGCAAGCGGAACGTGAAACGGGTTGGGTGCCGCGCCCCAATACCCAAGTTGCAACCCGAGCTTCATGCGCCGTGTCTAGCAGTCAGCGAATCCTCCCCGCCGCGGCGAAGCCGCCCTTCGGAGGTGAGCGCGACCCAGCTACTCAGCTCGCAGCACCTCGGCGGCGCGCAGGCGAGCGGCACGGCGCGCGGGCCAGGCGGCCAATGCATTCGCGATCAGGAGCGCGGCGGGGACGACGGTCACCAGCACCACCACCTCGAGCGGAGGTACGTATTCCACCGGCGTCGAGGTCGCGACGTTGTGCCACATCGCGCGCCCTGCGAGCAGTCCCATCGGCACGCCGAACGCAAGACCGACCAGCGCGAGGGTCGTCGCCTGCCACACGACGGTCAACCGAGCCTGTCGCCGGGTGAAGCCGATCGACCGCATCACCGCGATGTCACGGCGGCGACGCCGCACCGCCGACGCGAGCGCGTGACCCACGGCCGCGATCGCGAGCAATGCCAAGAACACACCCAGAGCGACGGGGACCCGGCGCACGCCCTTCAGGTTGTGGGAGTTCTCCGGTGGCGTGACGAGGTCGAGCGTCGTCGGAGCGTTCTTCCCGAGCTTCTCGACTTCCGCTTTCACATCTACTCGGCGACCGAACTCCACGTCATAGCGCACGTACTTGTATCCATCCTTGGCGGGTATGACGGCACGCTGACCCTCGAGCGTCATCCACGCGCCCTGGTCGTACGTGGTGTGCGAGTCCACCGGCGTGAAACCGATGCCGACGAGTCGATGCGGCACTCCGGCGGCGCCGACTCGCACCGTGTCGCCGGTGTGGACGTGCAGTGCCGACGCCTCCGACGGCGCAAGGGTGATCTCGTCGGGTGCCCGGGGTGCACGTCCGGACAGCGTGACGATTCGCGTCGTGCCCTTCAGCGCATGTGCCGCGAACACCGTGACTGCGCGACCGTTCACCGATACCACCGCGATCGGGTTCTCGTTGACTGTCTGCACGTTCTGATCACTCACGAGCGACTGCACGAACGCGGGATCGACCTTGTCGTCGGGAGCGAATGACGCGACGGCCTGGAACTGCTGGCCGAACAGGCGGATGTCGTTGGTCGCGTGGTCCAGGCCGGCTCGGAACGTGAGTGTGCCGACGACGCCGAGCACGCCGACGATCGCACCGATCAGCGCGGGCAGCACCGGCACTGCCGACCGCCCGCGCCCACGCTCGAGCGCGAGCTGCGCACCCAGTGCCAGCGGCAGCGGCGCACCGGTTTCTCTGATCACCCGAGCGACACGCGACTGACGCGCGACCCGGTCGCGCTCACCGCGCCGCACGTCCCAGAACGCGCTGAGGAGCACGCCGATCACGACGAGCACGAGCACCACGACGAGCCCGACGCCGAGAATCGCCCAGTTCGCGTTCAACCCGGGCGACGGCTCGATCTGGCGAGCGGTCGCGATCGGGAACAGTCCTGACGCCGCAAGCGCGAACGCGACGCCGATGAGCCCGCCCAGCGCACCTGCGATCAGCGGTGGAATCGCGAGCGCGAGGGAGCGCTGGCGCGTCGTGAGGCCCATCGCGCCGAGCACCGGTCCGTCCGCGGCCGACGAGGCAACGAGGCGGATCACCGCCTGTCCCACCAGCACGAGCGCAGCGACCCCCGCCGCGAACGCGAAGGCGAAGAGGGCATTGCGCTCCAGATTCGTGGCCTTCCTCGCGGTCGCAAGCTCATCCTTGGCGCGGATGACTTCGACCGGCCGTCCCGCGATCCGGTCGACGTCCTTGGTGAACTTGGAGAAGTCGGCGTCGCCGCCGCGGAGCCGCACGAGCGCGTTGATCGAGTTGGTGAAGCTGGGGATGTTCGCTTTGTACGTCTGGTAGAAGCGCCACGAGGGGAGTATCCCGGGCTCGCCGTCGCCGCCGAAGAACGGTGACTTCATGATCCCGACGACCGTTGCATCGACGTGGGGCCCGTCGGCCGGCGGCGTGCCGGGCATCTGCATGTACTGCGCGAGCTTGTCGGCTCGCCACCCTCCGATCGACAGCCGCGTCCCGACGTGAATACCGATCTTCTTCGCACCGGGCGAGGCCATCACCTCGTCGATCCGGTCCGGATCCGATCTCCGGCCGTCGATGACAACACCTCGTTCGACGGTCGTCCCGAGCTCCCGGCTCGCGGGTGGCAAGAATCCGAGGCCGTCATAGCCGCGTACGTCGTATTGGGCGACCGCGAATTCGGCGACGGCTTCGACGTCGGGCAGCCGTCGCACCTGGTTCCAATCCATACCCGCCACGTTCGCGAGCGCCCACGCATCGGCAGTCAGGCTGCGCTGGGCGAGCCGGTCGACGGCGGTACCGTTGCGGCGCGCGCCCGCGATCGCCGCGAACACCACGCCCGACGACAGCGCGATGAGCAGCGCAAGGACTGCGAGTGCACGGGCGCGGCGCCGGAGGTCGATCCGGACCCACATCCACACCGCGCTCACGGGCCGACGATGGCTGATTCTCGACGACGGGGCAAGGGCGGCCGCCACCAGGCGAGTCGGGTGCTGCCACCCCCGTGACCCCTGCCAGACTCACGTCATGGCGCATCGCTTCGACGGGGTGATCGGTGACGACTGGCGGGCGTCGACCCCGTGGTGGCCGCCCGAGCCCGAACCGCCGGCGGGCGCGCCGAACGTGCTGCTGCTCGTGCTCGACGACGTCGGCTTCGCGCAGCTCGGCTGCTACGGCTCCGACATTGCGACGCCGGCGCTCGACGGCCTCGCGCAGCACGGGCTGCGGCTCACGAACTTTCATACGACGGCGCTGTGCTCGCCGACGCGTGCATGTCTCATGACCGGGCGCAACCACCATCGCAACGGCATGGGGCGCGTCGCGGACCTCGCGGTCGGGTTCCCCGGTTACTGGGGTCGCATTCCACGCGAGAACGGCTTCCTCCCCGAGATCCTGCGCGGCCACGGATACGCGACGTACGCCGTCGGGAAATGGCACCTCACGCCCGAGGACGAGACACACATGGCCGCGTCGCGCGCGACCTGGCCCCTCGCGCGGGGCTTCGACCGGTGGTACGGCTTCCACGGCGGCGAGACGCACCAGTTCGTTCCCACCCTGTACCACGACAACCATTCGGTCGCGCCGCCGCGAACAGTCGACGACGGCTACCACCTCAGCGCCGACCTCGCGGATCGTGCCATCGAGTACCTCGGCGACCTGCGCGCGGTCGATGCCGACCGGCCGTTCCTGTGCTACCTCGCAACCGGCGCGTGCCATTCACCGCATCACGCGCCCGCGGACTGGATCGCGCGCTATCACGGCCAGTTCGACGACGGCTGGGACGCGTGGCGCGATGCGACCTTCGAGCGTCAGCTCGCCACCGGCGTGTTACCCGCGGGCACACGCCTGTCGCCGCGGCCGCACTGGGTGCCGGCGTGCTTCGCCGGATTCTTGTCGTATACCGACGCGCAGATTGCGCGTGTGCTCGAGTTCCTCGCGTCCACGGGCGACCTCGAGCGCACCTTGGTGATCGCGATCTCCGACAACGGCGCAAGCGCGGAAGGCGGAGCACGAGGATCGATCAACGACGCGCGCCTGTGGAACGGCGCGCCGGCCGGCCCGCGCGAGCTCGCCGCCCGCATCGACGAGCTCGGCGGCCCGTCGGCGCACAACAACTATCCGTGGGGTTGGACGATGGCGGGCAACACACCGTTCAAGCGCTGGAAGCGCGAGGTACACGAGGGCGGCGTGGCCGACCCGTGCATCGTGTGGTGGCCGGCGCACGTACGCGATCCCGGAGGAGTGCGCCGGCAATTCGCGCATGCAATCGACGTGTTGCCGACCGTGCTGGAGCTCGTCGGCGTCGACACCCCGGAGAAGATCGACGGTGTGGCGCAGTCTCCTCTTGATGGCACGAGCTTCGCGTACCTCCTCGCGGAGACCGACGCCCCCGCGCGACACCAGCGGCAGTACTTCGAGATGCTGAGTTCGCGGGGCATCTACAACCGCGGCTGGAAGGCAGTGACGTTTCACCCGCTCGGTGCGATGTACGACGACGGACTTGATCCCGACGCACCATTCACCGACGACGTGTGGGAGCTGTATCACGTGGCGGAGGACCTCTCCGAGACACGGGATCTCGCCGCGCAGGAGCCGGAGCGTCTGCAGCAGATGATCGACCTGTGGTGGGCCGAGGCGCGCCGCAACGACGTGCTGCCGCTCGACAACCGGCCCCTCGCGGCGATCATGAACCCGCGCCCGAGCGCACGGGCCGCTCGCGATTCCTACGTGTATTACCCGCACGGATCGCCGGTTCCCGAGACGGTCGCGGTCAACGTGCGGAACCGCGCCCACACGATCACCGCGGAGATCGACGTACCCGCGGATGTCACGCCGAACGGCATCCTTCTCGCGCTCGGCTCGGTGCTCGGTGGCTTTGCGTTCTACCTCCTGGACGGTCGCCTGCGATACGTGCACAACCTCTACGGCAAGCAACGCTGCGTCATCGGTTCGGACGTGGACGTTCCGACGGGTGCGCACCGATGCACCTTCCGGTTCACCAAGACCGCCGACTTCGTCGGGCGGGGCGACCTGCTGCTCGACGGTGCCGTCGTCGGCACGGGAGACATCCCGCATTTCACGCCGGTTCGGTTCTCGATCACCGGCGCCGGTCTCACGTGCGGGTACGAGCGCGGGCCCGCGATCGGCGACGACTACGCTGCCCCGTTCCGCGCAAACGTCGAGATCGCACGCGTGGTGGTGGACGTGTCGGGCACCCCGTATCGCAGCCCGGAAGGCGAGTTCGAAGCCATCATGTCGGAACAATGACGACGAAGCCACGGATCGGGAAGCTCGCACGCGTTCTCGCCGCCGCGGCCATCGTGGTCGTCAACGTGTTCTCCGCCTCGGCCGCGCATGCCGCGACACCTGACTCCGTCGAGCACATCAAACGCTTCGACGTCACGATGACGGTCGCGCCCGACGGGTTGCTCACCGTCCACGAATCGATCGTCTACAACTTCGGCGGCCAGGCCAAGCACGGCATCTTCCGCGACCTCGTCGTGAAAGAGACCTATGGAACCGGCGGTCGGTACGACCGTCTCTACCGCGTGAAGGTCAACGGCGTCACGATCGACGGCCAGCCGGCACAGACCAAGGATTCGACGAAGGGTCAGTACCTGGACGTGCGCATCGGTGACCCCGACCGCACCATCACCGGCGCGCACACCTACGTCATCGACTACACGGTACGGGGCGCGATGACGACCTTCCCCGATCACGACGAGCTGTTCTGGGACGCCATCGGCCTGCAATGGCCCGTCCCGATCGACAGCTCGTCCGCGACCGTGCGGGTTCCTGCGGCGATCACGCGTGTCGGCTGCTACTCCGGAGCCGAAGGCTCGAAGCTCGGCTGCGACGACGCCCGGCAGCGCGACCGGGTTGCGACATTCGCGCACGACGGCCTCGGCTCGCGCGAAGGCGTGACGATCGTCGTCGGGCTTCCGAAGGGCACGATCCAGCCTCCGCCGGCGCCGATCCTCGAGAAGCGTTGGAACCTCGACGACGCGTTCGCCCGGCGCGCAGACACGGTCGCGCCGACGGTCGCGCTGGGAGGGCTCGGCGTCGGCGCCGTGCTCCTGCTGGCATGGCGTAAAGGGCGCGATCGCCGGTACCGCGGATCGGCCGTCGACCAGGCCATGGGCAACGTGTCCGGCGACGAAGATGTCGTGCCGCCGTTCGCCAAGGACGCGGGCCCGGTGGAGTTCGTGCCACCCGACGGGATCCGTCCCGGGCAGGTGGGCGTGCTCGTCGACGAGAACGCGAACGTGCTGGACGTCACCGCGACCATCGTGGACCTCGCGGTGCGCGGCTATCTCCGGATCACCGAGTTACCGCCCGAAGGACTTCTCCGCCGCCGCCACGACTACGAGCTCGAGCGGATCGACGGCGCACCACCGGAGCGCCGGGAGCTCCTGCCGTACGAGCGCAAGGTGCTCGTCGCCATCTTCAAGACCGCGCCGCAAGTGAAGCTGTCCGAGCTCAAGTACAAATTCCGTAGCGACCTCACCAAGATCCGCGACGCCATGTACGACGACGCCGTCGCGCAGAAGTGGTACCGCGCCCGCCCGGACAGGACGCGAGCGATCTGGCACGGCATCGGCATCGGCATGGTCATCGTCGCCGCCGGACTCACGTTCCTCGTCGCGCGCACCACGAGCTACGGTCTCGTGCCGGTCGCGCTCGTGCTCACCGGATTGGCGCTCCTCGTCGTCGCCAACCAAATGCCCGCGCGCACGGGCAAGGGCAGCGCCGCGTTGTCACGCGTGCGCGGGTTCCGCAGGCTGTTCGACGAAGGCGACGAGGACTTGCGCTCGCGCTTCGCCGAGCAGCACAACATCTTCTCGGAGTACCTGCCCTACGCGATCGTGTTCGGCTGCACGGAGAAATGGGCGCGAGCGTTCGCGGGGCTCGACGCCGAAGCACTCGGCGCCGGCGGGTGGTACACCGGCCACGGCGGACTCAACGCGCTCGTGCTCGCGTCCGCCATGGACGACTTCGGTACCACCGCGACCGGCACGTTGTACGCGAGCCAGCCGTCCTCGTCGAGCAGCAGCGGCTTCGGCGGCGGCTCTTCCGGTGGCGGTGGAGGCGGTGGAGGTGGCGGCAGCTGGTGACGACGGAGACGACTCGTGCGGTCAGCGACGCCGGCGGACTGCGTATTGCACGAAACGGTCGAGGATCGCACCGATGAGCGCGGTCGCGACGAGCACGAAAATCAGCGGGATGTCGCGATCGGTGAACACGAAGCCGACCTTCACCGAATCGATGTTGTCGACGACGAACGCCACGAGCGCGGCGACGAGTACGACCGCGACGACGAGGCGCGCCGTGTCGCGGTTGTCGAGGCGTCGGTGCTCGTCAGTCATGGCGGCGCTCCGGCGTGGTGAGATAGCGATCGATCACACGGTGCATGTGCAGCACATTCCCTTCCTGTCGCGGGTTCAGTCGGGCTCCGTCCCATCCCGACGATCGCATTCCCCGCTGGACGTTGGCCAGGTTCGTGTAGTCCTGCTCAGTGATCTCGCCCCAGTCTCGTTCGTGCCAGTCGGCGAAGAACTGCTTCTTTGCCGGCCGTGACGCGCTGCCCCGCGCTCGCCACTCGAGCACCCACGTGTCCTTGATCGACCGATTGGGGTCGCGACCGTAGGGGCGGACCCGGAAGAGGATGGCACTTCCCGGATAGATCGGCCCGACGACGTTGGGGAAGCACAACACGTCGTCGGCGCTCGTCATCAGATCGGGGCTGAAGCCGGAGACGTCGAAGCCGCGGGCGCCGAGCACCTCCATGCGCCGGCGCTGGTAGGCCTCGAGCAGCGTCGTGCCGGGCGGTGGTCCCGAGACGCGCAACTGCTCGACCGCGGCGCGTTCTTCGGCGAGGAACGCGCCGCCCAGTCCCGCCACGAGCCCGGCGAGGATCTCGCCCTCGTCGACATCCTCGGGCGCCAGTCCGAGGCGCGGGCTCGGCCTCAGCTCGCGGCGCGCGCCCGGCAGGCGGCCGTAGTGCGCGTGGCGTTCGAACTGCTCGTACGCGATGCCGACGTCGTCGGTCCAGGGGAGGATCTGCCGGTGGAGCCCCTGCACGTGGTAGCCCTCGTTGAACGCGTCCACCACCGCCTTCCAGTTCGCGTCGATGATCGTGGTGAGCGTGGCGCGCAGTCGCATCTCGTCCATGCGGTAGCGCGCGAGCAGCGCGGGAAGCGGTTCGAGGAACTCGAGCAACGGCTCGGCATCCGCGTCGAGGTTCACGAACACGAACCCGCCCCATGACTCGACCCGTACCGGGCGCAGCGCGAGGTCCTCGGGCAGCGACGGAAAGTCCTCCCGATCGGGAACGTCGACCAGACGTCCGTCGAGCGCATAGCACCAACCGTGGTACGGGCAGCGGATCGCTCCGTCGACGAACGAGCCGCTCCCTTCGGCGAGACGCCGGCCCCGGTGCAGGCATGCGTTGTGAAACGCGCGGACGTCGCCGTCGGCTTCGCGCACGAGCGCGATCGTCTCGTCCCCGATCTCGTATTCCACGAAGTCGCCGGCTGCGGCCAGCTCGTCGTCACGACACGCGATCTGCCAGACGCGAGACCACAATCGCTCCACCTCGAGGTCGGCGAACGCACCGGTCGTGTAGCGCTCCTTCGGGAGGAAGCCATCGGGACGTACGAGCATGCCGGCGAGATGGGCCATGACAGAATCGACTGTAGCGTGAGCTTCAACATTGCCGACCTGTTCGAGCACGTCGCCGACGCGGTACCAGAACGCGTCGCCGTCGTGAGTGCGTCCGGGCACGAGACGTACGGCGAGCTCGACGAACGCGCGACACGGCTGGCACACGTGCTGCGCGACCATGGTGCCGCGGCCGGCGCGCCGGTCGGCTGCTGTATGCGGAACTCCGCCGCGCACGTCGAGGTGATGCTCGGCTGCTACAAGATGCGGGCCGTCCCGATCAACGTGAACACGCGCTACGTGGCGGACGAGCACGCCTACTTGTTCGACGACGCCGATCTGGTTGCCGTCGTGTACGACGCTTCGGTACGGGAGCAGGTGCTCCGCGCGCTGGAGAAGAGCCCGAAGGTGCGGTTCGTGCTCGACGTCGACGACCCGGCGTACGAGGAGCGAATCGCGCGCGCGTCGGCGACACGCGACTTCGGCGCCCGCAGCGGCGATGACCACTACGTGCTCTATACCGGTGGGACGACGGGGCTCCCAAAAGGAGTCGTGTGGCGCCAGGAGGACATCTTCTTCGCCGCGCTCGGAGGGGGGAACCCCGGGGGGCCGCCGATCACCGTGCCCGAGGCGATCGCGGCGTCGGTCCTGGAGAACCCGGCGCAACGGCTGCGCCCGTTCCTCCCCTCCGGCGAGACTCCCCTACCGCAGTTCGTCTCGCTGGCGCTCGGTCCGCTCGTGCACGCGAGCGGCCAGTGGTCGGCACTCGGCACGCTGTTGGGTGGCGGCCGGATCGTCCTCTACGACCGACCGCATGTCGACATGACGTACGTGCTCGAGCTCATCGAACGCGAACGGGTGAACGCGTTGAACCTCGTCGGCGACGCGAGCGCGCGGCCATTGCTCGCCGCGCTGGGCGCCGAGCCCGGCCGCCGGGACACCTCGTCGCTGCGGCTCCTCGGCTCCGGCGGGAGCATCCTGTCGGGTGACGCCAAGGACGCACTCATGGTCGCGTTGCCGTCGGTGCTGGCGATCGTCGAAGGCATCGGCTCGTCGGAATCGCCTGCCCAAGCGGTCGCGCTGACGACGCGCGCGGCCGCGACGTCGGCATCGCTGACCTTCGCGGCGAAAGCCGAGACCATGGTGGTCGACGACGAACTGCGCCCGGTGCCGCCCGGCTCCGGTGTGGTCGGGCGGCTCGCGACGCGAGGTCGCGTACCCCTCGGCTATCACAAGGACCCGGCGCGCAGCGCGCGCACGTTCGTCGAGATCGACGGCGCGCGTTGGTCGTTGCCCGGCGACATGGCCACCATCGACGCCGACGGGACCGTGCACCTGCTGGGTCGAGGCTCGATGTGCATCAACACGGGCGGCGAGAAGGTGTACCCCGAAGAAGTCGAGGCCGTGTTGAAGGGACACGACGCCATCGCGGACGCGATCGTCATCGGTGCGCCCGACCCGCAGTGGGGTGAGCGCGTCGTCGCGATCGTCGCGCCCGCCCGCGCCGGTGAGCCACCCGGGCTCGACCTCGTCCAACGCCATTGCCGCGCCCACCTCGCCGGGTACAAGCTGCCGCGCGCCCTCCACGTCGTCGACGCCGTCGAGCGCACACCGGCCGGGAAGCCCGACTACGCGTGGGCGCGTGCGCTCGTGACGCCGCGCCCATGACTGCGGTCGGTGTCGCGGCAGTCGCCGCCGCCCAGGTCCGGCAGGTGCGAACCGGCTCGCCGGCGTGGTGGTAGCGGTCAGCTCCGCGGGCGGGGGTCCGCCTTCTGCAGGGCAGCGAAGAACTCGGGACCGACGGGCAGCGGCTCGCAGCCATGATCGGTACTGCACACGCCGTCGAACTGAGCCTTTGCCGCGCCGTGGCACGACGCGCAACTCCCGCCGAAGCGGTTCAGCACCTTGTCACCGCCACGCGACAGGATGCGCGTGCCCTTCGCGGACACCTCGAGCGAGAAGAATTCCCAGTCGCGCGTCGCGGGACTGAACCCGGCGCGCCGCTTGACCATCGCCTCCTGGGGCACCAGCTGAATGATCGTGCCGACCGGGTACGTGCCGCCGGTCTTCGATCTCGCGACGGCGACCGCTTCTGCACGGTGCCCGCGCACGTTCGTGATGAAGTGACGGCCGACGCGCGTCATCGTGTTCACGTTGTGAAAGTCGGCCGCGGTCAGGTTCGCGTCCTCGGCCCGGGCGGCGGTCGAGGTGGTCGACGTCGCCACCGGTGCTGCATGCCGGCTGCCGCCGCCGCATGCCACGAACAGCGCAGCCGCGACCACGATCGCACTCCCCCACACCCATCCCGTCGCTCGCACCGACCGGTGTACGGACCACGACGACGACCGGTTCATCCGTTATTCGAACCAATCCCACTGCCAGGGCGTGATCGTCTCGAACGGTCCCGCGAGCTCCTCGCCGCCGCGCGGAGGCGCGAGTGCCGCCGCAACCTGCAGCGGCTCGGCGTCGAGCCACGCGATCGTGATGCGTTGCGCGTCGTCGGCGAAGGACCATGCACCGGCCACGCCGGCGGTCGCGCACATGACGTCGAGGTCGGGCGCAATGCCGGACGCGTCTTGCACGACCGCGTATACGCCGCGGTGCGGCCGGTAGGGCACGGCCTCGGCGGAGATCAACACACGCGGCGCGACCGCCGTGTCCACGAGCGCGAACGGTCCCGAAAGGTGCGCGTGACGGTGGAGATGGAACCTGCCTGCCTCGTAGAGGTCACGGCCCAGCTGCCGGAACTCGCGCAGCGTCTCGTCCACGGGCTCGGTGACGAGGTACAGGGTCATGTAGTGGATCGCATCCAGACGCGAGCCGCTCGCGGTGCGCGCGGCTCGGCACGCCGGCGTGGACACCCAGCGCTGGCCGTATGCGATGCCGCGCAACGGGAACTGCTCGGGCATGTGGTCGAGCTGGTGCCACTCGTTATATGCGCGATGCTCGGCGGGATCGGTGATCTCCGTGAACGAGAAGAACCCGACCTTGACCTTGTTCGCAGCAGGCGGGTTCATCGCGGATCGCGTATGGCAATCGTCACGCGCGATGACGCGCACAACCGGTCCTGGTCGTCGCGCATGTCGACGTCCCACACCCACGTCGTACGACCGCGATGGATGGCCTGCGCCAGCGCGTGCACGGTGCCCTCGGTCGCGGGCCGCATGAACGTGGTGTTGTTCGACATGCCCATCACGATCTTGGCGTCAGCCCTGACGGCCTGGGCCGTCCCCATGGACGCCAACGTCTCGGCGATCGCGGCGTAGACGCCGCCGTGGAGCAGCCCCATCGGTTGCAACACCCGAGGAGTGACCGGCAGGTGCCCCGACACCCGGCCCATCTCGGATGCGTCGTCGATCACGAAGCCGATGGTCGCGTCGAACGCGTCTTCGGGCGCGACGCGCAATGGGAACGGCGGTTCGTTCATCACCCCGAAGCTACTGTGGGCGTGTTTTTGGTGGGGGTTGCGCCCCCAACACACCCCCGTAACGGGCGCGAGGGGGATTGGATTGGCCCGGGGCCCGGGGGGTTC
>JBBQXS010000034.1:0-51594 GCA_038209365.1 Acidimicrobiia bacterium | reverse complement strand
CCCGTACGAGAAGATCGGCGCCGAGCTGGTCAAGGAAGTCGCCAAGAAGACCGACGACGTCGCCGGCGACGGCACGACGACCGCCACGGTGCTCGCATGGGCGATGGTCCGCGAGGGCCTGCGCAACGTCGCCGCCGGTGCCAACCCGATGGACCTCCGCGTCGGCATCCACGCCGCGGTCGAATCGGCCGTCGACGACATCAAGCGCCAGGCGAAGAAGGTCGACACCGACCCGGCTGCGATTGCCAACGTCGCCGCGATCTCCGCGGCCGACAAGGAGATCGGCCAGATGATCGCCGAGGCGCTCGAGAAGGTCGGCAAGGACGGCGTCATCACGGTCGAGGAGAGCCAGACGTTCGGCATGGAGCTCGACCTCGTCGAGGGCATGCGGTTCGACAAGGGCTACATCTCGCCGTATTTCGTCACCGACCCCGAGCGCATGGAAGCTGTGCTCGACGACGCGCTCGTGCTGTTCGTCGCCAACAAGATCAGCGCGGTCAAGGACCTGTTGCCCGTGCTCGAGAAGGTGATGCAGTCGGGCAAGCCGCTCGCGATCATCGCTGAGGACGTCGAGGGCGAAGCACTCGCGACACTCGTCGTCAACAAGATCCGCGGCACGTTCAAGTCCGTTGCCATCAAGGCGCCCGGTTTCGGCGAGCGTCGCAAGGCGATGCTCCAGGACATGGCGATCCTCACCGGTGGCCAGGTCGTCTCCGAGGAGATCGGCCTCAAGCTCGAGAGCATCGGTCTGGAGTTGCTCGGCCGGGCGCGCAAGATCGTGGTGACCAAGGACGAGACGACGATCGTCGAGGGCGCCGGCTCCAAGACCGACGTGCAGGGTCGCATCACGCAGATCCGCAACGAGATCGACAACACCGACTCCGACTACGACCGTGAGAAGCTCCAGGAGCGTCTTGCGAAGCTGTCGGGTGGTGTCGCGATCATCAAGGTGGGCGCCGCCACCGAGGTGGAGCTGAAGGAGAAGAAGCACCGCATCGAGGACGCCGTACAGACGACGAAGGCCGCGGTCGAAGAGGGCGTCGTGCCCGGCGGTGGCGTCGCACTGGTGCGTGCCCAGGCCAAGGTGCTCGAGCAGGCGGCCGGCCTCGAGGGCGACGCGGCGACGGGTGCGCGGATCGTTGCTCGGTCGCTCGAGGAGCCGCTGAAGCAGATCGCGGTCAACGCCGGTTTCGAGGGTGGCGTGGTCGTCGAGAAGGTGAAGAACCTCAAGGGTGCGAATGGCCTCAACGCCGCCACCGGTGACTACGAGGATCTCGTCAAAGCCGGCGTCATCGACGCGGCCAAGGTGACGCGTTCAGCGTTGCAGAACGCGGCGTCCATCGCGGCGCTGTTCCTCACCACCGAGGCGGTTGTCGCCGACAAGCCCGAGCCACCTGCCGGTGCTCCGGGTGGTGGCGGCGGCGGCATGCCAGGCGGCATGGGCGACATGGACTTCTAGGAGTCTCGGACATACTTGCGTCTCGGGCGCCCCGGTTCCTCCGGGGCGCCCTTTCGCGTGCCGCGACGACGCAACGGTTCATCTCCGCCGCGCGATCTCGAGCGAACTTACGCACCCGGTCCTGCGCGTGCACCGGCCTGCCGGCATGCTTCAACGCGGCAGACATGTCGCCCAGAAGACGGGCGGCGAGCGGGTACCCTCCGTGCCGTGGAGACCGTGACGCCGTCGCTCGGGTGGGGCGTGTTGCATCTCTACTACCGAGTCGACCGGGCGCGAGCTGACCGCGACGCTGCGGCGGCCAAGCACATCGTCGACGCGATCGCCGCGCTCGAAGCCGACGGCCACCAGGCCCTGTGCCTCGCGATGCTCGGGCACAAGGCCGACCTCGGCGTGATCGCGCTCGGCCCCGATCTTGCACGGCTGCAGCGCTTCCAGCAGGAGCTGCTCGCAGCGCCGATCGAACCGGTGTGGTCGTACGTGTCGCTCACCGAGCTCTCGGAGTACGGCGCGACGGAAGACGACGAGCGCAAGCGCCTCGTTGCCGAAGAGAACGCGGCCGGCGACGAACTCGAGGAACGGCTTGCCGCCTGGCGTGAACGCATCGCGCACTATCGCGAGAATCGCATCCATCCGCGGCTGCCGATGAAGCGTTGCGCATGCTTCTATCCGATGTCGAAGCGCCGATCGGCGGGCGCGAACTGGTTCGAGCTCACGTTCGAGGAGCGGAAGGAGCTGATGGCCGGGCATGCGCGCGTCGGCCGCACCTACGCGGGACGCGTGCTGCAGCTGATCACGGGCTCCGCCGGGATCGACGACTGGGAGTGGGGCGTGACGTTGCTCGCCGACGATCCCGCAGCACTGAAAGAGATTGTCTACGAGATGCGCTTCGACCCCGTCTCCGCGCGCTACGCCGACTTCGGCCCGTTCTTCACCGGCCTCGTCCTCGCTCCCGAGGACGCGTGTGCGCGCGTCGGTCTGCGGGCAGAAGGTGACGCGCGATGACCCACAACCCCGACGCGGTACGGCTCTTCGTGTCGTTCCCCGAGGAGCTCGTGGACCGACCGATGATCTACGAGCTCGTCAAGCGCTTCGATGTCGTCCCGAACATTCGTCGTGCGAATGTCGAAGCCCATTCGGGCTGGGTGATCCTCGAGCTCCAAGGGCCACACGACGTGCGCGACGGCGCGATCACATACCTCGAAGGTCTCGGCTGCTCGGTGAACCGAATGGAAGGCGACATCGTCGCCGGCTAATCGCTCACCGGTTGCCAGATCCGAAAGCTGACGTACTCGACGCCGTCGTGCGTCTCGGTGCGGCCGGCGTGTCGGAGCTCACCGAGTACCGCGTTCGTCGCGTCGAAGCCGATCATTCGCTTGAAGTCGGCGACCGGGACCAGCAGAGGGCCGTCGGCGTCCCCCTCCCGCAGCAGCGCGTCGACTTCGAGCACGGGATGGGCGGGATCGCGGGCGTCCAGGCAGACGCAGTGGTAGACGATCCTCTCGAACACCGACAACGCGCGCATTCGCACGCGACGATGTTGGTCGATCGTGCGGACGCAATGGAGCACCACGCGTACGCACCCATGACAACGATGGCGGAGCGAGGGGTGCCAGTTGGTCACGAACGCCGAGTCGCTCATGGCCGAGGGTGCAGACAAGGTCGTCGACGGCATCGAGCGACTCGGCGCCGGGTGGGTCGTGCGCGCCGTGACGGAGATCGTCGATGCGTGGGGGCGGCTCGACGCGGGCGCCCGGGCCGCCACGATCGACGCGGCGCTCGCCGCGGGGACGCGCGCTACGGCCCGAGTGGCCCGCGAGATGCGCGCGTTGTTCGCGCTCGAACCCGAGGCCCAGCGGGCGACCCCGCTCGAGCTCGTCCGGTCCCTGCGCCGGGAGGCAACCGAGGTGCTCGCCGCCGCGGGGATCCCCGAGGTCGAGCGCGACCGGTACGACGTGCGCAGCTTTCCCGACGATGTGTATGGGATTGTCCCAAAAGCGATCACTGATCTGGGTGACGAGGACCTCGGCGGCGCGCTGCTGGCGTGGGGGATCGGCAAGGCCCGAGTGATCCGGGAGCGGGCGAGACCCGAGCGAGAGGGCTGAGCCCCACCCGGACGGGAGGATGCCCGACCCGAGCGCGCGCGGGCGTAACGAAGCTGTAACACCTGTGGCCCGACGGGCGATCAGCTTCCTGTCAGACTGCCGCCGGCACCGACTTGGGGGGTATTTGACGTGCGAATCGTCGCGGCGGAAATCAGCTCGGGAGACACCGCGTGGGTGCTCGCTTCGGCGGCACTCGTCATGTTCATGACACCCGGACTGGCGCTCTTCTACGGGGGCATGGTCCGCGCCAAGAACGTGCTCACCATGCTCATGCAGAACTTCTTCTCCCTCGGGCTGGTGAGCATCCTCTGGGCCGTCGTCGTGTACTCGCTTGCCTTCGGCGGCACGGGGAAGTGGATCGGCAACTTCGACTTCGCCTGGCTCGGTCACTTCAACACCGGGCCGCCGGTGCTCGCCGAGGCGCTGACGATCCCGCCGTCGTTGTACA
Organism: Acidimicrobiia bacterium; assembly: GCA_038209365.1. Taxonomy (GTDB): domain Bacteria; phylum Actinomycetota; class Acidimicrobiia; order IMCC26256; family PALSA-610; genus DASQHW01. The sequence continues at coordinate 47,585 of JBBQXS010000034.1, read as the reverse complement.
TGGCCTATCAGCTGATGTTCGCGATCATCACGCCGGCGCTGATCACCGGCGCGATCGCCGACCGCGTCCGCTTCGGCGCGTGGGTATGGTTCCTCGGCCTGTGGCTCGTTCTCGTGTACGCGCCGATCGCGCACTGGGTGTTCGCGCCGTCGGGTTGGCTCTTCGATCTCGGCGCGCTCGACTTCGCGGGTGGCACCGTCGTGCACATCAATGCAGGTATTGCCGCGCTCGCCGTGGTGCTGGTGCTCGGGCGCCGTCGGGGGTGGCCCAACACGCCCATGCCGCCGCACTCGCTCCCGCTGACGCTGATCGGCACCGGCATTCTGTGGTTCGGCTGGTTCGGCTTCAACGCCGGGTCGGCCCTGGGAGCGAACGGGCTTGCGGCACAGGCGTTGGTGAATACCCACATGGCGGCGGCGGCCGCGATGATCGGCTGGCTGATCGTCGAGCGCGGGCACACCGGTCACGCGACGACCCTCGGCGGCGCGTCCGGTGCAGTCGCCGGGCTGGTCGCGATCACTCCCTGCGCGGGCTTCGTCGGCGGCATGTCGCCGATTGCGATCGGCCTCGTCGCCGGCGCCGTCTGCTACGCCGCGATCCAGTTGAAGTTCAAATTCCGCTACGACGACGCCCTCGACGTCGTGGGGGTGCACCTCGTCGGCGGTATCGTCGGGTCGTTGTTGCTCGGGCTGTTCGCCGACAAGGCCGTCAACGAGTTCGGAGCCGACGGTCTGTTCCTCGGTGGCGGGTTGACGCTGCTCGGGTATCAGTTGACCGCGGTGATCGCCACGCTCGTCTGGTCGGGTCTGATCACGTTCGGGATCGTGTTCGCGCTGGACAAGGTGCTGCCGGGAGGCGTGCGGGTCGACGAGGAAGAAGAGGACACGGGGCTGGACCTCGGTGAGCATTCCGAAAGTGGGTACGCGTTTGCCGAGCGGTAGGCGCGAATGGTCCGTACCGAACGACCCACGCCGCGGGGAACAGGAGCAGTCGATGAAGCTCGTCGTAGCCGTCATCAAGCCGTTCAAGCTGGACGACGTGAAAACCGCACTCCAGGAGTTCGGCATACACGGCATCACCATCACCGAGGTGCAGGGCTTCGGGCGCCAGCGTGGCCACACCGAGGTGTACCGCGGCGCCGAGTACACAATTGATTTCGTGCCGAAGACGAAGTTGGAGATCCTCGTCGAGGACGCGCAAGCGACCGAGGTGGTCGAGCACATCATCGAAGCGGCGCGTACGGGCAAGATCGGTGACGGCAAGGTCTGGATCGAACCGGTCGAAAACGTGTTCCGCATTCGCACCGGAGAGGCAGGTTCCGACGCGCTCTGACGCGCATGACGATGTGATCGCCGCTCGGCTGCGCGAGGCCCGCGCCGCGCTCATCGGCGACGAGGCTTTACGTGGGCCTTCGTTCGGGCGCGCGTTGGCGGATGCGGTCGACGCCGCGTTGGAGGAGGCGTTCGGCCGCCTCGAGCAGCACGACTCCGTCGCCCTGGTCGCGCTCGGGTCCTACGGTCGCCGGGAGCTGTGCCCGGGATCGGACATCGACGTGCTCCTCGTGCATGGATTGCGCGGGCGCCGGGCACCGGCCGCGATTCGGGCCATGACCGAGCAGCTCTGGTACCCGCTGTGGGACGCGGGCTTCGTCACCGGGCACGGTGCGCGCACCGTGAAGGATTCCGTATCGCTCGCCGACGACGACCTCGACGCCCTCACCGCGCTGCTCGAGGTACGCCACCTCGCCGGTGACGACGTACTGACGGCCGACCTCGAGCAAAAGGTCCGTGAGCTCGCAGAGCGGCGCCAGGAGCGGCTGTTGCGCGCGCTCGCGGACGCGGCTGAAGTGCGGCGGCTGCGCCCCGGTCCCGTCGCGGAGATGCTCGAACCCGATCTGAAGGAGGGCGCGGGTGGGCTGCGTGACGTCCAATCGCTCGGATGGGCCGGCTGGGCGTTCGGGCCGCCGGGCGGCACCGATGCGCTGATCTCCCGGGGGTATCTCGCAGCGGCCGACCTCGAGCGTGTCGAGACGGCTCGATTGCTGCTGCTCGACCTGCGCGTCGCGCTGCAACGAGTCACGACCTCGCGTTCCGATCGCCTCGCACTGCAGGAACAGGATGCCGTCGCGGCGGCGCTCGGGGTCGCCGACGCGGATGTGCTGGTGCGAGAGCTGTCGTCGGCGGCCCGGCAGATCGCGTGGACGACCGGCGACGTCTGGGACCGCGTGCGCGACGGTTTGAAGGGTCCGAGCGGGCGGGGGGCGAGAGGTGACCAGCCGCTTGCCGAGAGGGTGATCCTGCGCGACGGACGTGTCCACGTCGACGCCGACCCCGACGGCTCGATACCCGCGCTGCGTACGCTCGAGGCCGCGGCCGCCGCGGCCGAGCACGATGCCCCGTTCGAACGCGCGTCGCTGACGCGCCTGCGCGCGACCAGCGATCCGACGTGGGACGTATGGCAGCGGGCGGCGTTCCTGCGTCTGTTGCGCGCGGGAGCGAACGCGGTCCCCGTGTTCGAGGCCCTCGACCACGAAGGCGTGCTCGTACGAGTGCTCCCGGAATGGGAGCACGTGCGTTCGTTGCCTCAGCGAAACGCCTATCACCGGTTCACAGTCGACCGTCACCTGCTCGAGGCGGTCGCGGAGTGTGCGGTGCTGCTCGACGCCGGCGATCGGCGCGACCACGCACCCGGAGATGTCGAGGGGATCGTTGCCCGTGCGTGCCGCCGGCCGGAGATCCTGCTGCTCGGCGCCCTGTTGCACGACATCGCCAAGGGAAGGCCCGGCGACCATTCCGAGGTCGGCAGCGAGACCGCGGAGCGCTTCGCCCGCCGCATCGCGCTCGACAGCGAAGGTCGTGAGATCCTCGTGTGGCTCGTGCGCAACCACTTGCTGATGGCCAAGGTCGCGACTCGACGCGATCTCTCCGATGCCGCGGTTGCCGACAACGTCGCGGCGGCGTGCGCGAGCGACCCGGAACGCCTCCGGCTGCTCTATCTCCTGACGATCGGCGACTCGCGCGCGACCGGACCCGCCGCGTGGAGCCCCGCCAAAGCAAGCCTCGTCCGTGACTTGTTCATCAAAGTCGCGGCCGCGATCGAGCGGGCGTCGGCGCGGGCGCTCGCCGCCGATCGTCGCCAAGCGCTCTCCGAGCGCATCGGAGAGGCGCGCGCCCATGCGCTGCTGGAGCGCTTCCCCGAGACCTATGTCCTCGCGTTCGATGTGGAACAGATGTGCATGCACGAGGAGCTGCTCGAGCAGGCACCGACCGCACGATGCGTGCGCGAGGAGGGACACGTCACGGTGACGGTTGCCGCGCAGGACCGTCCCGGCCTTCTCGCGACTCTCGCGGGCGCGCTCACCGTCTGCGGACTCGACGTGCTCGGGGCGAATCTTCTCGGGACGACCGACGGCATCGCCCTCGACGTGTTCCGGGCCGCCGATCCGTTCGGCCGGGTCGACGACGGTGGTGCGCGCGTCACCGAATTGATCGGGCGCGCCCTCGCCGGTGATCTCGACCTCGCGTCCCGAGTGAACGAACGCCGGCAGGCGTACGCGGTGGCCGGCACGGAGCCCGGACCCGTCGTGATCGTCGTCGACAACGACGGTTCCGAGACCGACACAATCGTAGAAGTACATGCCGACGACGACGTCGGGCTCCTCTACCGGCTCGCCTCCGCCTTCTCCGGCCTCACGCTCGATGTGCGCATCGCAAAGGTCGCGACGCTGGGCAAACGGGTCGTCGACGTCTTCTACGTCCGGGGCGCCGACGGGCGGAAGCTCGACGACGACATGACCAACCGCGTACGCGCCGCGCTCACCGCTTGCATCTCTGGATAGGGTGCGCGGGCATGGGCAGGGTCGACAAGGATGATGCCCCGTCGGCAGCCGACCTGTTGCGGTGGGCCGAGTCACTGTCGGGCATCGCGCGGACGGGTCTCGGGTTCACGCAGAGCCTGTACGAGCGCGAGCGCTTCGAAGAGGTGCTCAAGGTCGCGGCCGACATCCGGGCAGCCGCCTTCGAAGAGGCAGAGGCCGACGTGTTGTTCGAGGAGTGGCTCAGCTCTGTCGGCCAGGGCGTGGCCGGCTATGTGACGCCGAAGGTCGCGGTCGCCGCCGTCGTCGGAAACGACCGGGGCGAGATCCTGTTGACCCAGCGCGCCGACTCGGGATGGTGGCTGTATCCCGTGGGCTGGGCCGACGTCGGCTACTCACCTTCGGAGATCGCCGTGAAGGAGGTGCTCGAGGAGACCGGGATCGAATGTGAGCCCGTATCGCTCATTGCGGTGCTCGACGGGCTGCGACTCGGCTTCGCGCTCCTGCCGATGTATTCGTTGGTTTTCCACTGCCGCATGCTCGGCGGTGAGCTGAAGGGTCATCCGCTGGAGACGAGCGCGGTCGGGTTCTATGCGCGCGACGCGCTCCCTCAACCGCTGGCGGGCGCGCACCGCTGGCTCGATCTTGCCTTCAAGGCGATCGACGGTGAGCCCGTCGCCACCTGGTACGACCCGCCACGCGCTCCACCTTGGCGCGAGTCCGGGTAGGTTCCGACGCGCCTACGACGCGAGCTGGTCCCGTACCAACGCGATGATCGAGACGTTGCCGTTCGCACGCTCCCATGCGTCGCCGATCGCGTCGTGATCGACCAAGCCCGCATGGTCGGGGGCGCGACCCAGTGCGGCGGTGGTGAGCGTCGCGAGCTGCGCGGGCTCGACCTCGTCGCCGTACGCGGCGAAGGCTTCGAGCCCGTCCCACATGCTCGTCAGCGGACGGACTTCGTCGCCGATTCGAAGGGCCTGCGGGTCGACCTGTTGTGACAGCTGTGCCACCACGGTCTCCCACACGTCGTAATGCGAGCTGCCGTCCGGCGTTCGGTAACCCGCGACCGGATGCAGACGGAACTCCAAGACGAGCTCCCCTTTGTCCTCGTCACCGACGAGCCACGTCTGCGAGCCGTTGACGTAGCTGTCGATCGGGGCGCCGAGCTGTTCGTCGAGCTGGAGCACGAGCTCGCGCGAAATCGTCCACACCGTCGTCGCAGTACGGCTCATCAGGCCGTAGACCGTAGCGAGCCGCCGCCCCTACCATCTCACCGATGCCTCAGTACGACCGCCTGTCAGCGCTCGACGCCAGCTTCCTCCACATGGAGCGGCTCGAGACCCCGATGCACGTCGGCGCGATGAGCATTCTCGAGGGGGAACCGTTCTTCGACGCCGACGGCCACTTCCGCATCGGCGAGGTCCGCGACCTCGTGCTCTCGCGCATGCCGCTGATGCCGCGCTTCCGCCGGAAGCTCATGTCGGTGCCCTATGACCAGGGCCGCCCGATCTGGGTCGACGACGACCGGTTCGACATCGCGTATCACGTCCGGCTCACCGCGTTACCGAAGCCGGGGTCGTGGGAGCAGCTCGTCGCGCTCACCACACGTGTCCAGGAGCACCTGCTCGACCGCGATCGGCCGTTGTGGGAGCTGTGGTTCGTCGAGGGTCTGGAGGACGGCCACATCGCGATCATCCAGAAGACGCACCACTCGCTGGTCGACGGCGTGTCGGGTGTCGACGTCGCGACGCTGCTGCTCGACGCCGCTCCTGCCTACAGCGAACCGGTCGTGCCCGAATGGAAACCCGAGCCCGCGCCCACTTCCTCGCAACTCCTCACCGACACGCTGCGAGAGCGGATCACCGAGCCGGCCGAGATCGTGCGATCCGCGCGCTCGCTCCTCCGGGGTCCGCGCCGCGCGGTTGCGACGCTCGGTGAAGGGGTGCGCTCGTTGGGCACGCTGATGACGCGAGACGCGATCGCGCCGCGAACGTCCCTGAACGCGCGCACGGCCCGGCACCGCCGCTTGTCGGTCGTACGGGTCCCGCTCGCCGAGGTCAAGGAGATCCGCGCCGCGTTCGGTGGCACCGTCAACGACGTCGTGCTGGCGGGTGTTGCGGGCGGGCTCCGGCGGCTGTTCCAGCATCGCGGCGACGCGACCGAGGACGTGCAGCTGCGCGTGCTGTGCCCGGTGTCGGTTCGTGCCGACGAACAACACGGCGCATTGGGCAACAAGGTGTCCGCGATGTTCCTCAATCTTCCGGTGGACGGACGAGACGCCGTCGCGCGACTGGAGATGATCTCCGGTCAGACACGTGACTTGAAGGAGCGCAAGCAGGCGCTCGGTGCCGAGATGATCGTGAGCGTCAGCGACTACGTCGCGCCGACACTGATGAGCCTGGCGGCGCGCGTCGTGCACCGGCAGCCGTTCTTCAATCTCATCGTCACGAATGTGCCCGGCCCGCAGTCCCCCTTGTACATGATGGGTGCACGACTGCTCGAGGCCTTTCCGATCGTGCCGCTCACGCGAAATCTCACGGTCGTCGTCGGCATCCTTTCCTACGACGGCACGATGTATTTCGGGCTCTGGGCGGATCGCGACGCGTTCGCCGATCTCGAGATCCTGGCAGGTGGTGTCGACGACGCGTACGCCGAGCTGGTGAAGCTGGCGCGGCAGAAGAAGGGGGAGTCGTGACCGAGTTGTGGGAACGCGATGCGTGGGAGCTCGCCGACGACGTCCGCCGAGGCGAGCTGAAGTCCGCGGACCTGCTCGACGTCTTCCTCGAGCGGGTGGAGAAGCTCAATCCCGAGCTGAACGCGTTCTGCCATCTCGATGCGGAATCAGCGCAGGCGCGGGCCGCGGGGATCGACGCGTCGATCGCGAAGGGCGACGACCCCGGTCCGTGGGCCGGCGTGCCGATGGGCGTCAAGGAGCTCGCGCAGGTACGGGGCTGGCCGAACACTCACGCTTCGAAGGTGTTCGAGCACGACATCGCCGAGCGCGACTGCACCGAGACCAGTCGATTGCGCGCGGCCGGCGCGGTCTTTGTCGGCCTGACGACGTCGCCCGAGTTCGGGTCGGTGAACTGGACGCGCTCGTTCCTCCACGGCACCACTCGCAACCCGTGGAACCCCGAACGGACGCCCGGCGGTTCGTCCGGCGGGTCGGCGGCCGCCGTTGCGTCGGGCATGATGCCGATCTGTAGCGGGAGCGACGGTGGCGGCTCGATTCGGATCCCGTCGTCGTACTCCGGTTTGTTCGGCTTCAAGGTGAGCTTCGGGCGGGTCGGCAACGACGCCGCGTTCGACAACGGCCTGACGTCGGTGCCCGGGCCGATGTGCCGGTCCGTGCGCGACGCTGCGCGCTACGTCGACGCGATCGCGGGACCGACCGCGATCGACCCCACCTCGTTGGCCCGTCCTGCGCGTTCCTACGAAGATGCGGTCGTCTCGGGCGACGCCGCCGCGCAACTCCGCGGAAAGCGTGCCACGTGGTCGTCGACACTCGGCTTTGCCGTGTGCGATCCGGAAGTCGAAAAGCTCGCGCACGAAGCCGCGCTGGCGTTGTGCGCCGACGCGGGCATCGAGCTCATCGACGTCGACATCCGTCTGCCGAAGCCGGGGCAGGCGTGGGCGATCATCTCGAACCTCTCCGGGGCGACCCACTACGGCGAGCGCGTCTTCGCGGGCTCGCTCGACGACCTCACGCCGGTCGTGAAGGCGGGATACGAGAGCTTGCGCGACTTCCCGATCGACGCAGTGCTCCGAGCGTTGCGGAGGCGGGACGAGCTGCTCGCGGCGATCGCGGCGATCTTCGACGAGGTCGACATCTTGTTGACCCCGACGACTGCGACGACCGCGTTCGTCGCCGAGGGACCGCCGCCGTTCGAGATCGCAGGCCAACGGGTTGGCGGCATGGGATCGGTGCCGTACACCGCGCCGTTCAACATCTCCGGAATGCCCGGTGTCAGCATTCCGGTGGGCAACGCCCCCGACGGACTCCCGGTGGGTTTGCAGGCCGTGACACGCCGCCACGACGAAGAGCTCGTCCTCGGGTGCGGCGCAGTGGCCGAGCAGAACCGCCCCTGGCCGAAGTTCGCCCCCCTCGCCTACACCTGACCGCGGGATACCCTGCGGCTCGTGACCGACACCCAGCCGCGGGCGCGAAAACCGAGGCAGGAGCAGGAGCCCGCGTCGACCGAGGTCACCGAGGTCGTGCCGGGTGTGCTCCGCATGCAGCTGCCCATCTGGATGCCGGGACTCGGTCACGTCAACATGTACGGCCTGGTCGACGATCGCGGTCTCACCGTCATCGATCCCGGGCTTCCCGGCCCGCAGTCCTGGAAGGCGCTGAAGCACCGTCTCGCCGCCGCCGACTTCCAGCTGAAAGACGTCCACACCGTGGTGGTGACGCACTCGCACCCGGATCACTTCGGCGGCGCGGGTCGCATCGCGCGAGAGACCGGCGCCAAGCTCATCACCCATCACGCGTTCTCGACGTGGACCGTGAAGGGTCCCACACCCCAACGTGCGCTCAGTGAAGGCGAAGCGCGGCGCCTCGAGGTCGAAGCGTCGGAATACGCACAGTCGGTGGACGTGCCTCCCGACGAGCTGCCGACGATCAACGACACGGACGTCGTCACCGACGACACCGACGAGCGGGAGGCCACCGCGAGCCCGTGGGGCACACGCACGCCGTGGGGCACGATCAATCAGGGTCCACCGCTGAAGCGGCGCATGATGATCAAGGCGATGCGGTTGTTGTTCTCGCCGCCCGAGCCGACCGACCGCGTGCATCACGGTGAACGGTTGCGGCTCGGCGGGCGTGAGTGGTTCGTGGTGCACACGCCCGGCCACACCGTCGACCATCTGTGCCTGTGGGATCCCGAGAGCGGCACGTTGCTCACCGGCGACCACGTGCTCCCGTCGATCACGCCGCACGTCTCCGGTGTTCGCAAGGCCGACTCGCTGAAGTCGTATCTCGCCACGCTCGATCTCGTCGGGCAACTGCGTGGCGTCAAGCTCGGTTTGCCCGCGCACGGCCATCCGTTCACGGATGTCCCCGGCCGGGTTCGGGCGATCAAGGAGCACCACGCCGAGCGCATGGAGTTGTTGCGCGACGCGGGTCTCGGCCTTGGTCCCGCGACCGTGACCTCGCTCTCGCACGAGGTGTTCCCCAAGCGACACTGGGGCACCATGGCCGAGAGCGAGACGTTCGCCCATCTCGAGCACCTCGTCCACGCCGGCGAAGCCGAACGTTGGGAGGAGCACGGAATGCTGGTGTACCGCATGGCGCCCGCACCGGATGCGGCGTCCGCATGACACTCACCGATCCCGACATCGCAAACGAATCGGTCGACCTCCTCGTCCATCTCATTCGCAACGAATGCGTGAACGACGGCACGCCCGAGTCGGGGTTCGAATCGCGAAGCACAGACGTGCTCGCGCAGTACCTCGGCGACGCGGGTCTCGAGCTCGAACGCTTCACCGCGCAACCGGGACGCGAGAACCTCGTCGCGCGCATCGAAGGAACCGATCCGCACGCACCGACGTTGTTGCTGATGGGACACACCGACGTCGTGCCCGTGAACCCCGATGGTTGGCAGCGCGATCCGTTCGGCGGCGAGGTGATCGACGGCGAGGTGTGGGGGCGTGGCGCAGTCGACATGCTCAACCTGACTGCGACGATGGCGGTCGCCTTCCGCTCGCTGGCCCGGTCCGGGTTCCGGCCCCGCGGCACGCTCGTGTATCTCGCGGTCGCGGACGAGGAGAACCTCGGGACCTGGGGCGCCGAGCACCTTCTCGACCACGAACAGGACGCGGTGCGCGCGGACTACGTGGTGACCGAAGCGGGCGGCTTCCAGATGCCGACGGCCCGCGGGCCACGTCTCCCGGTGATCGTCGGCGAGAAGGGCTCGTACTGGTGCCGCATCACGGTGCGCGGCACGCCCGGCCACGCGTCGCAGCCGTTTCGCACGGACAACGCGCTCGTGACCGCAGCCGAGATCGTGCGGCGCCTCGCCGAGTACCGGCCGCCGACGGTGATCCACGACACGTGGCGACGGTTCATCGAGGGCGTCGACTTCGGACACGACTGGAACGCGCGTCTCCTCGATGCGGACACGCTCCACGACTTCTGCGAGGAGCTACCCATCGGCCTGGCACGACAGGCTCATGCGTGCACGCACACCACGTTTGCACCGACGATCATTCACGGCGGCACCAAGACCAACGTCATCCCGGATCGCGTAGACGTCGAGGTCGACATTCGGACCCTGCCCGGGCAGGACGGCGGCGACATCGAGAAGATGCTCGCCGACGCGCTCGGTGACCTCGCCCAGCACGTGGAGATCACGCCCTTCGACGAGAACATCTCGACGTCGTCGCCGACCGACACGCCGCTCTGGGACGCGATGGGCCGCGTGTCGTCCCGTCTCGTCGAGGGGTCGGCCCTGGTGCCGTTCCTCACCGTCGGTGCGACCGACGCGCGGTTCTTCCGGCGGGCCGGGTCGATTGCGTACGGCTTCGGCTTGTTCAGCCGCAAGCTGTCGTTCGACGACTACGCTTCGATGTTCCACGGCAACGACGAGCGCGTCGACGTCGACTCCCTCGTCATGTCCACCCGTCTCTGGGAGGCCCTCGCCCAGGACCTCCTGAATTGACGGGATCTCAGTCGTCGCGTTGGTCGCGGAGGTAGCGCTCGAAGTCTTCGGCGAGTGATTCGCCCGAAGGCAGGTCTTGCTCGTCGAACCAGTCGTCGTCGTCCTCGTCGTCCGTTTCGGCAGCGTCGGCGTCGTCGAGCCATGCGGGCTCGGCCGCGGTCGCGTCGAAGCGCGCTTCGAGGCGTTCGACGTACGAGCTCACGTCCGTGTCGCCCGCCACGACCTCCGAAACCGAGCGCTCCCACGCGCTCGAAGCGATGTCGAGGTCGGTGAGCTCGAGCCCGAGGTCGAGGAGCTGACCGAGCTTCTCGAGGAGCGCGCGCGTTCCTTTGGGGTTCGGGGGTGTCGCGACGTAGTGCGGTACCGGCGCCCAGATCGATGCCGAGGGGAACGCGGCCCGACGAACCGCGTCGTGGAGCACGCCGACGATTCCGGTCGGGCCCTCGTACCGGGAGCGATGCATTCCCAGACGCGCGGCGAGGACCTCGTCGGTCGCCGAGCCGGTGCACTGGATCGGCCGCGAGTGGGGCGTGTCGCCCAGGAGTGCGCCGAGCGTCACCACGATCTCGCAGCCGGTCGTGCGCGCCACGGCGACCACGTCGTCGCAGAAGGCACGCCAGCGCAGGTTCGGTTCAACTCCCAGCATGAGCACGAGGTCGCGACCGCCACCCGGCAGCGAACCTGCCGAGAAGTCGAGCGACGGCCACCCGACCGAACGCACGACACCGTCGACCAGCTCGACCGTCGGCCGCGCGGCTTGGAAGTCGACGTACTCCTCGGCGTCGAGCGACGCGAACGGCCGCGCGTTCGCGGCCCGTGCGAGCCAGCGCACCGCGTCGGTCGCCGCGTCGGCCGCGTCGTTCCATCCCGAGAATGCAGCGATCATCGCCGCTCGGTGCAACGACGGCTGCGCGTTCCACCGCACGGTCACCGGACCACCCTATGTCTCCTTCTCTCCGGGGCCGCTGGAACCCCGCCTCGCCGTGCTCAAGGTCCGTGCCGAACCACCGGGTTGCGCAAGGTGCCGACGCCACCGATGGTGATCTCGACCACATCGCCGTCGCGCAGCCAGCGCGGCGGTGTTTGCGCGGCACCCACGCCGGCCGGCGTTCCGGTGAGGATCACGTCGCCCGGTTCCAGGGTGCATCCCTGGCTGATCCACGCGATCAGCTCCGGCACCGGGAAGACGAGCTCCGACGTGTTCGACGATTGCAACACTTCACCGCTCACGCGCGTCTCGATCGGCAGCCCGCGCTCCAGGTCGATCTCGTCGAGGGAGACGACCTCCGGTCCGAGCGGACAAAACGTGTCGAACGACTTCGACCAGCTCCACTGTCCCGTCGTGAACTGATGATCGCGAGCGGAGACGTCGTGGCCGACGGTGACACCCGCCACGACGGTGAGCGCATCGTCCACCGGCACGTCGCGTGCGCGCCGGCCGATCACCACGGCGAGCTCGCCTTCGTAGTCCGGTTGGGTCACGGGCCGCGGCACGACGATCGACTCACCCGGGCCGATCACCGCGCTCGGCGACTTCATGAACAATGTCGGCGCTTCGGGCAACGGACGGCCGGTTTCCGCGGCATGGTCGCGGTAGTTGAGGCCGACGCCCCAGATGACGCGAGGCGCGGGCACCCCCGACCTCACACCAATACACCTTTCTCGCGCAGACGCGCGATCTCCTCGTCGGCAACGCCAACCTCTCGCAACACGTCGTCGCTGTGCTCGCCGATGGCGGGAGCGCCCCGTCGAACCTCCAACCCGCGGCCGTCGAACTGCATGGGTGAAGAGGCGAGACGCGCGTTCGCGTGGCCCGGATGACGCGCGAGATAGCCATTTGCGGTCACTTGAGGGTCGTTGACGACCTCGACCGGCGACGCGATCGGCGAGAAGATCGTGTCCTGGGCGGCGAGACGTTCCTTCAGCTCGCCAAGGGTCAACGAGCCGATGCGCTCGACGAAGATCGGATGCAGCTCGGGTGAACGTTCTGCGCGTTGCGCGGCGGTGGCGTATTCCGGCCGTTCGGTCAGCTGGTCGAGACCGAGCGCGCGGCACGTCGGCACCCAATGTCGCTCGGGGTCCAACATGTTGAGAGTGAGCCACCGCTCGTCGGCGGTGCGATAGGACCCGACGAGCACGCTGCCCAAGCTCTTGCCGGCAACGTGGCGTTTGGGCTCGTCCTGGAGAATGGTCGTCGGTACCAGGTCGTTCGACAGGGTCCACACTGCGGCGCCGAGGAGCGAGACGTCAACGAGCGTCGGCTCGCCGGTGCGTTCCCGGCGGAAGAGCGCGGCGGCGACGCCGCCGGCCAGGAACGCTCCACTAGGGGCATCACCGAGCGCGCCGCGCGGTTGCACCAACGGCGCGCCCTTCTGCGTGAGCATGTGCGCGAGGCCTCCTCTCGCCCAGTACGACACTGCATCGAAACCGCCGACGTCGGCGTCTGGTCCTTCGAGGCCTTGTCCCGATCCGATCGCATACACACAGCGGGGGTTCACCGCCCAGATGTCGTCGGGATCCAACCGCAGCTTCGCGCGTGCCGACGGCAGGAAGCTCGTGATGTACACGTCGGCCCACGCAATCAGCCGGTCGAGCGCGGCGCGGCCCTCCGCGTCGCGCAGGTCGACCGCAACACCACGCTTGTTGCGGTTGAACTGCTCGAACAACCAGTTGAAGTCCCCGGTGTCCGCCGCGAAGCCCATCGACATGATCGACCGCAGGGGATCGCCGGTGGGCCGTTCGACCTTCACGACGTCGGCGCCCCATTCCGCGAGGATCGCGGCCGCCGACGGCACGAAGCCGTGTTCGGCGACCTCGAGCACCTTCACACCGTCCATCACGCCCACTGCGTCCCTCGCCTCCTCCTCGTCGGTCGGCCCATGGTTCCACGTGTGATGCGCCGCGCACACGACGCGGTGGACGCCCGCATAGGAACGCCCGCGTCGGAACCTACGGATCGCCGGGCAGGCGCGAGAACATCACCGCGTCCATGCGCCCGTCCTTGAAGCGCTGGTAGGACCGCAGGATGCCCTCCTGCGTGAACCCGGCAGCCAGCGCAACGCGCTGCGAGGCGTCGTTACGCGGGTCGACGGTGATCTCGATGCGAGCGAGGTCCAACACGTCGAACGCCCACGCGGACAGGAGCTTCGTCGCGCTCGCGGCGACACCCCGGCCGCGGGCCGCCGCCGTGACCCAATAGAAGATCTCGCCAACCTGCTGGTTCCAGTCGAGATCGCCGATGCCGATCTGACCGAGGAAGGTGTCATCGACGGCGTCGGTGATCGCGAGCCTGAGTGCACGCCCGCGCTGCAAGGCGTCGTGCGCGGTTTCGATCCATGCGCGGGCCTGGGGCAGAGTGAGGCCTTCGGGCATGAACGTCCAGCGCGGGATCTCGGGATCCCGACAAGCCGCGGCGATCGCGGCCGCATCGTCCAGTGTGAACTGCCGCAGCGACACGACGCGGTCGGTCAACGGCAGCCGGTCGAGCGAGATGTGCTCGACCGGGCCGCCGGGAGCCGCGCTATCCGCGGAGCGCGGGGACCGACGAGCGCGACGCGGTGTCGAGCGCACCTTGCACCATCACTTCGACGAGCGCGCCGATGTGGTCGAAGCCGTCGCCGACTGTCTTGCCCATCAAGAACCGCGCGTGGATGCCTTCGAGAATGATCGCGAGCTTGTAGGCCGCGAGCGCCTCGTAGAAGTCGAGTTGGCTGACGTCGCGTCCTGACTCCTTCGCGTAGCGCTCCACGACGTCGTCACGCGACAAGAAGCCGGCGTCGGTCGAAATCGTCACGCCGACGTTGCCCGTTTGGGTCTCGTCACGGGCGTAGTACAGCAAGTAGAGCCCGAGGTCGGCCAGCGGATCGCCCAGGGTCGCCATCTCCCAGTCGAGCACCGACACCACGCGACCGAGATCGGCGGGGGAGAGCATCGTGTTGTCGAGCCGGTAGTCGCCATGCACGATCGTCGGCGCGGGCGACTCGGGCAGCGCGTTGCGTAACCGGCGGGCGAGCTCGTCGATCGCGGGGAGCTCGCGCGTCTTCGAACGCTCCCACTGCTCGCCCCAGCGGCGCACCTGCCGTTCGACGTAGCCCTCCGGCCGCCCGAACTCGGCGAGCCCGACCTCGCGGTAGTCGACCGCGTGGATCGCGACGAGCACGTCGATCAGCTCTTCGGAGCACCGGCGGGCGTCGTCCTTCGAGAGCTGCGAGACCTCCGCGGGCGTCCGCAAGATGACGCCGTCGACTTTCTCCATGATGTAGAAGGGCGCGTCGTTGACCGAGGTGTCGTCGCAGAACGCGAGCGTCTGCGGCACGGGCACATCCGTCGGCGCGAGCGCGGTGAGCACCGTGTATTCGCGGGCCATGTCGTGTGCGGTCGGCAACACGTGGCCCAGCGGAGGGCGGCGCAGCACCCACTCGTGAGCGTCGTCGCCGATCGAGTACGTGAGGTTCGAGCGGCCGCCCGAGAGCAGCGACGCGTGCAACCCGCCCCCGGTTGTGCCCTCGACGTGCACACCGAACCAGGACCGCAACCGTTCGAGATCGACGCCGGGCGGTGTCTCGGTCACGCGCCGGAGACTAGTGCTGCGATTGGACCGACGACTTGGACGAATACACGACGCCGAGCGCGAAGCGCCGAAGGCGCGCAGCGAACGCGACCAGGATTACGCGATGCGGGACTCGCGGGGCCGCACCGGTTCGCCATTGCCGCGCGGGTAGCGGGCGACGCGACCCACGGGCATGTCGACGCGGAAGCCCGCCGCCGCGCGCTCTTCTTCGGACTCGCCGCCCCAGAAGCCGTACTCGCGGTTCTCGCGTGCCCACTCCCGGCACTCCAAGAGCGCGGGACACGCGGCGCAGACACCACGAGCCTGGACCTCGCGCACGGCACGCGCCTCGGGTCGCTCGCCGGCCGGCGCGAAGAACAGTCGCGTCTGGCCTTGGCAGGCGGCTTCGTTCGTCCAGGTGAGTGGGCCAGTGAAGATCAGGCTCGAGATCGCCTCGATGGTCATCTGCTCTCCTCCGACGGGGCAGGAACGGAGCCCGGGAGCCGGTGGGGGGAACGCCGGCTCCACGAGCCCGTCTGATACCCCTCTAGTGAAGTAGATCACAAGTCCATCTGTCAAAGGTGTGAAAGAGATAGATTTCATCTCTAGAACAGATGGCGGAAGGTTGGACGCCGCGCAGCGCCCAACGTGGTGCAAAGGGGTCCCGGCGTGGATGTTCGTCAGCTCGAGGCGCTCCTCGCGGTGGCCGAGGAAGGCAGTTTCACGGCCGCGGCCGACCGCCTGCACACGGTCCAATCGAACGTCTCCGAACACATCCGCCAGCTCGAGGCCGAGCTCGGCGTGCAGCTGCTCGTGCGGGGCCGGCGCGGGACCGCGCCGACCGAATTCGGCGTACGGGTTCTCGACCGGGCGCGCGCCGTCCGCAGCGAGATCGAGGCGCTGCACAAGGACGTCTCGATGCTCCAGGGGCTCGAGACCGGCCAGGCGACGCTGGGCGTCGTCGGCACGGTCAGCCGCTGGCTCGTGCCGCTGGTCGTCGCCGAGATACGACGCGAGGCGCCGAGCCTCGCGTTGCGGCTCACCGAAGGTGCATCCGAACGACTGGCGGCCGAAGTCGCCGGGCGCCAGCTCGCGAGCGCGGTGGTGACCGAACCGGTGAACGATCCCAACCTGCACGTCGACCACTTGCGCGACGAGGAGGTCGTGGCGCTCGCGCCCGCGGCACTCGATCTCGGTCGCGAACCCGTGCCCTTGAAAACCGTCGTGCGCGAGACGCTGATCCTCCCGCCGGCCGGGAACCCGTTGCGGGACGAGATCGAGACCGCGGCGCGCGCGGAACGGGTCGAGCTGCGGGTCGCGATCGAGGTCGAAGGGATCCGGCTCATCGCCGATCTCGTCGCGGCCGGCCTGGGCGTGTCGATCCTCCCCGAGACCGCGGTACCCGAGGATCACCGCGCGCTCCGGTCTTCGCGTATCGCGCGCATGCCGCCCCGCCGCCTCGCGATCGTCACCGCGCGCGGCGTGCAGCTCTCGCTCGCCGACCAGGCTGTCCACGACGCGACGCGCCGCATAGTGCGGGATCGCTAGAGGGGGACAAAGCGCGTGCCGAGCATCGTGCGCGGCGCCGTCAGCCCCTCGACCTCCAGCCGGTCGACACCCGGCGTCGCGCCCGGTTGATGCTCGAGGCCGACGCGCGCGCCGCCCGGCCAGACCAGGTCGACGCGCGCATCGTCCTCGCGTTCGATGTCGCCCTGGAGCACTCCGGAGAAGAATCCGACGGCCGCCGCGAGCGCCGGCGTGCGGAGCACGACGCGCCGCAGCGTTGCCTTGCCGGTAGGAGCCGCAGGATCGACCCACCAGCGGGGATGCGCGTTCGGTCCGTGCTGACGGACGTACGCGAGCAGCTCAGCCCTGGTCTCGTCGTGATGCGTCTCGGCGAGCTGCACGACGGTGCCGTGCGCTTCCCGGGGAAGAAGGAAGGCCTCTTTCCATTCCGGGTCGGAGACGTCGATGTTGACCGGGTGAAAGCCTGCGGCGCGCACGCGCTCGAGCGCGGCCCGGAGGTCGGGCACCTTCAGCGTGAGATGGTGCGGTCCGGCACCGTGCCGTGCGACGAACCGGGCGAGGAAGTCGTTTCGCTCGACATCCCACGGCTCGAGCAACTCGACCGGCATCCCGTCACCGTCGTCGGAGCCGAGCCACACCTGCATCGGGCGAAAGCCGACGGACTCGCCGCCGAAGATGATCGTGCCGCCCAGCTCGCCGGTGAGAAAGCGCAGCGCATCCGACGTGTCGGTTGCGGCGAGCGCGACATGGTCGAGGTCGTACGAGTCGGTCACGAGCGGGGGAGGCTAGGCCAGCCGGTCGGGCACGCGCCGAGCCCGGCCCGCACGCGTGACGAGCCCCGACAGGAACCAGCCGATCGCGAGGATGATCCAGCCGCCGACCGCGTCGAGCCAGAAGTGGTTGCCGGTGATCACGATCACGATGAGCGTCATCAAGGGATAACACGCAGCGAGGATGCGCCACGTGCGCGACTTCAGTCGAGGGACGAGCGCGAGTGCACACCACGCGGACCACGCGCAGTGCACGCTCGGCATCGCCGCGAACTGGTTCGAGAAGCTCTTCACGCCGCCCGAGTTGAACGACCAGAACGTCGGATACTGATCGAGCGTGTCGCTGAAGCCATAGTCGACCGCGCCGTGTGACACGAAGCTCAGAAGCCGCGGCGGGACCAGCGGATAGAACGTGAAGCCGATCAGCGCAAGTGCGGTCGTGATCCCTAGTGCGTTGCGGAACCGGGGGTAGTCGTCGCTGTAACGGCGATACAGGAACACGCCGGCGAAGATCGTGACGATGAAATGCAGCGAGCCGTAGAAGTAGTTCGCAGCGACGATCAGCGGCGTGAAGTGCTCGGCCCAGTCCTGCAACCGATGCTCGTGGAAGAGCCCCAGACGCTGTTCGAGCTCGATGATCTGCTTGGCGTGCTCGAGCGCGTGCGCGGGCGGATGTTCCAAGCTGTTGCCGCTCAGGTTCCGAATCTGCGAGTACACGACGTAGAAGCCGATGATCAGCAGGATCTCGACCCACCAATAGAGCACGTGGCCGTCGCTCAGCACGCGTCCGCCGAGAAGGGCGGGCCGTCTTCGAACCTCGGTGCTCACGCGCGTTCCTCGACCGGCTTGCGGTATCCGATGAACGCGGGGGCGCCGAGCATGCTCACGATCACGAGCGCGCCGAACCACAGGAGGCCCGCCGCCAGCGCCTGCGCGTTCGTGACACCGAAGGGCTGCAGGAACAAGGCGATGGCGCCCTCGCGCACGCCGAGGCCGCTGATCGAGATCGGGAGCACCTGGAGCATCAAGACGGCGGGCACGAAGGCGAGCACTGCTGCAATCGGTACGTCCAGATCGAGCGCCCGGAACACCAGTCCGAACACCGTGATCACCGACAGTTGGTACACGAGCGCGGTTCCCATGACGCGGGCGATCTGGGCGGGGTCGCGCCGCAAACGATCGACGCCGAGGTGCACGGCGCCGATGAAGCGGGTCCAGTTCTCCCGGTCGGCGAACCGGCCGGCCAGGCGCGGGTGGCCGACCGCGAGCACCACGAAGCCGAGCAGGGACAGGGTGATCGCCGCGATCAGCAAGGCCAGCCAGGACCGTCGCTCCTCCAGGAGTGACGGCCTGATCGCGAACCCGCTCACGACGATCACGGGCAGGACGAGGAACCCCGTGAGCCGTTCGAGTGCCACGGAACCGAACGCCGTGCGCGAGCCGACGAGATTCGACGCTCGCGAGACGCGGAGCACGTCGCCGCCGATCGTCGTCGGGAGGACGGTCCCGATGAACAGACTTGCGAGGTAGATGGTCGTCAGGGTCCGCAAGGCGATACGGGCGCCGAACACCTCGAGCACCCGCTGCCACCGCCAGGCCGACAGCACGACGCCGATCAGCGTCACCAGGACGGCGGAGACCAGGAGGACGGCGGTCAGCAGGTGGTGCTCGTCGGGCACGACATCCTCGACGCCCTTGGCGCGAGCAGCGAGCACCCCGAGGAAGGTCGCGGTGACCAAGATCCGCAGTGCGAGCTTCCAGCCCCCGCTTCCCCGGCGGGGGATTTCGGCCTCCGTCATCGGACCGATCCTAGGTGGCGCGCCCACGGCAAAACGCGTGACCATGGGACATGGACATCACGACCGATGACGGTGTTCGGCTGGCCGTCGAGATTGCCGGACACGGGCCGGGCCTCCTCCTGGTACATGGTTTCGGCGGTGCGAAGGAAGACTTCACGGATCACGTTCCCGCGCTGGCTCGCGATCACACCGTCGTCGTGTTCGACCACCGCGGCCACGGCGCGAGCGACAAGCCTGACGACCGCGCGGCATATTCGCTGGAACGGCTGGCCGCCGACATCGTGCACGTCGCCGATGCCGCGGGCCTCGACACCTTCCGGTTGCTCGGTCACTCGATGGGGGGGATGGTCGCGCGCAAGGTTGCCCTCGGCGAGCCCGGCCGCGTCGACGCGCTGGTGATGATGGACACGTCCGCCGGCCCGATTCCGGGATTCGATCCGTCGCTCATGGATGCGGCAGCCGAGGTGGCGCTGACGCGCGGCAAGGTGGCGCTGAAAGAGCTGCTCGACATGGCACAAGTGCTCGAGACACCGGCATACCAGCGCGTGCTCCTCGAGCGCGAGGGATATCAGGAATTCTGCGACCGCAAGTTTGCCGACCTCTCGCCGGTGATGTGGGGCGCGCTCGCGATCGCGCTCGGTCATCAGTCCGACGATCTGCCGGCAATGGCGGCAACGTTGCGGTGCCCCTTGCTGGTCATCGTCGGCGAGCAGGACACACCATTCGTGGACGCCGGGCGCGCGATGGCGGATGCGATTGCCGGTGCAGAGCTCGTGATCGTTCCCGACGCGGGGCATTCACCGCAGTTCGAGAACCCCGACGTGTGGTTCGAGGCGTTGACGAAGTTCTTGGCTTCGGTATGACGTTGTGATGGAGGCGCACGGCGGGCGTCTTGCAGTCGAGGTGTTGCAACGGCACGGTGTCGACACGATGTTCACGCTGTCGGGCGGCCACTTGTTCGTGCTCTACGACGGCGCGGTCCAAGCCGGTCTGCGTCTCGTCGACGTTCGCCACGAACAGAGCGCGACGTTCGCCGCGGAAGGCTGGGCCAAGGTGACGCGCCGGCTCGGATGCGCGGCCCTGACGGCCGGTCCCGGCGTGACGAACGGCGTGAGTGCGATGACCGCGGCGCGCATGAACGGCTCGCCCGTTGTCGTCCTCGGCGGACGCGCGCCACAAGGTCGTTGGGGTGCCGGCTCCTTGCAGGAGCTCGATCACGTTCCGATCGTCGCCACCGTGACGAAGACCGCAGTAACCGCGACGTCGTCTGCGTCGATCGTGCAGGAGGTCCATGCCGCGTGCATCGCGGCGCGCACTCCGCATCGCGGGCCCACGTTCGTCGACATCCCGCTCGATGCGTTCGGACCCGCAGCAGTCGACGTGCCGTCAGTCGACGCCGACGTCGACGCGTCGCGCGGAGACGCACCTGATGACGATGCGATCGGGCGCGTCACCGAGCTCATCGGTGCCGCGTCGCGTCCGGTGCTGGTCGCCGGCGGCGACGTGTACTGGGCACACGCGGAGGGATTGATGCGGGCGTTCGCTGAAGCAGCCCGCGTCCCGGTGTTCGTGAACGGCATGGGCCGTGGAACGCTTCCCGCGGATCACGAGCTCGCCTTCTCGCGGGCCCGGTCGATCGCGTTGAAGGAAGCCGACCTCGTGCTCGTCGCCGGCACGCCACTCGACTTCCGGCTCGGCTTCGGGCGTTTCGGCGACGCCCAAGTCGTGCACCTCTGCGACGCCAAGACCGAGGTTGCACCGCACGCCACACTCGCGGCGTCGACGGCCGGCGATCTGGCAGCGACGTTCGCCCGCCTCGCGGACGCCGGCGCGCCGCCCGGTGCACACGAGGACTGGATTGCCCGGCTCCGCGCCGGCGAGCAGAGAAAACGCGCCGCCGAGCAGCCTTCGCTGGCCGCGGACACGTCTCCGATCAAGCCCGCGCGGGTGTACGGCGAGCTGCGCAAGCGGCTGGACCGTGACGCGATCGTCATTGGTGACGGCGGCGACTTCGTGTCGTACGCGGGCAAGCTCGTCGACAGCTACGTTCCCGGCACGTTCCTCGACCCGGGACCGTACGGGTGCCTGGGTATGGGTCCCGGATATGCGCTCGCGAGCGCGCTCGCGTACCCGACTCGCCAGGTCGTGCTGCTCCTGGGCGACGGCGCGATCGGCTTCGCGCTCGGCGACTTCGAGGCGCTCGTTCGCCACGGGGCAAACGTCGTCGCGATCGTGGGGAACAACGGCATCTGGGGACTCGAGAAGCACCCGATGCATGCGCTGTTCGGCTACGACGTCGTTGCCGAGCTGTCACCCGGCATTCGCTACGACAAGGTGATCGAGGCCCTCGGCGGCCGCGGCGAGTGTGTCAGTGAGCCCGGCGACCTCGGCGATGCGCTCGACCGCGCGTTCGCCGGCCCGGGCGTCTCACTGGTCAACGTCCTGACCGACCCCGCCGACGCCTACCCCCGTTCCTCCAACCTCGCGTAACCGTCCAAACAGATTGGACGCCCAGCCCGCATGTGGCGGGCCCAGCGTCCAATCAGATTGGACGCTCAGCCCGTCTGTGGCGGTCCAGCGTCCAATCAGATGGGGCAGTCGAGGGAAGTTGGAGGTCGAGGGTGGGGGATTCGGTGTCGAAGCCGGCGCGGCGCAGCGCCTTGGCCTTCGTTCGCATCAGCACCTCGCGCGGCGCCAGGCACACGCGCCGGACGGCGGCCGCCGTCGCGTCCACGAGCGCGTCGGGCTCGACGACCTCGTTGACGAGATGGATCTGCAATGCCTCGGCCGCGTCCAACTCGCGCCCGCCGAGCGTCAGATCGCGTGCGACCGCGCCGCCGACGAGATCGTGCAGCGGCCCGTACACGACATCACCGAACGCGCGCTCGGGGTGGGCGAAGCGCGCGGTCGAGGCCGCGACGCGCAGGTCGCACATGACCGCGAGGTCGAATCCGCCCGCGAGCGCCGGACCGTTGATCGCCGCGATCGTCGGCAGCGGGAAGCGCAGCACGGTGTCGTGGAACCGATCGCTCGAGGCCCACAATTCGCGCCCGAACGCATCGTCGTCGGCGGCACGGGTGAACTCCGAAAGGTCGAAACCACTGCTGAAGACCGCACCGGCGCCGGTGAACACGACGCACTTGACCACGTCGTCACCCGCGACACCGTCGAGCGCGTCGCTGATCGCGTCGCGCAACTGCGCCGAGAGCGCGTTGCGCTTGTCGGGACGATTGAGCGTGAGGACAGCGTGCGCGTCGCGGTGCTCCACGAGCAGGACGTCGGACACCGTTCAGCTCTCGGCCTGGGCCCGTTCGACGAAGCGGTCACGCATCACCACGACACGCGTCACGCGCCCCGCGGCGACGAGGCCACGGGCGTCGCTCACCGACACGCGGAACGTCAGCCGTCGTCCCTCGATGCTCTCCAGGGTCGCCTCCGCGGTGACCTTGCCCCCCACAGGCGTCGGCGACAGGTGCGCGAGCTGCACTTCGTACCCGACTGAGGTTGCGCCCGATTTCAGCTCGCCGGCGATCGCCTCCACGCTTGCCTGCTCGGCGAGGGCGATCACCCGGGGAGTCGCCAGCACCGGGACATCGCCGCTCCCCATCGCGAGGGCGGTATCGGTGTCCTCCACGACCAGCGTGACCGTCGCACTGAGACCGGGCCCGAGGGACATGGGCTTACGATAGGCCAGGTGATCGATCACGAGCTTCTCCGGGACACGCTCGACCAGGCACTTCGACGCGGCGGCGACTTCGCCGAGGTGTTCGTCGAGGATCGACGTTCGTCGAGCGGTCGTTTCGACGACGGCCGCGTCGAGGAGCTCGTCTCCGGCCGCGATCGCGGCGCGGGGCTGCGTGTCGTACGCGGTGACACGACGGGCTACGCGCACACCGCCGACCTCTCCCGTGCGGGGCTCTTCAACGCAGCGGAGGCGGCCGCCGGCGCGGCTTCCGGTGGCGGAGGTGGCGACCGTGTCGTCGCGCTGACGCCACAGGCGTCGCACATCGTCGACCCGTCGATCGTTCTCCCGGACACGATCGAGAAACGGCGCAAGGTGGAGCAGCTCGCGCGCGCCGACGCCGCCGCGCGCGACGAAGGAGACGCCGTCACGTCGGTGACCGCGTCGTACTCCGATGCGCGCCGCCGCATCGTCGTGGCCAACTCCGACGGCCTGCTCGCGGACGACGATCAGGTGCGCACACGGATGTTCGTCCAGTGCGTCGCGACCGGCGACACCGGCATGCAGACGGGATACGAGGCACCGGGCCGGACGATGGGCTTCGAGCTGTTCGATGCCTTCCCACCGGAGAACATCGGGCGCAAGGCCGCGCGCCGTGCCCTCACGCTGCTCGACGCCGTCCCTGCGCCGTCCGGTCGCATCCCGATCGTGCTGAAGCGCGGGGCCGGCGGGGTCCTATTCCACGAAGCATGCGGGCACGGCCTCGAAGCCGACCACATCCAGAAGGACGCGAGCGTGTTCAAGGATCGCGTCGGCGAGCAGGTCGCGTCGCCGTTCGTGACGCTCGTCGATGACGGCGGGTACGGGCGCGAGTGGGGAACGATCGCGATCGACGACGAAGGCCATCTCGCCCAGCGCAACGTGTTGATCGAAGACGGCGTGCTGACCGAGTACATGTGGGACGTCGTGCGCGCGCGCAAGGAAGGCCGTGCTCCGAGTGGGAACGGTAGGCGCGAGACGTACCGACACCTCCCGATGCCGCGTATGACGAACACGTTCTTGCTCGCCGGTGAGAGCGACCCCGATGACATCGTGCGCAGCGTGGACTACGGCATCTACTGCGTCCAGCTCGGCGGGGGGCAGGTCGATCCCGCAACCGGCGATTTCGTGTTCGGCATCACCGAGGCGTATCTCATCGAGCGCGGCGAGATCACGCGCCCGATCCGGGCCGCCCAGCTCATCGGCAACGGTCCCGAGGTCCTGCGCATGGTCGACGCGGTCGGCAACGACTTCGAGACCTGGACCGGCATGTGCGGCAAGCAGGGCCAAAGCGTGCCCGTGTCGTCCGGCCAGCCGACGGTCCTGATACGCGAGATGACCGTCGGCGGCACCGCCGCATGAGCGCTGATCTCCTCGAGATCGCGCGTCGCGTTGCGGGTGCGGCGCACGACGGGGAACAGGTCGAGGCCTACGTCATGCGCGCCCAGGAGACCGACGTCGAGGTCTTCGGCGGCAAGGTCGAGTCGCTGACGACGGCAGGCGTGGAGGGTGTCGGCGTACGTGTGATCGTCGACCATCGTCAGGGCCTGGCCTGGGCGGGTTCGCTCGCCCCCGACGTCGTCGAGGACACGCTGCGCGAGGCGCGCGACAACGCGGCGTTCGGCGAGCCCGACGAGTGGTACGGCGTGGCGAGCCCGACTGAGGTCAATGGCGCGGCACCGCCCGCGCTCGACCTGTGGCGCGAGGAGCTCACGAAGGTTTCGACCGACGAGAAGGTGCGCATCGCGCTCGATCTCGAACGGGCGACCAAAGCCGCCGATGCTCGGATCCGCAACGTCGAATCCGCAAGCTATGGCGACGGGATGTCCGAGGCGGCGCTCGTCAACTCGCTCGGGGTCGAGGCGCGCACGCGGCGAACGGTTTGCTCCGCGTCGTCGGTTGCGCTCGCCGACGACGGCTCGGGCACCCAGACCGGCTACGGGTTCGCGGCAGGGCGGACGCTTGGCGACCTCGACCTCGACGCCATCCCGCTCGACGCCGCGCGCCGCGCCACGCGGCTCCTCGGTGCCAAGCCGGTACCGGGCCGCCGGATCCCGGTCATCCTCGACCCGCTCGTCACGCGCTCCGTGCTCGGCGTGCTCTCCAGCGCGTTCAACGGCGAGTCGATGCTCAAGGGTCGTTCGCTGTTCACCGACCGCTTGGGACGGCAGGTCGCGGCGCCGCACGTCCAGCTCATCGACGATCCGACGGATGCGCGGGCCCTGGGCGCCGCGGAGTACGACGGCGACGGGGTCCCCACCCGGCGCAACGCGCTGATCGTCGACGGCGTGCTCGAGCGGTTCCTGCACAACGTGTACACCGGTCGCCGTTCGGGCACCGGTACCACCGCGAGCGCGACGCGGAGCTTCGCGTCGACGCCGGGCGTCGGTGTGCGCGCGTTGCGGCTCGAGCCGGGACCGAAGTCGCCGGAGGAGATCCTGCGCGACGCGGGCGAGGCCTTCTACGTGCAGTCGGTGAGCGGGCTGCACTCCGGGACGAATCCGATCAGCGGCGACTTCTCGGTCGGTGCGGAAGGCCTGATGGTGCGCGACGGCACGTTTGCCGAACCGGTGCGCGAGGTGACCGTCGCATCGACCTTGCAGCGCATGCTGCTCGATCTCGTCGACGTCGGCGCCGACCTCACGTTCCTGCCCGGCTCGGTCGCGGGCATGACCGTCCTGGTCGGCGAGATGACCCTCAGCGGCGCGTAACGCCGCGGCGTTCGAGGACCTCGTCGAGCTCGTCGAGGGCCTTCCACGGCTCGACGAAGTGCACCGCTTCCATACCGAAGGCGCGCGCGGCGGCAATGTTGTCCGCGTTGTCGTCCACGAACACGGCATCGCGGGGCGCAATGCCCAGGCGTGTGCAGGTCAGCTCGTAGATCGCACGTTCCGGCTTGCGCATGCCGACGTGGCTCGAGTCGACGACGTCCTCACAGATCTCGTCGATGGGGAACATCGCGCGCCAGTTCTCCCCGAACTCCTTGACGTTGTTGGTGAGGAGTCCGATGCGCAAGCCCTGCCGCTTGAGCTCCCGCATCTTGTGCACGACCATCCAGTGCACGCCCGGTGCGGTGGTGCGCCAGAAGCGTCCGTAGGCGTCCATGTCGATCGGTCGGCCGAGCACCGCCGGCGCCTTCTCGACGACGCGTGCGAAGTACGTCTTCATGTCGAGGCGCCCTTTTTCGAGGAGATGCCAATCCGGCTCGTCTTCCACCTCTCCCTCCACCTCGGCGGCGTCGGGATCGCCGGCCAGCGCATCCGCAACCAAGCGTCCCTCGACGCCGATGTAATGCGTCTCGCCGAACATCAAACGCAACAGCGATCCCTTGGGGTAGCCCTCGGCTTCTTCGAAGGCGCCGATCCCGACGAACAGCGGACTCGAGATCACGCCGCCGAAGTCGAAGATCACTGCGCTGATCGGCACGGAATCGAAGCTAGCCGGACGCGGCGGTGAGCGAAGGCGGAGCCGTAGCGAACTCGCAGGAGCAGGCGAGCGGCCGCGAGCCGGGTATCCCGGCGAGCAGCGAGCGCGACCAGAATCAGAGGACGCCGGTCGCCAGCAGCACCAGCGCGAGCGCCGCGATCGCAAGCCGGTACCAGCCGAAGATCTCGAGCCCGTGGCGCCCGAGATACGTCACCATCCACCGAATGGCGACCACCGCCGCGACGAACGCGACGACGAATGCCACGAGCGGGTGCGCGATGCCGTAGGTGTCGATCATCTCCTTGCCGTGCTTCAAGCCGTCGTATGCGGTCGCCGCACCGAGCGTCAACAAACCGAGCAAGAAGCTGAACTCGACCGCGGCGGGGAGACTCAGCCCGACCAGCAGCGCGGCGAGGATCGTGACCAGGCTGCGGCTGGTTCCCGGCCACAGCGCGAAACATTGTGCGACGCCGACGAGGAGCGCGGCCCGGATCGTGAGTGACTCGAGCGGCGCGCCGCGGACGCGACTTCGCTCTTGCAGCCGCCGCGCGACCAACAAGATGACGACGCCGCCGATCGCCCACGCGACGATGACCGGCCAGACACCGAACAATCGATCCTTGATCGGCTTCTCCAGCGCGACGCCGACGATTGCCGCGGGAATGAACGCCACCACCGTTGCGGTGAGCAGACGACGGCCGGGTTCGTCGCGACCGACGAGCCCGCGGCCCATCTCGAGGAATCGCTGCCAGTAGAGCACGAGCACCGCGAGGATCGCGCCTGCCTGAATCGTGATCGTGTACGTGTCGGCCGCATCCTTGGTTGCGCGGTGCCGGCCGACGTCGATGAGCCGTTCGGTGACCAACAGGTGGCCGGTCGAGCTGACCGGCAGGAACTCGGTGACTCCCTCGACGAGCCCCAGCAGCGCGGCTTTGGCCGTCGTCAGTTCCCGGCGCGCGATCACGTCGGCCGGTGCGCTCAGGGTCCGGACGATGAGGTGGGCGATGTGCAGCACGCGGTCTCCGGAGGTGCGAGTGCGATGCTCACTGAACCGTTGCCGGCGGCATAGGCGACCGCACCTGCCTCGCCCTCGGTGACGAGGAGGGTAACGCCGCTCCCGCTCTCGGTACCGGATTGGACGTCGTCGTCGACTGCCAGCACTCGCGCCCCTCGTGCGACGGTGGTCGCCGTGTTGGGCGCGCCGGCGACGCCCAGCGTCGGATCGAAGGCGGCGAGGACGTCGACGACCGCACCGGCTTCCGGCCGGAAGCCATCCCTGACCGGAATGTGGACCGCCCGCCTGCCCATCGGCACGATGCCGTCGAGACCGGTACGTGCACGCGGTGCGAGGTGCACCGCGCGTACGAGGTCGTCGCGCGCGAGGTCGATCGCGACGACGCGGCCCACCGCGTCACCCGAGTCGCGCATTGCGTCCGGCGGAATGGTCGCCGCGGGCCGGACGACCACGTGCATATCGCTCCGCGTGAGCGTCGCGCCGAGCGGTAAGTCTCGCGCTGCGAGCAACACGTGCACGTCCGGGCCGAGCGTACGTGCGCGGCGATGCAACGTAGCGAGATCAACCGCCACGACTCGCGCGGTGACGATCGCGACAACAACGACAATCGTCCAAGCCAAGAGGACGCGCGGTGACCGATGCATCCAAGCCTTCCCAAGTAGCGCGATGCGCGAAGAAGGGGAAGACTTGGGGGAAGTTCCTGGGCCACGGTAGCGACTGAGGTTCGATCAGGAAAGCGCCTGGGAATGATCGACGTCGCCCGTCAGTTGCACATGTGCTCGACGCCGTCTTGTGACGGCGTCGAAACAGTCCCCTGGCTCGCCGGTCATCGCCCGCCCGGACCGGCGGGCCGGGGACACCTCTCGGGCCCGACCGCTCACCTTTGCATCAGCCGTCGTACGCATGCAACGGGCCGACCGCCTCCTCGCATCTACAGCCGCGCGGCGCGTCGGGAAGTCTGGGAATCAATTCCAGGAGAAGTCTGCGTACGTGCTGCACGTTCGCTTCGAAGAACCCGAAGACCTGCTCCTGCGTCACGGGTTCCACCGTCGGATCCTCGGCGACGCCGGTGTCGTAGTCGGTGACGAGCGCGATGCCGGCGTAGTGGAGGCCGAGCTCGCGTGCGAGATACGACTCCGGATATTGAGTCATGTTCACCACGTGCCAACCCTGCGCGCGGTACCAGCGCGATTCTGCCCGCGTCGAGAACCGCGGTCCGGGGATCACGACGACCGTGCCGGACGGGTGCATACACACGCCGGCGCGTTCGCCGGCCTCGACCGCGTGCCTCGCGACGACCGGGCAATACGGATCGGCGAATGACACATGATGCGCGTCCCCCGCGTCGTAGTACGTGTCGGCGCGTCCCGACGTACGGTCGACGAGCTGGTCGAGCACGACGAAGTCTCCGGGTTGCACGTCGGGTGACAGGGAGCCGGCGGCGCACGGGCCGATCAGCTGCCGGACGCCGAGCATGCGCATCGCCCAGACATTTGCGCGCGCCGGCACGGCTGCGGGCGCGAACTCGTGCCGGCGACCGTGACGTGGAAGGAACGCGACCCGCCGGCCGTCGATCTCACCGACGGTGACCGGAGCGCTCGGCGGCCCGAACGGCGTCGACAGCGTGACCTCGGAGGCGTCGTCGAGGAACTCGTAGAAGCCCGAGCCGCCGAAGACTCCGATGTCGGCATCCACGCCCGGAACCTATGCGGACTTGGCCTCGCCGCTCGACGAGCTGCCGGAGCCGCTCGACGAATCAGACGACGACCCCCCGGGCGATGACCCTCCGGACGATTCCGAGGACGACGAGGAGGAGGTGGACGTCTCCTTGGACGTCTCCTTGGACTTCTCCTTCGTCTCGGACTTCTCGGTGGACCGCTCCTCGTGGGAACGCTTGGAGCCGCTGCGGCTGTCGTTCTTGTAGAAGCCGGAGCCCTTGAGGACGATGCCGGCCGGCGAGAGCACCTTGTTGAGCTTGCCGCCGCACGCCTCGTGCTTGGTGAGCGGGTCCTCCGAGAACGACTGGTACACGTCGAAATGCCGGCCGCACTTCGCACACCGGTATTCGTAGGTGGGCATGGTCGGGGCTCCGTCAGGCGTCTCAGGGTTCTGGCACTCGCTGCCTTCGAGTGCTAATCGTACCGCGGCCGCGACAGGGGTCGTCCACTGCGCCAAAATGGCGGAACATGGTGGTCGTCGCGCTTCTCGCCCCGCTCGCGTGGCTGCTCGGGACCTTCCCGACGGCGGTCCTCGTGGCCCGCGCCAAAGGCCATGACGTGACACGTGAGGGCTCGGGGAATCCCGGTGCATCGAACGTCGGACGCGTCCTCGGATGGCGATGGGGCGCGGTCGTGCTGTTCTCGGACTTCGCCAAGGGCACGCTCGCGACCGGTGTGGGCCTCTGGGCCGGCGGCCGGCCCGGCGCGTACGTCCTCGGATTCGCGGCGGTGCTCGGCCACACGTTTCCGCTCTACCGAAAAGGCGGCAAGGGCGTGGCGGCCGCGGGCGGCACGCTCGTCGTGCTGTATCCGCTGATCACGCTCGGCCTCTTCGTGGTGTGGCTGATCGTCGCTCGCGTACTGCACAAGGCATCGCTCGCATCGCTGCTCATCACGCTCGCGTTCCCGATCGCGGTTGCGCTGACCAGCCACGAGCTATGGGAGGACGTCGTGGTGGCTGCTCTCGCGCTGCTCATCGTCGGCCGGCATGCGCCGAACATCCGAAGACTGTTGCGGCGTCAGGAGATCGACATCGACGCGAGGAGAACCTGATGGCGTCCGTGCGCAAAGCGGTGATCCCGGCTGCGGGGCTGGGCACGCGCTTCCTGCCGGCAACCAAGAGCTCGCCGAAGGAGATGCTGCCGGTCGTCGACAAGCCCGCGATCCAGTACGTGGTCGAGGAAGCCGTGCGCGCGGGCCTCACCGACATCTTGCTCATCACGGGCCGCGGGAAGCGCGCGGTCGAAGATCACTTCGACCGCAATTTCGAGCTCGAGCACTATTTGGAGCAGAGCGGCCGGCACGAGCTGCTGAAGGAAGTGCAGTTCGCGTCCGATCTCGCGGACATCCATTTCGTGCGCCAGCGCGACCCGCTCGGGCTCGGCCACGCGGTTTCCGTTGCGCGCCACCATGTCGGTGACGAACCGTTCGCCGTGTTGCTGGCCGATGACATCATGGTCGACGACGGCGCATTGTTGCGGTCGATGCTCGACATCTACGAGCGACACGGCCGTTCCGCGATCGCGCTCAAGGAAGTGTCGCCCGACGAGGTCTCGTCGTACGGCTGCGTCGACCCTCTGGAAATCGATGGCGATCTGGTCGAGATCCGGAGCGTCGTCGAGAAACCGCCGCGCGATGAGGCACCTTCCAACCTTGCGATCATCGGGCGTTACGTGTTCACACCGCAGATCTTCACGATGCTCGATCGCATCGAGCCGGGCAGCGGTGGCGAGCTGCAGCTCACGGACGCGATCGCGCTCCTGCTCGAGGAGCAAAGCGTGTTCGGATGGATCTGTCGCGGTGGGCGATACGACATCGGCAAAAAGCTCGATTTCCTGCGCGCGAACGTGGAGCTCGCGCTCCAGCGCCCAGATCTCGGTCCGCCGTTCGCCGCCTGGCTGCGCGAGCTGCTGGACAAACGCGGCCTCGGGTGATTCCGCTCGAACGCGCACAAGCGTTGATCCTCGACGCCGTCGCGCCACTCGCGCCACGCGTGTGCAACACGCGTGATGCGCGGGGGCTCGTGCTCGCGCAGCCCATCGTGGCCACGGAGCCCGTGCCGCCGTTCGCGAATACCGGGATGGACGGTTATGCCGTGCGCGCGGCAGACACTCCCGGCACCTTGCGCGTCATCGGCGACCTGCCGGCGGGGCGAGCGCCGACGATCGCTGTCGGTCCCGGTGAGGCGATCCGGATCATGACCGGCGCGCCGATGCCCGACGGCGCCGACGCGGTGGTCATGGTCGAGCGGACCCGACCGGACGGCGACGGCGACGGCGACCGGGTGATCGTCGAAGCAGCGAAGCTCGGGGAGCACGTGCGCGCGGCCGGCGGTGATGTCGAGGCGGGTGCGGTGGTCTTCGAGCGGGGGACGGTGCTGACGCCGGCCCACGTCGGCGTGCTCGCAAGCCTCGACGTGCACGACGTGCTGTGCCATCCGCGACCGCGCGTGCACGTGATCTCCACCGGAGACGAGCTGGTCGGCACGCGCGGTGCTCTCCAACCGGGGCGCATTCGCGATTCGAACCGGCCGATGCTGCTCGCCCTGCTCGCCGAGGTCGGTTGTGACGGCGTGGATGGCGGCATCGTCGGCGACGACGAGGGCGCGATCACCGAGGCCGTGATGCACGCGGCCGACACGAGCGATGTCCTGCTCACGAGCGGCGCAGTCTCCGTCGGTGACTACGACTTCGTGAAGGTCGTCCTCGAGCGCGTCGCCAAGGAGCGGGGCGGCACATACGCGTGGTCGCAGGTCGCGATCAAACCGGCCAAGCCGCTGGCGTTCGCGATGCTCGGATCGGTTCCGGCATTCGGCCTGCCCGGCAATCCGGTCTCGTCGCGTGTCAGCTTCGAGCTGTTCGCTCGTCCCGCATTGCGCAAGCTCGCCGGCCGGGCCGACGTCCTGCCCGAGCCCGTCATCGCAACCGCGCTCTCCCCGATGCCACGCACACCCGACGGCAAGCTCCATCTCGACCGAGTACGCGTCCGGGTGCGAAGCGGCCGGTACGTCTGCGAGCGCGAGGGCTTGCAGGGCAGCAACGTGCTGTCGGGCATGGCCGCGGCCAACGGGCTGGCGCTGCTGGAGGACGGCGATGGGGTACAGGCCGGCCACGAGGTGCCGGTCATCTTGTTGTGACGTCCCTCGCTCGGTCCTCACGCGACAGCAAACGGATCTCCGCCCGAAGACCCGCCGTGCCGCCCCACTGGGGTGCGGGTCGTCCCGGAAGGGGCTCCACATCGTCCCGGCGCCGGAGGGGACCATGACGCCTGTCGTTGTGATACCGAGCTCGCCGTTGAGCTCTGCCCGACCCGCTCTTGGAGCGATCCGCTGTCCGGAGTATTCGGCGCAAGAGGACGCCGGGACAAGCCTTTGTTCGGTGGAGTGGCGAACGTCACCGGTTCGCGAAGGCGCTTTGCGTATCCCACGGAGAGTGGTAGAACGTATACGTCACGGGTCGCCGTGGCGGGCGAACAGCAATTGGGAGACTGCAACCAACGTGGCAACGGTGTAATGGCGCGACGGGCTGGCGCGACGTTGCACACCCGGAGAGGCAAAGAGCCGTCGGCTGAAGTTGGTCGCTGCGCCGGCGGGGAGCCAGAGCGAACCCGCCTCCGGGGCCGCCACAACGGCGCACCCCTAACCTGACGGGGTGAACCCGCACGCAGCGCCGATTCCCCTCGTCGACTCCTTTGCTCGGCGCGTCAAGGATCTGCGGGTCTCGATCACCGATCGGTGCAACTTCCGGTGCGCGTATTGCATGCCGGAAGAGGGGATGCAATGGCTGCCCCGTGACGAGCTGCTCACCTACGAAGAGATTGCGCGCGTCGCTCGCGTCTGCGTGGAGCGGTTCGGGTTCGAGTCGGTACGCGTCACCGGAGGTGAACCGCTGATCCGGGCCCACGTCACCCGGCTCGTGCAGATGCTCGCGCCGCTCGACGTCGACATCGCGATGACGACGAACGGTGTGAAGCTTCCGGAGCTCGCGCACGAGCTCGCCGCAGTCGGGCTGCGTCGAATCAACGTCTCGCTCGACTCGTTGCAACGTGAGCGATTTTTCGCATTGACCAAGCGCGACGAGCTGCAACGGGTGCTCGCCGGAATCGACGCCGCGCTCGACGCGGGACTCTCGCCGGTGAAGGTGAACGCAGTCGTGATGCGCGGGGTGAACGACGACGAGGTCGTAGATCTTGCTCGCTTTGGTCGCGACCGCGGAGTTGGAATGCGCTTCATCGAATTCATGCCGCTCGACGCGCAAGGGGAGTGGAGTCAGGACAAGGTCGTACCGGCACACGAGATCATCGAGCGCATCGGTGAGGTGTTCCCGCTGGACCTCTCGCGAAGCATCGAGGGTGATCTTCACGAGCATGTCGAACCTGCTGAACGATTTGTGTACCGCGACGGCATCGGCGACGTCGGCGTGATCGCCAGCGTGACCGAGCCGTTCTGCGATCACTGCGACCGGGTGCGCCTCACCGCCGAAGGTCAGTTCCGCACGTGTCTGTTCGCACTCGACGAAACCGATCTGCGCAGCCTGCTACGAACCGACGGCGGTCTCGACGCGACCGATCTCGACGATCGACTGGCAGACGCGATCACGCGTGCGGTCGGCGCCAAATGGGCCGGCCATCGCATCGGACAGGTCGACTTCGTGCGCCCGGGACGGTCGATGAGCCAGATCGGCGGCTGACGACGCGGGCCAACGGGCGCGTTGCCACGCTTGGGCGTTCTCGCTGTCCGTGAGTATTCGTCCGCCCGCGTCCCGCAGTAAATGGGTCTCGGCGACGGCCATCCGCGGGCGCATCTACACTTGCCGCCCGTGGCCTCCGAGTTCACCCACCTCGACCCTCTCGGTCGGGCACGCATGGTCGACGTCTCCGCCAAGGAGCCCAGTCACCGCCGTGCGTCCGCCCGCTGCCGCGTGTACATGGAGCCCGACACGTCCTCCAAGATCGCGTCGGGAGCCATCACCAAGGGTGACGTGCTGGCAGTCGCCCGGGTGGCGGGAATCCAGGCCGCCAAGCAGACACCGAACCTGCTCCCACTCTGCCATCCACTGCTCGTAGGTGCGGTCCTCGTCAACTTCCGCATCGAGGACCGGTACGTGGAAGTCGAGGCGAATGTCGACACTGTGGATCGCACCGGTGTCGAGATGGAGGCGCTCACTGCCGCGGCAATCGCGGCACTGACGATCTACGACATGTGCAAGTCGGTCGACCGCTCGATGACGATCGGCGAGTTGCAGCTGTGGGAGAAAACCGGTGGTCGGTCGGGCACATGGCGTCGTCCCGGTGACACGAGCGACCCGTTCGGGCTGTAGCGCGCGAAGCGGACATCACCTCGAACGCGCCGCCACAGTTTGAGATCGGCTGACCGCCTCGTAAGACTGCAACGAATCGCGGTCCACCACTTGGACATCACGCGTTGTTACGGTCTTCGAGAACAAAGGCGGTCGAGAGGTCTTGACGCTGGTGGTCTTGGTCATACTCGCTGCGTTGTGGGCGGTCGTACTCTTGCCGCCTCTTCTGCGGTCGCGCACTGAGCGAACGAACGACTCGATCGGCGATTTCAATTTCCGGCTCGACGCGCTCGGACGAACCAATGGGGCGCTCCACCTCGACGCCATGCGCGCCAACCCGGGTCAGCGCGCCGCCAAGCGCCGGCGCGACGTGATCCGCGTGTTGCTGATCGCCGTCGGTGTGAGCGGCCTGCTCGCGCTCGCCACGAATCTCGCCGCGGTATGGGCGCTCCACGCCGTCGCCGACGTCGCGCTGGCCGCGTTCGGATCGCTGTGGGCGTGGGCCCGCTCCGTGCAGGCCGAACGTGCGCTCAAGGTGCATCCGATTCCGTCCCGCCGCGCGGAGCGTCCGCTCGGGCCCGTCACCTCTTCCATCCCGGCCCGCCGCGCGGAGCGTCCGCTCGGGCAGGTCGCCTCTTCGTAGTGTCCCTCTTCGTAGTGTCCCTCTTCGTCGTGTCATAGCATCGAGGGTGTGGACCGAGCCGCCGAGATCGCCTCCCTGGGCGAGCTCGCACGAGCCGCATTCGAGGACAAGCACCACGCGCGCGAGGTCACGATCGCCGCGTCTCGCAAGGCGATCCAGGCTTGTGCCGCTTCGATCCGCGCGACGCATCGACGCGAGTACGACAGTGCCGAGCAGCTCGCGCGTGAGGCGCGTGACCACATTGCGCAAGCAGACGAGGCGTTGGTCGGTCATCCCGATGTCCGCACCAACGGACCGCTGCACGACGCGAAGAAGGAGCTCGCCGAGGCGTGGCTCACGCTCGCGCTGGTCCGCGATCAGCAGCTGCCCGGTCCCGACGAGCTGAAGATCGACATCGCGCCGTACTGCAACGGCCTCGCGGAAGCCGCGAGCGAACTGCGCCGCCAACTCCTCGATCAGCTGCGCGGCGGCGATCTGTCGCGAGCCGAGACACTGATGGGCGCGATGGACGACATCTATTCGCTGCTCGTCACGATCGACTATCCCGATGGCGTCACCGGTGGTCTCCGGCGCACGACCGATGCCTTACGCGCCGTGCTCGAGCGCACCCGTGGCGACATCACGACGGCAACGGTTGCCTCTCGCCTGCAGGGCGCGATCACCTCCGCGCAGCGGGCAACCGGCGCTTAGTCATTTGCAGAGAGCGGCGCGAGCGGGGGTCGGCGTCGTTGGCGACCCCCGGCTCGCCTCAAATCTTCTGGCCGGCGTCCCGCCGATGCGCATGCCACGCCTCGTGTTCGTCGGCGTAACGCTGCAAGTACGACGGGAGCACCGGCATGTCGTCGACTCGGGGACGGGATGCACTCGAACGGATCCGCATCGGCCGCAGTTCGTTCCTCTTCATCGTGTCCTCCTCTGTCGAACAAGCACACGATGCGCCGAAGGAAGGAACGCGACCGTGCCGTGGGACACACAACGAACGTGCGGGAACTCACCATCGGGACCGACGGTCATGCCATCTCCGGGCGTCCAGGCGTGTGGGCCGGGATGGTGCCGCGGTTCGCAGAGGTGCGAAGCTTGACGGAGATTGCATGACGATGACGCGGGGACGAAGCGAGTGGCGATCGATGAGGTCGTAGACGCGATCGCGAGCGTCGGCGTCTTCGCCTCTGTCGGGCGCCCGGCATTGCGGGAGCTGGCCGCCGGGAGCGACCTTCTGACGCCTCTTGCCGGCGAGTGTGTCCTGCGACGCGGTGAACCCGGCGACGCGTTCTACATCGTGCGATCGGGGTTGCTCGTGGTGTTGGGCGGCCCCGGAGACACTGAGCGGGTGCGACTGTTGCGGGCGGGTGTGCCTTTCGGTGAGCTCGCGCTCCTCGCGGGCAAACCGCGTACTGCCACGGTCCAAGCCGTGCGCGACAGCGAAGTCTGGCGGGTCTCCAAGTCCGCCTTCGACGCCCTCGTCGATACCGACGCGGCGTTCGCACGCGCAATGGTCCGGGCACTGACCCAGCTCGTCTTCGAGAGCCGACCGGCGAGCGCGTCGCACGCACCGTCCTCCCAGGTGCTGGCGGTCCTGCCGCTGCATCAGGGCGCTCCCGTACCGGAGGTCGTCGATGGCCTCACGAACACGCTCCACCCCGGGCAGGTACGCGTGTTCTCCGAACCGGACGGCGACTCCGCGACTTGGGGTCGCGTCGTCGAATCACTGGAACGCGCCGACCCGTATGTCGTCTTGGTCGCGTCAGCCGAGCGTGACGAATGGTTCCGCTTCTGCGAACGCGAGGCCGACCGTGTCGTAGTCGTTGCGCGAGCGGGCGCGACATTCGAGCCGCTTTCACGGGGAATCCGGCCTGATCTCGTGTTGTTCGGCAGCGCCGGACGCGGCGCCGTCGGTCAGGCATTGCGCACGTTGTCGCCGCGAAACCATCACCTTGTCGGCGGGCCGCACGACGCCGCCGCGATCGGCCGCGCAGCTCGGCGGCTGACCGGCCGATCGCTTGGTCTGATCCTTTCGGGTGGTGGTGCTCGCGGCGCGGCCCATATCGGCGTGTTGCAAGCACTGGATGACGTCGGCATCGCCATCGATCGGCTCGGCGGTACCAGCATGGGTGCGCTGGTCGGCGCACTCGCCGCATCCGGAATGTCGCCGCGCGCCAT
The DNA here is from genome assembly GCA_038209365.1 of Acidimicrobiia bacterium. Lineage (GTDB taxonomy): Bacteria > Actinomycetota > Acidimicrobiia > IMCC26256 > PALSA-610 > DASQHW01. The sequence continues at coordinate 10,481 of JBBQXS010000034.1, read as the reverse complement.
CGAGACGACCTTGCGTCGCGAGCTGGTGGAGCGCAAGCCGTTCGCCGACTACGCGATCCCTCGCGTCGCGCTCATCCGCGCCAAACGCGCCCGGTCACTTCTCGATCGTCTCTTCGGCGACATCAGCGTCGAAGAGCTCCCCCGCGACTTCTTCTGCGTGAGCGCAGACCTCACCTCTGCAGAGACCGTCGTACACCGGCGTGGCTCCCTGGTCACCGCGGTCGGTGCAAGCATGTCGCTGCCGGGCCTCGCACCACCCATACGCGACGGCGATCGCCTTCTCGTCGACGGCGGCGTGCTCGACAACCTGCCCATCGAGATCATGGCGGCGACCACCGAGGGACCCGTGCTCGCGGTTGATGTCCTCGCACGCGGACTTCCCGGGGCCCGGCGCGCCGCTCGCCCCGGCCGTCAGATGCAGCTGCCGAGCATCTTGGAGACGCTCGCGCGGTCGTCCACATTGGCCAGCCGCGGCCGTGCCGACCGCCAACGCGCGCTCGCCACGCTCGCGATCGTGCCGCGCCTCGACGGCATCGGGTTGCTCGATTTCGGACGCTTCGACGCGATCGTCGAGGCAGGACGGCGCGCGACCGAGGAGGCATTGGCTGCCGCGCCCGACGCACTGAAGCCGTGTTGAGCGTGTTGAGTCAGCGTGCCTTGCCGCGGACCGCGCCCTTGTCGCGCACCATTATACGGCCACGTGCGATCTCGAGTGCTGCGATACCGTCCCAGCGTGGTTGAGGATCGCCTCGGAGATGCTCGCAGCGCGCTGGCTCGTGGCGACGTCCTCCTGGCATACGACGCAGCGCAGAGCGTTGTCGATGTCGATCCCGACGATCTCGAGGCACGCTTCGTCGTCGCTCTCGCGCTGGCGAGGGCCGGCTCGCGCGAGCACGCACTGCAGGCGGCCGAGGAGCTCCGTGCTCGACTCGAGTCGAGCACGGCAGTCTCGGATCAGCTCTTGGAAGACAGTCACGCGCTCGTCGCCCGTCTCACCAAGGATCGGGCGCTCGCGGCGACGGATGCGGCGCGGGTGCGGCTCGCGGCGCAGGCGGCCGACCTGTACGAGGAGGTTGCCAACCGTTATGGCGGATACTTCTCCTGCGTCAACGCCGCGACCTTGCGCGTGCTCGCGGGCCAGCCTGACCGAGCCCGACAGCTCGCCGAGCAGACGCGCCTCCTGCTGGCCGCGTACCCAAACCTCGAAGGTGACGACGCGTATTGGTATCTCGCTACCCAGGGCGAGGCGGCACTGGTCCTCGGCGACACGACGACCGCAAGAGCCGTGTTGGCGCGCGCGGCAGTCGCCGGTGGCAAGAATGTCGCGGCCCGAGCGCTGACCCGTCGACAACTTCGATTTCTCTGCGAGGCGAAAGGGATCGACGAAGAGATCCTCGACGTCCTCGCGCCGTCGACGGTCCTCCACTTCTGTGGTCACCGGATCGATCTCGCCGGCGCATCCCGGCGGTTTCCCGCCGAGCTGGAGACCCACGTCGCCGAGGAGGTGGCGCACTTCTTGGACCACCGTCGCATCGGGTTCGCGTACGGCTCGCTCGCTTCGGGTGCCGACATCATCGTCGCCGAGGCGGTGCTCGACCGTGACATCGAGCTGAACGTCGTGCTGTCCTTCGACGTTGACGAGTTCGAGCGGACGTCGGTTGCCGACTCCGGGCCCGAGTGGTCTCGTCGATATCGAGAGTGCCTCGCCCGGGCATCGACCGTCCGCCACGCCTCGGATTCCGGGTATCTCGGCGACGACGAGCTCTTCGGATACGCGGCACGCATCGCGATGGGACACGCGATGAATCGCGCCGCGTTCCTTGGAGTGGATGCCGAGCAGCTCGCAGTGTGGAACGGCGAGCCGGGCGAGCCGTTCGCAGGAACGGGCCACGACGTGGACACGTGGCGCCGCGGCGGTCGTCCGACCCACGTCATCCGCGTCGGGCCGGATCCGCCGCGAGCGACACGATCCGGCGGATCGGATCGCAACGGGACGAGGGATATCCGTGCCGTGCTCTTCGGCGATTTTCACGGCTTCAGCCGACTTCGTGACGAGCAGTTTCCCGCCTTCGTGCACGACGTGCTCGGCGCAGTCGCCGACGCCCTTCGACCCTTCGAGCCCTCGACTGTGTACCGAAACTCATGGGGCGACGCGATCGTCGTGGTGCTCACCGATGTCGTCGCCGGTGCCGCGTGCGCGCTCGCGATCCAAGAGGCCATCGCCGAGCTGGATTGCGTGTCCCTGGATCTTCCCGAGGACCTCGGCCTCCGCATTGGCGCGCACGTCGGACCGGTGATGACGATCACGGATCCGGTCCGCGGCCAGACCGCGAGCTGGGGACGCGAACTGACCCGCGCCGCCCGCATCGAGCCCCGCACACCCGAGGGCGACGTTTATGTGACGGACGCCTTCGCCGCGCTCCTCGCCCTCGAAGTCAACTCCGGCTTCGCCACCGAGTACGTCGGACGCGTTACGACTGCGAAGCAATTCGAGACGATCCCGATGTACCGCCTGCGCCGCGCCTGACTTCGTCCAACAGCTCCCTCGGTGCTTCCTGGAAAGCGGCGGGAACTCGATACAAGGCTCGAACTCGCCCAGCCACATCGCCGACAGCGCGGCCCGCTCGAGATCTGCAATGTCGAGCGACCCTTCGTGTTGCGTTGTTCGGGGCCACGTTGAAGCAGTGGACGACGACGTCTGAGGTGACGGGGTCTGTTGCATTTGGGTCATGTCCGTGTCAGGGGGCGACAGTGATTGGTGCTTCGTTGTCCGGCGCGGCCACTACGAACTCGCCGTCAACGCGCGCGCCCATCGGCGCGTCGCGGCCGCGTTCACCGAACTGGCCCGAGTCATCTCACGGGAAGCGGACCGCAACTTGGTCTCGCGCGGCTAGGCCCAACTCAACGCAACAGAGCCTCGTCAGATCGTCATCGGGCGGGCCCTGGTAGGAGGCCGTTGATGAGGGTGTCGAGGACGAGGTCGACGTCGGCTCGTGCGGCGTGGGGGTCTGAAGCGCGGGCGATGTAGAGGGAGGCGCCGTAGAGGCCGCCGAGGGCGACGTAGGTGAGGGCGTCGATGGCCATCCCCCCGAACGTCGTCGTGCCGAGCAGCGGCGTGAGGACGGTGCGCAGCATGGGCAACTCGACGGGGTCGATCCCGACTTCCAAGACCTGCGCTTGCAGGACCGACACGCTGTCGAGCACGACGATGCGACGGAAGGATGGTTCGAGGCAGGCGTCGAGGAACGTCGAGAGCCCGGCGCGCACCGCGTCCCAGGGTGATGTCTGCGACGCGGCTGCTTGCATGACGCGCGCGACGACCTCGCCTTCGACCGTTTCGTAGACGGCGCGGAAGAGCGCCTCCTTGCCTGGGAAGTGGTGGTACAGCGCCCCGCGCGCGACTCCTGCCTGCTGGATGATGTCGTCGATCGACGTCGCGGCGTAGCCGTGTTCGGTGAAGTTCTGACGTGCCACCTCGAGCAGCAGGCTGCGCGTTGCCTCCGCTTGGCGGACCCGGAGCGGCTTGACAGACACGCGCCAGGGTAACAAACTGACCGACGATCGGTCACCGACTATAAGTCGGCTACCGATGTCAGGTCGGCTTTGGACGGAGGTCGTTCCAAGTGAGGATCCCCAATCGATGTCACATCTCCCGGCCATGGCGCATCCACGAGCTCACCCCTGACTTTCGGCTCGAGGATGTGTGGGCGCTACCGGGAGGCGGCGGCCCGGACGACCTCGGTCGGCTGGCGCAATTGATTGCCTCGAACGACCCCGCGCACAGCTCGTCGCGGGCCGTTCGCACACTGTTCGCGATCCGGTGGAAGCTCGGGGAGCTCCTCGGCTGGGACGGCCCGAATGCCGGCGTCGGCGCCCGGGTGGCGACACTGCGCGATCGGCTGCCGGCGGATCTGCGCGAGGGCCCGTCGGGCCCGGACTTCGACGCGCTGCCCTTCATCTCCCTGTACCTGACCGAAAACGAGTGGGCCGCGGAGACCGCCAACCAGACGATGCACGGAGTCCTACATCTCGGCTGGGTCCCGGACGACAGGGGCGGCTACCGCGCGCAGATGGCCGTATTGGTGAAGCCGAACGGTCTGTTCGGTGCCGCCTACATGGCGGCGATCAGGCCGTTCCGGTATCTGCTCGTGTACCCCGCGATCATGCGAGAGATGGAACGGACATGGCGCGAAGTCGCCGGCCCGGCATCCTCGCGCGCTGTTCCGACGTGACGCTCCCGCCCGGGCAATACGCGACCGATGGCTTCCCGCGTTTCGGGACGCACCTGTACCGGCCCCCGCCGACGATCCCGACCGATCCCGTGATCGCGGTCAGGAGCACGGCGGCTGAGCCCTTTGACTTCCCGCTGGACGAGCTCGCAATGCTGCCCCGCCGGGAGCTCACTGCCGACTTTCATTGCGTGGCGGGCTGGTCCGCAACTGGGCTGCACTGGGAGGGCGTCGCGTTCGAAACCTTCTATCGGCTGATCATCGAGCGATCCCTTCGGCCCGACACGTCCATCACACATCTTGTCTTCGGCGGTCTTGACGGGTACCGGTCGGTCGTGACGATCGAGGACGCGCTTGCTGACGACGTGCTCATCGCCGAACGTCTCAACGGTGCGCCGCTCGATGGCGACCACGGCGCGCCGGCCCGTCTGGTGAGCCCTCACCAGTACGGCTTCATCAGCACGAAACATCTGTGCCGCATCGAACTCCATACCTCCGATCCGGGAGAGAATTTCGGCTCCGCATCTGCGATCGCTCGGATGGCGTTCCGTTCGCCGTTGTTTCGGCGTCATCCCCGGGCGAGAGTCTGGGGCGAGGAACGCCATCCGTATCTCCCGGCTTGGTCGCTCAGACCCATCTACCGGCTGCTCATCCCGCCCATCAAGCTGCTCAGCGAACACGGCAAGCGCCATCCGGCGCGAACTTGTTGTCACACCGGGACGACTCGATCGTCAACATGAGCATGGACACCGATTGGGACGTCATCGTGGTCGGAGCCGGGTTGGCCGGTCTGGCAGCCGGGGCGACCGCCGCTACCGGCGGCGCCTCGACACTCGTGCTCGACGCGCACCAGCGGGGCGGGCGCGCACGCACGGTCGAGAAAGGCGCCTATACGTTCAACATGGGACCACACGCGCTCTACGTCGGCGGTCCCGGGACGGCCGTGCTGCGCTCGTTGGGCATCGAGCCGGACGGAGTTCCCTCTCCATTTCGCTGCTACCGGCTCCTCAAAGACGGCGAGGTGCACGTCGTACCTTCGGGGCCGGCGAGCCTGCTGCGTACGACAGCCATGGGCCGCGCGTCCAAGGCGCAGTTCGCGCGCCTGCTCGGCTTGCTTCCGCTGTTGCGACCGGCGCGCCTGGCCGGGACCTCGGTACGCGCCTGGCTCGAGGATCACTCGTTGCGGCCCGACGCCGAAGCGGTGGTACGCACCCTTATCCGCCTATCCACGTATACCGCTGACGTCGAAAGCTTCTCGGCCGACGCCGCCGTTCGGCAGCTCCAGATCGGCGCCCGACCCGGCGTGCTGTACCTGCACGGCGGCTGGGCGCAGCTCATCGACGGCCTCGCCGCAAAGGTCACCGTCCGGCCGAGAGTATCGGTGATCAGCGCGGAGCCCGATGGTCACCGCGTGCGCGTAGAAACCGGCAACGGCGTTTTGTTGGCGCGCCAGGTCGTGCTCGCGGCCGGGACGCCGGCGGCGACTCGCGCTTTGTTGCCCGAGGATCCGTGTTGGCCCGAGCTCGGTGCGCCGGTCACCGGCGCGTGCTTGGACTTGGGGGTCTCGCGGGTGCCGAGCCCGGGCTATTTGTTGGGTGTCGACGAGCCGATCATGGGCGTGACCATGTCGCCCCCAGCGCGCCAGGGGCCGGAAGGGCACGCCGTCGTGTCGGCCATCCGCTACGTCGTCACCGATCCCGAGACCGACCGCCAGTCGTTGAACACCCACGTCGACCGGCTCGGTGTCGCCCCCGACGACATCGTGGCGCAACGGTTCTTGGCTCGGATGGTTGTCAGCGGCGCCATGCCGCGGGCGGAGACGGGCGGCCTGGCCGGCCGACCTCGCGTCACCGATAGCGGACAGCCGGGCGTGCTGATCGCGGGCGACTGGGTCGGCCCCGAAGGCTTGCTCGCCGATGCATCGCTGGCGAGCGGCCATGAAGCCGGACGCCAGGCCTTGCGTGCCCTCGCGCACGGACCGGCGTTGGTGGCGTGAGCCCGACGCCGACGTCGAGCGAACTGTTCGCGGCCCAACGGCCCCGCCTGCTCGGCATCGCCTATCGGATGGTCGGCAGCCTGGTTGACGCCGAAGACATCGTGTCCGAAGCATGGGTGCGCTGGTGCGCCGCCGATCGAACCGACATCGCGAGCCCCGAGGCGTGGCTGACCACCGTGACGACCCGGATCGCCATCGACTGGCTCCGATCGGCGCGCCACAACCGGGAGGAATACGTCGGTCCGTGGTTGCCAGAACCGGTCGTCGCCGAGGCCGGTCCCGAAGAACGCGCTGAGCTCGCCGACTCGCTCACGCTCGGGTTTCTCACCATGCTCGACCGTCTCGACCCGGTCGACCGTGCCGTATTCTTGATGGCCGACGTGTTCGCCGTCCCCTACGCAGACATCGCCGACGCGGTCGAAAAGTCCCCCGAGGCGTGCCGTCAGATCGCCAGTCGCGCTCGCCGCCGGTTACGCCACCCCCAGCGCCGGGCACGAACAACCGACCGACGAGTCGTCGACGAGCTGCTCGTCGCGTTGTGGATGGGCGACATGGATGCCGTCCTGGCGCGATTGGCGCCCGACGCCGTGTGCATCACCGACGGCGGCGCGAACCGGATCGCCGCCCGCCGGCCGGTCGTCGGCGCGTCGCGCGTCGCCACGTTCCTCGCCAACCTCACCCAGCGCTACCACGATCAACTCACAATTACTGCGGTGACCGTCAATGGTGAACCGGGCATCGTCGGACGACTCGACGGGCAGATCGACTTCGTCGCCGCCTTCGAGATGTCGCGCGACGTCGTCGTGACCGTGCGGCTGGTCCGCAACCCCGACAAGCTTCGCCTGGTCGAGCGCGCAAAGCGGCTGCTGTGAGCCACCGATCTGCTCGAGATCAGCACAGAGGGATCGCGCCCACGCGCACCGAGTCACGCACGGTCGACGGTTCCCATCTACGAGGCGATGACTCGGTACTGTGCGCTGCGGCGACGCTCTTCGCGGCCGCAGTGATCTTCCACAACAGCGACCACCTCCGTCGCGGCGTCGAATCCGCACACCGCGACGTGTTCGGCCTCGGCATGGCGGGCATCGTGATTGAAGTGTCGCTCGTCGTCCTCATCTTCCAGCACCACCGTCTGGCCCCTGTCGCAGCCGCCGTCGGCGGCGTCGCGCTCGCCGCCGGATACTTCGAAGTGCACTTTCTGCCCGCACACTCGCTGCTCAGCGATTCGTTCACCAGCGCCGCCGATACCAGCCCATTGTCCTGGGCGGCCGCGTCGCTCGAGATGGTGGCCGCTCTCGTCCTCGCCGGCTGCGGGATCCTGGTGCTCCGACACCGTGGCGGACTCGTCTCGGACTCGCGACCCGATGCTGCCCAAGGCCGCCTGCTCGACGCGGTCAAACAACCGGTCCCGCTGGTCCTGATCGCGACCCAAAGCGTCGGCGTCATCGTCGCGCTGGCGCAGCTCATCCGTGGATGATCGGACCGAGTCCCTGCGCACTCTGGGCCCGACCCGTTCGGTGACAGTTGGCGAGCCCGGGACCTGGACCGCTGGATCGACGCGCTGGCCCCCGACGTCGTCCTACATTCACCGCTGCTGTCCACGCCGTTTCGGGGCCGCGAGGTCGCCCGTGACCTCTACAGCGTGCTCTTCGATCTCTTCGACGAATTCACGATCACCGATCGGTGCCCCCGAGGTGACATGGAGATCATCTGTTGGCGCGGCGAACTTCGACGCCGGATCGTCGAAGGGATCGATGTCATCCGCTACCGGCCGGACGGCACCATCGGGGAGATCCGCGTGACGATGCGTCCCCTCACCGCGATCGGCGTGTTCGCGGCCGTCGTCGGGCCAGCCTTTGCCCGCCGTAGAAGTCGAGCCGCCGGAGCCATCACCGGGCTCCTCACCCAACCCTTCGGACCGCTGTTCCGCATCCTCGACCACGTCGCGCCCATGCTGCTGCCACTGCGTGGTCGAGACGCGTCCTGACACACCGTTGTTTCGGAAAGGAGACCTCGCGTGGCTGCCACCAAACTCAGATACGTCGATGCGACCCGTCAGCCTGGCGTGATCGCCCGTGTCTACGCGGCCTTCGCCGCGACCCGCTTCTCGAGGTTCCTCTCGCGCCACGTCAGCTGGAAGCTCGACCCGTTTCTGCTGCGAGCAACTCGCGGTCGTGTCGCGACGACACTCATGTTTCCGACCTCAGTCCTCGAGACCCTCGGGTCTAAAAGCGGTGAGCGACGACGCAATGCAGTCATCTACTTCAACGACGCGAACGAGATCATCATCGTCGCGTCGAATGCCGGCAGCTCACGACACCCAGCCTGGTATCACAACCTTCGAGCCCATCCAAACGTCACCTTCGGTGGCATCCCAATGCGCGCAACGGTGGTGGACGACGAAGCCGAGCGTGAGCGGTTGTGGGTGCTCGCGGAGCATGTCTTCCCAGCCTTCGCGAGATATCGACGCGATGCCGCCAAGGTGAATCGAACCATCCCGATCGTGCAGCTGATTCAGCGCGCATCGATCGCGCCGCAATAGCCGCGACCACCTCCACGCTCGCGCCTGTCTCTCAACGGGTCAGAACTTGACCGCGCACGTAGGACGGCACGAGCGGACCCCGTTGATCGGTCCACGCGCTCCGATCTCAAGGGATCGGTCCCACCAACGCGCAACCTCTTGGGGATCGGTACTCAAACGCCCTTGTCGCAGCGAGTTGTTTCGATCAGCGCGATGAGGTTGACCCGTAGTTGACCCAGCGGGCCCGGCAGGACGCGCTGCATGGCCGTGCGGAAGGCCAGAGTTTCCGTCAAACCCCGGAGCGATGGGGACCCGATGTTCCCGGGCCTTGGCGGAGCGCCGGGACGCGTATACCTTGACTTATTGTGACGGCTCGTGGCGTGTTCAAGGTTGTGTCGGTTCTCGGCGCGGTGGCGCTGATCACCACGCTGGCGGCCTGTGGTGGTTCGAATGACAAGCAGGCGGCAGGGCCGGCTCCGGAGCAGACGACGACCGCAACTCAGGCGTCACCGACCACGGTGAAGGTGAAGGCGAAGCGCAAGGCGGCGCCCGACGCCACCGCGCCCACCACGGTGATCACCGTCCCCGGCGCCATCGTTCTGCCGTCGGTGCCGACGGGCAGCCAGATCACGCTTCCCCCGGGCGTCGGAGTCGAGAAATCGGGTTCCAACAACAACGGCTCGCCGCGTTCACCCGGCACGACCGTGAAGCCGTACAACCCGAGCGACGGCATCGACCTGAGCGGAACCCCGGGCGTGACCGCCGCGCAGCAACACGCGGCCGAGCAGTTGCTGCGCGACTCGCTCCGGGACCTCCCTCACTGGGCGAGTCAGGACACGGCGTACGCCGAGGGTTACCGCACGATTGGTGACGCAATTACCGACGACGAACACATGATCAACTGGTCGTACGCCAACGACGACATCGTCCTCAACTCCAAGAAACCCGAAGCGCTCGTATACAAGATCCGCTCGGGTCACGCGCCGTTGCTCGAAGCGGCGATGTACCTCTTGCGGCCGACCGATCGGTTCGCCAACATTCCGCCGCTGTTCCAAAGCCCGCTTACGCAGTTCCACGTGCACACGAACCTCTGCTTCGTGAAGAGGAACACGACGGACGGCGTTCCGCAGTTCACGGTCGCGGGTCTCACGGACGGGAACGGCGACTGTCGGCCGGGCCAAATCAAGTTCCCACCGGTTCCGATGATCCATGGGTGGATAGTGGCCAATCCGTGCGGTCCGTTCTCGGCGCTCGAGGGAGTCGGTGCCGGACAAACAGAGAACGGCGAGCCCGCGAACTGCGACGCACTGCACGCGGGCGTCCTATAGCCACGAAGGTCATTCGACCGCGCCCGCCTCGGCACGGCAAAACAGATCATGATGATCGTGGCTCCAGCTCTTGTTCGTTCCGCTTGAAGACCTCGATCGCGCACCCGAGCAACTCCTGCGCCGTCAGGTGGTCGCCGGCGACTTGCACGTCAACGTCGTCGCCGTGCGCGGCGGTCGCAATGTCGAGCAGGAGCAAGAGGTCTATCGCCCCGTTTCGTCCGACGACGGCAATGGCTTCGCGCCGGCGATCTTCGACGGGGGCGGACGCGACCGTAGCGACGAATTGCCTGACCTCGGCTTTTGCAGCTGGCGACTATTATCGCAACTCTTCCGGGGGTGTAGCTCAGTCCGGTAGAGCGCTACGTTCGCAACGTAGAAGTCGTGGGTTCAAGTCCCATCACCTCCAC
>JBBQXS010000033.1:0-53909 GCA_038209365.1 Acidimicrobiia bacterium | reverse complement strand
GACGTGCGCGAGCCCACCAACTGGAGCCGGCGGTTCAAGAACCACCAGGAGAAGCTGAAGAGCGGCGATGTGTACCAGGTCGCCGAGGTCGTGCGGAACCTGGCGTTGCGCGAGGTGACGAAGGGGCTGTCGGCGGGCGAGAAGGCGATGCTCGTGCGGGCGCGCGGCATCCTGGTCTCCGAGCTCAGCTTCGCGTTGAACGTCTCCGAGGAAGAAGCGCTCGCCAAGCTCGAGCAGCAGCTCACCTGAGCCCGTCTACGGCTCTCGATCCAGGATCGAGACGCACTCGACGTGCGGGGTGTGGGGAAACAGGTCGACCGGCGTGATCGCGGTCAGGTCGTAGCCCCCGTCGCGTAAGAGGGCGACGTCACGCGCGAATGCGGCGGCGTCGCAGGACACGAGGACGACGCGCGCCGCGTCGCAGCGGAACACCGTTCGCACGCCGGCCCGCCCGAGGCCGGCGCGGCTCGGGTCGGCGATCACGACGTCGACGGGTTCTCCACGCCATGCACCGACGTCACCGCGTACGACGCGCGCCGGCCGCCCGCGCAAGTTCTCGCGCGCGTCGGCGAACGCGTGACGATCGCGTTCGACGGCGAACACCCGGCGCGGGGCTTCCACCAGACCTGCGAAGAGGCCGACGCCGCAGTAGAGGTCGGCGACGACTCGATCGGCGCCGACCGCGTCGCGAACGAGGCGGGCGAGCGCGTGGGCACCGTCGACTCGCGTCTGGAAGAAGGATCGAGCGGAGATGCGGAATTGCATCCCGTCGACGAGCTCGTGCATGTGCGCGCGTGGACCTGTGTGGACGTCGGCCGCCAGCTCGATCGGGGCGTCCTTCGGATCCGCGTACGCGCACCGCTCACCGGTTCCCACACCGGCCCGTAACGTGACTTCGTGGGCGCCGCGAAAGCGTCCGTGCTGGATCATGTCCTCCACGAGCGGATGCGTGACGAGGCAGCTGTCGACCAGCACGGCATCGTGGGCGTGGTGCCGCCGGAACGCCGCCCGTCCGTCGACGACGAGCGCGCGGACTGTCGTGCGGTAGCCCGTGGGCGGGAGCTCGATCGTGTCGCGCAGCGGCGCGTCCTCGACGTGCGCGATCCGGCGCAGGGCGTCCGTGATGATGTCGCGCTTGTAGGCGCGTTGCGCGTCGACGGTGATGTGCTGCCAGCCACAGCCGCCGCAACCGTTGCGCGCGTGCACGCATGGTGGCTCGATCCGTTCGGGTGCCGCCTCCAGGACCTCGAGCACCTGTGCCCGAAGATGATCCGCCCGATCCGAGGTGATCGAGACCCGGACACGCTCGCCGGGAAGCGCGCCGTCCACCAGCGCGATCCGTCCGTCGTCGGCGCGGGCGATCGCATCGCCACCGGCAACCATGCGTGTCGTTTCGAGCTCCATTCAGACAGTTCACCAGTTCGCGCGAGACTTTCGGTCATGCAGGCGTTGCGGGTACACGAACTGGGCGAGCCGGCGGACGTGATGCGACTCGAGGACGTCGAGGTGCCCGAGCCCGGCGCCGGCGAGGTGCGGGTACGCGTGCAGGCGGCGTCGTTGAACTTCCCCGATGTGCTGATGTGCCGCGGCGAGTACCAGGTGAAGCCCGCGCTGCCGTTCACGCCGGGTGCCGAGGTCGCGGGAGTGGTCGACGCGCTCGGTGCGGAGGTCGACGAGCTCCACATCGGCGACAGGGTGCTCGCAGTGCCGATCCTCGGTGCGTTCGCGGAATACACCACGGCACGCGCGGCCGGGGGTGTGTTCCGGATCCCCGACACGATGTCGTACGCGGCTGCGTCCGCGCTGCACGTCGTGTACCAGACCGGCCACCTTGCGTTGCACAGGCGGGCGCACATCCAGCCCGGCGAGACGTTGTTGGTCCACGCCGGCGCGGGCGGTGTCGGCAGCGCGGCGATCCAACTCGGTCTCGCCGCGGGCGCACGAGTCATCGCGACCGCGGGTGGTCCGGAGAAGGTCGAGGTATGCCGCAAGCTCGGCGTGCACCTCGCGCTCGACTACCGCGAGCAGGATTTCGTAGACGCCGTCAAGGACTTCACCAGTGGACGAGGCGCGGACGTCGTCTATGACCCGGTGGGTGGCGATACCTACGACCGTTCGACGAAGTGCATCGCGTTCGAGGGCCGAATCCTCATCATCGGGTTCACCGGCGGCCGCTTCGCCGAGGCACGGACGAATCATGTGCTGATCAAGAACTACTCAGTGGTCGGCGTGCACTGGGGCCTGTACAACCTGATGAACCCGCAGGTCGTCCGCGAGACGCACGACGACCTGGTGCGCCTGTTCGAAGCGGGCCGGATCGACCCGCTGATCTCGCAGACGATTGGGTTGGCCGACGTTCCGGCGGCGTTGGCGCGCCTCGGAGGTCGCGGGACCTACGGCAAGATCGTGTGCGAGATGGCGTGACGCACTTTCCCTCCACCGGCCGTGACTATCTCACCAAGCAGCAGTACGCGACCGATGCGAATCTCTCCGCGCGTCAGGCGATCTACCGGTTCCGACAACCCCGTCGGCACGTCTGGAACGAGACGCTCGACCTCGCTGGGTTGCGGGGCGACGAGGCCGTGCTCGACGTCGGGTGCGGCAACGGCGCCTACCTCGGGGCATTGGAGCAGCGGCAGCATCGGGGTCTTGTCGCCGGGATGGATCTCTCCCCGGGGATGCTCAGCGCCGCCCGTGCGCGCTCTCGGGGTGCGCACCTGATCCTCGGCGACGCGCAGACGCTGCCGTTCACCGACGGTTCCTTCGATGTCGTGCTCGCGATGCACATGCTGTACCACGTTCCTGACCGGGCGCTCGGGATACGCGAGCTGCGGCGCGTCATGCGACCGGACGGCGTGACGCTGGTCGTGACGAATTCCGACCATCACCTGCGTGAGATCGACGAGATCGTCGTTGCGGCGGCCGGGCGGTCGCTTCCGAGCAATCGGCTTACATTCACGCTCGAGTCCGGTGAGCCTGAGCTTCGCGAGGTCTTCGAGCACGTCGACCGGCGTGACATGGCAAGCGAGCTCGTGATCACCGAGGTCGAGCCGATCGTCGAGTACGTACAGAGCATGCGCGCGTTCGTGAGCGACGATCAGCTCGCGCCCGTGCTCGACGAGGTGCGTAGGGGAGTTGCCGGCAAGATTGCAGCGCGCGGCGCGCTGCGCGTTCGCACCGCGGCAGGCTGCTTCGTCTGCCGCTGACCCGTCAGCCAGTCAGCAAGTCAGCTGGTCAGTCGCTGCTTGAAGAAGTCGAGCACGCGATGCAGGGCGTCCTGGGTGGGGTGCCCGGGCTCGTCCACGAGATGCTCGGTTACGACGCAGTGCGCCGACTTCGGAATGTTGTGTGGATTCTGGCCGGGTCGATTCTCGATCTCGATCGTGATCACCCGATCGCCGAGTACTTCGCGCAGGTGCTCGAAACGCTCGGCGGGCGACAGCTTGTCGTTCGTGAACCGCATCGCGAGGACGCACAGCTCGGTGCGATCGGCGACCCGTGCGAGGTCGGCATCGGAGAGCCCGAGGGAGCGTTTGCGCGCTTTGCCGACACCGAACGGGAGCGACGGCTGGCTCAACACCGGAGCGAGCATCGTCTCGTCGACCGCCATCGCCAGCGCGAAACCGCCGGTGAAGCACATGCCGATGGCACCGACCCCCGGCCCGCCACACTTGTCGTGCAGATCGCCGGCAAGCGCCCGCAGCCAGTCGATCACCGGTGACGTTCGGTTCAGCGCCCACGATGCGAACTCGCGCGAGACGCAACCGTGCATCATCGATTTCATCGCGTAGGGGACCGAGAGCGGTTTGCCCGCCGTGCCGAACAGGTCCGGCATCGCCACCGTGAAACCGGCGTCGACGACTCGTCGAGCGAACGCGGCCACATTCGGCGTGATGCCCGGCATCTCGCTCATCACGACGACACCGGGCCCAGTTCCCGCGCGGTACACCGCGCGGGTCGTCCCGTCGTGCGTGAACTCCGTCTCGGTGAAGTTGTCGAGCACCGCAGCCATGGCCGGCATCGTAGGAGGCGTGTGTGGGGCTCGAAAAACGAGCTCCACACACGCCTGCACGATCTCAGAACCGAGCGAGCTCCTCGCGCAGGAGACCGAGTCCCATGCCGCCGAGGTCGAGGCCATAGGTGTGGAACGCCTTGAGGTCGAAGTCGCCACCCTTGCGCTTCCGCGCGTCGTCCCGGCACTCCAGCCACACGCGTTCGCCGACTTTGTAGCTGATCGCCTGGCCCGGCCATCCGAGATAGCGGTCGACCTCGCTGCGCATGAATTGCTCGGGGAACCGGCTGCGCTCGATCACGAACGGCAGCGCGAGCTCGGGCGTCCATGTCTCGCCCGGGTGGTAACGCTCGTGTCCGGGGATCGGCAGCTCCAAGTGCATGCCGATGTCGACGACGACGCGCACCGCGCGCATCGCCTGCGCGGCCAGCATTCCCATCTCCCATGCGGGATCTTCGAGGTAGCCGAGCTCTCCCATCAGCCGTTCGGCGTACAGCGCCCAGCCCTCGCCGTGGCCCGACACGAAACTCATGAGCCGTTGAAAGCGCGACAGCTTGCCGGCGAGATACTTCACCTGGCCCACCTGCAGGTGATGACCGGGCACCGCCTCGTGGTAGCAGGTGCTCACCTCCTTCCACAGCGGAAAGCGCGTCACCCCGAGCGTGGGGTACCACGTGCGGCCCGGGCGCGAGAAGTCCTCGCTCGGGCCGGTGTAGTACATCGCGGCCGCGCCCCCGGGCGGTGCGATCATCGCCTCGCAGCGTTGCAACGGCTCGGCGATGTCGAAATGCACGCCGTTGAGCTCGGACATCGTCCGGTCGATGAGCTCCTGGTTCCATCGCCGGAATTCCTCGACACCCTCGATTGAGCGCGCGGGGTCGCGGTCGAGGTGTTCGATCACCGTGGTCACCGCTTCGCCGGGCAGGATGCGCTCGGCGACGAGCTGCATCTGGTGCTCGATGCGGTGCAGCTCTTCGACGCCCCAGGCGTAGGTCTCGTCGAGGTCGAGGTCGACGCCGTTGAATGCCGCGGCAAACAGCTTGTAACGATCTCGGCCGACGGGATCGTGCGGGTCCGCCGTCGGTGCGTACTCGTCGCGCAAGTAGGCACCGAACCGGCCGTAGGCGGCCGTCGCCGCCTCGGCGGTGGCCTCGAGCGCGCGATCGTCGGGCCGGCGCTCGGCGAGGTTTCTGAAATATGGCGCGCTCCCTCCCCACGCCTCTGCCTGTTGCGCGCACGCGAGGGCTTGGCGCCGCGCGGCGACGACGCCGCGCGCGACGCCCTCGCGTAGCGTCGCCTCGATGCTCGCGAGTGCGTCGGGAACGCGGCCCATGCGCGCGGTCACCGTCGCCCAGTCGTCGTCGGTCTCGTAGCTCATGAGGTCGAAGCACTGCCGGACCTCTTGCACCGGGCTGCCGATGACGCGCAGCGGCCGGTAGTCCTCCTGCGCGTCGAAGAAATCGATGTCGCGCTGCAGCCGGTCCCGTTGGACCGCGGCGGCAAGACGATCGTCGTCGTCGTCCTGCGGCGCGTGCTCGAGCGCGGCGATCGTGTCGCGAGCGAGCCGTACGCGCTCGCCGATCGCAGCGGGCGAGAAGTCCGTCATCTCGTGATCGTGGCCTGCCACGCCGAGATACGTCGCGGCGCACGGCTCGAGTGCCGCGTACTGCTCCACGTACCGATCGGCGATGTCGTACACCCCAAGTCGTTCTGAACCCGGCAAGGGACCCTCCTGCTCGGCATGCCCGGTAGCGTGGCCGAAGTATGGCGCATCAATTCATCCTCACCATGCACGACCTCCGGCGCGTGCATCCGCCCGACAAGGAAGTGCTGCGCGGCGTCAACATCTCGATGTACCCCGGCGCCAAGATCGGTGTGCTCGGTCTGAACGGTTCCGGCAAGTCGACGTTGCTGCGGATCATCGCCGGAGAGGACGACGGCTATCAGGGCGAATGCCGCCTGACGCCCGGATTCTCCGTCGGGTTTCTTCCCCAGGAGCCGCGGCTCGATTCCGACAAGGACGTGCTCGGCAATGTCGTCGACGGCGTGGCCCACACCAAAGGACTCCTCGACCGGTTCGAGGAGGTCTGCAACGCGATGGGCGAGCCCGACGCCGACTTCGACAAGCTGCTCGCCGAACAGTCCGAGCTCCAGGACAAGATCGACGCCGTCAGCGGATGGGATCTCGATCGCCAGCTCGAGATCGCAATGGACGCGCTCCGGCTACCGCCCCCCGATGCCGGCGTCACTTCGCTGTCGGGCGGGGAGCGGCGCCGGGTCGCGCTCTGCCGGCTCCTGTTGAGGAAGCCCGATCTGTTGCTGCTCGACGAGCCGACGAACCACCTCGACGCCGAGTCGGTGGCATGGCTCGAGCGGCACCTGCAGGAGTACCACGGCACGGTCGTGGCGGTGACACACGACCGCTACTTCCTGGACAACGTCGCGGGCTGGATCCTCGAGCTCGACCGCGGCCGAGGCATCCCGTGGGAGGGGAACTACACGGGCTGGCTCGAGCAGAAGGAGCAGCGGCTCGCCCAGGAGGAGAAGGTCGACGAAACGCGCCGCCGCACGTTGGAGCGCGAGCTCGAGTGGGTGCGCATGGCGCCGCGGGCGCGCCAGGCCAAGGGCAAAGCACGCATTACCGCATTCGACAAGCTCGTTGCCGAAGCCGAGTCGGCCGAGCAGCGTCAGGACAAGCTGCAGATCTCGATCCCGCCCGGACCGCGCCTCGGTGATCTCGTCGTCGAAGTCGAGAAGCTCCGCAAGGGCTACGGTGACCGGCTGCTCGTCGACGACCTCTCGTTCTCGCTGCCGCCCGGCGGCATCGTCGGTGTCATCGGCGCCAACGGGGCCGGAAAGACGACGCTCTTCCGGATGATGGTCGGTCAGGAGCAGCCCGACGGCGGCTCGCTGAAGATCGGGCCGACCGTGCAGCTTGCGTACGTCGATCAGTCCCGGGAATCGCTCGACGGCGACAAGACCGTCTACGAGGAGGTCACGGGCGGGGTCGACCACCTGAAGGTCGGCGACCGTGAGGTGCACGGCCGCGCGTATGTCGCCGGCTTCAACTTCAAGGGCAGTGATCAGCAGAAGAACGTCGCCGACCTGTCGGGCGGGGAGCGCAACCGCTTGCATCTCGCCAAGGCATTGCTGATGGGTGGCAACGTGCTGCTGCTCGACGAGCCGACCAACGATCTCGACGTCGACACGCTGCGCGCACTCGAGGAAGCGCTGTTGCAGTTCCCCGGGTGTGCCGTCGTGATCAGCCACGATCGCTGGTTCCTCGATCGCATCGCCACGCACGTCCTCGCATTCGAGGGTGACAGCGAGGTGGTGTGGTTCGAAGGCAACTTCTCCGACTACGAGAAGGACCGTCGCCAGCGCCTCGGCGGTGACGCCGACCAACCTCATCGCATCAAGTACAAGCCGCTGACCCGCTAGGTGCCTCGGTGGAGGGCGGGCGTGTGTTGAGCTCGTTTGTCGAGCTCCACACACGCCCATGCCCCTAGTCTCCCGGGCCGTGGAGACGTTGCGAGTGTCGCGGAACTGCGCGATCCCCTTCGACGAGCTGGAGTGGCGGTTCACGGGCTCGGGCGGCCCCGGCGGCCAGCACGCGAACACGTCGAACACGAAGGTAGAGGTGCGGTTCGACGTCGCCGATTCGCCCGCGCTCGGCCCACGCCAGCGGACGCGGCTCCTCGAACGGCTCGGCCCCACGGTGCGGGCGACCGCATCGGAGCGACGCTCGCAACACCAGAATCGAGAGCTCGCGCTCGAGCGGCTGCGCTCCAAGCTTGCCGAAGCGCTGCACGTCAACCCGGCGCGCGTCGCGAGCAAACCCTCACGCGCGACCGCGGCCCGGCGCCTCGACCAGAAGCGCCATCACGGTCAGACCAAGCAACGCCGTCGCCGGCCGGCAGTCGACGACGAAAGCTGAGCATGGCGGCCGCGTCGAATGTCAGCCTCGTCGTCGTCGGTGTCGTCGTCGTGCTCGTGGTGATCGACGCCGCGATCCGCACGTTCGTGGTTCCCCGCGGAACCGTCGTGACGCTCAGCGCCGCGGTCTTCCTCGGTGTTCGCCAGCTCTTCCGTCCTTTCGCGCCGGCCGGCGCATCCTACGAACAGCGCGATCGTGCCATGGCGGTGTACGGCCCGTTCGCGTTGCTCTCGCTTCCGGCGGTGTCGATCCTCTTGGTCTTCGCCGCCTACGCGTGCATCTTCGCCGGCCTGCGACGTGACGGCTGGAGCAACGCGTTCGTGACGAGCGGTTCGTCGCTGCTCACGCTCGGCTTCGAGCGGCCGCCCGATCTGCCCTCGGTCTTCGTGGCACTTTCGGAGGCCGCGATCGGTCTCGGACTGGTGGCGCTCATCATCGCCTACCTCCCGGCGATCTACAACGTGTTCTCGAGACGCGAGGTCTTGGTAGGCGACCTGTCGATCCGCGCCGGCACGCCGCCGACGCCTGCCGAGTGGCTCATCCGGGCGCAGCGGACCGGTTTCCTCCTCGACATGGACCGCTACTGGGAGACGTGGGGGCTGTGGTACACGGAGGTGCAGGAGACGCACACGTCATACGGCGCGCTGGCGTTCTTCCGGTCGCCGAACCCGAACCGCCATTGGGTGACGGCCGCGGGCGTTGTCCTCGACACCGCGTCGATCCGGCTCGCGGTCTGCGACATTCCGTGGACCGCGGCCGCGCCCTTGTGTATCCGCTCCGGCTACGTCGCGCTACGGGAGATTGCGGCGTTCTTCGGCTACGAGTTCGACGACGATCCCAAGCCCGACCACCCGATCAGCATCGCCCGCGAGGAGTTCGATGAGATCTACGACCGGCTCGCAGCAGTCGGGGTTCCGGTACACGCGGATCGCGACCGGGCGTGGCGTGACTTCGCGGGCTGGCGCGTCAACTACGACCAGGTGTTGCTCGCGTTGGCGGCGCTGGTCGACGCGCCGTATACGCCGTGGATCTCGGATCGTTCGCCCGTGCGTCCGGCGCGACGCTACCGCTTGGGTCGCCGGCGTCACGAGATTGCGCGCGGCCGGATGGCTCCGCCCTGAGCAGCCAGGCAAGGAAGAGGTCGACACCCGCGATCACGTGCATGGCTCGAATGGAGTTGAACACCTCGAACGCGTGGTGCGCCCCCTTCAACTCGACGTACACGACCGGCTTGCGGGTTGTCGCGCGCAGCTTCTCGACGAACGCGCGTGCCTCTTCTACCGGCGCAAGCGTGTCGAGATCTCCGTGGATGACGAGAGCCGGCGGCGCGCCGGGATGGACGCGGAACAGCGGTGAGGCGCATTCGTACACGTCGCGCGCTTCGTCGAACGGGCGCTTCACGATGTGCTTCTGGAGGATGTCGCGCAGGCCTTCGTCGCGTCGCTGCGCAGCCGTGCCGGTCCAGTCGTACACGCCGTAGAACGGGATCATCGCCCGCACCGACGTGTCCACGTCTTCGAACCCGGGCTGGTACTGCGGGTCGTTGGCAGTGAGCCCCATCAGCGCCGTCAGGTGGCCGCCGGCGGAGCCGCCGGTGACGACGACGTACTCCGGGTCGCCGCCGTACTCGGCGATGTGTGTTCGGATCCACGCGATCGCGCGCTTGCAGTCGACGAGGTGCTCGGGCCATGTGCCACGAGGCGAGAGCCGGTAGTTGATCGCCACGCACACCCAGCCGCGCGCGGCGAGGTGGTACATGAGCGGCAGCCCTTGCTGGTCCTTGTTGCTGATCATCCAGCCGCCGCCGTGGATCTGCAGCAGCACCGGCGCGTCCTCGCGCACGTCGACGCCGCGATACACGTCGAGCCGGTGCCGCTTCCTCCCGTCGTCGACGTATTGGATGTTGCGGATCCGCTTCACACCGCGCCGCCGGAACCAGAACGGGAACATGATCCGCGCCCAGTTGATGCGCGCGGCCGACGCACGCAACTGCGGGTCGAGGTTCGCGTTCCACTCCGGGCCGAGTGCGTCCGCCATCGCGTCCGCGAACGCGCGATCCGTTTCGAGCGCCCCCTTCACGCTCGATGCCAGTCCCACCCACGACACGAACGTGATCGCGAGCCCCACCCAGCCCGGCCACGAGTCCAGAGCGCCGAGCAGCACGAAGACGATCACGGTGGCCACCTGCCACAAGAGGTGAACCGGCGCAAGCTCGGTCGTCGACCACGCCGCGAAGAATCCGATCACCATCAGGAACCCGGGCCGGTGCGGCGGACGGAACGACACGAGTGTCCACAGCGCGCCCCAGAGGGCGAGTATCAGAAAGACCCACGAGACCATGAGTCCCCAGTCTCGCGCTCGACATACCATGCCCGACGAGTCGGCGAGAGGAGCTTGCGATGCGACGCCTGACCGGACTCGATGCCGCGTTTCTCGCGCTGGAGACGCCGTCGGCCCATATGCACGTGATGGGCGTCGCGGTGGTCGACCCGTCGACCATCCCCGACCAGCGTTACCACTCGTTCTACGAACGAGTGCGCGCCCTGCTGGAGGCCCGGATCGGGCTGGTGCCGCCGTTCCGCCGGCGTCTCGTCGAGGTGCCGTTCGGCCTCAACGTGCCGACCTGGATCGACGACCCCGATTTCGATCTCGATTACCACCTACGCCGTGCCGCACTCCCGGCGCCCGGTGGCCCGCATGAGCTCGCCGCGTTCGCTGCCGATGTCGCGGGTCGCCCGCTCGATCGGCGCAAGCCGCTGTGGGAGGTGTATGTCGTCGAGGGCCTGGAGCACGGCCACCAGGGCTTCGTGAGCAAGATCCACCACTCGCTGATCGACGGCGTCGCCGGCGTCGCGATCCTCGCGGCGCTCTTCGATCTCGCACCCGACGCGTCGCTCGAACCGGAGCAGGAGCCCGCCGAGTGGGTGCCCGACCACGTGCCGAGCGAGGCCGAGATGGTCGGACGCGCCGTTGTCGCGGCCGCCCAGCGTCCGGCGAAGGTCGTGCGCGCCCTGGTCAACTCCGTTCCCGGGCTCGTGCGGGCGGTTCGCCGCGCCCGCGACGAGTCGCTCGATGTCGCGCTGCCGCTCACCGCCCCACGCCTCTCGATGAACCGCACCATCACGTCACACCGCGTCATCGCGCTCTCGTCCGTTTCGCTGGCCGATGTCAAAGCGGTGAAGAACGCGTTGCACGCAACCGTCAACGACGTCGTGCTCGCGGTGACCGCGGGTGCGCTGCGCAGTTATCTCGAACGGCGCGACGAGCTCCCGGACAAGGCCCTGGTCGCGTCGATCCCCACCTCGGTGCGGGCGGAGGACGATGCCGACAAGTTCGGCAACAAGGTCTCGTCGATGTTCGCGTCGTTGCCGGTCGAGATCGCCGATCCCGTGGAGCGGGTACGTGCCGTGGCCAGCTCCATGTCCGGGGCCAAAGGCGTACACGAAGAGGTGGGCAGCTCGACGCTCCAGGACTGGGCCGAGGTGGCGGGCCCGGCGCTGTTCTCCCGGGCGTCACGTGCGTACTCGCGGCTCCGCATCGCCGAGCGCCTGCGCCCGATGATCAACCTCGTCGTCTCGAACGTCCCCGGTCCGCCGTGGCCGTTGTATCTGGCGGGCGCCCAGCTCGTCGCGATCCATCCGCTCGGCCCGATCTTCGACGACTGCGGCCTGAACGCCACCGTCATCTCGTATCTCGATCACATGGATTTCGGTTTCCTCGGCTGCCGCGAGCTGCTGCCCGACATCGACGTCCTCGCCGACTGCGTGCCCGAAGCGCTCAACGAACTGAAGAAAGCCGCAGGAGTCTGACCGACCCCGGTCGTTGCGTGGTGTTCGCGCGCGTCGTATCGTGCGCGTGACGTCGAGCGCGCCTTGGGGGAGACATGCAGACGCTCGAACGGACCCAGGAAGCCGGCTCCGTCGAGCCAAGCGCCAGCCTGCTCTGCGCCGACGGCACGACGAAGACCGACGCCGTCGGATTCTGCCGAGGGACCTAGCCCGCGGTCAGAGGTCGTCGAACAGCCAGGTTTCCCGCGCGTCGGGCCGGTCACGGCGGATGAACCATTCGTAGCCGAACGCTTCGCGGAATGCCGCCGGCGGCATTGCCAAGAAGAACGAGTCGGCCGGGATCTGGCTCGCGTGGGCGGCCATCGCCGCTCGTTTGCGATCGACGTAGTCGCGCACGTCGACGGTGGTCGTGATCATCGCCTCGGGCGAGCCGAAGTCGTCCATCTCCGCGGCGTCGGGGGCGTCCGGCACGTCCGACATCTCCTCATGGCTCCGCTCGAGCAGCTGCTTGATGTAGTCCCGGTTCATCGTCGACTCGTACACCCGTGCGGTGCCGGCGATCTGCGCGGCCCGGACGCCGACGCGGTGTACCTGCACGTGGTCGGGGTGGCCGTACCCACCGTGATCGTCGTAGATCGTCAACACGTCCGCGTGCTCCTCGGCGAGCAACTTCGCGAGCCGTTCCGCGGCCTCTTCGAGATCGGCCCGGGCGAACGCTTCGGGCGCGTCGTTGGTCACCTCGCCCGCCATCCCCGAGTCGTGGTAGCCGAGGAACTCGAGCCGGTCGACGCCGAGACGCTGCGCGGCTTCGAGCTGTTCGGCGACGCGCCGCTCGGTGAGCGTCTCGCCGCGCTCGAGGGCGTCGGGCGCGTGCTCGCCCAGCTCCCCCCTGGTCGCGACGACCAGCACGACGCGATGGCCCTCGGCCTTGGCACGCGCCATCGTGCCGGCCGTGGCGATCGACTCGTCGTCGGGATGCGCATGAAACGTCACGAGGGTGTAGCTCACGGCCGACCTCGGTCTAGGGCTGCCTTGTGGGCGGGTATGCATGACGTTAGCGTCAGCCTTCACACATCGCCTTCGATCACTCGAGGGTCTTCCAGGGGGGAAGCATGCGTTTGCGCATCCTGGTAGTCGTTCTGACGGTCGCGCTCCTCGCAGCCGCGTGCGGGAACGCCGGGTCGAACGACAAATCGGCGTCGACGATCCCGAAGGGCGGCGCCACGACGCCGAGCTCCATCAACGCCGAGGACCTCAAGAAGAACGTCCACGTGAGCGCCAAGGGCGTCACCGACAGCGAGATCCGTGTGGCGGCGGTGGTGACCGCGACGAATAGCCCGACGGGCGACTTCACGCCGTTGGCGGACGGCATCAACGCGTACTTCAAGATGATCAACGACGCCGGTGGGATCTACGGCCGGCAGCTGAAGCTCGTGAAGGTACGCGACGACCAGCTCGGCTCCAACGCACAGGTCGTGCAGGCGAGCCTGTCGAACGACAACGCCTTCGCCACATTCGGCGCCTCGGTGCTGTTCGGGGGCGCGAAGGCGCTCGCCCGCGCCAACCAGCCGACGTTCATCTGGAACATCAACCCCGAGTTCGCGGGCAAGAACAACATGTTCGCCGACAAGGGTGCACTGTGCTTCAAGTGCGCGGGCCACGTCCTGCCGTGGGTCGCCAAGCAGCTCGGCGTGACCAAGGTCGGCATCATCGCCTACGGCGTCTCGGCCGAATCGACCGATTGCGCCGACGGCATAAAGGCCTCGTTCGAGAAGTACCCGACCGCCAAGGTCGCGTTCGTGGACAAGTCGCTGCCGTTCGCGGCGCCTCTCTCTGCGCAAGTGACAGCGATGAAGAACGCCGGCGTCGGATTCGTCGGAACGTGTGTCGACTTGAACGAGTCGTTCGCGCTCGGCAAGGAGATGCAGCGTCAGGGCATGAAGGCGGTCCAGGGGCTCCCGAACGGGTACGACCCGGCCTTCGTCTCCAAGAACGCGGACGTGCTGGAGGGCGCGCTCGTGAGCCCGCAGTTCCAGGCGTTCGAGCACAAGCCGCAGATCCCGGAGATCACGAAGTTGACGGAGGCGTTCCAGAAGATCGGCAAGACGCCGTCGGAGGTTGGCACGGGCGGATGGATCGTCGCCGACGAGTTCGTCACCGGCTTGAAGATGGCGGGGCCGGAGTTCTCGCAGCAAAAGGTGATCGACGCCCTGAACACGCTCACGAACTTCACCGCCAACGGGCTCGTGCAGCCGATCGACTGGACGAAGCAGCACGAGGATCCCTTGACCCATCCCGAGTCGCGAGGGAACAAGGAGTGCTTCAACTACGTGAAGGTGCAGGCGGGCAAATTCGTGCCGGTGTACGGCGAGCCGGGCAAGCCGTGGGTGTGCTTCAACGAGACCGATCCGAACGTCGACAACCCGCAGTTCGTGAGCTTCGCGAACGGATAACTCAGCGAGGAACTGACCGCCCGAGGACCATCGACCCTGGAGCATTGCCGACGTGGAGGAGTTGATCAGTCGGATCGTCGTAGGCATGAGCTACGGCAGCGTCTATGCCTTGCTCGCCGTCGGCCTCGTCCTCACCTACAAGACCTCGGGTGTCTTCAACCTGGCATACGGCGCGCAGGCGTTCGTGTCCGGCGCCATCTACTACGACCTCCGGGTCCGCCATGATTGGCCGATCCCGGTCGCGTTCCTCATCGCGGTCGTCATCGTCGCGCCGCTGCTCGGGTACATCCTCGATCGTGGGCTCTTCCGCTATCTGCGCAACGCGCCGCAGATCGCGAAGCTCGTCACCTCCTTGGCGTTGCTCGTGGCGATCCCACAGATCGTGAAGCTGTGGTTCGGGCAGAGTCCCGCCGCGGGCACGCAGGGGATCGTGCCGAAGGGTGACACGACCTACAACCCGTTCGGTGACGTGTTCGTCAGCCGCAACGACCTCGCGACGATCGGCACAACGATTGTGGTGGTCGTCGCGCTGATGTTGCTCTTCCGGTACACGGCATTCGGCCTCCGTATGCGCGCGGTGGTGGAGAGCTCGCGGCTGACCGAGCTCGCCGGGATCAACGCGGACCGCGTGAGCACGGCATCGTGGATGCTGTGCAGCTTCTTGGCGGGGCTGGCCGGCGTGCTGCTCGCCCCGCTCTTCGCCACGGTCTCCGACCTGAGCTACACGACGCTCGTGGTGGTCGCGATCTCCGCGGCCGTGATCGCCTCGCTCCAGAGCATTCCCGTCGCGTTCGCGGGCGGCCTGGCGCTCGGCATCCTGCAACAGATGCTCGACCGCTACCTGCCGACCAACAGCATCTTGGCGTCGAACATTCGCCCGGCGCTGCCGTTCATCGCGCTGTTCCTCGTGCTGATCTTTTCGCCCGCGTTGCGCAACCGCCGGGAGCTCGCCGACCCGCTGGCAGGCGTCGACCCGCCGCCTCCCGCGCTGGTGTCCACGGAACGTAGCCCGCTCCTCACGAATATGACGCGCACGTTCGCCGTCGTCTTCTTTCTGGTTGTCGGGTACTACCTCTTCTTCCATGCGAGCGGCCAGTGGCTCGACCTCGCGATCCGGGCGACGATCCTCTCGACCATCTTCTTGTCGATCACGGTGATCACCGGAATGGCCGGGCAGATCTCCCTGTGCCAGGCGACGTTCGCCGGCATCGGCGCGTGTGCTACGGCGCAGCTCGCCACGCGTTTCGGTGTGTCGGTGCTCGTGGCGATGGTCATCGGGGCATTGATCAGCGCCGCGGTCGGCATGCTTCTGGCAATTCCCGCGCTGCGACTCGGCGGCATCTTCCTCGCGCTCGCGACGTTCGGGTTCGCGCTGTTCTTCGACAACGTGATGGTGAAATTCGACTGGGTCGGCGGCGGCGTCGTGCCCGAAGAGGCGCCGCGGCCGACAATCGGTTCCATCAACTTCGAGCAAAGCGACAAGGCGTTCTTCGTGTTGTGCATCGTCGTGCTCGTGATCATGTCAATTCTCGTGATCGCCGTGCGCAGAGGAACGACTGGGCGCTATCTCGACGCGGTCCGCGGGAGCGAGACGGCGGCGTCTGCAATCGGCATCAACGCAGCACGCGCACGCATTACGACGTTCGCGCTCGCGGCGGCGATCGCCGGTGTCGGCGGCGGTTTGCTCGCCATGTACGACCGAGCCGTCAACTACGAGCCGGCCTTCGTGTCATTCCAAGGCCTGTTCTGGGTGGTGCTCGTTGTCTCGTTGGGATCGCGGACGATCGAGGGCGCGATCCAGGCGGGCGTCGGGTTCTACTTCTTCCAGGCCGCGATCCTCGACAACTTGTTGCCATGGGTCGTGAACCTCCAGCCCTGGTACCACATGGGGAAGCCCCCTGCGACACTCGCGATCATCCTGTTGAGCGTCGGTGCGTTCGCATACGCCAAGCATCCGGAAGGCATTCTCGAGTACAACAAGCGCCGGTCGCTCGCGTTCATTCAACGCCTCATCGACCGGCGCTCGTCCAAGGGTGGTTTCTCGAGCGCGTCCGGAAAAGAGGTCGACGCGCGAGAGTCGGTCGGCGTGACGGCGGCGGCGGGGGGTTCGGTTTCGTGACGACGCTGCTGGCTGCGCACGGCGTCACGAAGAAATTTTCGGGGATCACCGCGCTCGACGACGTCAACATCGATGTGGGCGACCGGGAGATCGTCGGCCTCATCGGTCCGAACGGCGCCGGCAAGACGACGTTCTTCAACTGCCTGCTCGGCTTGCTGAAGCCCGATCGGGGATCAGTGAAGTTCGAAGGACGGGAGCTCGCAAAGGTCGCCACGCACAAGCGCGCTCGCCTCGGCATCGCACGCACGTTCCAGCGGATCGAGCTCTTCACCGGAATGACCCCGCGCGACCACTTCATCGTCGCCGAACGCGTGCGCAACGGCCGCGGTTCGCTGTGGAAGGACGTGCTGTTCCTGGGGAGTCCCACCGCGGACGAGAACGCGCGAACGCAGGCGATGCTCGAGCTGCTCGGCCTCGAGAAGGTCGCCGACCGGTCGGTGGAGTCGCTGAGCCTGGGAGTCGGCCGCCTCGTCGAAATCGGGCGCGCCTTGATGACCGGGCCGAAGCTCGTGCTGCTCGACGAGCCGTCTTCGGGTCTCGATCGCAACGAGACCGATGAGCTCGCCGAGACGCTGCGTACCGTGCAGCGGGAACGAGGCGTCGCGATCCTGCTCGTCGAGCACGACGTCGACCTGGTACGAAACCTCGTGGAACGGGTGTTCGTGCTCGACTTCGGCACCCTGATCGCATCCGGGCCCACCTCGTCGGTCTTCGCGGACAGTGCGGTCCGCAGGGCATATCTCGGAGACCTCGTCTGATGGCTGCGGTCCCGGAACCCGGCGCGCTCCCACTCCTCGAGCTGCGCGACGTCGATGCCGCGTACGGCCCCTTCCGCGCGATCTTCGGCGTGTCCTTCACTCTGTATCCCGGACGCGTGCTCGCCCTCCTGGGCTCGAACGGCGCGGGCAAGACCACGGTTGCGCGCGTCGCCTCGGGCCTGCTCGCGCCGAGCGCGGGCAAGCTGTTCTTCGACGGTGACGACGTCACCGGCTGGCGTACGTTCCGCTACGCCCGTCTGGGTATCGTCCACGCGCCCGAAGGTCGCTCGGTCTTCGCGTCGCTCAGCGTCGAGGAGAACCTTGCGCTGACCTTCCAGCGCACGCGCGGTCGTTCCGGTGTCGGCGCCGGGCTCGACCAGGCGTACTCGTTGTTTCCACGTCTCGGCGAACGGCGCCGCCAGCTGGCGGGCACCCTCTCCGGCGGTGAACAGCGCATGCTGTCGCTCGCCCGCGTGCTCGTGGAACGGCCGCGGCTGCTCATCGCCGACGAGCTCTCGTTGGGGCTGGCACCGATCATCGTCGACGAGGTGTACCACACGCTCGAGCGCATTCGCGACGCGGGCACGACGCTGCTGCTCGTCGAGCAGCACGTCCACCATGCACTTGCGATCTCCGATGATGCGATCGTGCTCGTGAAGGGGGAGATCGCTTACTCCGGTCCGGTGTCGGAGCTGGGTGATCTCCAGGACCGGGTGTTGGGCGGCGAGCCTCCGCGGCCCTAGACCGGAACGTCGTGCAGTACCGCGTCGCCACTGGGCGAGATGTCGAGGCGATCGCGGGGCTGCATGCCGACAGCTGGAGGCGTCACTACCGCGGCGCGCTCTCGGACGCGTTTCTCGACGGGGACGTCGTCGCCGACCGGCTGGCGGTGTGGACGGCGCGGCTGACCGAGCCTGACGCGGGTCGATTCACGATCGTGGCCGAGGATGACGGCGCGGTGGTCGGCTTCGCGCACACGTCACTCGACGAGGATCCGACGTGGGGCGCGCTCCTCGACAACCTGCACGTGGTGTATGCGCGCAAGCGGGATCGGATCGGCACACGGTTGATGGCCGAAAGCGCGTCGGTGGTTCTCGAACGGAGACCCTCGGCGGGCTTGTACCTCTGGGTGCTCGAGCAGAACACCGCGGCCCAGGCCTTCTACGCGGCGCGGGGCGGTGCCTGCGTCGAGCGCGAGGTCGCCCCCGCGACAGGCGGCGGTACGACCGTACGACTGAGGTACGTGTGGCCGCACCCCTCCGCGCTGCTCGCGTCGAACGACCGCGAAGCCTGAGGTCGCCGTAGCCGAAGCGTCGCGCTCAGGATCCGAAGAGTGACGCGTGCATGACGCGCGCAAGGGTATCGATCATCGCGTCACGATCGACGCGCACTTGTCGTGAGAGCACGTAGTAGTTCAACCGCTCGAGCATCGCGACGAGCGCGAGCGACGCGACGGCCGCGTCGAGGTCGGCGGGCGCGACCTCTGCGATTCGGTGAGAGAGCACGCGCGTGAACTGCGTGAGCACGTCGGTGCCGAGCCGGCCGACCTCGCTCCCGCCGATCTCCGCTTCCGTCCACGCCCGGATGACCGGCCCGTAGTGCTCGTACAGGTCGCCGAGCTGCGCGATCCACGCGCGCAGCTCGACCCGTCCCGCGGGGTCGGGCCGGAGCGGCTCCAGACGCTCGGCGAGCTCGCGCATCGCATCCGCGACCTCGCCCGCCAGGGCGCGGAACAGCTCTTCCTTGTTGGCGAAGTACAGGTAGAACGTGCCGTGCGAGGTCCTTGCGACCTTGACGATGTCGTCGACGCGGGTGGCGAAGTACCCCTTGGTCGCGAACACCTGCGCGCCCGCATCCAGCAGCTTGCGTTTCGTGAGCCTGCCGCGGGCACGCAGCTCCCGCGTTTGCCCCGGTGCACCGGGCCCAGTGCGCGCGCTGCCCGCCCGCGCGGCTGGTCGCGACATCGAGCCAGGCTACGCGGACCCGACGCTCATGTCATATCTATGGGTCGACTCCGCGCTCCGCTCCCCTTCGGTCGCTTCGCTGTCGTCTCCCCGCGCCGCTACGATCCGACGCCGATGTCAGCTTCGGGGAGGGTCAGGTGGCCGCCGTCACAAACGATGCCGTAACGATCGGTGAAGAGCGCGCACACGAGTTCCCGCCGCTCACCCGGACGATGTTCGTGAAGTACGCGGGTGCGAGCGGCGACTTCAATCCGATGCACCACGACGACACGATCGCCGCCCAGGTCGGCAATCCCTCGGTCTTCGGCCACGGCATGCTCACGATGGGATTGGCCGCGCGCGTCGTGAAGGACTGGTTCGGCCCCGAGGCGATTCGCCGATTCCAGGTGCGCTTCGCGAAGCAGGTCTGGCCCGGCGACGTGCTCACGTGCAAAGCCACCGTCACCGGCAAGCGCGACGAGGGCGGAGAGCACCTCGTCGATCTCGAGGTCGTCGTCGAGAACCAGAACGGCGACAAGGCGATCAGCGGTTCCGCAACGGCGGCGGTCGCATAGATGGGTGTGCTCGACGGGCGGGTCGCGGTCGTCACAGGATCCGGAAGGGGCATCGGCCGCGAGTTCGCGCTCTGCTTCGCACGCGAGGGTGCCCGCGTGGTCGTGAACGACGTCGGCGTGTCACTCGACGGGCAAGGAACCGAGGATGACCCCGCCGCGGAGGTGTGCAAGGAGATCGAGGCGCTCGGTTCGTCGGGTGTGCCGAACTACGACTCGGTCACCGACTTCGACGGTGCCCGGCGCATCGTGCATGCTGCCGTCGACGCGTTCGGCACGATCGACATCCTCGTCAACAACGCGGGAATCGTGCGCGACAAGACGCTCGTCAAGATGGACGAGTCCGACTTCGATGCGGTCATTGCCGTGCACTTGAAGGGAACGTTCAACTGCACACGCCACGCGGCCGAGGTGATGAAGGACAAGGGGTACGGGCGGATCGTCAACATCACGTCGTCGGCAGGCCTGCGCGGCAACTTCGGCCAGACGAACTACGGGGCGGCCAAGGCCGGGATCATGGGCATGACGTTCGTGTGGTCGATGGAGCTCGGTCGCTACGGCATCACGGTCAACGCAGTGGCCCCGGCCGGTGCGACACGCATGACGGCCGGGCTCTACGAGCGGTCGGGCAAGGCACCCCCGCCCGAGGAGAACCCGGCGCTGAACGCGCCACTGGTCGCGTACCTCTCGTCGGAAGCAGCCGCGCATGTGAACGGCCAGATCCTCGGACGTACCGAATACGCGTACACGTTGTTCCAGCATCCGAAGCAGATCGCATGGATGTGGAAGGACGGCGGCTGGACGGCAGCAGACGTCGCCGAGCGCTTCGACAACGGTCTCGGCCAGCACCTCCAGCAGGTCGGCATGGTGATGCCGCAGTCGATGAAGAAGTGAGCCCGCCTCCTTGATCAGGATGCGCTGGCCGCTCGGGGTCGTCGACGTCGTCTATCGGGGACGCGGGGACGTGCCCGAGCGAGCGCGAGCTGCCAGAGCGCACGGGTTCGCGCACATCGATCCATTGATAGATGTCGACCCGGCCACCCTCGCGCTGCCGATCGGATGCCCGACGGCGTACCCGAAGCCGGTCGACACGTGGTGCTCCACACCGGCGCCGAGCGCCGAGCTCGACGGCGCGTGGGAGCGAGCCGTGCGTTGGTGGCGCGCCGCCCCGCACGCGCTGTTGGAGCCCTGGACCGGCGCGATCGTGAACTCCTTGGAGAGCGTGCTGGCGTTCCGTGCGGAGGTCCCGACCCTCCGGCTGCTGGTCGACACCGGACATGTCGCGTGTTGGGGCGGCGATCCATGCGAGCTGCTCGAGTTCGCGGATCACCTCCAGCTGCGGCAGGGGAAACCCGGCCACACCCAGCTCCACGCCGACGATCCGTCGGGTGTCGTCGACTTCGGTGCGGTCTTCGGCCGGCTCGACGCGCTGGGCTACCGCGGCAAGCTCAGCGTCGAGTACTTCGATCTGCCCGAGCGAGGCTGGCCGTTGGAAGACCCCGAGGCCTGGGCGTGTGACCTCGCGGCGCGGCTGCACGCGACGGCAACCGAGCGGTAGCTCCGAAGCGCGCGGGTCACCGCGTTGCGTCCGGGGGTACCCAGGCCGGCAGCGGGAGACCCGGGGTGGGCATCTGCTCGAACGCGACGAGGTTCCCCGGCATCGCGTCGGTGACGAAGAGGGTGCGGAGGTCGTCGCCGCCGAAACAGCAATTCGTGGTGACGCCCTTGCCGTCGATCTCGAGGAAGTCCGCGATCGTGCCGTCGGGGTCGACGACGCGAATCCCGTGCTCGATCGTCGATGCCACGTAGTAGCGACCGTCGGCGTCGAGGCAGAAGCCGTCACCGCCGCCCCGGCCGAGCGTTTCGATCACCCATTCACGCTCGCCATCGTCGTGCACACGCATCAGTCCCCGCCGTTCGACCACCACGACGGTGCCGTCGCGGTCGAATGCGATGCCGTTGCAGTAGAAGAAACCGGATGCGAACGTCCGCACGCAATCGTCGCGTCCATAGATCAACACGCGTCCGACCTCCTCGGCGGGCGGCGGGTAGTGACCGGGATCGGTGAAGTACACCTCGCCGTCCTGCGCCACCGCGAGGTCGTTCGGCCCGTGCAGTCCTTCGTCGGCGAGGTAGGTCACGTTGCCGTGCCGGTCGGCGAGCTGGAGGCCGGGCGTCGCAGGGACACACGCGGGCAGCGTCGCGAACACGCCGGGCAGGCGTGAGAAGTCGATGCCGCCGTTCTGGGTCACCAGGATCGAGCCGTCGGCGCCCAGGGCCGCGCCGTTCGCACCGCCGCCGGTCACGGCGACGCGGTCGGTCTCCTGCTGCCGGGTCCACACGCGGTACAGCGCGCCGGCCGCGACACTCGTCGCAACCACGGATCCGTCCGGACACCACACCGGCCCCTCGGCGAACGGGATGCCGGTACCCACCACCACCGACTGCATCTGGTGGCACACATTACGCTCCCTTCCGATCACGGAGGTGCAGATGAGCAGGGTTCGAGTTCTCGATCCCACTGCCGCGCCGCCGGCGACCGACCCGGATCCCGGACCGGACGCCGGCACCCTGCGCGGCAAGACCATCGGGCTGCGATTCGATCGCGCGTGGCGTTCATGGCTGTGGGTGCTCGACGAGTGGGAGCCGCACTTTCGTACCGCCGGTGCACGCGTGCGGCGCTGGGAAGCCGGCAACCGGATCGGGGTCGACGGCGGCGACACCTTCGCGCAGCTCGGGGTGTTCGCCGCCGATGTCGACGCCGCGCTCGTCGGCCTCGGCAATTGAGGCAGCTGTACCTCCTGGACGGTGCACGACACGGTCGCCGTCGCCGGCGGGGGGAAGACGGCGGTCGCCGTCGTGACAGCGGAGTTCGAGGTACTGGCGCAGACGATGGCCGCAAACGCGGGACGTCCGGGATTGCGCGTGCTCGTGCTCCCGTACCCGCTCGAATCGCTGCCGGAGAACGAGGTGCGGGCGATCGCACGCGAGCACTGGCCCCTGGTGTTGCAGGCGCTCGGCGCAGTCGTGTGAGGATAGGACCGTGACCGAAGAGCCGCAGGACGATGCCTCGGCAGTGCCCCGAGGTTCGCACGCGGCGGTGAGCGAAGCGAAGAAGCGAAGCGAGCGCGACCCAGAAGCATGTGGGCCCGAGGGATGCACCCTTGACTGGTTGGTGAGCGAGCGCGTCGAGGTCGATGACGATCCGGTCGAGTTCATGAAGCTCGCGACCGACGCGGGATGGGGTGACGGTCTGCCCTTGATCCCGCCGACCGAGGAACGCGTGCGGGCGTTCGTCGCGGGGTCCGGACGGTTCCCCGACGAGGTGGTCGCCGCGATCCCGCCGCGCAACGGACGCGCCTCCATCGAGAAGGTTGCGGTGAACGCGGTGATGGCCGGTGCGCCCGCGGACGGGATGCCATTGTTGGTCGCGGCGATCGAGGCAATGGCCGACCCGCTGTTCAACCTGTTCGCGCTCAACACGACGACGTGCTGCGTCGTGCCGGCCATGATCGTGAACGGCCCGGTACGTCATCGTCTGAAGCTCCCGATGGGACCAGGATGCTTCGGCGGCGAGGCCGGTACCGGCGCGTCGATCGGCCGCGCGTCGCGATTGATCATGCGCAACGTCGGGGGGCAGAAGGTCGGCCTGAACTCGAAGAGCGTGTTCGGTCAGCCGGGCCGGGTGAGCGGGATCTGCGTGGGGGAGTGGGAGGAGCGCTCGCCGTGGGCACCGCTGTCGGTACGACGGGGGAGTGCGCCCGACACCGATGCGGTCACCGTGCACGGTGCGACAGGAACCATCGACATCGCCGACATCATCGCTGACAACGGTGCCGACCTCCTCGAGATCATCGGCAAATCCCTCGCGTTCGTGGGCACCAACGCGTTCATCGGGAGTCATCACGGTGCCGAGATCATGGTGGCGATCGCGCCGCCGTGGGCCGAGCTGATCGCGCGGGCGTATCCCGATATCGCCGACGTGCAGGAACAGCTCTTCGAGCACGCCAAGCTCCCGATCTCCTGGTGGCCGGAGCCGCACCGGCGCCGCGCCGAGGAGAACGGCCGTATCGACGAGCGCGGCGACGTGCATCTCGTCGCGTCCCCCGAGCACATGTTGGTGCTCGTGAACGGTGGGCTCGGCAACCTCCATGCATTGGCGCTGCACAGCTTTGGTCCGACCCGGGCAGTGACACGTAGCTTCTGACGTCGTGCGGATCATTGCCCAGCTGGGAGTCATGTCGGCGCAGGCCGACCTCGTTCGTGATGCCTTTCCCGACGTCGAACTCGTCGAGTTCAAGGCCGGCGAGCCGCCACCGCCCGACCTGCGAGCGGACGCGTTCTTCGGCGGATATCTCGGGTGGGACGACATCATCCGGTGGATCGATGCCGCGGGAGTGCGGTGGGTGCAGCTCTCCGGTACCGGTGTCGATCGTGTGCCGAAGGAGATCTTCGACGGTCGGGTCGTGACCTGCGCACGCGGCGCCAGCGCGGTGCCGATCTCCGAATGGGTGATGGCCGCGATCCTCACCCATGCGAAGCGCCTGCAGGAGACGAACCTCCGCGAGCCCCCCCGGTACTGGAACTTCCCGATTCCGACCCTGGATCGCGTCGAGGGTGCGACGCTCGCGCTCGTCGGCCTCGGCGGTATCGGGACCGCGATCGCGACACGCGCGCTCGCGTTCGGGATGCGTGTGCGTGCCGTGCGCCGCACCGACGCGCCGAGCCCGATCGACGGTGTGGAGCTCGTCCGTTCGCTCGACGCGCTGCTCCCGGATGCCGACCACGTGGTGCTCGCCGCGCCTGCGACCGCGCGCACGCGTCATCTCATCGACGCGGGCGCGTTCGCGCGCATGCGCAAGGGCGTCCACATCGTCAACATCGCGCGTGGCTCGCTCATCGACCAAGAGGCGTTGCGGGTCGCGCTCGACGACGGCACGGTCGCGATGGCCTCGCTCGACACCGTCGACCCGGAACCGTTGCCGCCCGGTCACTGGCTCTACACGCATCCCCGTGTGCTGCTGACCGCGCATGTCTCCTGGTACACCCCGCAGCTGCTGGAGACCGCCGTCGAGATCCTCGTGGAGAACATCGGCCGGTACCAACGCGGTGAGATGCTGCGCCACGTCGTTGACGCCGCCGAGGGGTATTGAGTGCCCGGTGCGGTCGTCGTCGGGACCGGCTTTGGTGCCCGCGTGCACGTGCCCGCGTTGCGCAACGCGGGGTTCGACGTGGTCGCGCTCGTCGGCCGTGATGCCGAACGCACCGAGCGGCGGGCGCGGCGGATGGCGGTGCCGAACGCCTGCGCGACACTCACCGAGGCGCTCGCCTTGCCGGAGGTCGACGCCGTCACGATCGCAACGCCGCCCGACACCCACGCGTCGCTGGCGATCGAGGCGTGCGAAGCTGGAATGCACGTCATCTGTGAGAAGCCGTTCGCACGCGACCGGCACGAAGCCGCGCAGATGCTCGACGCCGCGACGCGTGCCGGCGTGACGCACCTTGTCGGCCACGAGTTCCGATGGGCAACCGATCGCGCCGTCGTAGGGCGCGCCCTTCGCGACGGGCTGATCGGTGAACCTCGTCTGTTCTCACTCGTGCAATACGTGCCGTTGGTCGCCGACCCGTCCGCCACGAACGTCCCACGGTGGTGGTTCGACGCCGAGCGGGGTGGCGGGTGGCTCGGCGCGTCGGGCTCGCACGTCGTCGACCAGGTGCGAACCTGGCTCGGTGAGATCGACGCGGTCTCGGCCGCGTTACCGACCGTGGGCGCACGGGCCGGCGGTGCCGAGGATTCCTTCGTCGTGCACGTGAGGATGGTCAACGGCGCGCACGGGGTCCTCCAGCAGACCGCCGCGTCGTGGACGCCCGGTGTCGCCGGCTGTGTGATCGTCGCCGGCCGCGCGGGCACGATCGAGGTCGCGGGCACGACGGTGTGGCTCTCGGACCACGAAGGGCGGCGGGTCCTCGGCGTACCCGACGACCTGGCCCTGCCGCCGTCCGTCGCATCCGTCGGGGATCCTCGGGAACGGTTCACGCACCTGGAGCTCGGACCGTACACGCGCCTGTGCGAGGCGCTTCGCGGCGGCGTGGAGGGGGCCACCGAAGGTGCATCGGTGCCGGTACCCACCTTCGCCGACGGCCTCGCCGGGATATGCGTGCTCGATGCGATCCGGGCATCACACGCGGCCGGCGGCGCGGTGACCGCCGTCACGAGGTAGAACGACACCGTGCACGCGCTCGTGGCAACCGACGGCTCCGACCAATCGCTCCGTGCGGCCCGGCGCGCCGCCGAGCTGCTGCGCAGCGCCGACCAGGTGACCCTGCTCACCGTCGTGACCGAGGTACCGGGCGACGACGCCGGCGGGTTCGAGGGCTCGGTCTACACGCCCGAAGAGATGGAGCGGATGTGGGACGCGGAGCTCGCGGAGGCTCGCGAGGAGCTCGAACGGACGGCGGCCGCACTCACCACCGCACGTGTCGACAAGCGGATCGAGGTCGGTGATGTGGCGAGGACGATCTGCCGCGTGGCCGAGGAGCTCGGCGTCGACGTCATCGTCGTCGGCTCGCACGGCCGGACCGGGCTCGGGCGCTTGTTCCTCGGTTCCGAGAGCGAGCACGTCGTGCGTCACGCCCCGTGTCCCGTCCTCGTCGTCCGGGAGGCGCATCACCAACCGGAGCCGTAGCGCTCCCGGTGGGTGTGGGCCGCGAACGGATCTCGGCGCGGGGGCCCGAGCACGCGAGCGGGTCGTCCGATCGGCACGACCGCGACCGGCCAGACGTGCGCCGGCAGGTCGAGCAACGCCTGGAGCTCGGCGCGGTAGCCGGTCGCGATCGTCGTGAGCGCGCTCCCGAGACCGAGCGCGGTCGCGGCGAGCAGCAGGTTCTGTACCGCCGGGAAGATCGACGATCCCACGGTCGCTTCGAGCCCGCGCCGGGTGTCGGCGCACACGACGATCTGCACGGGCGCGGTCGCGATGCCTCCCATCGCGCCCCGGTCGACATCGGCGAGCAGTGAGGGGCTGAGACGTTGCCGGGAGATCGCGCGGCCGCCCTCCTCCCACGCCCGCGTGGTCAGCTCGCCGATGCGCTCGCGGGAGCGCGCGTCGCGCACGACGACGAACTCCCACGGCTGCTTGTTCTCCGCGCTGGGCGCGTACGTGGCGGCGGCGAGCATGCTCGCGATCTCGTCGTCGGTCACCGGTACGTCCGCGAAGATGCGGGACGCGCGCTGGCGGCGAACCACGTCGAAGAAGTCGCTCACCGCGATCGCGCACCCTCACGCGCGAACGAGTTGACGTACATGATGCGCAGGCTCGGGCCCCATGCCCATCGCTTGAACGCATCGGTCTTCTGGTCGCCGATGCGCCGCATCACCAGCGGCGTCATCGCCTTGAACGCGCGTTCCGGGTCGTCGGTGTCCATCTCGTAGAAGTGCATGTACCGCGGATCTCCCCCGCCGGCGTTCTCGTACGGGGTGATCATGCAGTATCCGGGGACGCCGACCTCCGCGATGTGGCGGATGTGCACGAAGTCGGCCCAGTCGCGCAGCTCCTGCGCGCGATCCGGCTCATGCGGAGAGATGAGGACGAGGGAGAGGTCGATCGTCGGACGTCCGGTGAGCACTCCTTGGCCGGGGCGCGGCGTGCGCACGAAGTGGTGGTTGCCGATCCCGGGTGGCGCGGCCGGCGCCCGGAAGGTGCCATCGACCTCGTACACGCCGAGGTGATCGAACTCGGGGAGGACGCGGGGGAGGTCGTCGCGGTTGCGTACGAGGTTCCGCCACCATGTCGCGCGTTCCACGCCCGGCATCGCCAGCACTTCGGGAACGCGGTCGCGCGCGTACGCGTCGAGCGGCCGGTCGGTCATCTCGAGGTAGAGCCCGGCCGTGCGGCGATCTTCCATCGGCCCCGGAGACTACGGGTTCGGCATCGGGCGGCACAGGAGCTGGCTCGCGCCCACCGCGAGCAACGTGCCGTCGCGCGCCCATACCCGGCTCGCGCATCCGATGAGGCCGTTCGCCGCGCTCTCGGCGGTCGCCTCGGCGTACAGCCACGGCTCGTGCGCGCGTGCACGATGGAACGCGCACGACAGGTCGATGCTCGGCGCCATGAACGGATTGCGCGGGTGCAACTGGCAGGCCGCCGGCCAGCCCAGCGTGTCGACGAGGATCAACGAACGGCACGCATCGACCCACGGGTCGTCGAATGTCGACGCGGGCACGAACCGGTACCAGTGCCCGTGCACCGGCTCACCCGGCGGCCGGTTCTGCCAGTCGTCGATCCAGTCCTCGTCGGGGACGCGTTCGTCGAAGTTCGACCAGAATCGGTGGTACGGGTTCTCGGCAAA
Source organism: Acidimicrobiia bacterium (assembly GCA_038209365.1). GTDB lineage: Bacteria > Actinomycetota > Acidimicrobiia > IMCC26256 > PALSA-610 > DASQHW01. The sequence continues at coordinate 25,978 of JBBQXS010000033.1, read as the reverse complement.
CTCGTCGCCGATCCGCTCGGCGACCGTGGGCAGACCCTCGGGGCCGGGCTTGGTCGGCATGGTCGTGAGGTCGTGCTCGAGGCCGGCGACGTCGCCCACCGCCCACACGAGCGCGTCGAAGATCGGCTGGTCGCCCTGGGTCAACGACACCCGCATCGATTCGGCGCGCTTTGCCGCGCGCAACGTCGTGACGCGTACCTCGAGCGGTGCGTCGAACGACGCCACGCCGAGAAAGTGGCCGACCAGGCTCGCGGGCCGGTCGAAGCGCGCGTGCGCGCCGGCCCCCCGCAGCGCGATGGAGGCGACGTAGCCGCCGTTTGGCCCCCAGATCTCCCAGTCGCGCGAGAGCGCGGCGATGTACTCCCCATTGCCGCCGTCGACGCGCGTGTCGACCGCCAGATCTCCCATCGGCGAGACGCTACGCGAGCCTCCCGGGTCGCCGGGCCGAATTACTGCGGGAGGCGGCAGGCGTCGTCGATGCCGAGCACGTGCAGCGTGCGACCGAGCGCGAGCCACCCGCCGACGCACACGGTGAGGTCGAGGATCTCGGCGTCCGAGAATCCCGACGAGCGCAGACGTGCGAAGAACGCATCGTCCATCGTGTGGTGATCGAGCGCGAACCGCTCCGCGTACTCGATCGCGCGTTGCTCGCGGTCGGAGTACCCGGGGTATGTCTGCCATTCGCTCACATGGGCGTAGTCGTCCTCGGAAACCTTGCCGTTGGCGCCCGGGGTCGACCGCCATTGTTGGCAGATCGCGCAGCCGTTGATCTGCGCGATGCGCATCCGAGCCAGCTCGCGCTCGCGCACGGGCAGGATGCTCTGCTCGTAGATCGCATGGCTCAGTGTTGCCGCGCCGATGCCCATCTCCGGCCGCAGTGCCCACACCCGCACCTCCGGACCTGCATGGCCTTCCGGAATCTCGATGTACGGCACGGTCACTTCCTCTCTTGGGGTGGTCGCTGCGCTCGCGGCATGCAGCGTCATGGCTGGTCGAGCCCGAGCAGCGCGCACGGGTTCGTGCACGCCATTCGTCTGATCTCGTCGTCGGTGACGCCCTCGGCGTACAGCGCGTCGGCGTACGTCTGCAACCCCACCGCCGGGTGCGGGTTGATCTTCTGGCCGAAGTCGGTGCCCAATGTCACCCGGTCGACGCCGACGGCGCGGATCGTCGCCACCATCTCGCGTACGGTCTTGGTCGCGAGGGCACCGATGCAGGTCATCGCGCACAGCTCGATCCATGCCCCGAGCTCCGCGAGCTCGCGACATTGCGCGGCGGTGAGCTTCGGACCCGCGAGATCCTCGGTGGCGTGCGTGACCAGCACCTTGCCGTCGCGCGCGAATTCCTTCACGACGGCATAGTGCTCGGCCGCGCTCACGTGACCGGTGGCGAGCACGGCGTCGTGCGCACGCACGAGCGCCAGCACCTCGCGCGTCTCCGGCAGCAACGCGTCGTCAGAATCGGTCACGACGAGTCCGGGGCCGGGAATCCCGAGCATCGCGGCGACGCCGTTCTCGACGTCCTGGCGGCTGCTCAGCGTCGGCAGCCACACGATGCGCGCTCCGAGCTCGAGCGCGACCTCGACCGCTGCAGGATTCACGCCGCCGACCTCCCGATCGCAGCAGATCCCGCCGAACACCGAGACGCCGTCACCGACGTCGCGTTGCACCGCCCATGCGAGTGAAGCGGTGGGAGCGTCATGCGACTTCAGCACGACCGCACGATGCTGCGCCGCGCCGGCCTCCCGCGCGGCTTCGAACGCGTCGACGGACCGCTCGCGGTGCGGGTCAGGACCGAAGTGACAGTGCAGGTCGGCCGCGCCCGTCAAGTCGACGCTCATGAGGAGCCATTCACGCGTTGCAGGCTACTTTCGCACCGTGCCGCGCCGTCACGACCACGATGCCGCCGGCCCGCACGACGTGCTCGCGGCGAAGGCCGCGCTGCGCGCACAGGTTTGGCGAGCGGTGGGCAGGAAGGGCATCGCGCGCTTCCCGTCACCCGACGGACGGATCCCGAACTTCGTCGGCGCCGAGGCCGCAGCCGACGCACTCGCGCAGACCAACGAATGGCAACATGCGGAGACGATCAAGGCGAACCCCGACGCGCCGCAGCTCCCGGTGCGGATCCGGGCCTTGCGCGACGGGAAGCTGTTGTACATGGCGGTGCCGCGGCTGGCCGAGCGCGATCCGTTCTACATCCTCGATCCGGCCCAGCTCACCGATCCGCCGCACAAGGCGGCCACGATCAAGGGGGCGGCCCGTTCCGCCCGCACGGTCGGCCTCGACGAGATGCATCCGTTCGACCTGGTCGTCACCGGATGCGTCGCGGTGGGCGAGGACGGCGCTCGCCTCGGCAAGGGCGGCGGCTTCAGCGACCTCGAGCTGGCGTTGGGGGCGGCGGCGGGACTCGTCGGTTCGCGCACCGTCGTCGCCACGACCGTGCACGACGTGCAACTCCAGCCGGCCGGCAGGATCCCGGTCACCGCGCACGATTTCACGGTCGACCTGATCGTCACGCCGACACAGCTGCTCCGGCCTCGCCACGCGTCCGGGAAGGCCGGGCGGTTCCCCGAGTTGGACTGGCGGATCCTCGGCGACGAGAAGATCGCCTCGATTCCCCTGCTCGACGCGATGCGACCGGGGCCAGAATGAGATGATGGACCTGGCCTTCACGCCTGAAGAGCGGTTGTTCGCGGAGGAGGTGCGCGGCTGGCTGGCCGCGCACGTCGAGGTCCCGCACCGGTTCGAGACGATCGCCGACGAGGTCGAGTTCGGGCGCCGCTGGCAGGCGGAGCTCGCCGCCGGGCGCTGGGTTGGCATCCACTGGCCGGCCGAGTACGGCGGCCGCGGTGCGTCGCCGGTGCAGGTGGCGATCTTCAACATGGAGTACGCGCGGTCCCGCGCGCTCCAGCCGATCAACCGCGTCGGCATCAACCTCGCGGGCCCGACCTTGCTCGCACACGGCACCGACGCGCAGAAGCAGCGGTGGCTGCCGGCGATCCTCACTGCCGACGACCTCTGGTGCCAGCTGTTCAGCGAGCCGAACGCGGGCTCGGACCTCGCCTCGTTGCAAACGCGTGCCGTGCGCGTCGACGACGGCTGGTTGCTGTCCGGTCAGAAGGTATGGACGTCCTATGCGCAGTTCGCCCGGTGGGGGATCTGCCTGGCCCGCACGGACGCCGACGCGCCGAAGCACAAGGGCATTTCGTACCTCGTGGTCGACATGGCAGCTTCGGGTATCGAGGTGCGGCCGCTCGTGCAGATCACCGGCGACGCCGAGTTCAACGAAGTGTTCTTCGACGAGGTGTTCGTCCCGGACGACCAACTCGTCGGGGCGCTCCACAACGGTTGGGCCGTCGCGAACACGACGCTCGCCCACGAGCGTGGCACCGCGTTCCCGTTCAAGGAACAGGTGGTGCACGAGGTGTACCTCGACGAGCTGTGGCACCTCGCGTCGGAGCGGGGCTTGCTCGACGACGTGGAGGTTGCCGACGCGTTGGCGCAGTCGTTCGTGGAGCTCCGCGTGCTGCGATTGCACAACTGGCGAACGTTGTCGCGCCTCGCCAAGGGTGTCGAGCCGGGTCCGGAGTCGAGCGTGACGAAGCTTGCATGGACGGACATGACCCAAGCGCTCTCCGAGCGCGCCCTCGCCGTCGTCGGCCCGGCGGCGCCGTTGTGGTGGGGGGCGCGGCGCAACCCCGGCGAAGGCTTCTGGCAACGGCAGTGGTTGTGGTCCAAGGCGGCGTCGATCGCCGGCGGCACGTCGGAAGTCCAGCGGACGATCATCGGCGACCGCATCTTGGGACTGCCGCGGTAGCGTGCCCGCCATGAAGGTCGTTGGACTCGATCACGTCGTCGTCAACAGCGCTGACGTCGAGCGGTCACTCGCGTGGTACGCCGACGTGCTCCGACTGGATCCGATGAACGTCGATGAATGGCGGCGCGGAGACGTGTTCTTCCCGTCGGTGCGGCTGAACGCGATGACGATCATCGACATCTTCCCGGCCGAACGCACCGGTGAGAACGTCAATCACGTCTGTCTGGTCATCGAGGACGCCGACCTCGACGCCCTTGTCGAGCAGTTCCCCGACGGGCACCGGGTGGATGGGAATTTCGGCGCCCAGGGCTACGGCGCGAGCCTCTACGTGCACGACCCTGACGGCAACACGATCGAGTTGAAGACGTATCCGTCATGACTGCCACCGAGGTGCTGTTGCGTGAGCGCGCCGAGCTGTGCGACACGCTCGACAAGTTCGGACCGGACGCGCCGACCCTCTGCGAGGGCTGGCTCACGCTGGACCTCGCGGCGCACATGGTGGTGCGAGAGGCGCGTGCGGACGCGGCACTGGGCCTCGTGCTTCCCGGCCCGTTCGCGGGGCACATGCAGCACGTCATGGATCGTTACAAGACGAAGGGCTACGACGCACTCGTCAAGATGCTGCGAACCGGTCCGCCCGTGATGCACCGCAAGGGACCACTCGCGACCGCCAACGTCAACGAGAACTTCATCCACCACGAGGATGTGCGACGCGCATCGGGCGAGGCACCGCGGCACCTCGATGCCGAGCTCGACGACATCCTGTGGCGGATGCTGGGCCTCGGCGCCCGGCTCGCACGGCGGAAGGTCAAAGGGGTCGCGCTCGTGTTGCGCACTCCTGACGGACGCGAGCGTGTCGTGTCGAAGGACGGGCCGCAGGTGACGCTCACGGGCCCTCCCGGCGAGCTGACCCTCTTCATGTCGGGTCGCAAGGAGTCCGCCGTCGTGACACACGAGGGAGATCGGGCCGCGTATGCGATCGTCCTCGCCGCCGACTTCGGCGTCTAGGAGCGTGCGAGCGCGCTCCGCGTTCCGAGCCAGTACGTGACGCGGAGCATCGCGACGAAGCCGAGGTGCTCGTATACCGGCCGTCCGAGGTCGCTCGCGACCAGCGTTGCCGGTTTCGAAGGGTCGACGGCGACCGCGGCGGCGGTGATCGCGGCGCCGTACCCCCGTCCGCGTACGTCTTCGAGGGTCGCGATGTTGTCCACCCGAACAAGACGATCGTCGACGTACGCCGAACCCGCGGTGACCGGACGATCGTCGACGTAGCCGACGAAGTGATGCCATCCCGGCGCGGTGCGCGCCGCGGGGGTGAGGATCGAGACGTGTTGCACCGGTTGCATCTGCACGGCCGGATAGCCATAGACGAGCGTGTGCTCGTAATCGTGCGCCGTCCGGTCGTCGCTGACGGGGACAATGTGCAGCTCGGGGGGCGCGGATGGCAGCGGCGCCCGTGCGGGACGGCGCATCATCGGCGGGTGACCCATCAGCGCGAACCCATGGCGCCGGAGATCGGGGGTCGGCCAGGTGCTGTCGAGCAGGAACGGCGTCTCGCCGCCCGTCCCGCAATAGAAGCTGCGAAGCTCGTGGAGCACGCGTTCGAGATCGTCGATCGGCTGTTCGAGCATCGCCCGATTGAAGAACGGGACGGGCGAGCCGGCGTCCACCATCGTGACGATGCCGTCGAGCCGGGCGAGACGATCGCTACGCACCGAGGCGAATGCCGCGAACGATCGGGCCGATTCCTGCACGAAGTCGTTGCACAGGTTGTCGCCGGGCGGGGCACCCGGCCCGTAGCCCGATTCGAGCTGTTCGTCGTCCGCCACGCAGTTCAGTCTTGCGTCGCCGCGAGCTAGCGTCGAGGCGACGACGAGGGGGAAATGCGTGAAGGAGCTCGTGTACCACCACCAGCTGCTGCCCGCGGTCGAGCGCAATGCCGATCGGACGGCGTTCTTCGACGGCGAGTACGCGGCGACGTTTGCCGAGCACTTCGACCGTGTCGCTCGCCTCGCGGGGGCGCTCGACGGCCTCGGCGTGACGCGGGGCGACCGCTTCGCGGTGATGGCCCTCAACAGCCACCAGTTCTTGGAGTGCTACCACGCTGCCTTTCTCGGCGCGGGCGTGATCAACCCGCTGAACCTGCGGCTTGCTCCCAAGGAGCTCGAGTACATCCTCGGCGACTCCGGCACGACCGTCTGCTTCACGGATCCGTTCTTCGCTCCGATCATCGACAAGGTGCGGGACGCCGTCGGCCTGAAGCACGTGGTGATGATCGGGTCCGGCGACGCGCCGCACGACGTGACGTACGAAGACCTTCTCGCCGCCGCAACGCCGACAATTCCGAGCGAGCCCGAGGAAGACGACCCGGTCGTCCTGATGTACACGGGCGGTACGACGGGCCTGCCCAAAGGTGTGCTGCTCGACCAGCGCGCGGAGATGCTCAACCTGTATCACGTGCTGGCGACGTGGCGCTTCACGGAACGGGACGTGTTCCTGCACCAGACACCGATGTTCCACGCCGCGTCGATGGGCGGGATGTTGGGCGTCCCTGCCATGGGCGGCGCGTCGGTGTTCCTCTCGCTCTTCGATCCCGCGCAGGTCATGGCACTCATCGAGAGGCACCACGTGACGAACACGGTGATGGTGCCGACGATGATCGGCATGCTGCTGAGTCATCCCGAGTTCAAGGTCGAGCGGCTCGTGAGCCTGACCACGCTCACCTACGGCGCATCACCGATGCCCGGGGTCCTGCTCGAGCAGCTGGTCTCCCTGTTCCCGGAGATGGACATCTATCAGGGATACGGCATGACCGAATCGTCGGCGGTCCTCACGGCGCTCGGCCCCGACGAGCACCGAGCCGGCGGCGCCCGTCTGCGTTCGGCGGGCCGGCCGTTGCAGGGCGTCGTGCTGTCGATCCAGAGTCCCGACGGCAAGCCCGTTCCGCCCGGCGACACGGGAGAGGTCTGTGCCCGCGCCGGGAACTTCATGCGCGAGTACTGGAACAAGCCCGAGGCGACTGCCGAAGCGTTCCGCGACGGGTGGTACCACTCGGGCGACGCCGGCTATGTCGACAAGGACGGCTACTTGTATCTCGTCGATCGGGTCAAGGACATGATCGTGACCGGAGGCGAGAACGTGTACTCGGTCGAAGTCGAGAATGCGATCGCGTCACATCCCGCGGTGGCGCAGGTCGCAGTCATCGGCGTGCCGTCGGAGAAGTGGGGCGAGGCCGTGCACGCGATCATCGTGCTGCGAGAAGGCGAACACGTCACCGAGGCCGAGATCATCGAGCACTGCCGGGAGTGGATCGCCGGGTTCAAGGTGCCGAAGTCGGTCGAGTTCCGTACCGAGCCACTGCCGTTGTCGGGGGCGATGAAGGTACTCAAGCGCGAGCTGCGCGCCCCCTACTGGGAAGGCCGCGAACGCGCCGTCAACTGAGCGCTTCCTCTTCGAGGAGATCGATGACGGCGCGCAGGTCCTGCGCCCGGTGGACGTCGTCCTGGTCGTGATGGTCGGGCGGGGCCGTGCGGTCGGGACCGAAATGCGGCCGGCGGAGGTACACGGCGCGTAGTCCGGCGGCTCGCGGGCCGTCGACATCGCAGCTCCACGTGTCGCCGACGAAGAGCGTGTCCTCCGGGGCGATGCCGAGCCGGTCGACGGTGTGCCGGAAGATGCGCGGGTGCGGCTTACGCGCGCCGACCCACGCCGACGACACCGTGAGGTCGACCGCGTCGGCGATGCCGGCGCTGCCGACCGCCTCGAGAAGATCCCAGTCCCAGTTGGAGCAGATCGCGAGCGCGAAGCCCGAGTTGCGAAGCTCCGTGAGGACATCCGCCACCTCGTCGTACGCATCGATCCGCCGGTGTCCGCTGATCTCCCGGACACGCGCGATGAGGAGGTCCTGATCCAACGCCGGGACGCCGTACTCGTCGAGCATGCCGCGCACCCGCGCCTGCTGCCAGGCGACGTAGTGGTCACGCGAACGCGAATGCTCGTCGTGCTCGATGCCGTCGATGCCGTCGTTCCACCAACGTTCCTTCACGTCGGGATCGAGCACGTATCCCATCTCGGCAATCAGCTGTTCCCACGACGGACCCCAGTCGCGCGTCTCGGCAAGCGTCCCGTAGAAGTCGAAGATGACCGCCTTCACCACTGGATGGCTCCCTCGCCGCGCTCAGTGTACGACGCTGTGGTCGTCACTGAGGAAGAGCTGACAACGGGGGAGATCGATGAAGCGCCGTTCGTCTTCGAGGAGCGCGACACCGGCGGCTTGGCCTTCGGGGGTCGCGCCGGCCGCGGCGAGCGCGTCTTCGCTGTCGAACCACACGAGCGCGATACCGTCCCACTCCGACGGCCGGCAGTCGCGTGATTGCGCGATCCCCGCGCCGATCGGCGAGTCCGTCGCGTGCAACTGCGAGTACCTGCGAATGCCCAAGCTGTGCGCATGCGACGCCACGAGTGGGCCGTGCTGCTCCCGCCAGTAGCGGTGGAACTCGTCGCTCGACATGTCCGGTCGCCGCTGCAGCAAGAACGTGATCACGATCATTGACGCATGCTCCTGAGTTGCGGAAGACCGGCGAGGTTTCGGCACGCCCGAATCGCGAGCGCCACGAGAGTCAACGTCGGACCGTAGCCAGTGGAGGTCGGGAACACCGAGGAGTCGGTGCACACCATGTTGTCAACGTCGTGGAAGCGCTGCCAGCGGTCGACGACACTGGTGCGGGGATCGTCGCCCATGCGGCAGGTACCCATGATGTGGCGTGACACCGAAGCGCTGCGGGTGCCGGCGCGGCTCCCGTCCAGCGGGGGAGACGTCGCGGCGAAGGTCCACTCGGCACCGGCCTCACGCATGATCTGCTCGAGCTTCGGTGCGTAGTACCGCGACGCCGCGACCTCGTGGCGGTGCACGTCGTAGGTCGCCCGTCCCGCCGGGAATCCGTGGACGTCGACGACGCGCGGGTCGAGGTCGACGCCGTTCGTGACCTGCGGGAGATCCTCGCCCTGGATGGTGAACGCCCACATGCGATCGCGCATCGCCGACTCGAGCATCTCGCGAGTGTGCGCGTCACCCGGCGGTGTGAACATCGCCTCGACGATCGGGCCGCCACCCCCGCCGTGCTCGACGATGCCCGCACGGAAGTAGGGGAGGTCGTGCTCTTTGGCGAACCTGCGCACCTCCTCGTCGACGAGCATGTGATCGTCGTGCAGGTGTGTGACCGACCGGCCGCGATGGCCGTGCAACCGGTGGGGGAAGGAGCCGATGACGAACGTCTGGAAGTGGTACATGAGGAAGCGCCCGATCAACCCCGAGGAGTTCGCGACCTCCGAACGCAGGAGCAGGCGTGGTGTCTCCCACGCGCCGCCCGCCACGACGACCACGCCGGCGGTGACTTCGTGCGGCTTGCCGTCGGCGTCGAGGTAGCGCACGCCGCGTGCGCGCCGGCCTGTGTTGTCGAGCACAATCCGCTCGACGATCGACTCCGGGCGGATCTGGCAGCGCCCCGTGCGCAACGCGTTGCGCAACGGCGCGACGGGATCACCCTTCGCCTCGATCGGACAGCCGTAGAAGCCGCAGAACCCGCAGTTGTTGCAGGCGGGCCGCCCGTCGTAGGGCACCGAGTTCACACCCGTCGGTGCGGGATAGGGGTGATAGCCGAGTCGCGTCGCCGCGTCGGAGGTGAGGATCGCGCCGTACATGTCGGCGCCCGGCGGTATCGGATACGCGCCGCTGCGCCACTCCGCGAACGGGTTGGCGCCGGCAAGCCCCGCCACACCGATCAGCCGTTCGGCCGCCGCGTAGTAGGGCTCCAACTCGTCGTAGTCGATTGGCCAGTCGACGACGTCGGCACCTTCGATTGGCCCCAGCTCGGAGCGCGCGCGGAAGTCGACCGCGCGCAAGCGGGGGAGCTTTCCGTCGGCGTGGAAGCCCCCGCCGCCGACCGTCGACGGCAGATTGTTCACCTCACCCGCGAAGAGGTGGTCGCCCTCGTGCGCGTCGCGTCGGTACGTGCGCGGCTCCAGGAACGGGTCGGGCCCGAGGAAGTGGCGGCGGAAGAACTTGATCTCGTCGTTGGACACGTGGCCGAGCGCTTCGTACGGCGGCTCGAGCGCGAGCAGGTGATTCCTGCCCTTCTCGAGCACGATCACCGACCAACCGGCGGCGGTGAGGACGTCCGCCGCGGTTGCGCCCGCCGGTCCGCTGCCGACAATGACGGCGTCGCAGTCCGTGTTCGGCTCAGTCACGGCGGGAGACTTCCTCGTCGGTGTAGCCCCGCGGTTGGACGTCGCCGGCGAAGCCGATTGCACGCCAGCCCATTAGGTCGCGGTTGCCGCCGTACTCGGGGGCGCCATAGGCACCCTCGCACGCGTGCGCATACAACAACCTGCGGAGCTCGGGTTGCGCACGCAGCCGCCGCGCCCGCGTGGCTTCATCGACGTCGCAGAAATCCTTGCCCAGCGCCGCGACACCATCGCGATAGACGTCCTGCCACCCTCGCACCGGGCCGTTGAACTCCCGCGCCGGGATGCCGCGCGAGCCCTCGATGCGCGTGCGCCACGCCAGCTCCTCGTTGCGCGAGAGGGGCAAGAAGCGCGCGAACGACGGCTCACCGCCGAAGCGGCCACTGAACGGTCCACCGGCGTGGATCAGCGGCGGGTCGAACGTGAACGCCGCAAGCAGGTTGTCGACGTACTCCGCGACACCGAGCGCGGCGCCGCCCGGATGCGGCTCGATCGGAGGGATGAGGACGTCGGCGGCCGCCGAGATCACGGCGTGCTCGTGCAGCGTCAGAAAGCGCGGCACTAGAAGTGCGGGCCGCCTTCGGGCGCGATCTTGTCGAGGATCCGGCAAAGCGTCTCCAAGTCGCGCGGCGAGAGGTCGTGCATGTAGCCCGGCGCCTCGAACAGCTTCGCTTCGACCTGGGCACGGACGCGAGCACCCTTCTTCGTCAGCGCGACGGTACGGATGCGGCGATCGGTCGGATGCGCGCGCCGCTCCGCGAGCCCGTGTTCCTCCAATCGGTCGACGAGCCACGTCACGTTCGACGCGTCGCACCTCCACGAGCCGGCCAGCGTGCTCATTGATTGTGGGACGTCGGGGTCGAGCGACAGCAACGCGTGCATGGCGCCGGGGTTCAGGCCGAACGAGGCGGTGATCTGCGCGAACGACTCCTTGCGCGCGAGGAAGACCGCGGTCAGCGATCGCCACGCACGGGTCGCGGCATCTTCGTCTGGGTGCGGCTGGGCCACGGGGTACAACCTACGACGAAGTGAGCAATCCTTCAAGTACCTGGAAGATTGAAGAACTAAATGCTTGACTTCGTTCAAGCATCGGTGCGAGGGTGATCACATGACAACGAACGCGATCGTCGTCGAGGGGCTCCGGAAGCGCTTCGGCGACGTGGTGGCCCTCGACGGTGTCGACTTCACGGTACCGACGGGCACGGTGCTCGGCGTGCTCGGCCCCAACGGCGCGGGCAAGACCACCGCGGTGCGGATTCTCACGACAATTCTGCGGCCCGACGAGGGCCGCGCGGAAGTCCTGGGTGTCGACGTGACGCGGGACCCGCAGGGCGTACGCGAGCACATCGGCCTCGCCGGGCAGTATGCGGCCGTCGACGAGAACCTCACCGGGCACGAGAACCTGCGCATGGTCGGCCGGCTCACGCACATCCCCAAGGACTCCATCCGCCCACGGGCCGACGAGCTGCTTGCGCAGTTCGATCTGGTCGACGCGGGCGACCGGCCCGTGCGGACGTACAGCGGCGGCATGCGGCGCCGGCTCGACCTGGCGGCCGCGCTCGTACATCGTCCTCCGGTGTTGTTCCTCGACGAACCGACGACCGGGCTCGACCCGCAGGGCCGCACGGCGCTGTGGGGTGTGATCGAGACGCTCGTCAGCGACGGGACGACCGTCCTGCTGACGACGCAATATCTCGAGGAGGCCGACCGGCTGGCCGATCGCATCATCGTCATCGACCACGGCCGCGTCATCGCGGAAGGCACGTCAGCCGAGCTCAAGGCGCGTCTCGGTGCGACGATCATCGAGGTCGGCTTCGATGACGACGCGAGCGCGCGACGGGCGCAGGAGGTGTTGTGCAACATCGGGCTCTGCGATGTCGAGACGACGCAGCACCTGGTGCAGCTGAAGGTCGACGACGGCGCGCGCGTCGTGCTCGACGTCGTTCGTGCGCTGGATGGCGCGCACTTGGAACCCGCACGTTTGAACGTGCGGGAGCCCACGCTCGACGACGTGTTCCTGTCGCTGACCGGACATGCAGCCGAAGACGCCGAACCCGAAGAGATTTCTGCCGACGGCCGAGGTCGTCGTCGAGCCGAGCGAGGTGCCGCATGACCGCCACCACGATGCCCGCCTCCGAAGTCGTCCGGCCGCGCAAGCAGTCGTACGCGTTCAGCGACGCGCTGACGATCATGTGGCGCAACCTCGTCGGCATGACGCGGACGCCGCAGGTGCTCGTGTTCTCGACGATCCAGCCGATCATCTTCGTGCTGATGTTCCGGTACGTCTTCGGTGGCGCGATCCGCATTCCGGGCGTGACCCATTACGTCGACTACCTGATGCCCGGAGTCTTCGCGCAGACGGTCGTCTTCGGTTCCATCCAAACCGGCATTGCCCTGGCCGAGGACTTGCACAAGGGCTTGCTCGAGCGATTTCAGTCCCTGCCGATGGCGCGTTCCGCGGTGCTCGCGGGCCGAACGCTCGCCGACCTGGTTCGCAATGTGTTCGTCGTGTTGGTCATGGTCGTCGTCGGCTTCGCAGTCGGCTGGCGGATTCACACGAGCGTGATCGAGGTGGTGGCCGGACTCGCCCTGATGCTCCTGTTCTCGCATTCTCTGGCATGGGTCTTCGCCATCGTGGGGCTGAACGCGTCGAGCGCGGAAGCGGCGCAGGCTGCATCGTTCCCGATCCTCGCGCCGCTCGTGTTTGCCTCGACCGCGTTCGTGTCGGCCCAATCGATGCCTGCTCCTCTCGAATGGTTCGCGGAGCATCAGCCGGTCTCGATCGTGATCGACGCGGTCCGATCGCTGACGTACGGCGGCGCGTTCGCCTCGACGGGCAAGGTGCTCGCCGCGCTCGCGTGGAGCATCGGCATCATCGCCGTTGCCGCGCCGTTTGCAGTGTCGATCTACCGTCGCAAGGTGTGAAGTCGGACTGACCGCAAAGAGTGCGGCGGTACGGTCAAGGTGATCGCGCGGCCGTCGGGGGCGAGCTGATCGCCATCGGGCGTCTCATCGAGCCGGACGGTGGTCGCGTCCCCGACGTCGAAGCCGAAGCGGAGCAGGACTGCGTCCGGTTGGTCGCTCGGGTTCAAGACGCGGACCACGATGCCGTCGCCGTCGGCCGCGGGTTTGCACGCCGAGAGCACAGAGGTGTGCGCGTCGAGCTCGAGCAACGACAGGCCGTCGCCGAGGAGGGGCCGGTCGTCGCCGAGCACGCCCCACATGCCCGTCTCGGCGGCGCGTGCGTCCGACGGCGTCGAGGCGAGCGTCACGGTCGCGCGGACGATGCCCCGGACCTGGGCGCCGGGCGCGGGCATGTCCGGGCCTGCGGGCATCGGGCGGGTCCGCAACTCGAGACGCGCGAGCGCGCCGACGCTGCGAACGAGCGTGACGAGGACGTCGCCGGTGCCGGTGCCCTCGGCTTCGGGCAGGCCGGGCGCGCCGATCGTGAGTCCGTTCGCGGCGATCCACCCCTGGTGCACGAAGGTACGCGGCGCGCAGTGCACCCACTGCGCGTCGTCTACCGCAGCGGATGTGCGTCGCGCGCTGTCGAACGTCGTGGCCGCCCGGAGCTGGTCGATCGGTCCGCCGGTGGGAAAACGCAGGCGCAGGCGGTGGTCGGCGGCCTGATTGTCGAGGACGACTTCGCAGCGGATGAACGGAACGCCCGGCGCGACCACCGCTTCGACCGCGAGCGTGCCAATGCCGGCGAGGGCGCGCGTGACTCGCAGACGTGAGATACCGGACGCGTGCCGGGTGCGTTGCACTTCCGTCGTCGCCGGCACGACGCGTGGCGGGTCGGGGTCGGCGTCGTACGAGTCGCCGCGATCGACGCAATCTTCGAGACCGAAAAGGCCGTGGTACTCGCCACCGGCGATCGTGCACGACAGTGTGCCGTCGTCGGCGACACGAACGTGGATGTCGCCCGCTTCGATCTCGCGGCCGTCGTCGGTGTCGTCGGGCGACGGATCGGCGGGCACGAGTGTGTAACGCCGGCACCCGAAGGCGGGCACGTCGCGTGCGACGAGCTCGACGTCGAGGCCGCCGAGGCCGGGCAGGAAGCGCACCCGCGTCGGGTCGTCGCTCGCCACGACCCGCACCGGCGAACCATCCACGGCGAGACCACCGAAGGCGGGCATCGCGAGTGGGTGCATGTCGAAGCGGCTCACGCTCATGCGCCATGGCGGAAAAGGCTCGAGCGGCACGCGCACGACATCGGTGCGAGTCTCGGCGGACGCGTTGAACACGACGACATCCTGGCCGTCGCGCCACGGAGTGTCGCGCGTGACGTTGCGCCCGCTGAGCCGTTCCAGCACTCGCGTCACCGTTGCGCGGCCCAGGCCCTCGGCGTCGTCGAAGCGCGCCGTCATGCGCTCGTGGACAGGATCGATGGAGCAACCGCCGATCGAGTCGTGCGCCTGGTTCTGGAGCAGGGCCCGCCACGCACGGTCGAGCGCCGGGCGCTCGTCGCCCAGTCCGAGCGCGTGACCGAGCGCGGCCCACGGCTCCGCCCACGTGGTGAGCAGCTGCTCGACGGCCCGGTTGCGCAGCTTGAGCGGCATGCGCGACGACCACACGCCCGGGAGGAGATTCGCCGTACGTGCCCCGACGAGCGCGTCGCGCCACTCGGGAAGTGTCCCGGCCGGCGGAAGCGACGCGACCGTGTCGTCGAGCAGAGCCCGCCGGGCGCCGATCTTCTCCGCGATCGCGGCAGTCGTCGTGTCGGCCGGCATGTGGTCGAAACCGTTCATCAACAGCACCGGCCCGATGCCTGCGCGTGCTAGCCGGTCGATGACGCCTTGGAGCCGCTGCACGGTGCCGGCGACGTCGTCGTCGGCGTCGAGGCCCGCGGCGCCGAAGTACCCCTCGCCGAGATACCAGGCGCGAACGACACTGCCGTCGGGTGATCGCCATCGATACAGCGGCGCGAGCGTGTCGATCTCGGTGCCGTTGCCCCGCCAGTACACGAATGGATCGAGGCCGAAGCCGGTGAACAGCTGCGGGAACTGCGCCGGGTGCCCGAACGAATCCGGCACGTACGCGACGCGCGAGGAGCCGCCGAAGGTGTTTGCGATCGCGCGGCCGTACAGCAGGTTGCGCACGTGCGACTCTCCGGCGGGCAGCAGCGAGTCCGGCTGGACGTACCACGGTCCCGCGGCCAGGCGGCCGGCGCGCACGCCCGCCTCCAGCGCGCCGCGCCGTTCGGGGCGCACCTCCAGGTAGTCGTCGAGCACGATCGTCTGGCCGTCGAGGACGAATCGGAATCCCGGATCGGTGTCGAGCTGATCGAGCACCGCATCGATCGCGTCGACCAGCCGGCCTCGGAACACCTCGAACGACCGGTACCACTCGCGATCCCAGTGGAAATGGGAGACGAGGTAGATGTCGCTCACACCGCGATCACGTAGTTGCCGAACGCATCGAGCTCGGCGGTGGCGCCCGGCGGCAGGACGACGACCGTGAACGGCTCCTCGACGAGGGCCGGACCCTCGATGCGCGCGCCTGCGGCGAGGGCGCCGCCGTCGTACACCGGTGTCGCGACGAATCCGTCGCCCCAGTACGCGTCCCGCGTGCCCTTGCCGGCCCGGTCGGCGTCGGTGATCGTGCCGGTCTCGGCGAAATGATCGGGCTTCGGCGTGTACCCGCGGGCGACGGCACGGACGCCGCGCAGCACGGGCTGTTGCGAACGGAAGCAGAACCCGCGCTCGGCCTCGTGCTGGTCGTGGAACCGCTCCGCGAGATCGAGGAGTCCCGGTTCGTCGAGGGTGACGCCTTCCGGCACAGGCACGCTCATGTCGAAGTTCTGGCCCGGATAGCACATCTGGGCGTAGAGGGATCGATCGACGTCGGCGATCGCGAGACCCGTCGGCTCGAGCTCCTTGTCGACTTCCTGCGTCAAGTCGGTCATGAGGTCGTGCACCCGGCGGAGGTCGACCTGCGACAGCGGCGTCACGTACGAGCGCACGAGATCGACCACGTAGTCCGCGACGAGCACACCCAGCGCACTGAATGCGGGAGCGGCCTTGGGAACCATGATGCGGTCGACGCCCAGCTCGCGCGCGATCGCCGCGGCGTGGACTGCACCGTTCCCGCCGTACGCGATGAGCGAAAGGGCGCGCGGGTCCGCGCCGTGACCGGCGAGCACTTTGCGCGTGGCGTTCGCCATGTTGGCGTTGACGATCCGTTCGATGCCCCACGCGGCCTGCGTCGCGTCCGTACCGAGCGGCTCGGCGACCTCACGGGCGATCGCGGCGCGCGCGGCATCGATGTCGAGGTGCATGCGCCCGCCCGCGAACCCGTCGCTCGGCAGGTAGCCGAGCACGGCATCGGCATCGGTCACGGTCGGCTGCGTACCGCCGCGCTGGTAGCAGACCGGACCGGGCACCGACCCCGCCGACTCGGGGCCGACCAGCAACGCGCCCTGCCGGACGCGCGCGATCGAGCCACCGCCGGCGCCGACGCTTTGCACGTTGACCATTGGCAACCCGATGTAATAGCGGTACCGCCAGTTCCAATCGGTTTTGATCTCGGGGCGGCCGTTGCGGACAAGGCAGATGTCGAAGCTCGTCCCACCCATGTCGACGGCGATGAAGTCGCCGGCGTGTGCAGCTCGTGCCGCCAGTGTCGCGCCCATCACGCCGCCCGTCGGCCCGCTGGCGAGCAACGTGACCGCGCGCCGAGCGACGTAGTCGGGCGGCATCACACCGCCCGTCGACTGCATGATCAGCAACGGCCCGTTGTACCCGGCCCTTCGCAGCTTTTCCTGGAGATTCGCCGTGTACCCGGCGATGCGCGGCGCGACGTAGGCGTTCACGAGCGTGGTGGAGACCCGCTCGAACTCCGGACCGCGCGGCATGACCTCGTGTGACAACGAGATGTGCTCGACGTCGGGGAACTCCTCGAGGATGATCTCCCGCGTCCGGCGCTCGTGCTCGGCGTTCACGAACGAGAACAGGTACATGACCGCGACCGATCGAACGCCGAGCTTCTTCAAGCGTTGCACGCCGCGCCGTACCGCGTCCTCGTCGAGCGCCACGAGCACGTTGCCCTCGAAGTCGATGCGCTCGCGGATCGGGATGCGAGCCCGGCGGCGTGCGATGGGCGCAGGACCCGGATAGTTGGGGTCCCAGATCTCTTCTTTGTGGCAGCGGCGCAGCTCGATCTCGTCGCGGTGCCCCTCGGTCACGAGCAGGCCGGTCGGCGCGCCGTTCATCTCGATCATCGTGTTGTCGGCGGTGGTCGTGCCGTGCACGAGGATCTCCAGCTCTCCGCAGAACGCCGTGAGCTCGCTGTCGAAGCGGCTCGCGAGCTGCTGGAGGCCGTTCATCACCCCTGTCGACTGATCGTCGAGCGTCGTCGGCGTCTTGTCGAGCACGACTTCGCCGTCGGGTGTCACGCAGATGAGATCCGTGAACGTTCCCCCGACGTCGATGCCGACTCGGTAGCCCACGACTTATCGGCGCGAAGCGCGCTCGCGCGCGGTGGCGTCGTCATCGACGGCGAGCGTGAGGTCCTCGAGGGAGCCTGTGAGCACGACGCCGTAGTCGCGGCGGGCGCCCTCGACGGAGACGTACTCGTCGAGGACGTCGTCGAGCACGGCCTGCGGTTCGCGTACGAGCGGATCGCCCCAGCCGCCCCCGCCGCCGTAGTCGTACATGATGCGCTCGCCGGCGTGGATCGGCTCCCAGTTCGCAGTGTGCTTCACCCTGAACTCGTCATCGCTTCCGTAGCGGATGATCATCTCGTTCGGCGAACCGTCCGACCCGCCGCAGATTCCCGGCATCGGATATTTCATGCCGACGACGTAGGTGTAGACCTTCGCGTCGACGCGCACTTCCTTCTCGTAATGCGAGCCGCAGATGCCGCGCCATTGTCCCGGTCCACCGGAGTCGGTGCGGTAGTCGCGGCTCCATTGCACGTGTGGGTACAGCGACTCGTTGATCTCGGCGGTCGCCTTCCACAGGTTGCCGAAGCTTGCGTTCAGCGCGCCCCAGGCGTCCATTCCCTTCGACGCGTTGCACCACCCCGCGTACACCTCGGCCGAGTGGTCGGTGAAGGACGCGCCGGTCCGCGGGTCCACACCCACGATGATCGTGGGGATGCCCGTCTTGTACGTCTGCGGGACTGCGCGCTCGGGCAGGACGTGCTGCATCGCCTTGGCGATGACCTCACCGACGTCGGCGCCGGGGTGGTGCGTACCCGCCGAGACCGGCTTGCCCGGATCCGGATTGAGTACGCAACCCTTGGGCACGACGAGCTTGATCTGCTCGAAGAACCCTTCGTTCTTCGGGATCTCGGGATCCATCATCGCCGCGATCTGGCCGACCGTGTAGCCGCGTGTGTTGCCGTAGGTCGACCACGCCTGCAGCTCGGGACGCGCGTCCGAGCCGCTGAAGTCGACCGTGAGCTGGTCGCCCGCGACGCTGAGCTTCACGTGCAGATGCACGTCGGGGTTGCCGAGCGGGTCATGGTCGACGTATGCGTCGGCCTCGTACTCGCCGTCGGGCCACTGCGCGACCTCCTCGCGGAAGCGGCGCGCGGCGTAGTCGATCATGTAGTCGACCGACTCTTCGACGGCCGAGGCACCGTACCGGTCGATCATGTCGCCGAGGCGACGCGCCGCCAGCTGCGCGGCACCAATCTGCGCGCGGAGGTCACCGATGTAGCTGGGGATGCGGTTGTTCGCCTGGAGCGCGTACAGCACATCACGTCGTTCGATGCCGCGGTCGATCACCTTGATGACGGGCCAGCGCACACCTTCGCCCCAGATGTCGCCGGCCGTGATGTTGTAACCGCCCGGGACGCCGCCACCGGTGTCGCCGTGGTGGCATTGAATGCTCGCGATCAGCACCATGCGCCGGCGACCGGGCGTGCCGGGGTCGTCGGCGAACACGGGCGCGAACACGTTGTAGTCGGGAAGGTGCCCGCCGCCGTGATACGGGTCGTTGGCGGCGAAGACGTCACCTTCGCGGAACTCTTCGACGCCGAGGAACTCGAGCGCGAAGCGCACCGGCAGCGTCGACGTGAGCATGAACTGCGGGATGCCGACGCTCAGCGCGGCGAGCCTGCCGTGCGCGTCGAGCACCGTGGCGTTGCGCTCGTTGGACTGGTTGAGGATCGGCGTCGTCGCCGTACGCGAGACGTACTCGGCCATCTCGAAGCACACGGTCTCCATGCCGCCGCGGATGACCTCGGCGGTGACCGGATCGACGGTCGGCGTGTCCGAGATGCGACCACGGCTTCCGGCGAGCCGGACGAGATCGACGTTCGTCATGCGGGTCCCCTCGACCTGACGTGCCCGTCAGGAGTGTAGTGCGACGTGCGCGAAACAGCGCCGGGACGCGCACGCGTCGAGAGCGACGCGACGAGTCCGCGAGGGGATCCGCGAATGGATCCGCGGCGACGTGCGCCCACGATGGAGACACACGACGGAGGCAACCGTGATGGTCGGGGCGGCGGGCCGAGAGAGCCCCCACCCCGCCGCCGGCGCTGCAGGCTTTTGTGCCCCAACGATCAGTCCGCGCGCCGGCCGCCCTCTCGACGCCGCCCCTACTACTGATTTGTACAGTTTATGGTGATTCGAGGCAATAGGCCGTTCGGCCCGACCGGTTGCGAACGGATGCTCAGCGGAAGAGCGCGTCGCCGAGGCGATCGTGGTGCCAGCCCGTGGTGCCGAGCAGGTACTCGTCCGCCGTGGCGCGTCGCAGGAACAAGTGCAGGTCGTGCTCCCACGTGTAGCCGATGCCGCCGTGGATCTGGATGCCGTCCTTCAGGATGCGGCGGCCCGCTTCACCCGCGGCTGCCTTGGCGACGTGGCACGCGTTGGCCCGTTCGTCGTCGGCCGCGTCGACGGTCATGGCCGCGTAGTGCACCGCAGCGGTCGCGCGTTCGAGCACGAGGGACATGTCCGCCAGCTTGTGCTGGATCGCCTGGAACGAGCCGATCGGCACATCGAACTGCTCGCGTTCCTTCGCATAGCCGAGCGCCATGTCGAAGATGCGGCGCGCAGTACCCACCATCTCTGCCGCGAGCAGGGCGTGCGCCCGGTCGCGCCACGCGCCGAGCGCGTCCGCGGCGAGAGACTGCGCGAGCACGTTGGTCGTATCGACCGTGAACAGGCGGCGCGACGTGTCGATCGTCGGGACGAATGTGATGGGCAGGGTGTCGACGATCGCAAGCTGGGGGCCGGGCAGCACGACGGCGATGCGCTCGACGCGGTCGGCTTCGAGCACGTACGGGTACGTGGGATCTGCGACGAGCGCGACGGTGCCGGTCGTCGCGTCATCACCGGCGAGCGACGCGTACAACATCGTCGCAAGGAACGGCCCCGGCGCCGCGACGTAGCCGGTCTCTTCGAGGAATAAGCACGCATCCGCGCACGGACCGGCTCCCAATGCGGTGTACTCGGAGAGGTGCCGCCACAGCGGCTCGTATGCGCTCGGATCGTCGATGTGGGCGCGTACGAGCGCGGGCGGGCACTCGCGCTCGAGCAGCTTGCGCGCGGTGTCGCGCAGCAGTTGCTGGTCGTCGGTCAGCGAGAAGTCCATTTACACGCTCACCGGCGGGGAAGGCCCAGCACCCGCTGGGCGATGATGTTCCGCTGGATCTCCGAGCTTCCGCCCGCGATCGTGTTCGCGAACGACATGAAGAACCCGTGCACGAAGCGCTCGGTCGGTGTCCCGGTGAGCGGCGCGGCCGTGCCGGCGATCTCCATGCCCAGCTCGAATGCCGCCTTTCCCGCTTCCGATGTCGCCATCTTCATGTAGCTGTGCTCGGGCGCGCTCGAACCCTGAGCGAACGATGCGAAGCCCTTGTAGCCGAGGGCGCGCAGCGACGACGCGAACTCGTACTGCGATGCGATCTTGCGCCGGATGATCGGGTCGTCGTCGCGGCCCATCTCTCGTGCCAGCGCGACGAGGCCGTCGATCGTCTGCTCGCAGCGGGCGACGCCTTCGACCCACAACCCCGCCCGCTCGTGCGCGAGCGACCCCTGCGTGATGGCCCAGCCGCCGTGCAGCAGCCCGACGAGGTTCTCGCGCGGCACGACGACGTCAGTGAGGAACACCTCGGCGAATCCCGCGGTGCCGCTGATGTGCCGAAGCGGTCGGATGTCGATGCCGGGCGTGTCCATGTCGAGGATGAGCAACGAGATGCCCTTGTGCTTGGGCAGCGTCGGGTCGCTACGCACGTAGCAGAAGCACTTCTGCGCGATCGTCGCGTAGCTCGTCCACACTTTCTGGCCGTTGACGACGAAGTGGTCGTCCCGGAGCTCGGCCCGGGTCTGCAGTCCGGCGAGGTCCGAGCCGGCGTTCGGTTCGCTCATGCCGATGCACCAGATCGTGTCGCCGCGGATTGCCGCCGGCGCGAGCTGCTTCTGGTCGTCGTTGCCGTACTCCAGCAAGCTCGGTGCGACGATCGCGTAGCCGGGGAAATGACCCGACCGCAGGAGCCGCCGCCGCGCCAACGTCTCCAGATAGATGAGCGTCTGCACGGGTGTGCAGTTGCGTCCCCCGAGCTCCGGTGGGTACCCGGGAATCATCCATCCGTTGTCGAACAGCAGTGCCTGCCAGTCGCGCATGTACTGCGGCACGAGCTCGTGCTCGGATTCAGCGTCGCCCTGGAAGTCGAACCCCGCCGCCATCTCGGGCGGCGTGTGCGCGTCCAGGAATGCAACGAGCTCCGCGCGAAACGCTTCATCCTCGTCGCTCCACGCGAGCTTCATCGCCTCGACCTGACGCGCACGTCAGGGAACCTAGCGGACGGCGTCGGCGCGTCCCGCTAATCGCGGACGGTTTTCCATGCGCACGGCATGCGCTTGATGCCGTGGATCGTTCGCCGTCTTGGTCGCTCTTGGTCGCCGTTGATGAAAGCCCTGCTCAGCGACGGTTACGGCGCTCGTTCGTTGGTCGGTGCCGACTGGTGTTGTGTGCTCTTGGTCGAAGTTGTGCTGACATCGCGCTGACACGCGGCCCGTCATTGCACGCCGCAGTGGTTGCAGCGAGCAGACGACGAGACGCGGGCCGGGGGCGTCGGATAGAAACCGTGATGCCTGGGGCCCCCCACCCTCAGGCATGCGTGTACGACAACGCCTCCAACCGCCCGCCCGGGGGGCGTTGTCGCGTCGGCGTCAAATGCAGACGACGCCGCGTCACACCCGGGGTCGTCAGGTCTCGTAGCCGACCATGCTCGTAAATACACAACAGGTGTCCGTGCCACTTACCACGTGGGTGTCCACCTCGAGGGCGGCACTAGCAGGAGACCCCTGGGGGGTCACCACGATTGGCGTCGGATACGTGTAATGCATCGCCTGTCGCGGCGCCACGGTGAACGTCTCGAGCCAGTACTTCCCATTGACGACGCTTGTGACGGCATAGACGTCGACCTCGTGGGTGCAATCGCAGTTATTGGCGACCGTAATAGTCGTGATTGCGAACCGCGTGTTGAGCGGTCCGGCGATCGTTGTATGCCCAGTGTTCGTAAGGTTGGGTCCGGTGACAAAGGGTTTGGTCGGAATCGCATCACGGACGTCGACAACGCCACCTTGGCTGACGGTTGGCACCAGACCGTACGCGGTGCCCGCGTCGACCTTGAGCCTGCCGTTGGCGACGGTCGGGTTATTGCCGCTGGTCGCGTCGGTGACGAACACGTTGTTGCCGGTGACTGCGAACGCGGCGAACGGGAACGCCACCATCATGATGAGCGTGACGATGATGATGGTGAGGTGGCCGCTCGTGAACGGTCCGAGACCCCGACCCTGCCGACGTCACTTCTTCTCGGGTGCGTCGCTGGACGCGTCTGACCTTGCGTTGTTGGTACGAAACATTCGGCCGAACCTCCCGCATCGCGAGTCGAACCCGCCTCGGTCAGAGTCTCCCAGCGGGAGCGCCGCCAGAGCAAAGAGCGCGACGGGGGCCTCAGATGCACACGACGCCGCAGTGGTTGCAGCCGGCGAGCGACCAGACCCAACAGCGGACCGGATCACCTTCGTGGCGGAGGTCGCGGCCGCGGCAGCCGTCGCGTTCGTCGTCCTCTGTGCAGCCCGCGGCGTCGCGCGGTGCCGTCCCGGGGTATCACTCTGGCGGCGAGATTGGGAGCCCAGTCGATCCACCACATTCGCCTGAGCGACCCGCGTTCCGCTCACGCCGACCTTCGTCGCGACCGCGGCGGCCGACTTCGTACCCTCGTCGGTCGACCCTCGGTAGTTTTCTCAGAGCTGAGGAAACCAACTGGGTTGCCTTGGGCCGCGATCATCGTTTGCTCACGCGACGGCACACCCAAAATGTTGCGATGCTCTCAGCCGTCATCGGCGCAGTGATCGGCATCGGCCGGAACGCTTCTCGGCGCATGGATTTCGTGAACAGGATGCCCCGCGACGTTCCGGCCTGCCCTCGCCTATCGTGGGCATCGAGTGCGGAGGTCGTGATGGAGCCTGACGAGAAGGCGTGCCCGGTCTGTGCGGAGACGATCAAAGCTGGGGCGATCAAGTGCAAGTGGTGCGGTGAGATGCTCGAAGACAAGCCGACTAGTCACGTCTCGACAACGGACCCGAAACCAACATCCGGCGGGTACTACCTATGTACAACCTGTGCGAACCGATTCGCCACAGCGAGTGATCTCTCCCTACATCGCGTAAATGCGCATGGCAAAGCCGCAATGAGAAACACCGACGTCGTCCCTCAAAAGAAAGAACGGCGTGGCGGTCTGCTCCGGGCGGAGAGCGGCTCTTCGCTCACCTGCCCGCGCTGAGGCGGATCGCAGTTCAAGGTCGGTCGGAAGAAATCGACCAAGCTGATGTTCGGTTTCGCGTCCATGTTGGGGCAAGCCAGGTGGGTTCGCTGCGTGACCTGCCGCCAGAGGTACTACCGCGGCTAACCAATTGAGGCGCGGTCGCGTCTTCAGTGCTGCTGCACGCCGCAGTAGTTGGAGCCATCGAGCGACCAGACCCAGCAAGCGCGTCGAGCGGTAAAAATAGAAACAGAAGGAGCGCAAGACAACGACTCGATACTTCGTCACCCGCCTCGACGGCACCGCCACCGCGGTTGCTCGTGTTCGGGCTGACATGACCGTCGACCGGATCGTCCGCGGCGGCGTCTGGATGCCCTACCCGGACCTCTTCTACCTCGTGCTCGGAAGCGACGACATGGACTCGGACGAGATCACCGCCGCTGAAGCCAGGACGGTCCTGCGTGAACTCGTCGCGCCCGCCTCAGAAGGCGCCTAGCCCGGTAAGCAGGCGCACCGGGTCGCCGTCGTGGCGTAGCTCGCGGCCGGGGCAGCCGCCGTGTTCGTCGTCCTCGGTGCAGCCCGCGGCCGTCTCGTCCGCGTGCAAGATCAGGCCGCCCGGACAGTTCTCCACCGCGCGGGAGGGTAACCCTGGATCAACCTCCCGCACCGGTGCGGGAGGTTGCGGCGATGCAGCCGCCTTTGCGCAGCTTGGCTCGGCCGTAACACGCTTCCGGGAGAGGGGGCCGTCATGCTGAAGCGACCGGGCTGGCTCGGGGTTCTGATCGTCGGTGTCATCATCGGCTTGGCCGCCGGTGGCGCGGTTGTCTGGGCGACCATTCCCGACAACACGACGGGCACGATCACGGCGTGCTACCCGACCAGCGGCACGTCGCAAGGTGCGCTACGTGTCATCAACTATCAGGCGGGCACGCGCTGCAAGGCTGGCGAGGCATTGTTGCAGTGGCCGAGCCGAAGCTTCCGCTGGCGCGGAGCATGGACGAGTACCACGGCGTACACGGTGAACGACGTCGTTCGATACAACGGCTCCGCGTACATCGCGTACAAGGCGAACACCAACATCGTGCCGACGAACACCGCGTATTGGAACCTCATGGTCGCGCAAGGCGTTTCTGCGCCCGCGGCCACCATCGGTTCTGTAGCGGCGACCGTTTCAACGACGTCTACAACCGAGGTCGATCTCGGTGGACCGACTGTGACCGTGACCGTTCCGCCGAGTGGTTTTGTAACCGTGTATTCCAGCGCCGACATCACTGTCGACGGCCAGCAGAACAACTCCCACGGCGGCCGGACTCAGGTCTTCGAAGGTAACCAACTCGTTGCTCTCGGCGGTTCCGCAGCAGGCATGAGCCCTGGAGTGTTCGTCCATGCGTCAAGTGCGGGAACGACCGGCACGGGCATCGTCGAAACGTCGCCCGGCGTCCACACCTTCTCGCTTCGGTACGCTCGCTCCACAGACTCTCAATGGACGGGTTCGGCGTACTTCAACAACCGGAAGCTCGTCGTCAAGCCCGTCTCATGAGCGCCCATCTCGATGTAGACACGCTGTGCCGAGGAGTATCCACGACGCTTTGGAACCTCTACCACGCGCTTCCCGACTCCACGCATCTGATTTGGCCAATGGACCGGTTCGGGGTGGTGAGGGTCTGCGAACAGGAATCGAAGATTGTGATCACTCAACGGCTGGAGGAGATTCGTTTACATTACTCGGTGGAGACACCTACTCGGCTGAAATACCGACAGACCAGCGATAAAGATGACACCGCGCACCACGATGTGACGGTCTACGGCGACCAGGATGGAAAACTCCGCGTCTTGAACTGTGAACTCAAGCAGGGCGATCCGGCGTACAAAGAGTTTCGCAAGGACTTCGAGAAACTCCTTCGAGAGAATATCCCCGGGCTCTGGTTTCATACTCTGCGGTACGACCGCAGGTGGGAGTCCCTTCGCAAAAAGATATCGGATTCATTTAAGGAGATCCTTGAACGGCATGAACAAGAGTGCCCTTCACTGCACTTGGCGTTCTGTGTCTTGGTGAACCGCCCCGGGTTTTATAGAGGCTGTGGTTCTTTAGTTTCTACTGTTCGGGTGTGACGGTAGTAGGTGGCTTCGAGTTCGGCGGGTGGGACCATGCCGATCTCGCCGTGGAGTCGTCGGTGGTTGAACCAGTCGATCC
>JBBQXS010000032.1:0-54743 GCA_038209365.1 Acidimicrobiia bacterium | reverse complement strand
CTGCGCGCGCCGGTATAACCCTGCGCCTCTTCGAGGATCGCCCGCCGGTGCTTCTTGCCGGCCACAGAACGCTTGACGCGAGCCATTGCGCTACCTCCCGAGCAGACGCTTGACGTGCTTCTTGTCGCCGCCGACCACTTCCGCTTCACGACCGAGCCGGCGAGTACGCCGCGTGGCCTTGTGCTCGAGCAGGTGGTCCCGGTACGCGTGGCGCCGCAGGATCTTGCCCGTCCCGGTGATCTTGAAGCGCTTGGCCGCGCCACGGTGCGTCTTCATCTTGGGCATCTCAGCGTCCCTTGTCGTGTCGTGTCAGGCGTGCGCGGCCTGCGCGGGCGGCGGTGCTGCCGGGACGGCATGGCCGGCCGGCTTGGCCTTGGGCTTCCGGATGGGGTTGAGGACCATCGTCATGTTGCGGCCGTCCTGCTTGGGGGCGGACTCGACGGTTGCGATCTCGACGACCCGCTCGGCGACCTTTTCGAGAATTCTCCGGCCGAGCTCGGGGTGCGCCATCTCGCGTCCCCGGAACATGATCGTCAGCTTGACCTTCGACCCCTCTTCCAAGAAGCGCTCGACGTGCTTCATCTTGGTGTCGTAGTCGTGCGTGTCGATCTTCGGGCGGAACTTCATCTCCTTGATGACGACGTTCGACGCCTTGCGCCTCGATTCCTTACGCCGCTGGTCTTGCTCGTATTTGTACTTGCCGTAGTCCATGATCTTGCAGACCGGGGGATCGGCGTTGGCCGCGACCTCGACGAGATCGAGGCCTGACTCCCGTGCGATCCCCAGTGCCTCGGGCAGCGGTTTGGTCCCCAGCTGCGAGCCGTCGGCACCGATCAGGCGGACTTGACGAGCGCGAATGCGGTCGTTGATGCGGGCGTCGTCTGTGGCCAGTGCGGCATCACCTCTTCGTTCTCGGCCGCCGGCGCGAAAACGACGGCGGACCCATTTCCTCCGGGGAAAGCGTCCACCGTCGCACCGAAGCTGTCGCTCGGCTGCTCCAAGACGGACCCGTCGCGATCGTCCTCCGCCATGGTGCACGGAGCCGGCCGGCCGGGTGGGGACGCCGCCTTTTGAGTAGCGTCCCACTTCCCTCGATTGTCGATGGGAAGGATAGTCGCGCGTGACTGGACTCTGGATACCTGGTGGCGGCGAGCCGGAGCAGCCCCCGTCGCCGGGGCAACCGCCGCCTGGGCAGCCGCCGCAGGGGCAGCCGCCCTCCGGGGACGAACCATCGGACGAGGAGCTCGAGGCGCTCCGGGAACTGCACGCGCGGCTGGCGGGGACGCCCGTGGCCGACGTCATCGTGAACCACGCGATCGGGATCTGGCAGCTCGCGCTCGTGCACCTCGGGGTCGTGACGCCGCCCGACGAGCAAGGGCGCCGTCCCGAGCCGAACCTCGCGGCGGCGGGCCTCGCGATCGACGCGCTGTCCGCGCTCGTCGACGCGCTCGTCGGCCGACTCGGCGAAGGTGAAGAGATGCTGCGCGACGCGCTCGGCCAGGCCCAGATGCTCTTCGTCGAGGTCGCCGAGTCCCAGGGCACGTAGGTTCTTGCGACAATCGACGACGCTATTTGTCGCCGGATGTCCTGTCGCCTGGTGTCGCAGGAACGATGGAGGCGGCTTCCCAACGGCCTCGGTGGCCGGGGACGCGCTCGAATTCGACCGCGGTACCGACCGCGATCGTTCGTGAACCGTCGGCGATCACCGTGCAGTGGAAGGGATACACCGCGCCGTCATCGCCGGCGATCTCCCCGATCCCGCGACGCTCGTCGAATTCGGTGACGCTTCCCGTCACATGGCTCCCTCGCTACGCCATCCCTGGCTCCGCTGCGTCCGCACGGCTCACTGCACGATCTTGCCGATCGGCAGCTCGAGGATGCCGGTCGCGCCGTGGTCCTTCAACTCCGGGATCAGCACGTTGATGTCGCTCTTGGCCACCACCGTTTCGACCGCGTAGCCGTCCTCGCCGAACAGCTTCGACACCGTCGGCGACTTCAGCGCGGGGAGCAGGTCGATCACAGATTGCAGGTTCGCCTCGTCGACGTTGAGCTTCACGAGCACCCGCCCGCGCGCTTCGAGCGCGCCGAGCAGCAAGGTGCGCAGCTGTTCCATCGCCTTGCGCTTGTCGGGGTCCTCGTACGCATCAGCGTTCGCGATCAACTCGGTGTGCGACACGAGGACGGTGTCGAGGATCCGCAGCCCGGCGGCTCGCAAGGCCCGGCCGGTTTCGGTGAGCTCGACCACCGCGTCCGCGATCTCGGGCACCTTCGCCTCGGTGGCGCCGTACGACAGGGAGATGCGCGCGTCGACGCCGTGCTTCTCGAGGTATCGCCGCGTCAGCTCCGTGTACTCGGTGTGCACGCGCACACCCGGCGGGAGATCGCCGGCCGAACGCCAGGTCGAGTCGCCTGCGACCGCGAGCACGATGCGGATCGGGCGGGCCGTCGCCTTCGAATAATGGAGCTGCGCGAGCGTGGCGACGTCGACGCCGGTCTCCTCGATCCAGTCGCGTCCGGTGATGCCGAGATCGAACAGCCCGTCGGCGACATAGCGCGGGATCTCCTGCGGCCGCAGGATCGTGACGTCGACGACACGCGGGTCATCGATGCTCGCGCGATAGTCCACATCGGAGGAGCGCACGACGCCGAGATCGGCATCTTCGAAGAGCTGCAGGGTGGCTCGTTCGAGCGAACCCTTGGGCAGCACGATTCGCAGCATTGCCGGATCAGGCTACTCCGGCGACGAGCAATCGATATCCCAAATCGATCTCCGCCAACGCCCGCAGCTCGCCGTGGCGCGCGTCCCATACGCCCGACTCCAAGTCACGCCGAAGGCGCTCGGTCCCGCGGGCACGTGTTTCCGGATCGAGCTGCGCGAACGACGACATGCCGTCCTGTACCTGCGGGTCGAGGTACGCCTCCGGCCGGTTCCAATAGCAGCCACCGAATCCGTCGACGCAGTCGGCCGGTACGGGGACGGGCTCGATGCTGTTGACGTCGAGCACGCGAGCAAGAGCCGCCGGGTCCGGTGCGGCACGCTCGGTGGGAAGTTCGAGGACCTCGGGGAAGTACTCGGCGACCAGCCAGAGATCGATCGTCGTTGCGCGATCGAAGAAGAAGATCACCTGGCGCGCGGCAACGCGTCGCATCTCGCGCAGACCCCGTTCGACGTCGTTCCAGTGATGCACCGTCAGCGTCGTCATTGCGGCATCGAAGCGACGGTCGCCGAACGGCAGCGCTTCGGCGACGGCTTGCACCGCGGGCGCGGCACCCGGCGCGCGCTGCTCGAGCATCGTGGTCGACGGGTCGATTGCAACGACCTCGCGGTCTTCCGGCTCGTAGCTTCCGGTGCCCGCGCCGATGTTCAGGATTCGTCGCGCATCGCCGAGCGCGGCGTGGATCTGCGCCGCGATGCGCGGATCGGTCCGGCGCGTGGTGGCGTAGGCGCGACCAATCGTGTCGTAGCGGCTCACGGCAGCTCGCGGAGCAGCGACACCATCTCGATCGCGGTGAGCGCCGCTTCCTCGCCCTTGTGGCCTTCGTTGCCGCCGAGCCGGTCGAGTGCCTGCTCGCGATTGTCCACGGTCAGCACCCCGAAGATCACCGGTACACCGGTGTCGAGCGCGACGCGAGTGATCCCGGCCGCCGTTTCACCCGCGACGTATTCGAAGTGCGCGGTCTCGCCGCGGATCACCGCACCGAGACAGACGACGGCATCGACCGCTCCCGATCCCGCGAGGCGCCGCGCCACCAGCGGCAGCTCGTACGCGCCGGGCACCCACGCGACGCTGACGTCGGCGGCGTCGTGCTTGCGGAACATCGCCTCCGCGCCCTCGAGCAGCTGCTGGGTGATGTCGCGGTTGAACCGCGCAACGGCGATCGCGAACCGCATGCCGGCCGCGTCGAGGGCGCCTTCGTGCGCGGTGTATTCCCCCATGATGCCTCCGGGTCGCCCGCCTCAGGTCACGAGCCGCCGAGCTCTTCGTCCGGTGCGATCTCGAGCAGGTGGCCGAGCTTCTCCTGCTTGGCGCGCAGGTAAGCGATGTTCTCCTCGTTGGGCTCCGTCTGCATCGGTACCCGCTCGACGATCTCGAGCCCGTAGCCCTCGATGCCGCCGTACTTCGCGGGGTTGTTCGTCATCAGTCGCATCGTCGTCACGCCGAGATCGACGAGGATCTGCGAACCGATGCCGTACTCACGGGAGTCGGCGGGGAACCCGAGCTCGAGATTCGCCTCGACCGTGTCGCGACCCTGGTCCTGTAGTGAGTACGCGCGCAGCTTGTGTCCGAGCCCGATGCCGCGTCCCTCGTGTCCGCGGAGGTACACGACAACTCCTTCGCCTTCCCGCGCAACGCGCTCGAGCGCGCGGTCGAGCTGCACGCCGCAGTCACAGCGCAAGGACCCGAACACGTCGCCGGTGAGGCATTCGGAGTGCACGCGCACCAGCACGTCGCTCTTGCCCGACACTTCGCCCCGCACAAATGCGAGGTGCTCGGTGCCGTCGAGCAGCGACGCGAACACGTGCGCCGTGAAGTCGCCGTATTGGGTGGGGATGCGCGCCTCGGACACGCGGCGCACGAGCTTCTCGCGGTGGCGGCGGAAACGGATGAGATCGGCGATCGTCACGAGCACGAGCTCGTGCTCGGCCGCGAACTCCTTCAGGTCGGCCATGCGCTGCATCGTGCCGTCGTCGTTGACGATCTCGGCGAGCACGCCGGCGGGGAAGCAACCCGCCATGCGCGCGAGATCCACGCCGGCCTCGGTGTGACCGGCCCGCTTCAGCACGCCGCCGTCGCGGTAGCGGAGCGGGAAGATGTGGCCGGGACGGGCCAGGTCGGCGGGCCCTGTCGATGGGTCGATCAGCGTGTGCACGGTGGTGCAACGGTCGGCGGCCGAGATGCCGGTCGTGGTGCCGTGGCGCGCGTCGACCGAGATCGTGAACGCCGTGCGCTGGCCTTCGGTGTTCTCGTTGCCCGACACCATCAATGGCAGTTGGAGCTCGTCGAGGCGCGCGCCCTCCATCGGCAGGCAGATGACCCCGCTGGTGTAGCGGATCATGAACGCCATCTTGTCGGGCGTCATCTTCTCGGCCGCGATGATGAGGTCGCCCTCGTTCTCGCGGTCCTCGTCGTCGACGACGACCACGAACTCGCCGCGTCGCACCGCGTCGATCGCGCTCTCGACGGTATCGAAGGTCATTTCGGGCTCCTCATCTCCGGCCACGCTCACTTCGCCCCGCCTCGTTCACCGCGCCGTGCAAGAGACGCTCGACGTACTTGGCGAGGACGTCACATTCGAGATTCACGTGTTCGCCGACGCCGCGTGTCCCGAGCGTCGTCACGGCCAGCGTGTGCGGGATGATCGCGACGCTGAAGCCGTCGTCGTGCATCGCGGCCACGGTCAGGCTGATGCCGTCGACGGTGATCGAGCCCTTGTGCACGGCGTAGCGCATGACGTCGGCCGGCGCGTCGAAACGCACGAGCGTCGAGCCGTCGGACTGCACCTCGCGTGCGCGGACGCTGCCCGTACCGTCGACGTGACCCTGCACGAGGTGGCCACCGAGGCGGTCGGCCAGCCGCAACGGCCGCTCCAGGTTTACCGCGTCGCCGGCGGCGAGCCCGCCGAGCGTGGTACGGCACAGCGTCTCGACGACCGCGTCGGCCGCCCACCACCCGTCGCCGATGTCGACCACGGTCAGGCAGCACCCATTGACCGCGATGGACACGCCGAGCGTCGCGTCCTCGAGCACGGTCTTCGCATCGATCTCGACGCGCGCACCGTCGGCGTTCGGGATGACCGCGCGCACCGTGCCGAGCTCCTCGATGATCCCCGTGAACATCAGACCTCCACCTCGTACTCGAGCCGGACGTCCGGGCCGAGGCGCGTGACGGATGCCAGCTCGAACCGCAGCGCTCCGTCGATCGATGCCGGGCCGGGGAACGCGAACGCCGGCAACCCCGCGGTCCCGAGCAACGCGGGTGCGACGTACGCGACGAGACGCTGCGCACGACCGGCGGTCACCAACGCGCCGAGGAGCGTGGCACCTCCTTCGACGAGCGCGTGCAAGACACCGTGGCCGGCGAGGAGCGTGAGCGCGGCGTCGAGATCCACTCCGCTCCCGAGCGACGAGGGCGCGACAGTTTCGACTTTGGCACCCGCGGACCGCCACGCGTCGATGGCACCCGCCCGCGCCCGGTCGGTCGTGACGACCAACGTCGGCGCGAGCGCGGTGTCGAAGAGCGGACCCTCCGCGGGAACGCGTCCACGCCCGTCGAGCAGCACCCGCAACGGCGCGCGGTGCGGCATCACGTCGACGTCGCGGACCGTCAGCGCGGGTTGGTCCGCGAGCGCGGTGCCGGCGCCGACCACGATCGCCTGGGCATCGGCGCGCAGCTCGTGGGCATCCGCGCGCGCGGCCTCCGAGGTGATCCACCGCGAGGAACCGTCGGCCGCGGCAACGCGCCCGTCGAGCGTCGTCGCGACCTTGGCTGTGACGAACGCGCGACCGGTGCGCCGGTGATGCAGATACGGCGCGAGATCACGCAGGGCGCCGGCCTCGCCTACCCCCGTCACGACCTCGATGCCGGCGCTCCGCAAGCGCGTATATCCGCGACCGGCAACCTTCTCGTCGGGATCGTCCACCGCCGACACGACCCGCGTGATCCCGGCTTCGATCAGCGCGGTGGTGCACGGCGGGGTGTTGCCGTGGTGATCGCACGGCTCGAGCGTCGTATAGATGGTCGCGCCCCGGGCGCGCGCGCCCGCCGCGCCGAGCGCGACGACCTCGGCGTGGGGACCGGTGGGGAAGGGACCGGTGGCGCCCTCGCCGACGATCTCACCGTGGTCGGCGATCACCGCGCCGACGGCCGGCCAGGGCGCGGTGTGACGGCGCGCGCTGCGGGCCAAGGTGATGGCCCGGCCCATGAGCTCGTCGTCGCGCACGCGCGCCTCCTCGGCAACCCGCGGGGCGCGGCAACGGCGAAGCGGCCCGCGACATCACGAGCCGGACGCTTCACCCTCTCCCATCCGGACTCTCACCGTCGGCCCAGGAGTTCCACCTGGTCGGCGCTCCGCTGGCTGCGGGGCGTTCGCGGGCTCTCACCGCCGGTCGGGACTTTCACCCAACCCCGAGGGCATTTCAGTTGTACACGGGAAAGCGTATCCGCACCGCCGCGGAATTGCAACGCGTTCTATTTTCTGGGACCACGCTCCCGTGAGTGGGGGCTCTCGCTCGTGAGGGCTCGTGCTCGTGAGGCCTCTTGCTAGTGAGGATGGCCGCCGGCGAGGAGATCGAGGGCGTGCGCGGCAACCGGCAGCAGCACGCCGAGGCCTTCGATCGCGCCACTCGCCGATCCCGGCAGGTTGCAGACGAGCGCCTGGCCGCGCGCCCCCGCCACACCGCGCGACAGCATGCCGAAGCCGCGGCCGTCGCCGTCGCTCGCACGGCGGATCGCCTCCGCGATCCCGGGCGCCTCACGGTCGAGCGCGGCGCGCGTGCCTTCGGGCGTGAGGTCGCGCGGTCCGAATCCCGTGCCGCCCGTCGTCACCACGAGGCCGGCGAAGCCGTCGCACAGTGCGCCCAGCGCGCGCGCGACCTCGTCGGCGCCGTCGCCCGTGACCTCGTGCGCCACGACGTCGTACCCGGCTGCCACGAGGTGCTCGACGAGCGCGCGCCCGCTCTTGTCGGCGCGCGTCCCGCCCGCGACACCGTCGGAGACCGTCAGCACCTTGGCCTGCTTCGTCATCGGCGGGCGCCGGCCTCACGGATCTTGCGCGCGGCGGCGACGGGGTCGTCGGTGCCGAAGATGCCCGTGCCCGACACGATGATGTCGACACCGGCATCGGCGGGAAGGTGTGCATTGTCGACCTTGATGCCACCGTCGATCTCGATCTCGACCGGCAACTGCTGTTCGTCGATCACCGCACGCGCCGCGCGCACCTTGTCGAGCACCTCGGGAATGAATGGCTGGCCGCCGAAGCCGGTGTGCACGCTCATCACGAGCAAGAGATCGATCTGTGGCAGATACGGCAGCACTTCCTCGAATGAGGTCTGCGGTTCGAGCGAAAGGCCGACGCGCATGCCGAGCCTTCGGATCTCGTCGAACAGCGGACGCGGATCGCCGAGCTCGATGTGCACCGTGCATCCGTCGGCACCCGCGTCGGCGAACGCAGCGAGGAGGACCTGCGGATTGTCGACCATGAGGTGGCAGTCGAGGAACAGGTCGGTGTGCTTCCGCAATGCCTTCACGACCGGTGGCCCGATCGTCAGGTTCGGGACGTAGTGCCCGTCCATACAGTCGACGTGGAGCAGGTCCGCGACCGCCGCCACCCGCGCGACGTCAGCCGCGAGGCACGAGAAGTCCGCGGCGAGGATCGAGGGAGCGACCTTCATCGCGCCAAGGCTACCGACCGTGGTCATGTCGCAGAGCCCTCGCGCTTGAGCACGAGGACGAACATGCCGTCGCTGTGCGCGTCGGACGGCAGGAGGATCGCGCCGCGCCCGTACGGACGCCACGGTGGCCCGGGCGGGTCGATCGCGTGGAGCTCGGGAAGCTCGCCCTTCGCCCATTCGTCGATGTCGAGTGTCTCGGTGCGCGTCAACGTGCAGACGGAGTACACCAACCGGCCGCCGGGCTTGACCGCGCGGGCGGCCGCGGCGAGCAGGTTGCGCTGCAACCCCGCGAGGTCGTCGACGTCGCCGGGCTGGATCCGCCAACGCGCGTCGGGTCGCCGGCGCAACACGCCGAGGCCGCTGCACGGCGCATCGAGCAGCACGCGATCGAAGGCGCCTTCCCGTACTCCGGGGTGCGCGCCGTCGGCGACCAGCGGCCGGATCACGTCGCCGAGGCCGAGGCGTCGCGCGGCCCGCATCACCGTGCGCACCCGGCCGGGATGCAGGTCGGCGGCGACCACGACCCCACGCGCGTGCATGCGCTCAGCGGCAGCCGTCGCCTTCCCCCCCGGCGCCGACGCGAGGTCGAGCACACGTTCCCCCGGCTGCGGATCGAGCACCGCGACCACCGCCTGACTCGCTTGGTCCTGGGGCGACACGCGTCCGTCTCGCACCGCGGGGAGCCGCGCGAGGTCACCGGAATGGCGCACCAGCAGCGCGTCGGGGACGAGCAAGCCGCGCGTCACCTCGACCCCGGCGTGCCGGAGCTCGACCTCCAACTCCTCGGGCGTGGCCCGCATCGGATTGACGCGCAGGGTCACCGGCGGCGGCGCGTCGTCGAGCTCGAGGGTCGCGACCGCGTCCTCGACACCGAACTCGTCGACGAGGGCGCGGACGATCCAGTCGGGATGTGACGTCCGGACCGCGAGGGATGGCACGTCATCGCCGGTCGGCAACGGCCACGCGGGTCCGAGTCGCGCGAGCGCGCGCAAGACCCCGTTCACGAACCCCCGCGCACGGGCGCCCACGAGGTTCACGGTCTCGCCGACCGCGGCGTGGGGAGGGATCCCGAGGAGGAGCTGGTAGGCGCCGAGCCGCAGCGCGGCCCGTACTCGGTCGTCCACCTCGTCGAGCGGACGCGTCGACACCTGCGCGAGGAGATGGTCGACGGCCCGGCGCATGCGCAACGAGCCGTACACGAGCTCGGTCACCAGACCGCGGTCGCGAGCGTCGAAACCGCGTTGTCGCAGCATCTCCGGCACGAGGATGTGCGCGTACGCACCCTGCTCGACCCGCAACAGCGCGTCGAGCGCCGTTCGCCGCGGCGTGTCGACGCTCACGGAGGGTCGACGCGGGCCGGGCCCCGCGCGCCGGCCCGCCAGGCACGCGCGTCCATCGCGCGCTTGCCCTGCGGCTGCACCTCGTCGAGGATCAGCACCTCGCTCGCCGTTCCGAGCGCGCCGTCGGGCGCGAGCTCTCCTGGTGCGAGCGTTCGGTGGTCGGCGGCTTCGTGCGCGCGCAGGACCTTCACGCGCTTGCCGTCGACGGTGAACCACGCTCCCGGGCGTGGATTGCCCGCCCGCACGACACGCGCGAGCTCGGCGGCCGGGCGCGCCGCGTCGAGCCGGAACTCGTCGACCTCGAGCTTGTCCGCGTAGGTCGGCTCACCGTGTTGCGGCACGGGCGTCGCGGTCGGAAGCGCCGGGAGGTGCACGAGCAGCAACTCGGTCCCGGCGTCGACGAGCCGGCCGCGCAGCTCGCCCGCCGTCTCGGTCGGCGCGATCGCCACACGCGTCGACGCGAACACGGGGCCGGTGTCGAGGCCGGCTTCGAGTTGCATGAGCGACACGCCGGTTTCGAGGTCGCCGGCGAGCATCGCCCGTTCCACCGGGGCGGCGCCGCGCCATCGGGGCAGGAGCGAGAAGTGCAGGTTCACGAACCCGTGGGGCAACGCGTCGAGCAGCGACACCGGCAGGAGCTGGCCGAAGGCAACCACCACGCCGAGCTCCGCACCGCTCCCCCTCACGTCGTCGACGATCTCTCGCGCTTTGTGCGGGGTGCGGACGGGCACCCCGAGCCTGGTCGCCGCTCGCTTGACCGGCGACGCGTCCGGACCGGCGCCGCGCGACCTCCGACGATCCGGTTGCGTGACGGCGAACGCGACGTCGTGACCGTGCTCGACGAGTGCTTCGAGTGGCGGGACCGCGTCTTCCGGGGTGCCCAGGTACACGATCCGCACGGCATCGGACGCTACGTCACAGCGCGTGCGTGCGGCCGCCGGGCGTCGGCACGCCCATGCCTTGCTCGCGCAGCTCTCGCATCGCGCGCTTGCGTTCCTCGCCGTCGAGGCGGTCGAGCATCAGCACGCCGTCGAGGTGGTCGATCTCGTGCAGGAACACACGGCCGAGCAGCTCGTCGCCCTGGACGACGACCTCGTTGCCGTCCAGGTCGACGCCCCGCATCGTCACCAGCTTCGGCCGCGCGATCTCGAACGCGAGCCCCGGTAACGACAGGCAACCTTCCTCGTAGATCCATTCACCGGTGGCTTCGACGATCGTGGGGTTGAACACGACGTGCGGGCCGGATTCGTCGTTCACGTCGTACACGAAGAACCGCTTCTGCACGCCGACCTGTGGCGCCGCGAGACCGACGCCCGGCGCGTCGTACATCGTCTCGTACATCGCATCCACGAGCCTGGCGAGCGCGCCGTCGATGTCGGTGACCGGTGCCGCGGGTCGTTTCAGCACCGGGTCGCCGAAGATGCGGATCGTGTGCGTGGCCATGGAGGCCCATGCTACCGACGCATGGATGCGGTCAGATTCGGGGCGGGTCGACTGCGGCGCGGACCCGACCCAGCGCACGGCCGACCGGAAGCGACCGCGCGAGCGCGTCGGCGAGCGCGTCCCACGCCTGTGCGTTGACGAGCGCGCGGTGATCGTCGGGGCCGAACACCTGCACGCCCGTGGCCTGCACGTCGAGCGCGCGCAGCGCGTCGATGGTGGCGGCGAGCGGGGCGTCGTCGCCGGAGACCTCTGCCAGCGCGCCGAACGGCGGATACCCGAGCGTCCGCCGGTAGTCGAGCTCGGCCTCGAGGATCCGCTGCGGCTCCGCCCGTACGACTGCCTGGACGACGGCGTGCTCGGGAACGCGGGTCTGGAGCAGCAGCAGCGTGTCCGCACGCGGTCGGGACGCGAGCAGCTGTGCCCCCCGCGTGACGAGCCAGTGTGCCTGGCTCGCGGCGCGGTACCGGGGCGCGAGCAACTCCTGGTCGAGGTCGAGGTAGGCAACGAGGGTGGGTCGCCGGCGGCGAATCGCGGCCCGATGCAACGCAGCCTCCGTGCCGATGACGATGTCCGCGTCCGGGACCTCGGTCGTCGCCGCGTCGACGTCGACGACCCGTTTGCCGGGCATGAGGGCGGTCAGCTCGTCACGCACGCGGCGCACGCCGGCGCGCAGGACGCGCAGCTGGGCGGCGCCGCACTCCGGACACACCGCCGGGCGCTCGGCGGCTGCGTCCCAACGGAGCAGCTCGTGACACGAGGTGCACACCAGCAAGCGGAATCGCCCGCGCCGGTTCAGCACGCAGACGGCCGGGCCCAAGCTGTGATGCAGGGCATCGGCGAGGGCCTCGCTGAGCAAGCCGGCCCCGGGTGGCTCCTCCCGCCGGTCGACGACCTGCACGCGGGGCCAGCCGCCTCGCTCGACGTCCGGAGGCGGCACCTCGACGGCGTCGCCGGCCGCGTACACCGCCTCGACGGTTGGCGCCGGCGAGCACACCGCGAACGACGCGCCGGCGCGCGCTGCGCGCTCCCGCAGCACGTCGCGCGCGTGCCACGTGGGCGCGCGCTCCTCCTGAAGGGCCTCGTCGGCGTCGTCGACCACCACGGCAGCCCGCAGGTCGGGCACCGGCGCGAGCGCGGCGATCCGCCCGCCCACCACCACACAGTCACCGCCCGCGGCGCGCGCCCACGCTTCGGTGCGCGCCGCATCGGGCTGCGTCGAATGGATCAGGGCGACGCGCGCGTGCGACCGGCCGAGGAATGCGGCGAGCGTGCGCGCCCGGCCCGCGTCGGCGACGCACACGATCGTCGAACCTTCGGATGCGCACATCCCCGAGACCAGCTGCCGCCGGTCCAGCAACGGCGGCCACCGCACGACGGTTTCTCTCGTTTGCCTCTCTCCTGTTTGTTCGGCAGGTGGCCGTTTGTGGCCACTCCCCGACCAAACGGTGGGTGGAACGAGGTTCGGCGGTGATGCGGAGCGGAGCACGGCGACACGAGGGCCGGCCCACCGGTGCGCCACCCAGGCCGTCAGGTCGACGACCTCGGGCGGCGGCCCGGCCGACACCACCGCCAGCACCGGAAGGAGCGTGTCGGCCTCGGGCACGACGTCCATGGCGACGATCCAGCCCCGCACTCGCCGGCCGTGCAACGGCACCCGCACGATGGTGCCGACCGACGCGTCGTCGTCGATCGTGTAGTCGAAGGCGCGGTCGACCGCGGTGACGTCGGGAAGAACGCGGCAAACGCGCGTCAACCGGCGGCGCGGCGCAGCTCGTCGGCGTACGGCTGGACGTTCTCCCAGGTGAAGCCGTCACCGTCGGTGCGACCGAAGTGCCCGTACGCAGCCGTGCGCTTGTAGATCGGCCTCCGGAGGTCGAGCCGCTCGATGATCGCGGCCGGACGCATGTCGAACACGTCGCGCACCATCGCCTCGAGCTTGTCCGGCGCGATCTCCGAGGTGCCGAACGTGTCCACCATGATCGACACCGGGTGCGCCACCCCGATCGCGTACGCGACCTGCGCCTCGCACCGCTTCGCGAGCCCGGACGCCACGACAGCCTTGGCGATCTGACGCACCGCGTAGGCGGCCGAGCGGTCGACCTTGGTCGGGTCCTTGCCCGAGAAGGCGCCGCCGCCGTGTCGCGCCATGCCGCCGTAGGTGTCGACGATGATCTTGCGGCCGGTGAGCCCGCAGTCCGCGTGCGGGCCGCCCAGCTCGAACTGGCCGGTGGGGTTCACGAACACGTCGAAGTCGTCGTCGACGAACTGCGCGGGGAGCGACGGCCTGATGACGTGCTCGAGGAGTGCGGGCCGCAGCTCCTTGTCGATATCGACGTTGGGCGAGTGCTGCGTCGAGATGAGCACCGTGTCGAGGCGGCGCGGCACCCCGTCTTCGTATTCGACCGACACCTGGGTCTTGCCGTCGGGCCGCAGGATGTCCACGATGCCCTCCTTGCGCACCTGCGCCAGGCGGCGGGCCAGGCGGTGAGCGAGCCAGATCGGCATCGGCATGAGATCTTCGGTGTCGTCGGTCGCGTAGCCGAACATCATGCCCTGGTCGCCGGCGCCGACCTCGTCGTACGCGTCGCCGGTGCCGGCCTTCTGCTCGAGCGCCTTGTCGACACCCATCGCGATGTCGGGCGACTGCTCGTCGATCGAGACGATCACCCCGCACGTCTTGCCGTCGATGCCGTAGGCCGCGTCCGTGTAGCCGATGCCGTTGATCGTCTCCCGGGCCAGCCGCGAGACGTCGATGTAGGCCGACGTGCTGATCTCGCCGGCGACCACGACGAGACCGGTCGTGACCATCGTCTCGCACGCCACCCGGCCGTACGGGTCCTCGGCGAGCACGGCGTCGAGCACGCTGTCACTGATCTGATCCGACATCTTGTCGGGATGGCCCTCGGTGACGGACTCCGACGTGAAGGTATGCCTGCTCACGAATGCCCCCTCGACCGCGCGACCAGATGCGAGGCCCGCATGCTAGGGGGATGGGCGTCCGTGACGCCGATCGATGAGCTCCGCCACGCGGTCGAGCACGACGCCGGCCAGGGCGACCTTCGTCAGGAGCGGCGTCTCGGCGACCCCACCGTCGGCGTCGAGCAACACCGCCCGGTTGGTGTCCACCTCGAAGCCCGCATCGGCCGCACCCACGTCGTTGGCCACCATGAGGTCGACGCGCTTGGCCACCAACTTCGCGGCCGCGTGCTCTTGGACCCGTTCGGTCTCGGCGGCGAAGCCGACGACGACCTGGCCCGCGCGTTTGGTACGACCGAGGGCGGCGAGGATGTCGACGGTGGGCTCGAGCTGCACCTCGGGAACCCCGTCACCCTTCTTGAGCTTCTGTGGTGCAACCGCCTTGGGCCGGAAGTCCGCGACCGCCGCGGCCATGATCACCGCGTCGGCGTCCCCGGCCCGGGCCATGACCGCGTCGTGCAGCTCCTCGGCACTCTCGACGTGGACGACGTCGACACCCGCACCGACGGGCCGGGACGCCGTGGTGATCAGCACGACCCGCGCACCGCGACGCGCGGCCGCGTCGGCGAGCGCGTGGCCCATCTTCCCCGAGGAGCGGTTCCCGATGTAGCGAACGGGGTCGATGGCCTCGCGGGTGCCGCCGGCCGTGACCAGCACCGTGCGACCCGAGAGCGCGCGGCCGGGTGTCAGCAGGGCGAGCGCGGCGGCCGCGATGGTCGCGGGCTCGGGAAGCCGCCCGGCGCCTGCGTCACCGCCCGCGAGACGTCCCTCCTCGGGCGCCAACACGTGCACGCCGCGGCGCCGCAGCGTGTCGAGGTTCGCCTGGACCGCGGGGTGTTCCCACATCTCGGTGTGCATCGCAGGACAGACGAGCACGGGCGCGCGGGTCGCCAGGAGCGTTGCCGTGAGGAGGTCGTCGGAGATCCCGGCCGCGTACTTGCCGAGGAGCTTCGCGGTCGCGGGCGCGACGAGGATCAGGTCGGCCGACTGGCCGAGGCGCGTGTGCGGAATGGGCTCGGGCGAGCCGAAGAGGGACGTGCGCGCGGGCTCCGACGCCAGCGCCGAGAACGTGAGTGCGCCGACGAAGCGCTGCGCGTCCTCGGTGAGCACCGGTGCGACGTGCACGCCGGCGTCGACGAGGCGCCGGCACACCTCGACCGCCTTGTATGCGGCAATTCCCCCACACACCCCCAGGACGACCCGGGGCATCGAGGGCGGCATCGAAGTCCCGGCGGCTCAGGCGGTCGCGTCGGGCGGCTCGGCCGCCTCCGCGCCCTCACCCGCGCTCTCGCCCTGTTCCTCGGGCACGATCCGCTCGTACACGATCTTGCCGAGCGCAACCTCTTCCAGCGCGATCGACAACGGCTTGCGGGACAGCGACGTCACTTGCGGCGGCACGATCCGGCCGAGCCCCTCGCCGAGCTGGTTGTAGTAGTCGTTGATCTCCCGGGCCCGCATGGCGGCGAGCGTCACGAGGGTGAATTTCGAGTCCACCTTGCCCATCAGCTGTTCGATTCGGGGCTCCATCAGCGAAGGGCGACGCTCTGCCATCAGGCTCCTTGGGGGTTTTGACCCGCAGTACGGCGGTTGGTCAGGATACCAGCGATCTCGGCGGCCGCCCGATCCACGTCGTCGTTGACGACGACCCGGTCGAATTGGGTCTCGCCGATGCGTTCCTCGTCCTCGGCGTGTCCGAGCCGCCCTTCGATGCTCTCGGCCGCCTCGCCCGTGACCTGGGCTCGCGCCTCGAGACGCCGGCGTTGCTCGGCCCGGCTCGGCGCCCTCACGAACACGAGCAGGGCCTCCGGCAGCGCCCGTTTCACGGCCAATGCACCTTGCACGTCGACCTCGAGCATGACGTCGTGCCCGGAGACGAGCTCGTCGAGGACGAACTGCTTGGGCGTGCCCTTCAGATCCCCGTAGACCTCGAACCACTCGAGGAAGCCGCCCTCGTCGCGTAGGCGTTCGAACTCGTCGCGCGACACATAGTGGTAGTCGACATCGGCGACCTCGTTCGGCCGGCGCGGGCGCGTCGTCCACGAGACCGACCAGTGCAGGTCGGGATCGGTCGCGCGCAGGCGGGCGCCGACGGTGCCCTTCCCCGCGCCGGACGTTCCCGCGAGAACGAGCAGTACCCCGCGTGCAGTGGGCTCAGGCAAATTTGTCGAGCAGCGCCCGACGCTGGTTCGTCCCGAGTCCTCGCAAGCGGCGGCTCTCGGAGATCTCGAGCTCCGACATGATGTTGCGGGCTCGCACCTTGCCGACGCCCGGCAACGACTCGAGCACGCTGACGACTTTCAGCTTGGCGAGCATCGCGCCGGCACCGTCTTGGGTGTCGGCAGCGTCGAAGAGCTCCGACAACGTGAGGGATCCGATCTTCAACTTGTCCTTCACCTCCGCCCTCTGGCGACGCGCGGCCGCGGCCTTCTCGAGCGCGAGCTGACGCTGCTCCGGCGTGAGCTGAGGCGGGTTCGCCATGGTGTCCTCCACTGGGGCGGCGATGGGGAAAGTGGCGATCTGGATCCCCGTCCTCCGCCGGCCGGGGAATGCAGCGGTTCAGCATAGCGACACTGTGCCGCGTCGCAACTGGGCGAGCGCTTGCGCGACCGTGCTCGACGCGCTAGTGGCTCGCGAGCGCGTTCGTGACTGCATCGAACACGCGTTGCGCGGCGGCGCGCGGGTCCTTCGCGTGCGTCACCGCGCGGCCGACGACGAGCACGTCTGCGCCCGCGCGCGCAGCCTCGTCAGGCGTACCGACGCGCGCCTGGTCGTGGCGCGCGCCGTCGTCGAAACGAACCCCGGGAACGACCGTGACGAAGTCGCGGCTCGCGTCGCGCACGCGAGCAATCTCGTGTACGGAGCAAACCACGCCGCCGCAGCCACTCTCGATCGCGGCGGCGAGACGCGCGTCGAACTGACTCGCGTCCGGGTCACTCGTGAGCACCGTCACGGCGATCGGCACCGGTGGCGCGTGGCGCGCCTCTTGCGCGCCCTCGGCAAGACCTTCGACGGCTGCGCGCAGCATGTCGACACCGCCGGCCGCATGGAAGTTCAGGTAGTGCACGCCGAGCCGGCCGATGACGCGTGACGCGCGGCCGACGGTCGTCGGGATGTCGTGCAGTTTCAGGTCCGCGAACACCTTCAGGTCGAGCGCCCGCAGCCGGACGATCGCCTCCGGGCCCGCCGCCGAGAACAGCTCGAGCCCGACCTTGGCGACCCCGCACCAGGGGCTCACCTCCTTGGCGAGGTGCTCGGCGGCGTCGAGATCCGGGACGTCGAGCGCGAGGGCCAGGCGGTCGCGTACGTGTCCCGCGTCGATGGTCGTCATTGCATCCCTCCCGTGAGATCGCGCACGCGCGACACACCGTTGCGCGCGCACCACGTGCGAAGTTCGTCGACGATGCGCAGCGTCGCGCGCGGGTCGAGAAACGTCGCGGTGCCGACACCAACCGCGTGCGCTCCCGCGAGCAGCATCTCGACCGCGTCTTCGCCGGTGGTCACTCCACCCGTGCCGATGATCGGCACGCCGGGATGTGTGCGCGCCACGTCCGCCACCGCGCGGAGGGCGATGGCCTTGATCGGCGGACCACTGAGACCTCCGCCACCCGCGCCGAGACGCGGCACGCGCGCCGTCGCGTCGATGAGGAGACCCATCACCGTGTTGACGAGTGTGAGACCCGTTGCGCCCGCGTCGACCGCGGCGGTCGCGATCTCGACGATGTCGGTGACGTTGGGCGACAGCTTCGCGAACACCGAGACGTTGCCGCCGAGCGCGTCCACCACCGCGCCTGTCGCCTGGCGCGTCGCGTGCGGCGAGTGCGCGAAGACGTGCGCGCGGTCCTCGACGTTCGGACACGACAAGTTCACTTCGACCGCGGTGATGCGATGCGCGACCGCCTCGAGCGCGCGCGCCGCCTTTTCGAACTCCTCGATGCTGCGACCCCAGATCGACGCGATCACGCGCGCGCCGTACGCTTCGAGCGCGGGCAAGTCGTGCATGATCCACGCGTCGACACCCGGCCCTGGAAGTCCCACCGAATTCAACATGCCGCCGCCGGGCGCTTCGGTGACGCGCAACGGCGGGTTGCCAACGGATGCGAAGATCGCGACGGACTTCGCCGTCACCGCGCCGATCCCGGCGGGCGGGCACAGCCGGGCAACCTCGGCGCCGTGGCCGAACGTGCCCGACGCCGCGACGACGGGGTTGGGCAGCGGGACACCTCCGAGATCGACGCCCAGG
Source organism: Acidimicrobiia bacterium (assembly GCA_038209365.1). Lineage (GTDB taxonomy): Bacteria > Actinomycetota > Acidimicrobiia > IMCC26256 > PALSA-610 > DASQHW01. Next base: position 36,352 of record JBBQXS010000032.1, on the reverse strand, counting down.
TCGACCGCCGCCGGGGACCCGCGGGACCTCATACCTCGAGCCGCAGCTGGCCGTCGTCGTGGTACTCCTGCAGCGACCGCACCTCGGGGGGCCGGGCCAGCTCCTCGGCGATCCCTGCCGCGGCGGCAAGGGCGGCCGCCACGGTGGTGACGCAGGCGACGCCGTGGGAGAGGGCGGCCCGGCGGATGTGCATCCCGTCGGCCCGGGGGCCCCGCCCGCGGGGCGTGTTGACGACGAAGTCGACCTTGCCCGAGGAGATCAGCTCGACCGCATCGACCCCGACATCCTCTCCGACCTTGGCGACGACGGTGTCGACCGGCACGCCGGCATTGGCGAGCGCGCGCGCCGTGCCGGCCGTCGCCGCGATCACGAACCCGAGCTCGGCGAAGCGACGCGCCGCGAGCAGCCCCGCGTCCTTGTCACGATCGGCGAGCGACAGGAACACCGCGCCACGGTGCGGGAGCGTGTTCCCCGCTCCCGCCTGACTCTTGCCGAATGCCATCCCGAACGTACGGTCGATGCCCATCACCTCGCCGGTCGAGCGCATCTCCGGACCGAGAATCGTGTCGACGTCCGGGAAGCGACCGAACGGCAGCACTGCCTCCTTCACCGCGACGTGGCTGCCCTCGGCGGGCGGACGCAACAGCCCTTCTTCGCGCAGCTCGTCGAGCGTGGCGCCGAGCATCACGCGCGCCGCGACCTTTGCGAGCGGCACACCGGTCGCCTTGCTCACGAAAGGCACCGTGCGGCTCGCGCGCGGGTTCGCCTCGATGACGAAGACCGTGTCGTCCTTCACCGCGTACTGCACGTTGCAGAGGCCGATCACGTCGAGGGCATCCGCGAGAGCGCGCGTGTGCTGTTCGATCGTGCGGATGGCGTCAGCGGACAGCGTCGGCGGCGGGATCGCGCATGCGGAGTCGCCCGAGTGCACACCCGCTTCCTCGATGTGCTCCATCACCCCGCCGATCAGCACGGCACCAGTGCGGTCCCGCAATGCGTCGACATCGACCTCGATCGCGTCCTCGAGGAAGCGGTCGATGAGCGCCGGTCGTTCGAGCGACAGCCCACCTTCTCGTCCCAGTGATCCCGTGTGGGTGAGCTCGATCATCGCGTGGCGGAGGTCGGCGTCGTCGTAGACGATCTGCATTGCGCGACCGCCCAGGACGTACGACGGCCGCACGAGCACCGGATAGTGGATCGCGTTCGCGATGCGCACGGCGTCGTCGACGTTCGAGGCGGTGCCGCCTGCGGGTTGCGGGATGCCGAGCTTCGTGCACAGCGCGTTGAACTGCTCGCGGTCTTCTGCCGCGTCGATCGAGCTGGGAGATGTGCCGAGCACCGGAATGCCGTTGCGCTCGAGCACGTGCGCGAGCTTCAACGGCGTCTGGCCCCCGAGGCTCACGATGACTCCCTGCAGCACCGGCGCACGGCGATCGATTCCCTCGAGGTCGCTCGGCCCGCCGCATTCCATGAGACGTTCGCAGATGTTGAGGACGTCTTCCTCGGTCAGCGGCTCGAAGAAGAGACGGTCACTCGTGTCGTAGTCGGTGGAGACGGTCTCGGGATTGCAGTTGACCATCACGGTCTCGAAGCCGGCGTCGCGCAGCGCGAACGCGGCGTGCACGCAGCCGTAGTCGAACTCCACGCCCTGGCCGATGCGATTCGGTCCGCTCCCCAGGATTACGACGGCCGGCTTGGTCAGCGGCGCGATCTCGTCGGTGTCCTCGTACGTGCCGTAGTGGTACGGCGTGTACGCGGCGAACTCGGCTGCGCACGTGTCGACGGTCTTGTACGTGACGCGCACCCCGGCCGCGAGCCGGGCCGCCCGTATGTCGTCCTGCGTCACGCCCCAGAGGTACGCGAGCTGGCCGTCGGCGAAGCCCAGCCGCTTGGCACGCCGCCAGTCGGCGCGTGTCATGTTCGGCAGGCCCAGCTGGTCGAGACGGTCACGCTCCTCGACGATCTGCAGAATCTGGTCGCAGAACCAGGGGTCGATGTTGGTGACCTCGTGCAGCCGCTCGACCGACACGAAGCGCCGCAGGGCCGCTTCGACGTGGAACAGCCGCTCCGGCGTGGGAACCGCCGCGCTCAACACGAGCTCGTCGTCACCGAAGTCGTCGAGCTCGCGTTCGGCCGGATCACAGTTCAGTCCGAGGCGTCCGGTCTCCAGGGACCGGACCGCCTTCTGCAGCGACTCCGCGAACGTGCGACCGATCGCCATCACCTCGCCGACCGACTGCATCTGCGTGCCGAGCACCGGCGCCGCGCCCGGCAGCTTCTCGAAGGCCCACCGCGGGAACTTCGTCACCACATAGTCGATCGTCGGCTCGAAGCTCGCGGGCGTCTCGCGGGTGATGTCGTTCTGAATCTCGTCGAGCCGGTATCCGACCGCGAGCTTGGCGGCAATCTTGGCGATCGGGAACCCGGTCGCCTTGCTCGCGAGGGCACTGCTGCGCGAGACGCGAGGATTCATCTCGATGATCACCTGCTCGCCGGTGCGCGGATGCACGGCGAACTGCACGTTCGAACCGCCGGTCTCGACACCGATGCGACGGATGCACGCGAACGCGGCGTCTCGCATCTGCTGGTACTCGACGTCGGTGAGGGTCTGCGCCGGCGCGACGGTGATCGACTCACCGGTGTGCACGCCCATCGGGTCCACGTTCTCGATCGAGCAGATGACCACAACGTTGTCGGCATGGTCACGCATCACTTCGAGCTCGTATTCCTTCCACCCGCTGATGCTCCGCTCGATGAGGATCTCGGAGATGGGACTGGCGGCGAGTCCGCGTGCGGCGACCCGGTGCATCTCGTCGACGTCGTATGCCATGCCCGTGCCGCCGCCGCCGAGAATGAACGCAGGCCGCACGATCACCGGATAGCCGACCTGCTGTGCGACGACCAGCGCCTCGTCGACGTTGTACGCAATACCCGACGGTGGCACCCGCAGCCCGATCTCGGTCATCGCGAGCTTGAAGCGCTGGCGGTCCTCCGCGGTGCGGATCGCATCGACGTTCGCGCCGATGAGCTCCACGCCGAAGCGGTCGAGCACTCCCGCTTCGTGGAGCCCGACCGCGAGGTTGAGGCCCGTCTGACCCCCGAGCGTCGGCAGCAGCGCGTCGGGGCGTTCCTTTTCGATGACGCGCGTGATCGTGGGGATGTCGAGCGGCTCGACGTAGGTGGCGTCGGCGAACTCGGGATCGGTCATGATCGTCGCAGGGTTCGAGTTCACGAGGACGACGCGATAGCCCTCCTCACGCAGCACGCGGCAGGCCTGCGTGCCCGAGTAGTCGAACTCGCATGCCTGCCCGATCACGATCGGACCGCTACCGATCAGCAGTATGGATGCAAGGTCGTCGCGCCTGGGCATGGGGTCAGCCGGCCCTCATCAGCTCGGTGAACTCCTTGAACAGGTAGCGCGCGTCGTGCGGGCCCGGCCCGGCCTCGGGGTGATACTGCACGCTGAACGCGCCGAGCCCCCCGGTGTGCACGCCTTCGATGTCGCCGTCGTTGAGGTTGAGGTGCGAGACCTCCGAGCCTTCCGGCAGCGTGTCCGCGTCGACTGCGTAGTTGTGGTTCTGGCTCGTGATCTCCACCCGTCCGCTCGGGACATGGCGCACGGGGTGGTTGCCGCCGTGGTGACCGAACCGCAGCTTGAACGTACGCGCGCCGAGGGCGAGGCTCATGATCTGGTGCCCGAGGCAGATGCCGAACACCGGCAGCTTGCCGATGAGCTCCCGCACGTTCGCGGCCGCGCCCGTGACCGCCGCGGGATCGCCCGGACCGTTCGACAGGAACACGCCATCCGGGGCGCGCGCCAGCACTTCGGCCGCGCTCGTGTGCGCCGGCACGACTTCGATCTGGCACCCGTGCGCAACCAGATGATCGAGGATCGAACGCTTGATGCCGAAGTCGTACGCAACGACGTAGAGGCTCGCGGCGTCCGGTCCGATCGTGTAAGGCTGTTGCGTCGTCACCGCGGACGCCAGGTCGCACCCATCGGTCCCACCGTCGCGCTCGGCGGCGGCGAGCAACGTGTCGCGATCGGCGGTGCCGAACGCACCCGGGATCGCCCCTGCGTCGCGGATGTGGCGCGTCAATCGCCGGGTGTCGATGCCGGTGATGCCCGGGACCTTGTGCCGCCGGAGGAACGCGTCGAGATGCTCGGTGGCGCGCCAGTTCGACGGCCGGCGCGCGAGGTCACGCACGACCACACCGCGGCAGTGCGGCACGCGCGCCTCGTCGTCGCGCTCGTTGATCCCGTAGTTGCCGATGTGCGGGTACGTGAACGTGATGATCTGGCCCGCATACGACGGGTCGGTGACGATCTCCTGGTAGCCGGAGAGCGCGGTGTTGAACACGACCTCGCCGGTCGCGACCCCGTCGGCCGGCTCGTACCCGACCGCTTCGCCCTCGAACGTCGCGCCGTCCGCCAGCACCAACCGCGCTTCAGCCATGTCTGTCCCGGCCGTCCGCCGTGTTTGGACGCTCAGCCCGCCTCTGGCGGGCTGAGCGTCCAATCTGTTGGATCATTTGGTGGCCTCGTAGTCGCGGACGACGGGGGTTCCCGCGTACAGGGTGTGGCGGACCTTGCCGGTGAGCTTCCAGCCTTCCCACGGCGTGTTGCGCGACCGGCTCGCGAGACGCGTGCCGTCGACGACCCACTGATGCGCGGGGTCGATCACACAGAGGTGGGCGGGACGGCCGGCCATGATCGGCGCGCCGTGACCGCGGGCGTCGAGCCCGGCGACGCGCGCGGGCTGCCACGACATTGCCGCGAGCACCTGGGTGAGCGTGAGCACCCCGGTGTCGACGAGCGTCGTGAGCACGACGGCCAGCGCGGTCTCGACCCCGAGCATCCCCGGCGGGGCATCTTCGAAGGGCACGTCCTTGGTCTCCGGGGGGTGCGGCGCGTGGTCGGTCGCGATCGCGTCGATCGTGCCGTCGATGACGGCGGCGCGCAGCGCGTCGACGTCTGCCTGCTCGCGCAACGGCGGGTTCATCTTGAACACCGGGTCGAACCCGCCGCAGGCCTCGTCGGTGAGCACCAGGTGTTGCGGTGTGCACTCGGCGGTGACCCGCACGCCGTCGGCCTTGGCGGCTCGGACCAACGCGGCCGACGCCGCGCACGACATGTGCAGCACGTGGTACCGGCCCCCCGTGCGTCGGGCCAGCGCGAGGTCGCGTGCGACGATCGATGACTCCGCTTCCGCGGGACGACCGGTGATGCCGAGGCGTGCCGACCACGCGCCCTCGTGCATGTGCCCACCGCGCACGAGCGCAGGGTCCTCGGCGTGCTGGGCCAGCACCGCGCCGGCCAGCGCGGACGTGTACTCGAACGCGCGCCGCATCACCGACGCGTCGGCGACGCAGTCGCCATCATCGGTGAACACGCGCACGCCGAGGTCGTACAGCTCCCCCATCGGGGCGAGCTCCTCGCCGCGGCGTCCCTTCGTGATGCAGCCCGCGGGGCGCACGTCGCAGAGACCGAGCGCACGCGCGCGTTCGAGCACGGACTGCACCACTGCCCCGTCGTCCAGCGGGGGTTCGGTGTTCGGCATGCACACCACCGCGGTGCATCCCCCGAGCGCGGCCGCCCGGGCGCCGGTCTCGATCGTCTCGCTGTCCTCGCGTCCCGGCTCCCGGAAGTGCACCTGCAGATCGACCAGGCCCGGCGCCACGACGCATCCCTCTGCGTCGAGCAGGGTCGCGCCCGCGCCGGGTGTCAGAGACGTGCCAATTTCGGCGACGACGCCGTCGACGACACGGACATCGACCTGCCGCTCGCCGGTCTCGTCGATGACTCGTCCGCCGCGCAGAAGCACTTCTCCGTCAGACAAACGGGCCTCCCGAACCGAGAAGCGTCCAGAGCACCGCCATGCGCACCGCAACGCCGTTCGTGACCTGCTCGGTCACGAGTGATCGGGCGGAATCCGCGACGACGCCTGCGATCTCGACCCCGCGGTTCATCGGACCGGGGTGCATGACGAACGTGTCGGGCTTCAACCGCGCCGCGCGCTCGACCGTGAGACCCCAGCGCCGTGCGTACTCACGGATCGAGGGGAAGAGCGCCTCACCGATGCGCTCGTGTTGAATGCGCAGGAGGTACACCACGTCGATGTCGGGCAGCACCTCGTCGAGGTCGTACGCGACGCGTACCGGCCAACCGTCGAGCCGCTCCGGCATGAGGGTCGGCGGACCGACGAGCGTCAACTCGCATCCGAGCGCATCGAACGCCTTGATGTTGCTGCGCGCGACCCGCGAGTGCTTCACGTCGCCGACGATCGCGACACGGCAGCCGTCGAGCGACGGTCCGCGGTGTCGCCGGAGCGTGAACGCGTCGAGCAAGGCCTGCGTGGGGTGCTCGTGACATCCGTCACCGGCATTCACGACACCGGCCGACGTCCAGGACGCGACCCGATGGGGCGCGCCGGCCGACGAGTGACGCACGACGATGGCATCGATGCCCATCGCCTCGATCGTCTGCACCGTGTCGAGCAGGCTCTCACCCTTCTTCACCGACGACGTCCCGACCGTGAACGTCATGGTGTCGGACCCGAGCCGCTTGGCCGCCGTCTCGAACGACAGGCGGGTGCGCGTCGACTCCTCGTAGAAGAGCGACACGACGGTCTTGCCGCGCAACGCCGGAACCTTCGGGATGTCGCGCTGTGTCACCTCGACGAAGGACTCGGTGAGGTCGAGCATCGCCTCGATGCCCGACCGCGGGCCGAGATCGTCGACGCTGAGCAAGTGCTTCATGGTTGCGACTTCACGCGCACTCGATTCATTCGACCTCTCCCCAGAGCTCGACGCCGTCGTCGCCACCGTCGACTTCGGTCATCCGCACCTGCACGTCCTCGGTGGCGCGGGTCGGCAGGTTCTTGCCGACGTAGTCGGCGCGCAGCGGCAGCTCGCGATGGCCACGGTCGACGAGCACCGCGAGCTGCACCGCGCGCGGACGCCCGAGCTCGAGCAATGCCTCGAGCGCGGCGCGCGCAGTCCGGCCCGTGAACAGCACGTCGTCGACGAGCACGACCACCTTGCCGCTCACGTCGGGGACCTCCGTGGGCCCGAGGGGCGCGATCGGGCGCAGGCCGATGTCGTCGCGGTAGAAGGCCACGTCGAGGGCACCGACCGCCGGCTCGACCGACTCGAAGGACGCGACCGCGGCAGCCAGCCGGCGCGCCAGCGCGACACCGCGGGTATAGAGGCCGACCAGGACGACGTCGTCGGCGCCGTGATTGCGCTCGACGACCTCGTGGGCGATGCGGGTCAGGGCCCGGTGGAGGTCGGCTGCATCGAAGACCCGCGTCCGCAGCACGAGCCCAGCCTCCGTGCCGCCTGCGTTCGCTTGCGCGTGCTTGCGCGCCTGCATGCCGATTCCCTCCGTAGGGACCTCACAGGATCCCCTTCACGGCCAGAACGATCAGAGGGAGGATAGCACCGCGTCCGCCGCGGCTCGCGCCTCCGGCGGTGCGCCGGCCGCCGAGTAGGCGTCCGCGTCGAGCGCAGCCCCGACCGTGTCGAGCGTCGGCGCGCCGAGCCGCTGGGCCAGCGCATTCGCGTACTCCCGGGGCGTCTCTGACGGTGCGCGAGCGCGCCCGGCTTTCCGCCCCACACGTTCGAGATGGTGAAGCGTGCGCGCGCCCCACGAGCTGCGGAGCGCACGGCGCCGCCGGAGCAGCGTCCGAATCCCGGGCCGCGCGAGCGCGAGGAGGACGAGCACGATCGCGACGATCGCAAGCGGCACCGCGTGACGGCGCAGGTCCGAAAGCACCGAGCCACCCGCCTTCGCATCGCCCGCGAGTGGCACCGCCGAGGTCGGGTCGAACCCTTGCCATCCGATGCCCGGGAAGAAGATTTCGGCCCATGCATGCGCGTCGCGCTCGCGCACGACGAACCTTCCAGTGAGCGGGTCGCGGCCGCCCGGGACGAAGCCCGTCGCGAGCCGGGCCGGGATGCCGGCGCTGCGCGCCAACACGACGAGACTGCTCGCGATCTGTTCGCACCAGCCGAGGCGGGTATGGAACAAGAAGTCGTCGACGACGTCGACGTCGGGCGACGACAGCGGCGCGTTCAGCGAGTATTTCGTGTGTGTACCGAGCCATGCTTCGATCGCGCGGATCTTGTCGTAGACAGTGGATTCGTTCGCGGTGATCTCACGGGCCAGGTTGCGTACCCGCTCGCTGGTGCTCGCGACCGGCTGGGCATATTGCGCGGCGACTGCGCGCGCGACCCTTTGGCGGTCCGCGCCACGGAGATCGGCCGCGGTGGTCGGCAGACGCCGGCTCACGACGCTGTAGACGGCTCCCTTGCCGAAGCCGCTCGTCAGCCCGCCGGCCAGCGCGGTGGTCCCGTCCGGGCGATAGCGCACCAACTTGTCGGTCTCGACCTCCCGTGGGCTCGGCGCCGCGAACACGATGTCGGAGAAACCGCTCTCGACGTGGAACGTCTGCCGCAGCTCCTGGCCGACGCGCGCGCCCGTGTCCTCGGCGGCGGGAGGGATCTGCACCTGGTTGGCGAAGGTGCGCTCGGTGAGGAACCGGCGGTCATCCGAGCGCGTCCAGGCGCGGCCGTCCCACGCGTCGAAGGTCTCGCCGCGCCAAAAGCTCGCGCGTGGGGAGTCGACGGTGAACACGATCTTGTCGGAGAGCCTCGGGCGCGTCGTCATGTCGAGCGTGTTGGTGCTGCGCAATGACGCCGGCGCGTCGCGTACATCGCCGAAGCCCGGTTCGAGTCCCGGCCAGACATGACGACCGAGCCGGTCCGTCACCACCGGCACGAGCACGACGGCCGCGACGGTCGCGATCAGCGCGAGGACCGCAGAGACGCGTACCACCTCGCGAGAGCGCGGCCGTAGCGGCGCGCCGCCTTCGAGCGCGGGAACGGACTCCGCGTCGGCGCGATCGACCAGGACGAGCGCGACGAGCGTGCCCGCGGCCCAGATCCCGAGCAGCCACACTCCATCGCGACCCGGAAACGCCGCGTGCCTGAGCGCACCCAAGCCGCCGACGCCGAGCAACAACACCGTCACGCGACGCGTCGGGATCGACGGCAACGCGAGCACGCTCAATGCCGCCGCGAGCACGCCGCCGGCGAAGCCGAGAATTGCCGGAAGGTGGACGCGCTCGGCGGCAATCGCGCCGATGGCCCCCAGCGCGAGCCCGGCGGGGATCGCGACCAGCCGGAACTGCGGGGCGACGGTGCGGTCCGGCGACGCTTCCTTCGTGTTCACGCCCGCCCGCTCTCGGCGCTTCGCGCCGGGCCGCTCGGGCCCCGTTCGCTGCTCGGCGGGATACCCGCCTCCCGACGCTCACTCACGCCCGGACGACCTCGCGCGGCCAACCGGGCGGCGAGTCACCGGGCGGTCCGGGGGTGGCGGCCGCGAGGCGACGACCGAGCGCACGGGCGTCGGGCACCAGCTCGGTGATCGCGCTGTCGTCTTCGTGCGTGCAACAGCACACGACGCCGCCGGTTGCGAGCGTCGCGAGGCCGATGCCCATCGCCCGGCTCGCCGCGGTCTCCACCGCCGGGCCGCGCAGGTCGACGACGAGCGCGACACCCAGCGCGGGAGGCGGCTCGTGCTCGCGCACGACGAGCTCGCCGCGACGGGCGCTGGTTGGCCAGTGCACGAGGCGCGCCGGGTCGCCCGGCACATACGGACGCACCGCGCGCACGGTGTCGCCGGCGCCGGTCGCGAACACGGACGCGGTCGTCGTGATGAGCTGATCGGGGATCGACTGCAGCACCGGTGCCGCGGCGTGGCCCTGGGGCGCAACGCTGATCGGGAACCCGAGCTCCACGCGCAGCGTGCGCGTGCGCACGAAGATGCCCAGCGGCGCCGAGGTCCGGAGTTGTACGCGCACGATGCGAAAGACGCCGCGCCGAGAGGCGACGTGCGACAGCACGCCCGCCGCCGGCGACGACGTGCGTTGCCATGCACCGGCCGGATCGAGGGCACGAATGTCGACCCGTGGCACTCGACCGAGCAACCTGACGCGCAGTTGTACCGTGTCGCCAACCGTCGCATCCGGCGGCGCCATCACCTCGACGTCGAGGCGGGCCAGGGCGGCCACCGGCCACACGATGCCGACGACGAACAACGTGAATGCGAACACGCCGATCGCGACAACCGCCTCCTCGCCGGTCGCGGCCCCCGCCGCGACCCCGTAGGCGCCGAGCGTGAACAACACGATCGAGGCGAGCGTGAGATCACCCGGCCCCTGGTGCGGAAGGGGCGGCGCGGACGGTACGGGGCGACCGAGGCTCACGGCCGGGGCGCGGCGACGACGCCGACGATCTCGCCGACGACGCGCGCACCGGCCGCGATGTCGACGCCGTTGGCGAGGACGATGCGGTGCGCGAGCGCGGCCGCGGCAACCGCCTTCACGTCGTCGGGTGAGACGAAGTCGCGCCCCATCACGGTGGCGTGCGCCTGCGACGCGTGCAGCAGGCCGAGGCTGGCGCGGGGCGACGCGCCCAGGACGACACCCGGATGCGCACGCGTCGCGTCGGCGACGTCGAGGACGTAGTCGAGCACCGAGTTCGCGCAGTGCACACGCCGCACCGCCGCCATCGTCGTGACGAGCTCGGCAGGCGTCGTGACCGGTTCGATCGCGTCCAGCGCGTCGACGCCGCCGGCGCCGCTGAGGATCTCGCGCTCGGCATCGCGCGACGGACGTCCGAGGGTGCAGACCAGCGAGAACCTGTCGAGCTGACTCTCGGGGAGCGGAAAGGTGCCCGCGGTACCGAATGGATTCTCGGTCGCGATGAGGAAGAACGGCTCGGGCAGCGGGTGCGACTCGCCGTCGATCGTGACCTGGTGCTCCTCCATCGGTTCGAGCAGCGCGGCCTGTGTGCGCGGCGAGGCGCGGTTGACCTCGTCGACGAGCACGACGTTCGCGAAGACCGGCCCCGCCCGGAACTCCCATTCCCCTGTCGCCGGGCCGTACACCGACGTCCCGGTCACGTCGGCGGGGAGCAGATCGGGCGTGCACTGGACGCGACCGAAACGGCCGCCGATGGCGGCGACGAGCGACTTCGCCAACAGCGTCTTGCCGGTGCCGGGCACACCTTCCAGGAGGAGATGCCCCCCTGCGAGCAGGGCGACCACCGACATTCCCACGACTTCGTCCGCGCCGCGCATCGAGCGGGACACCGCATGGAAGAGGTCCACGGCCACGCCGCGCGGGTCGCGCGCTCCGGTATCCGGATCACTCGGCAGCTGCATGCCCCGCCAAGGGTATGCGAACGCCGGTGCGGGTCATGACGGGTCCGGGTCGTCCGTGCCAGTTTCGGGAAGCTGTGCCAGCACGACCTCGACCAACTCGCCTTGGAGCGCGCTGAGCAAGGCGTACATGTCCGCGCCGGCGGCGCGCGGGTCGTCGTCGGGGAACACCAGCGGTTCGTCTTCGGTGACGCCGAGGACGGTACCGAGCGTGAGCCGCGCGTCGTTCAGGACGGTCAGCCAACAGTGCTCGGCCTCGTCGTCGAGCACGATCTCGACACGGTCGGAGCCCGTCGGCCTCGCCGCCTCGAGGTCCGCCACCATCGCCGCGACGGCATCGAGTCGTGTGCGGACGAGATCGTCGTGCACCAGGGACTGGAAATCCTGCTCGGCGTCCTCCTCGGTGGGGTCGAGGTACGCGCGCGGGAACAACCGGCTCGTCACCTCGCCCGCCGGCGGTGAGGTGAACACGTCGCCGAGCTCGGCGATGACCTGGCCGAGCAACTCCGCGACCGGCGCCGGCAGCGTGACCACGACGCGACCGTCGCGCTTGCGCCGCTTGACCGGACGAAACGCCACGCTCAGTCGTCTCGCTGCATGGTTGCCCACAACCCATAGCCGTGCAGGCGGGCGACGTCGATCTCACACTTCTCACGCGTGCCGTTCGCGACGACCGCGCGGCCCTCGTGGTGCACCTGGAGCATCAGCCGTGTCGCCTTCGGTCGCGAGTAGCCGAACAACTTCTGTAGCACCAGGACCACGTAGCTCATGAGGTTCACGGGATCGTTCCAGACCAGCACGATCCACGGCGTGTCCGGGCGTGCATCTTCCTCGCCGAGCAACTCCTCGACGGTGTCGGGAATCGTGATCTGTTCGGTGTCCGCACTCATGTTCATGCGTCGGGACGGACGTCCTCGGTGATCCGCGCGAGGAGGCCGTTGACGAACCGGCCGGAGTCCTTGGTGGAGTATTCCTTCGCGAGCTCTACCGCCTCGGTGATCGCGACCGGTGTGGGCGTTTCGGGGATCCAACCGAGCTCGTAGGTGCCCATGCGGAGCAGGGCGCGGTCGATCACCGGCATCCGCTCGAGGGCCCAGTGCTCCGAGTACTTCCGTATGAGCGCGTCGATCTCGTCGCGATGGTCGTCGATGCCCTCCACCAGCCGGCGCGCGTACTCGTCGGGATCGACCTGGAGCTCGGCGAGGAGTTGCGCCGCGCTCAGGCCGCGCTGCTCACACTCGTACGCCAGCTCCAGCGCACGTTCTCGCGCGGCCCGGCGAGTGGGCACTCCCGTCTCCTTCTGTTCGTCACGCTCGTGACAGGTATTCGCCCGAGCGGGTGTCGACTTTGATGCGTTCTCCGGGATTCACGAACAGCGGCACCTGCAGGATGAGGCCCGTCTCGAGCGTTGCCGGCTTGCGTGCGCCCGAGACCCGATCGCCCTGGATCCCGGGCTCGGTGTCCTTGACCTCGAGCTCCACCGCCGCCGGGAGATCGACGCCGATGACGGCGTCGTTGTACATCGGCAGGACGGCGGTGTCGCCTTCCTTCAAGAAGTTCACCGCATTTCCCACGTTGTCCGCGGCCACGTGCAGTTGCTCGTAGGTCTCGTTGTCCATGAACACGTAGTCGGTTCCCTCGCGGTAGAGGAACTGCATCTCGCGTTTGTCGATCACCGCGAGAGGCAGCTTCTCGTCCGCGCGGTACGTGCGGTCGAGCACCGCGCCGGTGCGGGCGTTCTTGAGCTTCGTGCGCACGAACGCGCCACCTTTGCCGGGCTTCACGTGCTGGAATTCCACGACCGTCATGAGCCCTTCGGGCAGGTCGAGTGCCATGCCGTTCTTCAAGTCGTTGGTGGAGATGCTCACAACACGAGGTCCTTCGACGTGAGAGTGAGGGCCTCGGCGCCGGTCGCGCCGACGACGACGGTGTCCTCGATGCGCACGCCCCCGATGCCGGGCAGATACACACCGGGTTCGACGGTCACGACGTCGCCCACCAGCAACGTATCACTGGCCGTGGCCGCAACCCGCGGCGCTTCGTGGATCTCGAGGCCGACACCGTGACCGGTGGAATGGGAGAACGCATCGCCCCAACCCGCTTCGGCAATCACTTCGCGTGAGGCGCGATCGACCTCGGCGCAGCTGACATCTGCGGCGACGCGCGCCCGTCCGGCCTGCTGACTCTGCAGCACGACGTCGTAGACGCGGCGCGCGTCCGGACCGGGGTCGCCGACCGACACGGTCCGCGTCATGTCGGAGCAGTAGCCCTCGACGATGCAGCCGAAGTCGCAGACCACGAGCTCGTTGCGGCCGATCACGCGATCGCTCGGCATGTGGTGAGGCTTCGCGCCGTTCGGACCGGACGCGATGATCGGGTCGAAGCTGTTGCCGCTCGCACCCCGTTCGCGCATCCCGAACTCGAGCGCAAGCGCGAACGCGCGCTCGCTCATGCCGTCGGCGATCCGCGGCAGCAGTGCTTGGAATGCATCGTCGGCGATCGCGCACGCCCGCCTGATCCGATCGATCTCGCCGGCGTCCTTCACGCGGCGCAGGTCCTCGACCAACGTGCCCGCCGGCACCAGCTCGCGTCCCTCGAATGCCGACGCGTACTCGCGTTGCTGGGCCCACGTGATGCTGTGATCCTCGAGACCGAGGCGCGCGCCGATCGGCACCGCACCGACGAGCGCCGCTCGTTGCGCGGCCGCGGTGAGCGCGATCTCTCTCCGAACGTCGACTCCCGCGGCGTCGAGCTCCTCCTTCGAGCGTTCGATGTAGCGGCCGTCGGTCACGAACAGCGCGCCGTCGCCGGTCACGAGCAGCGCCGCAGCCGAGCCGGTGAACCCGGTCAGGTACCGGACGTTCGCGAGCTTGGTGACGAGCAGCGCATCCAGCTCGCCCGTGCCCAGCCGGTCACGCAGCCGGCCGAGGCGCGGCGCGACGTCCAGCGGCGCCAATGGCTCGGTCAAGGTCGCACTCATGACTTCGTGTCCCGCTCCGCGATGAGTGCCGCAGCGGCTTCGATCGCGAGACGGTAGCCGGTCGTCTTCAGCCCGGTGATCGTGCCGTCCACGACCGGGCCGATCACCGACCGGTGCCGCCAGCGTTCGCGCGCGGAGACGTTGGAGAGATGCACCTCGACCTTGGCGCCGTCGAACATCGCCAGCGCGTCGGCGAGCGCGTACGCGTAATGAGAGAACGCGCCCGCATTGCACACGATCGCGCCGCAGCGTCCGCGCGCGTCGTGAATCGCGTCGATGAGCACGCCCTCGTGATTCGATTGCACGTGCTCCAGCTCGTGGCCGAGCTTGGCTGCGGTCTCGCGCGCCAACGCGACGAGGTCGTCGAGCGTCGTCGTGCCGTAGAAATGCGGCTCGCGCTCGCCCAGCAGGTTCAGGTTCGGTCCCGAAAGCAGCAGGATCGTCGCCATGAGGGTCAGGCCTCCACTCCTATCGCGGCGAACGCCTTGCGCACCGCGGCCGGGTCAGGGTCGTCGACTCGCTCGATTCCGCTCGGCCCCGGCAGGACGAACGTGAGCCCACCACCGGACTTCTTGTCGCGCGCCATGATCGGCACCAGATCGCCGGCTCGCAGCCCGGGCGGCGCCTGCACCGGGAGTCCGAGCCGTCCGACGAGCGCCTCGTGGCGAGCGACTGCATGCTGATCGATGCGCTCGAGCGCGCCGGCGAGCTGCGCGGCGAACACGAGCCCGATCGCCACGGCCTCACCGTGGAGCAGTGCGTGGTCGGTCGCGGTCTCGAGCGCATGCGCGAGCGTATGCCCGTAGTTCAGGATCGCGCGCGTGCCGTCGCGTTCGAGCTCGTCTGCTTCCACGTAGCGCGCTTTGATCGTCGCGCAGCGCGTGACGACCTCTTCCACGACGAACGGGTGCCGCGCGACGAGCTCGGACGCGACGGGCGTGACGAAATCCTCGTTCATCAGCGCGTACTTCGCGACCTCGCCGAGGCCACAGCGATACTCGCGGTCCGGCAGCGTCGCGAGCACCGGCAGGTCGGCGAGCACCGCCAGCGGCTGGTGGAAGGCGCCGACCAGGTTCTTGCCCTCCGGGAGGTTCACGCCCGTCTTGCCGCCGATCGCGGCGTCGACCATCGCGAGCAGCGTCGTCGGCACCTGCACCACGTCGACACCGCGGTTGTAGACGGCCGCCGTGAAGCCGGCGGTGTCGCCGACGACTCCCCCACCGACCGCGACGACCGCGTCGTTGCGGTGCAAACCCCACTTCGCGAAACCGCGCGCCAAGTCCTCGACCGTCCCAAGCGTCTTCGCGTCCTCGCGGTCGCCGATCACGAAGGTTGCGTGCTCGACATCGGCGTCGTCGAGCGCGCGCTCGACGGTCCGCCGGAACTCCGTCGGGATCTTCTCTTGCGTGACGATGGCGGCGCGCGCACGGTTGCACAAGATCTCGAGCTCGGCAACCGCGTTCTCGCCTACGACGATGTCGTAGCCGCGCGGACCGAGATCGACGCGTACACGCGCGCTCATCCCCGTGCCTCCTCGTACGCGCCGATGACGGCGTCCGCGACGCCGCAGATGTCAGCGTCTCCAGCGTCGACGACAGCGTGCGCCGCCGCGTCGTACACGGGATCGCGCAGTTTCTCGAGACGGGTGAGCGCGCCCGTCGGGTCGCCGGCGAGCAGCGGGCGCGTCGCGCCGTCACCGACGCGCGCTGCGAGCACCGGCACGGGCGCCCGCAGCCACACGATGAGCCCGGCGGCGCGCAGCTTCCTGCGATTCTCGGGATCGAGCACAGTGCCGCCACCGCACGCGATCACGAGCGGCGCCGGAGAGGCGCACACGTCGGCGACCGCCTCGCGCTCGAGGTCGCGAAAACTCGGCTCGCCGCGCGTGTGGAAGATGTCCTCGACCGGTAGCCCGGCCAGGGCGGCGACGACGTCGTCGGTGTCGACGAAGTCGCGGTGCAGCTGCCGGGCGCATTGCCGGCCCACTGTCGTCTTGCCCGCGCCCATCAACCCGATCAACACCAGGTGCTTGTCGCCCATCACCGCATCACAGAGAGGCGCGGTACGCGTCGTGATTCCGTACGAACTCGGTCAAGGAGTCGCCGCCGAACTTGCGCAGCGCCTCGGCGGCGAGCACGAGCGCAACCATCGTCTCGGAGACGACGCCCGCCGCCGGTACCGCGGTGACGTCGGTGCGCTCCTTGAACGACACCGTCGTCTCCTTGGTCTCGACGTCGACCGTTTGCAACACGGGCCGGTTCAACGTTGCGAGTGGCTTCATCGCGACATGCGCGACGAGGAGATCGCCCGTCGTCATGCCGCCCTCGATCCCTCCGGCGCGCGTCGATTCACGGCGGTATTCGCGCGCGTCCCCGTCCCAGCTGATCGCGTCGTGCGCTTCGCTGCCGTGCCCGCCGGCAACCGTGAACCCCTCACCGAGCTCGACGGCCTTCATCGCCTGGATACTCATCAACGCCTGCGCGATCAGTCCATCGATGCGACGGTCCCAGTGCACGTGGGAGCCCAACCCGGGTGGAATTCCGTAGCCGAGCACCTCGAGCACGCCGCCGAGCGAGTCGCCGGCCTTGGCCGCCTCTTTGATCGCGCGGATCATGTCCGCTTCGGCGTCCGCGTCGAAGCAGCGCACTTCGGACGCGTCGACCTGAGACAGATCCTCCGGGCGCGGGCGCCGGCTGCTCGGTGTCCTCACGCCACCCAACTCGACGACGTGACTCAGGACTGACACGCCGATGTGCGCGAGCAATGCCTTCGCAACCGCGCCGGCGGCGACGCGTGCGGCCGTTTCCCGCGCGCTCGCACGTTCGAGCACGTCACGCGCATCGGTGAAGCCGTACTTCTGCATCCCCGCGAGGTCGGCGTGCCCGGGACGAGGTTGGGTCAGCGGGCTGGCCGTCGTGCCCGGCGCCGCCGACATCTCCTCGGCCCACTTGCCGGTCGCCCACTCGCTGTTCTTGATCACGATCGCGAGGGGCGACCCGAGGGTGCGACCGTGGCGAACGCCTCCGAGGAACTCGACCGCGTCCTGCTCGAAGCGCATGCGCGGACCACGTCCGTAGCCGAGCCGCCGCCGCGCGAGCTCCGTCGCGACTTCCTCGATGAGAATCGGCAAACCGGCGGGCAAACCCTCGACGGTGACCACCAGCGCCGGTCCGTGGGACTCGCCCGCCGTCAGGAACCGCAACAACAGCGCCTCCACAACGAGATCGGGTCTCGACGATTGTACGGGATGGTGCGCCGGCCCCCGGTTGAATCACCGGCACCCGCGGCGGCGAGCGCGTCTACCCGGCGGCGCCGGATGGTGCAGATGGTGAGGTACCGACGGCGAGACCCGCGGCGGGTTGGGTGAAGAGGCGAGCAGTGAGCTGCAGCTGCAGCGTCGGTGGCGCGCCCACACCCGCGAAGACCTCGCCGGCCGGGCGACCGCCGGTGGAGCCGGCAGATGCCGGCGCCGCGGCCGACGCGCCTCCCCCGGTCACGTTGACGTTGTCGACGATGACGAGTCGAGGCGTCTTCATCAGCGCGTCGAGATAGGCGAGCACCTGGCGGTACTCGCCCTGCACGACGATGCCGAGGCTGATCGTCTGCACGCCGCCGACCGCCAGCGTCGCCGGGCTCGGCGTGATCGACTGGAAGCCCACACCGCTCGCAGCGCGGATGTTGTCGGTGGTGCGCAGGAAGTTCGACAGTCCGGGTGTGACGGGAATCGCGTGTTGCAGCTCGTCGGCAGAAACCTTCTTCGCCTGCCCGTTTGCGCCGTCGCCCGTTTCCTGCCGCAGTTGCCGTTGCAGCGTGTCGACGCGCACTTGCGCATCCTGTGCCGCCTGCTTGGACTTCGTCGCCTGATTCGACATCGACGAGTACACCATGCGGTACCAGAGAAGGAGCACGAGCACGACACCGAGCGCGATGACGGCCACGTTCTTCGTCTTTACTTGCACAGCGCCCCCTCGAAGAAGGTGTGGAGACGGTCGCTGCGCGCGCCCGACGCAAGGGTTGCATTCACGGTGAACGTGATGACGTCCGCGTCCCCGAACGTGGACTTCTGGGCAGTCGCGAGCGCGACGCCGGTCACGACGGGATTCTTGGCATCACCCGCAACGGCGAGCTTGTCGAGGAACGCCGCGAGCGCCGGGAGATCCTTCGCGATGCCCGACATCGCCACCGGACCCGTCAACGCGCCTTGATACGTCGCGCAGGCGCCGCCACCCGCGGGCGGAGTCGAAACCGCGCCGGTCGAGACACCCGCACCCGCCGCCGGCGAGCTCGCGCGAGCGCCGGTCGCGCCACTCGCGCCACTCGCGCCGGTCGGCGACGCGGTCGGTCCGGTCGCGGACGGTTGCACGAGCGAATGCTGGGCCTGCAGGTTCGTGAGCCATACGCCACTCGGCAGCGAGGTGCGAAGGTCACCGAGCATCTGGGTCCAGCCGATGTCGGTGCCGAGCGCGGATGCGGCCTCTCCCCTGAGGTTCGCGGTCTGGCCGGCGGGCGTCGCGCCCTGGAGGGCGCGTTCGAGCTGATCCTTCAGCTTCACCGCCTCGGTCTCCACGGCGGCTTGCTTCGACTTTTCGCTCGACGCCCTGCTGTGCGCGAGGAAGGTGAGACCGCCGAGCAACACGATCCCCACCGCGACGGGAGCGACGACCTTCGTGTTGATTCGCTGACGCACGGTGGTCGTCGTGCGCCGGGCGCGCGGCAACAAGTCGACGACCGTGCCGACCTTCGCGCCCCCGAGCGCGAGACCGACCGCGGCCGGGAGGTACGGCTCCAGACGCGGAAGCTCGTCGGGGGCGAACCCGATGTCACCGATACGGATGAGGTCGTGCATGTACGCCGGCTCTACCGGGACACCCACGAGCGCCGCGAGCCGTTCGGGAAGTCCCGGCAGCTGCGCCGATCCACCGGTTGCGACGACGCGCAGCAGCCGCGTCGAACCGGGCTGATTGCGGTAGTAGTCGATCGAGCTGCGCACCTCGTCGAGCAGGACCGAGAGCGGACGGTCCATCGCAGTGCGCGCCCGCGCGACCGCGTCATCCTGTGCGGGATCCGCGATCGCCCGCTTCAACGCCTCCGCGGTCTCGACCGGGACTTCGAGGTCGTGCGCGATCGCGTCGGTCAACTCTCGTCCACCACTGCCGAGGACGCGCACGAAACGCGGCACGCCGCCCTCGTGCACGGCGATCGCGGTCACCCCACCCCCGAACGACACGATGCCCTCGGCGCCGACCGGGTCGTCCGCAAGCGCGACGCCGCCACCGGCCGGTGCAGCTGCCATTGCCGGGACAGGCCGTGCCAACGCGCGCGTCAATGCGAGCGGGATCAGGTCGACGGCCGCCACCTGCAACCCGCCCGCTTCCACGGCGGACACGAGCCGCATGATCGTCGCTTCCTGCGCGGCCGCGAGCAGCACCTGCATCGTCGGCTCGCCCCCGTCGTCCGGGTGCGCGCCGCCATCGTTCGTCCCGAGGATCGCGAAGTCGAGCACCGCGTCGTCGATGGAGATCGGGATGAGATCCGCGGCCTGGAAATGCAACGCGCTCGCAAGCTCCTGGCGCGTCATCAGGGGCATCTCGACTTGTCGCACGACAACGCGCGGGCTCGCGATACCGACGCGCACCGCGGCCTTCTTCAGGCCGACCTCGGCGCGCAGCCGCGCGACGGCGTCGGTGACGGCCGCCGTGTCGGCAACCTCTCCTTCGTGCATCGCCTCGCGCGGCAGGGCGACCTGCGCGAACATCTCGAGTCGCGGCGGCGTACCCGGCGTGACCTCCGCGATCGTGACGGCGTTCGTGCCGACATCGAGGCCGATCAGGCGGCGGGCCATGCGTTCCCCCTCCGAGATGTGTGGTCGGATGCGCCAGCCGCTCCGGAGGCGACGGCGCCGTCCAAGGCCGCTTCTCGTCCGACTGTCCGGGTGTCGAGGAAGCCGTCGAGGTCGCGGGCGCGGATACGGAAGTGCTTGCCGACGCGGATGGCCGGCAAGGCGCCGGATCGGATGAGGCGGTACACCGTCATTGTCGAGACTCGCATCGATTCGGCCACCTCGCGGACCGTGAGCAGCACATGTCGCTCGTTCACGGTCCACACCCCCCTGTCGGGCCGCACCAGTTCAGAACAACAATCGGCGTCTGCGGTCACGGCCTGAACCGAAAACACGACGACTTCGTCGTCCTGGGTCGCGACTCACCTCCGAGCGGCGGCTTCGCCGCGAGCGGGAGGATTCCCTGCTCCCGGCGAGCTCGCTGCGCACCCTTCGGGCTGCTCCGCTCACCGCGTGACGGAGTCGCGACCCGGAATTACCTGTGCAGGTTCGTGTACCAGTCCAGGAAGGGGCCGCCGACGAGGATGATCGTCATCGTCCCGGCCGCCAGGAACGGCCCGAACGGGATGTGGTACTTCCGGCCCTGCATCCCGACGATCGCCATGACGGCGATGCCGGCGACCGCGCCGAACACGAAGCCGGCGAACAAGCCCGCGAGCAGCTCACCCCAGCCGAGCCAGCCGAGGTACAAGCCCAGAATGAACGACAGCCGTACGTCGCCGAAGCCCATGCCGCGCGGAGAGATCACGTGCACGATGAAGAAGAAGGTCCACGCGACACCCGCGGCGGCCAACGAACGTCCGAACCTGCTCCAGTCGTGTTCCACGGTGGCGGCCAAGGCCAACAACGCGACACTCGCGAAGCCGACCGGGTAGATGATGCGGTTCGGGAGGATGTAGTGCTCGAGGTCGATCGCCGAAAGGGCGACGAGCGCGCCGGTCAGCAACAAGAACGCGGGCAGTGCCCAGGAATCGGCGAAGCGGGCACCGATCGCCGCGAAGAGCACACCGGTCACGAGCTCGACGAACGGGTACCTCCACGAAATTCCCGCGTCGCAGTGCCGGCACTTGCCGCCCAGCACGAGCCAGGACGCGAGGGGAATGTTGTCGTGCGGCGCGATCGGCGAGTCGCACGACGGGCAGTGCGACGCCGGCTGGACAACGGATTCCTTCCGGGGAACGCGCCAGATGACCACGTTGAGGAACGAGCCGACGAGGAGTCCGAGGACTCCGCAGATCGCAACGACGAGCACAGTCACGGGAATGCAACCTAGACGGGCAAGGGCCCGGTGATGATCACCGGGCCCTTCCCTCGTTGTTGCTTTCGACGCCTCGGACGAGCAGACGACACCGTTGTCGCCCAGCGCCCATGGTTCGTTGCACTCGTGTTGCCAGGTGGTGGTTACCAGCCGCCTGTGGCGAAGCCGGCTCCCGGTGCTGCGCCGTCCGTCAGCGCAGGGCAGGTCACCTTCGCGAAGTACGTCCCGGCACTCGCGCCGGCCGCCACGTCGGCGATCGCGAAGACGGTTCCCGACTTCGAGGTCTCCGTCAGACACACCGACTGCTTGTCGGCGCTGATCGTCATCGTGAGCTTGCCGCCCCAGTCCAACGAGGACTCGACGCCCTTCAGCGTCGCAACCGTCGTGTCATACGCCTGGGCGTCGACGTACAGCGTCTTCTCGGCCGTCATGCCGTTGCGAAGGTCGGACTGCGCCGCACGGTCCTGGGCCCGCTGACGAGCACCAAGAAATGTCGGAATGGCGATCGCGATCAGAATGGCAATGATCAACACGACCACCATCAACTCGATGAGGGTGAAACCCTGCTCGTCGTCCTGACGACGCCCGGCAAGGTTCTTGAGCTTGTTCATCCAATGACCCCTTTTCGTGCGCCGGAGGAGCTCCACAGCCCGACGTTCCGGCTCGGATTCCTGATCGACGCGGTCCACACTCGACTTGAGTGCGAGCATGCACAGCAGGCGTCGTTGTGACGTTCGGCACGCCGTACGCGCCGCACAGTCACGTCACAGAACTCCGTCGCGAACGCGCACGGACCCGGGGTCAACCCCGGGTCCGCGATGGCATGCGTGAATGTTGGATGTGACTTGCGGGTTACCAGCCTGCCGTAGTGAAGCCGGCGCCCGGTGTTGCTCCGTTCGTCAGCGCGGGGCAGGTCACCTTCGCGAAGTACGTCCCGGCATTCGTACCGGCCGCCACGTCGGCGATCGCGAAGACGGTTCCCGACTTCGAGGTCTCCGTCAGGCAGATGGACTGCTTGTCGGCGCTGATGGTCATCGTGAGCTTGCCGCCCCAGTCCAACGAGGACTCGACGCCCTTCAGCGTTGCTGCCGTGGTGTCGTACACCTGGGTGTCGGTGTACACCGTCTTCTCGGCCGTCAGACCATTACGAAGGTCGGACTGCGCCGCACGGTCCTGGGCCCGCTGACGAGCACCGAGGAAGGTCGGAATGGCGATCGCGATCAGAATGGCAATGATCAACACGACCACCATCAACTCGATGAGGGTGAAACCCTGCTCGTCGTCCTGACGACGCGCGGCGAGGGCTTTGAGTGCATGCACTTCCGTGTACCCCTTTCGTGCGCCGAGTGGGAGTCCACAAGCCCCGCGTCGGTTCGGCGCATCCATGTGATCGACTCCACACCTCCTTTACTTGAACGCGTCACGTGGCGGCCCTCACGCTCTGCAGTTTGCGAGAATCGGCGCATGAGCCGCCTCGGCGACGCCATCCGGGCTCGGTGCGCCGAGTGGGCACTGACGGACCTTCCACTCGAGCGCGCAGTCTTCGGAACCGGCGACCCGGACGCGCTCGCGGCGACGGTCGACGAGTGGTGTCGCGCGCATCTCGGCGCGGGCATCGCGAAGTACCGGTTCTTCAACTCGAGTAGCGGAAGCGTGCACGGCGTGCACCTCGACGACGCACGGGACGTCGTCGTCAAGGTGCACCGGCCGGGGCTTCACCGCCCCTATCTCGATGCGGTGCACGAAGCGCAGGAAACCCTTGCCCGCAACGGCTGTGTCGCACCCCGACCCCTCGTCGCACCAGTGCCTGCACCTCCGGGTCATATCACCGCCGAGGAGATGCTGGGACCGTTCGAAAAGGTCGACGGGCACGACGCGGACATCCGGCGCACACTCGCCGCGGGGCTCGTGGAGTTCGTGGATCGGGCGCGGGAGAGTTTTCCGACGCCGGACGCGCGCCTCGTGCATCCAATGACGGTCATGGGCGACGCCTTGTATCCCGAGCCGCACTCACCTCGCTTCGACTTCGCGGCGACACGCGCAGGCGCGGAATGGATCGATGCGCTCGCGGGCGCGGCACGGAACCAATGCAACGCGAGCTCGACGGCGCCTCCGGTGCTCACGCATGGCGACTGGCGCGTGGACAATGTACGCGTGCGGTCGGGACGCGTCATCGCGATCTACGACTGGGACAGCCTGACCGTGGAGCCGGAAGTATGCGCGGTCGCGACGGCCGCGCGCACGTTCTGCTGCGACTGGGACCAGGCGTCCCGCGTGCGCTTTCCGTCTCCCGCCGAGATCAACGCGTTCGTCGCCGAGTACGAGCATGCGCGGGGCGCGCAGTTCGACGAACGCGCGCGCGCCCTTCTCGCGGCGTCGATGGTCGCCTCCCTCGCGTACGGCGCGCGGTGCGAGCATTCGATCGCACTTCCCGAGATCCCCGATTCGCAGCAAGGAATGCTGCGACGCTTGGGGCCGGGCCTTCTGGCCGACGGAATCGACGCCTTGCGCGATACGCCTACTTGATGAGCTTGATGATGTTGAACATGGGCAGGTACAGCGAGATGATCATCCCGCCGACGCACACCCCCATGACGACGATCAATATCGGCTCGATCAAGGATGTCAGCGCGTCCACCGTCGCTTCGACCTCTTGGTCGTAGAAGTCGGCGATCTTGTCCAGCATCTCGTCGAGCGCGCCCGTCTCCTCACCGACGGCCATCATCTGCACCACCATGGGCGGGAAGACCGGGTGCACCTCGAGACGCTTCGACAACGGGTCGCCTCGCTTCACCGCCGCCTGGGTGTCGCGTACCGCCTCGGCCACCACGTGGTTGCCGGCGGTATCGGCGACGATCTCCAGGGACTCGAGGATCGGGACACCGGAGCGAACCAGTGCGGCGAGCGTGCGCGAGAAGCGGGCGAGCGCGGTCTTTCGCACGAGCTTCCCGAACACCGGGACGCGCAGCTTGATCGCGTCCCAGCGCTTGCGACCTTCCTCCGAGTTGATCCAGCGGCGGAACGCGAAGGCGCCGCCGACCTCGGCCAGAAAGATCATGTACCAGAACTTGCGGCAGATCTTCGAGATGTTGATCAAGAGCTGCGTCGGCGCCGGCAGACTGCCGCCGAGCTCCTTGTAGATGTCCTCGAACATGGGGATGACGAACAGCAGCATCGCGGAGACGATCAGCAGGACCAGGATCGCGACCACTGTCGGGTAGGTCATGGCCGACTTGACCTTGCGGCGCAGCTCCACCTGCTTCTCGATGGTCTCGGCGAGCCGCATCAGCACGCTGTCGAGTGCGCCGCCGACTTCACCGGCGCGCACCATCGACACGTACAGCCGACCGAAGGCCTTGGGATGCTTCGACAGTGCCTGCGAGAGCGAGGCCCCGCGCTCCACGTCCATGCGAACCTGGTTGACGATCTCGGCGAGGGCCTTGCTCTCGGTCTGCTCGGCAAGGATGTAGAGCGCCCGCAGCAACGACAGCCCCGAGTTGATCATCGTCGCGAATTGCCGCGAGAAGACGGAGACGTCCTTCAACTTCACGCGGTCGGAGAAGCCCGGGAGCTTGACCTCGCGGTGCACGTTGACACCGCTCTTCTGCTCTATCTCGATCGGGACGTAGCCCATCGAGCGCAGCTTGCTCACCACGAGCTGCGCGTTCTCGGCCTCGAGCGAGCCCTCGACGAGCTTGCCGCTCTTGTCCTTGACCTTGTACTGGAACGTCTCAGGCATCGTCGATCAGCCGTTCAGCAATCGGTGGAGGTCGTCTTCGTTCGCGCACCGCTCGAGCGCCGCGTCGAGCGAGATGCGGTGGCCGCGCACCAGTTGTGCGAGTGACATGTCCATCGTGACCATGCCGAACTTCCCGCCGGCCTGGAGCATCGAATAGATCTGATGCGTCTTGCCTTCTCGGATGAGGTTGCGGATCGCCGGCGTGGCGACCATGACCTCACAGCACACCGCCCGCCCCTGGCCGTCGACGGTCGGGACGAGCTGTTGCGTGCAGATGCCCTGCAGCGCGGCGGCAAGCTGAACGCGCACCTGCTGCTGCTGATGCGCGGGAAACACGTCGATGACCCGGTCGATCGACTGCGGCGCGTCCTGGGTGTGCAAGGTGGCGAAGACGAGGTGACCGGTCTCTGCCGCGGTCAGCGCGGTGGAGATCGTCTCGAGGTCACGCATCTCGCCGACGAGGATCACGTCGGGGTCCTGGCGGAGCACGTGCTTCAGCGCGGATGCGAAGGAGTGGGTGTCCTCCCACACCTCACGCTGGTTGATCAGCGAGCGCTTGTGCGTGTGCAGGAACTCGATCGGGTCCTCGACGGTCATGATGTGCACCGCACGCTCACGGTTCACGATGTCGATCAGCGACGCGAGCGTGGTCGACTTCCCGGACCCCGTCGGGCCCGTGACGAGGATCAGCCCGCGCGGCAGGTACGCCCAGGGCTTCACCGCCGGCGGGATGCCGAGCCGGTCGAAGTCGGCGATCTCGTAGGGGATCGCGCGCATCACGCAGCCCACCGAATCCCGCTGGAGGAACACGTTCACGCGGAACCGACCGCGGCCGGGAAGCGCGTACGACGTGTCGAGCTCGAGCTCGTTCTCGAACTTCTCGCGCTGCTTCTGGGCGAGGATCGAGAACACCATCTGGCGGATTTGCGACCCGTTGAGGACGGGGAGGTCGCTGATCGGGCGCAG
This sequence comes from Acidimicrobiia bacterium, assembly GCA_038209365.1. Taxonomy (GTDB): domain Bacteria; phylum Actinomycetota; class Acidimicrobiia; order IMCC26256; family PALSA-610; genus DASQHW01. Next base: position 10,343 of record JBBQXS010000032.1, on the reverse strand, counting down.
CTCGCCGTTCACGCGGATCACCGGCGGTGAGCTCGCCGTGAGGTGCAGGTCGGAGCCCCCCCATTGGATCACGAGCTCGAGCAGGTCGTTGATGTGCAGCTCGTCGAGAATTGCGTCGCCGCCGACGGCATCGGGCGCGCCGCCGCCCCCGGCCTCGCCGGCTTCGCCGAAGATCATGTCGATGGCTTTCATCAACTCGGCCCGGTCGGCGACCGCCGGGATGACCTCGTACGTGGTCGCCTGCCCGATCGCCGTGACGGCGTCGTCGTCGGCGGGCTCGGTGAACGCGACCACGAGCTTGTGACCGTCGAAGTCGACGGGCAGCGCGCCGAAGCGCCGCGCGAGCTCGGCCGTGAGCAGGCCGGGCGCATCCTGATGGATCGGGGTCTCGAGGAAGTCGACGAACCGGATCCCCATCTGCTCCGCGAGCGCCGCGGTGAGGTCTTTGCTGCCGACCAGCCCGAGCTGCAACAACACCGTCGGGAGTGGCTGACGGTTGCGCTCCGATTCCTCGATCGCCTGCTCGAGGTCGTCACGGGACAGCACGTGCCGGTCTACGAGCGTCTCGCCGAACCGTCGGGCCTGATTGGCCAGCATCGATCCCCCTTGGAGCAGCAATCAAGGAGGTATCGGCGGCCACCGCCGTGCGCTGTAGAAACAGGGGCGCGCGGTTCTACACGACGACGCGGAAGATCTCTTCGAGGCTCGTCCAGCCCATACTGACCTTGCGGAGGCCGTCCTCGCGGAGGGTGAGCATGCCCTGGGTGATCGCCATCTTCTGAATGTCCTCAGTTGAACGGCGCTCGATGATGAGGCGCTCGATCTCCTCCGACAGCAGCATGACCTCGTGGACACCGAACCGCCCCCGGTAGCCGGTGCGGCCGCACGCCGTGCATCCGATCGCCCGGTGGAGCGTCGGCCACTCGCCGTCGTGCAGATCGTCCATGGGCCAGCACGCGGCGATGAGCTCGGCCTCAGTCGGCTGGTACGGCTCCCGGCACTTGTCGCACAGCCTGCGAGCCAGGCGTTGTGCGACCACCGCGTCCAACGCGCTCGTCACGAGGAACGGCTCGACGCCCATCTCGATGAGGCGCATCGGCGTCGACGCCGCGTCGTTCGTGTGCAACGTCGACAGTACGAGGTGGCCGGTGAGCGCGGCTTCGATACCGATGATCGCGGTTTCCTTGTCGCGGATCTCACCGACGAGAAGGATGTCGGGGTCGGCGCGCAGGATCGACCGCAACGCACCCGCGAACGTGAGACCCGCCTTCGGGTGGATCTGCACCTGGTTGATGCCGGGCAGCCGGTACTCGACCGGGTCCTCGACGGTGATGATGTTCCGGTGTGGCTCGTTGAGCAGGTTGAGCGTCGCGTAGAGGGTCGTCGACTTGCCCGAACCGGTCGGTCCGGTCACCAGGATCGTGCCGTACGGCTTGCGATAGGACGTCTCGAAGCGCGCGAGCGTCTCGGGGAGGAAGCCCAGATCCTCGAGCCGCAGCACGGCCTGGCCCTTGTCGAGGATGCGCATGACGACTTTCTCGCCGTACACGATCGGCAGGGTCGCGACCCGCAGGTCGATGCTCCGGCCGTTGATCTTCATCGTGATTCGGCCGTCCTGGGGCAGACGACGTTCGGCGATGTTGATGTCGGCCATGACCTTCAAGCGGCTGATGACACCGGCTTGGATGCTGCGCGGCGAGCGCATCACCTCGTGCAGCACTCCGTCGATCCGGAAGCGGATGCGCAGGTCGGTTTCGGTCGGCTCGACGTGGATGTCGGAGGCGCGGTCGTTCACCGCTTGGTTCACGAGCAGGTTGACGAACTTGACGATCGGGGCGTCCTCGACCACCTCGGAAAGGCTCGACAGATCGGCTTCCTCGTCGGCCTCGTCGGTAGCCGCCTGCATGAGCTCGTCGACTTCGCCGTCGACGCGATACAGCTGCTCGATCGTCTCGAGGATCTGGCTCGCGGTTGCGACGACGGAACGGACGTCGGCGCCGGCCAGGGCGCGGATGTCGTCGACGGCGAACACGTTCGACGGGTCCGCCATCGCGACGACGAGCTTGCCGTCCTCCCACCCGATGGGGATCGCCTGATAGCGGCGGGCGAGTGCCTCCGAGACGACGGACGCGACCGAACCGTCGATCGTCCAGTCACTGAGGTCGACGAACTCGAGCCCGACCTGGCGCGCGAGTGTCCGCACGAGCTCGGTCTCCGAGATCGTGCCGTGTTCGATCAGCAGCCGACCCAGCGGCTTGCCGCTCCTCGACTGCTCGGCCAGGGCCGCATCGAGCTGGGCCTCGGTGAGCAGGCCTTCGTCGATGAGCAACGCGCCGAGCGGCGTCCCTTCCGACACACGCCCCTCCTGTGAACGCTGGGAGTATCGACGGGTCGCGCGCTCTGCTGTATCGGTTGTCACACTGTGCGCGGGGTTTCCTCGTCGCTACTGCGTCAACCGTACGGCGGCTGGGAGGTCGCGGCTCACGCCTCCCGCAACGCCGAGAACACCCGGAGGTATTGGCCCTTGCCCGCGTGCTCGACCTCGCCGTCCTCGGCCGGGTCACCCGCGCCCGGGCCGGGATGGGGCGACTCGACGCCGGGACCGTACGGCACCTCGGGATCCACGACCGGCCGGGTCGCCTTGCCGCCGGTCGAGCGGCCGCCGGTCGGCGCCGCGGCCGGCTGCGCGACCGTGACCGCGCCGGCCTCGACCAATGCCACGACCGCGTGACAGACCTCGAGCACCGCCCGGTTGGTCTTGCGCACGAGATCGCGCACGTTGCGGCGGCCGTCGATGGCCGTCAGCAAGCGCCACCGCTCACGGTCGATGACGATCTCGTCGATGCCGAGCTCGTCGGTCAGCCGGATTCGACACTCGAGCGACGGGATCACGGCCTGGATCCCGCGCCACTCGTCGAGGAGGCGAGCGAGCTCGTCGTTCGCGACCTCCAGGTCGACGGTTTCGGCGCACCGCCACGGCGGCTCTTCGGTCCCGAAGCGGAACGACCCGTCCTCGGCCCGCGCGACACCGAAGCACAGGTCGACGAGACGGACCAGCAACGACGGTGCATCGGTGATGGCGTCGGCCGCGTCGTTCGACAGCGCCGCGCAGCAGCGGCCGTCGACGATGTAGATCACCGCCGACGCCGGGCCGGCATCGAGCCAGAGCGCGCCGGTCTTGCGCGACTGCGAGAGCAGACCGAGCAGTTCTGCCAACGCGAGCGTTTCGAACGTTCCTTGCAACATCGAGGTCCCCCGAACGACGGCTCCTGAGCATCCATCGACGGATTGAGGGCCGCGTCTTGAACAGAAGTGCGGACGCGGAGCCCGTCCGACGCCGTCACTACATGGGCTCGAGCGCGCCGGCGGCCGCGGCGCGCATCACCGCGACCGGCGCGACCTCGCCGGTCCAGCGCTCGACCTGGAGCGCCGCCTGATGCACGAGCATGCCGAGACCGTCGACGACGGCCGCACCCCGCTCCCGCGCACCGGCGAGCAGCGCGGTCTCGAGCGGGTGGTAGACGAGATCGGCGACCACCTGCCCGCGGTGCAGGACCTCGACCGGAACCGGGACCTCCGCGCCGGTGTGTCCCATGCCGACTGGTGTCGCGTTGACGACCACGGCCGCGTCGGCGGCGGCCGCGGCGCGTTCGGCCCACGCGACCGTTCCGCCGTTCGCGAGCGCGGCGGCGGTGCGCGCGGCGTCCTCCCGGCGGGCGCACACGGTCACGCGAGCGCCGGCACCGCCCAGCGCGTGGGCGACGGCGCGGGCGGCGCCGCCCGCGCCGAGGACCAGTGCCGCCGCACCCACCACCTCGTGGCCGCCGTCGCGCAGCGATCGGAGGAAGCCCGAACCGTCCGTGGAGTCGCCGGACAGCCGGCCATCTGCGAGGAGCGTGACGGTATTCGCGCTGCGCAGCGCCTCGGCGTCGGCGGTCAGCTCGTCGCACGCGGCCGCGGCCGCCGTCTTGTGCGGCATCGTGACCGACAGGCCCACGAGCCGTAACACGCGCATCGCCCCGAGTGCTTGCCCGGTGGCCCCGTCGGGCACCTCGAAGGCCGCGTACACCCAGTCGATCCCGAGCTCCCGATACGCGGTGTTGTGCAGCACCGGCGAGAGCGAGTGGCGCACCGGGTCGCCGATCACCCCGGCAACACGCGTCGCCCCCGTGATCACGGCAAGACGCCGGCCTGCCGGGCGATCTCGACGTTGTGCTCGTGCTCGGCCAGCGTCCTCGCGAACGCGTGGTTGCCCGCCTTGTCGATGACGACGTAGAAGAGGAAGTTGCTCTGGGCCGGTGCCAACGCGGCGCGCAGCGAAGCCTCGCTGACCGCGGCGATCGGCGTCGGCGGCAGCCCGTCGATCTTGTACGTGTTGTACGGCGAATCAATGGCCTTGTCCGCCTCGGACAGCGTGCGCTTCTTCGGATTTCCGCGTGCGTAGATGAGCGTCGCGTCGATCTGGAGCTTCATGCCCTGCGCGAGGCGGTTGTAGATCACCGACGCGATCAGCGGCCGGTCGGCGGCGGTCTTCGCCTCCGACTCGATCAGCGATGCGACCTTGATGATGTCGTAGGGCCCGTGACCCTGCACGTCCGCTTGCGCGAGCCCCAGCGCGCCGGCCTTCTTCTCGAAGGTCGACTCCATCGTCTTGAGTATCTGGATCTCGTCTTCTTGCGCCGACACCTTGTACGTGTCGGGCCAGAGCAGCCCTTCCAGCGTGTCGATGCCCTCCGGCTCGAACGGGGAACGCACGGCATTGTTCTGCGACGCCTGGAGGAAGGCTTGGGATTTCTTCCCGGGCGCCTTGCCAACCCGTTGCGCGATCTCCTTGAGCCACAACCCGGGAGGGATCGTCACCTTCGTGTAGTCGACACGCGGCCCGGCTTTGAGCGCCTTGACCGCCGCGCTCACCCCCATGTGCTTCCTCAGCTCGTAGCTCCCGGGCTTGAACTTCGTGTCACCGTTGAGACGCGAGTAGATGTTGAACACGAGCGGCGAGTCGATCACGCCGCGGTGCTTCAGCTCGTCACCGATCCGCGGAACGCCCCAACCCTCCTCGATCTGCAGCGCGACCTTGGCGCCCGGTCCGCCGGGCGGGTCGAGCTGCCACCAGAACCAGAGCGCGCCGCTCGCGAGCACGACCAGGGGGACCACGACGAGCGCGACGACGACGATCGCGGTGCGGCGGGTGCGCGTCACCCGTTCCGGTCCCGCTCGAGCCACGACTGGAGCATGACGGCCGCCGCCACCTTGTCGATGACCCTGCGGCGCGCATCGCGACGCATGCGCGCCTCGATGAGGCTCCGCTCGGCGGTCACGGTTGTGAAACGCTCGTCGTGCACGACGACGTCGATGTCCGCCTTCGCCGCCGACGCTCGCAGCTCGGCGACCTCGCTGCGCGTGGCGCGCGCGGCCGGGCCGGACCTGCCCGACAACGAGAGGGGCAACCCGACCACGATCGTCGTGACACCCTCGGCCCGGGCCACCGCCACGATCGCGTCGTGGTCGTCCGCGTGATCGGCCGCGCGCCGGAGCACGTCGTGCGGTGACGCGACCACGCGGGTCGGATCGGAGAGCGCGAGCCCGATGCGGCGTGCACCCAGATCCACACCCAGTGCCCGGCCCGTCGGCGTGCTCACGACTGCCACTGCACCGCCAGCTCGCGGGCTGTCGCGAGCGCGTCGTCGATCCCGGCGACGTTCTTGCCGCCTCCGACGACGAGCTTGGCGTTCTTGCCGACACCACCACCGAGCTTGGCGGCGGCCGGCTTCGCGATCGCATCGGCGGTCGCGCCGCGCTGCACCAGATCTTCGCTCACGGCGACTGCGATGGCCGCCTTCCCTTCGACCGCGCCGGCGAGCACAACCACACCGCTGCCGAGCGCGCGTACGGTTTCGCCCGCGAGCTGGCCGAGCGCGCCGCCGTCGAGACCGTCGCGCCGCGCGATCAACAGGCCGCGCTCCGCCTGCGTCGCGAGGTCGCTCGCCGCGCCTGCCGCTTCCTTCGCCTTGAGCCGGTTGAGCTCGTCCTGCAGCGTGCGCACCTGTTCGGAGAGGCGCTCGATCTTGTCCGGCACCTCCCTCGGGTTGGCGCGCAGGAGCTCGCCAGCGCGGCGCAGGAGTTGTTCCTCGAACTCGATGAACTCGATCGCGCCGTCGCCCGTCATCGCCTCGATGCGGCGCAGGTTCGAGCCGATCGAACCCTCACTGACGATCTTGATCGGGCCGATGAACCCCAGCGCGTGCACGTGCGTACCGCCGCAGAGCTCGGTCGACGGGCCGGCCTCGAGCACACGCACGATCTCGCCGTACTTCTCGCCGAAGAACGCGATCGCACCGATCCGTTCTGCTTCCGCCTTGGTCGTCTCGTAGTGGCGGACAGGTGCGTCCGAGATCACCTGCGCGTTGGCGAGCCGCTCGACCTGTGCGAGCTGGTCGGCGGTGACCGGCTCGTGGTGCGAGAAGTCGAAGCGCAAACGGTCGGGGGCGACCAAGGAGCCCGCCTGCTGGACGTGCGCGCCGAGCACTTCACGCAGCGCCCAGTGCAACACGTGTGTCGCGGTGTGATTGCGCCGGATGCGGTCGCGCCGCACGCCGTCGATCTCGGCGCGCACCTCGTCGCCCTCCGCGATCGAGCCGAGGCGTACGCGGCCTTCGTGCACGGTGAGCTGGCCGGGCAGCCCGTACTTCGTGTCGAGCACGTCGACAATTGCGCCGGGCGCCGTCGTGAGCGTGCCGGTGTCGCCGACCTGGCCACCGGACTCGGCGTAGAACGGTGTGCGGTCGAGCACGACCTCGACGCTCGCACCTTCGTCGGCCTGGCCCACGTTCTCGCCCTCGCGCACGAGCGCGACGATCTTCGCGGTCGACGCGTACTCCTGGCGGCCCGTGAACTCGGTCGGGCCGTACTCGTCGACGAGCTCCCGATACAGGTCGACAGGTGCACCCTTCGCGGCGCCGGATTGCTCCGCCGCGGCGCGCGCACGCTCGCGCTGTTCGCGCATCCGGGCCTCGAACCCCGCGTAGTCCACCTCGCGGCCCCGCTCGCCCGCGATCTCACGTGTGAGATCGATGGGAAAGCCCAGTGTGTCGTGGAGGAAGAACGCGTCGTCGCCACTGACGTCGCCCTGGGAAACGATGCCGTCGAGCATGTCCACCCCGCGCTGCAACGTGGCGCGGAACGATTCCTCCTCGCGCTGCACGATCTTGCGGACGACGTCGTGCGTCCCGGTGATCTCGGGATAGGCGGCTCCCATGGTGGCCACGACCGCGTCGACCATGCCGGCCGTCACCAGGTCGCGCGCGCCGAGCAGGTATGCGTGCAGCACCGCGCGGCGGATGATCCGCCGCAGCACATAACCACGTTCTTGGTTGGACGGCCGCACGCCGTCGCTCACCATGAACGTCATCGTGCGCGCGTGCTCGGCAATGATCCGCAGCGAGATGTCGGTGCGCTCGGCAGCTCCGTATTGCGCGCCGGTCGCCCGCTGTGCTTCTTCCAGCAGAGGGCGGAACACGTCGATGTCCCAGATCGCGTCGGTACCTTGTACGACCATGAGGTTGCGTTCGAGCCCGGCGCCGGTGTCGATGCTGGGTTTCGGCAGCGCCGCGCGCGTCCCGTCCGGACGCTGGTCGAACTGCATGAACACGAGGTTCCAGATCTCGATGTACCGGTCGGCTTCGGTGATCGGGCCGCCGTCGGGACCGAATTCCGGCCCGAGGTCCCAGAAGATCTCCGACGAGGGGCCGCACGGACCGGTGTCGCCCATGCGCCACAAGTTCGGCTCGCCCAGTCGCTGGATCCGCTCCGCGGGGAAGCCCACGCCTTCGCGCCAGATGCGTTCCGCTTCGTCGTCGTCCTCGTGCACGGTGACCCACAAGCGGGCGGGGTCGACCTTCAGCACCTCGGTGTAGAACTCGTACGCCCACCGGATCGCGTCTTCCTTGAAGTAGTCACCGAAGCTGAAGTTGCCGAGCATCTCGAAGAACGAGAAGTGGCGATTCGTACGACCGATGTCGTCGAGGTCGTTGTGCTTGCCGCCCGCACGGACGCACTTCTGGACCGAGACCGCGCGCTTGTACGGCGGCGTCTCCTCACCGGTGAAGTACGGCTTGAACGGGATCATCCCTGCGATCGTGAACAGCAGTGTCTTGTCGACCGGGATGACGCTCGCCGACGGGACGTGTTGGTGCGCGCGTTCGGTGAAGAACTCCACGAAGGCGCGGCGCAGCTCGTCGGCGGTGGTCGGAACGTCGGGCATTTGCGGTCTCAGGCTACTTCCCGCCCGTGGGCCCCATGCTCCCTTTGAGCTCCGCTTCGCGCTCCCGCATCGCCTCCCGACCCTCCGTGACCGCGGCCCGCATGGTGCCGCTCCAGCGGTCGGCGACTTCCGCCGGGACGTAACGCTGCGCGACGCGGCGCACGCGGCGGCTGAACGCCCACGAGGAGCTCAGACCGAGCACGAAGCCGAGCACGAGCCAGAAGAAGCGGCGGAACATCTTCAACATGATCGGCCCCTACGATGCCCGTCGCCGCCGTCGACGGCGCGTCGGCGGGGGCTCGCCGTCTCGCAAACGCTGCGCCGCGCGCGACACGCCCGTGCCGAAGGCCATTGCCTTCACGACGGGCGTCGCGATCGCGCGCTTCGCTTCATCGAGGCGCTCCGCCGACGACACCAGCCGATCGACACGATCGACTTCGCCGGCCGCGTCCCGTACGGCTGCGTCGGCGTCGTCGAGAAGCGCGAACGCGTCTTCGCGCAACACATCGACGGTCGTCCGAAGCTCACGCAAGACGCGCGCGAGCAAGACAAGCAAGGTGGCCAGCACCGTGATGAGCAACGTGAGCAGCGTGGCCGCGACGACGGCCAGGACGTCACTTGTCGACATGGTCGGTCGGATCCTCTCCTCGCCGCTCGCGCAGCCTCTCGTTGAGCGCGGGCTCGGCGCCGCGCGGGCCCGGCCGGTAGAAGCGCTCTCCCGCGACCTCGGCCGGCAGGTATTCCTGGGGCACCCACCCGTCCGGCTCGTCGTGAGGATAGACGTAGCCCCTGCCGTGCCCGAGTACCTGGGCGCCGCGGTAGTGGGCATCCCGCAGGTGCATCGGGACGGGACCGGTGCGGCGGTCGCGCACGGCATCGGTCGCCCGGCCCAGCGCGGTGATCACGCTGTTGCTCTTCGGCGCCAGGCACAGGTGGATCACCGCGTGCGCGAGGTTGATCGCCGCCTCGGGGAGTCCGACGTACTCGACCGCGCGGGCGGCGGCCTCGGCAACGAGGATCGCCTGGGGATCGGCGAGGCCGACGTCTTCGCTCGCGAGGATGACCATCCGGCGCGCGATGTAGCGAGCATCTTCGCCGGCCTCCAACATCCGCGCGAGCCAGTAGAGACCGGCATCGGGGTCGGAGCCGCGCAGGGACTTGATGAACGCGGAGATGATGTCGTAGTGCTCGTCGTCGCCGTACTTGACGCTGCGGAGGGCGAGCGCGGCTTCCGCGTCCGCGAGCGTGATCGTGTCGCGGCCGTCCTCGACGGTGAGCGCGTGCGCGACCTCGAGGACGGTCAGGAGGTGGCGCGCGTCGCCCTCGCTCTTGTCGACGAGGTGGCCCAGCGCGTCGTCGTCGATCCGCGTGCGCTCGGTACCGAGGCCGCGTGCCTCGTCGTCGAGGGCTCGCAATGCGAGACGTTCGAGGGCGGGATCGTCGAGGGGCTCGAGCCGGAACAGTGTGCTGCGCGAGAGCAGCGGACCGGTGAGCGAGAAGAACGGATTCTCGGTGGTGGCGCCGACGAGGACGAGAAGACCCTCCTCGACGAACGGGAGCAGGACGTCCTGTTGCGCGCGGCTGAAGCGATGGACCTCGTCGAGGAAGAGGATCGTGCCCTGCCCGCGTTCACCGAGCCGAGCCCGGGCGCGCTCGGCCACCTCCCGCACGTCCTTCACGCCCGCGCTGACCGCGCTGATCGCTTCGAAGGCCTTCTCGCTGACGCCGGCGACGAGGCGCGCGATCGTCGTCTTGCCGGTGCCGGGCGGGCCCCAGAGGATGAGCGACGACAGCCGGTCGGACTCGATCAACACCCGGAGCGGCTTGCCCTTTCCGAGCAGGTGCTCCTGACCGACGACCTCGTCCAGTGTTCGGGGCCGGAGACGCGCCGCGAGCGGCGCCTTGTGCGCGAGCCGATCCTCCACCGCGGCCGCAAACAGATCCGGACCAACCCCCTTCGCCATCACCGTGCAGGTTATGTGTCCATCTGTTTGGACGCTCTGCCCGCCTCCAGCGGGCTGAGCGTCCAATCAGATGGACACATAACCTGCACGGTGATGGCGAAGGGTGCTGGTCCGGA
>JBBQXS010000031.1:0-56601 GCA_038209365.1 Acidimicrobiia bacterium | reverse complement strand
CATCCGAATCGTCACCCCAAACGGCGAACCACTCCGCCACCTGACCCTCGACCCCAGCCGCGACTACCAACCCCAAACCCTCGGCTGGATCTCTACGATGACCTGACACATACGTCGCCGATGTCGCGACACATCACAGTGCGGAGGGAGTGGGATTCGAACCCACGGAAGGTTGCCCCTCACACGCTCTCCAGGCGTGCCGATTCGTCCGCTCTCGCATCCCTCCCGAGAGACGGCGATGCTACCGATGCGAGCGGATAAGTGGCCCGCTCGCAGCTCGCGCCAGGCGACCCGGCGGCACCCAAGCGCTTCCGCTGAGAGCTGCTTCCTTCCGGATCTGACTCGGTTCACGGGCGCTCGTCGCGCCGGACCCGGTGCGGCGCGAGCGGGCCGGCGCCCAGGCTACCGCGCCGTTCCGATGTCCGGTGCAGGACAGGTTCGGCGATGCCGAGCCGGTAGCGTCGCGGTGTGGCGTCGCACAGCCTTTACCGCAAGCACCGGCCCCAGCTTTTTGCGCAACTCGTGGGGCAGGAGCACGTCACGACCGCGCTGCAGAACGCCGTGCGTGAAGACCGAGTGGGCCACGCCTATCTCTTCTCGGGGCCGCGCGGGACGGGCAAGACCACGACCGCTCGAATTCTCGCCCGGGCCCTCAATTGCCTCCAGCTGCGCGACGACGGCGAGCCGTGCGGCGTGTGCGAGAACTGCGATGCCGTCGCGACGGGCACGTTCTACGACCTCGTCGAGCTCGACGCCGCGTCCAACAACGGCGTCGAGGCGATGCGTGACCTCATCCAGAGCGTGCATCTCGGCGTCGGGGCATCGAGCCGCCGCAAGGTCTACATCGTCGACGAGGTGCACATGTTGTCCGTCGCGGCGTCGAACACGTTGTTGAAGACGCTCGAGGAGCCGCCTGCCCACGTCGTGTTCGTGCTGGCGACGACGGATCCGCAAAAGGTGTTGCCGACGATCCGCTCGCGGACCCAGCATTTCGAGTTCAACCTGCTGTCGCACGGCCAGCTCGTGGGCCATCTCGCCGACATCCTGGCGCGTGAAGGCATCGACACCGATGCCGAGGCGCTCGACCTCATCGCCCGCCGCGCGGCCGGCTCCGCCCGCGACGCACTGTCACTGCTCGACCAGGCGCTCGCCGTCGGTGACGGTCATCTCGACGCGCACCAGGTGCAAGTCGCGTTCGGTGGGGCTCCGTTCGAGCAGCGCCTCATCGTGCTGGAGGCGGCAGCCAACGAGGACATCGCCAGCGTGCTCGTCGGCGTGCACGATCTGCTTGCGGCCGGTCATGACCCGCGGCGCGTCGCCGACGACCTGTTGCGCACGTTGCGCGACGCGTTTCTCCAGGCGAACGCCTCAGGACGCGTTCCCTACGACGGTCCGCCGGAGGAGTCCGCGCGACTGACCGCGATCGCCAAGGAGATGGGCAACAGTGCGATCGTGCGCGCGCTCGAGATCCTCGGGCAGGCGATCGTCGACATCCGTGGTCAGGCCGTTTCCGATCCGCGTCTCGTGCTCGAGATCGCGCTCGTGCGCATCGCGCGCCGTGAGGCGCGCACCCGTGAGGAGACCTTGGTCGACCGCATCGAGCGGCTCGAACAGAAGCTTGCGAACGGGGGCGGTCCGCTCACGGCATCCGCGCCGGTCGCGCCTGTCGCGCCGGTGGAACGTCCGGCGCTCGATCCCAAGGGTCCTGTGCTCGCCGGGCGCCGGCGACCGGCCGCGAAGCCCGCGGCGCAGCCTGTCGCCTCCGAACCGGAGCCGCCGGTTGCGGAACCGCCCGCCGACGCACCACTCGCGCCCGAAGCGGCCGAGACGAGCGAGAGCTTCACGCTCGACGACGTCATCGAGGCGTGGCCGGACGTGCTCGGCGTGTTGAAGGCGCCGGTGCGCGCGGCGGTGCAGGACGCGCAGCCGATCGCGCTCGACGCCGGAGTGATCGTGTTCGGGGTGCCCACGCGCCGCAAGGACGCGATCAACGAGCGCTTCCGCAAGGAGGCGACGGCGATCAAGGAAGCGTTCTCCACCCGGCTCGGTACGCAGCCGCGCTTCAAGGTGCTCGCGCACAACTTCGACGCGACCGACGCGCTGCGCCCGCCGACGGCGTTCGTCGAGACCAAGGATGCGCAGCCGCCGGACGATGACGCCGTCGATCTTCACGGCCTCATCGACGCGACGGATGCGCCGCCGAACGACTCGGTTGCCCGTCTCGTCGCCGACCTCGGCGCCGAGGTGGTAGAGGAGCGCCCGCGATGACCGGTCCGGAACCCATGAACATGTTCGAGCAGATCCAAAAGATGCAGTCCGGCATGCAGGCCGCTCAGGATGCGCTCGCGAACACCCTCGTGGAAGGTACCGCGGGCGGCGGCGTCGTGAAGGCGACCGTCACGGGTGACGGCGAGCTGCGGCGCATCTCGATCGACCCGAGCGTCGTTGATCCCAACGACGTGGAGACGCTCGAGGATCTGGTCCAGGCGGCGGTGCTCGACGCGATGCGACAGGCAAAGGAGCTGCAGGCGCAGCAGCTCGGTGCCGCGACCGGCGGTCTGGACCTCGATTCGATGCTCGGTGGGTTCGGCGGCTTGCTCGGTCCCGGGCCCGGCCCCGAGCAGCCGCTTTGAGCGGAGCAGCGTGAATCCGTACGAAGGGCCGGTGCAAACGTTGATCGACGAGCTCGGGCGGTTGCCCGGCATCGGTCCCAAGTCCGCACAACGCATCGCGTACTACTTGTTGAAATCCGACCCGCAGGACGCGAAACGGCTCGCGCGCGCGATCGAGGACGCGAAGGACCGCGTTTCGTGGTGCCGTCGGTGCTTCAACATCTCGGAGGGCGAGCTGTGCGCCTTCTGCCGGGACGATCGACGCGACACGCACGTCGTCTGCGTCGTCGAGGAGCCGCGCGACATCGTCGCGATCGAGCGCACCAACGAGTTTCCCGGGCGCTACCACGTGTTGCAGGGTGCGATCTCGCCGATCGAAGGCATCGGGCCCGACCAGCTGCGGATCAAGGAGCTGCTCGCGCGCATCCCCGACGAGGACATCACCGAAGTGATCCTCGCGACGAACCCCAACATCGAAGGCGAAGCGACCGCGATGTATCTCGCGCGTTTGCTGAAACCACTGGGCTTGCGTGTCACGCGTATCGCGAGCGGTCTGCCAGTCGGTGGCGACCTGGAATATGCCGACGAAGTGACCCTGGGCCGCGCCCTGGAGGGCCGGCGTGAGGTCGACGCCTAGTTCGGGAGCAGCCACTGGTGGAACGTCGGGTTGAAGCCGACGTTCCACAGCCAGAGTGCGCCCAGCGCCGCCCACAGCGTCCACAACGGTGGTCGGCGGATACGGCTGAGCAGTCCGGGTCGCACCAACAGCACCGCCGCGACGAGCAGGACCACGATGCCGCCGGGATTGAACGCGAGCGACCGGCCGACGTGCCCGTGCACCGCGGCGACGACGGCGCGCGTCATCCCACAGAACGGGCACGGCACACCGGTCGTCGCGCGCAACGGGCACACGCTCGGTACGAACGGTGCCAACGGATACGCGACGGCGGCCGTGACGAGGGCGGCCGCCGCGAGCCGCGGGCCCCGGCGCTCGCGTGCAGCCGTCGGGATCATGCGCGCCGCTGCTTGGCGACGACGATGCCTTCCAGCAAGTACTCGGGATGCGCGCCGTACGGCACGCCCGCGACCATTGGTGCCACGCGCGCGGCGAGCGCGGTGCCGAAGTGCGTGCGCACCGGCCACGGCAGCATCAGACGCCGGTCGAGGAACTGACGGATCGTCGCGAGATCGTCGCTGTCCAGCGCGGAGACATCCCACGTCATCACCGCGTCGGCGGGCACGCTCAGCGGCGCCGCGGTCAGTGACGTCACACCGGGGAACTTGTCGCGCACGACCAACGTGCCCGCCGCGAGATCGCCGAGGCGTTGGTCGTTCCTCGTCGCCACGATCGTGACCGCGCCGGCTGCGTACATCGCGGGGAGGAAGTCGACGAGCCGCAAGATGTTGCGGATCGCGCTCGCGAGGAAGGCGATCGGTTCGCCGCCGGCGGCGACCACGCGTATGCCGGCCGCCATCTTCCCGATTGTACGGCCGCCGTTGAGGACCTCGAAGGGAATGTCGTACGCGAAGAGCACGAGGAACAGCGCGACGATCGCGATCGCACGGACGACTCCGGGCGCCGAGGTGATCGCCACGCCGGCGGTGAGTGCGAAGATGATCGTCAGCTGTATCAGCGTGTCGAGGAGGCGGGCGACGAACCTGGAACCGAGTCCGGCGAGCACGAGGTCGATCGTGACGCCCTCGGGCGTCGCGATCGTCACGCGGTCGTCGAGGCGCACGTGCCGAATTTAGACGAGTTCGTAGAGGATCGAACCGCGGCGTGGTTGGAGCTCGAGCAGCTCGTCGACCGCGCGCGCAACACGCCCGCCCGACTGGGGCCGGACGGAGTGCGCCGCCTCGGTTCGTGTTATCGCGCGGCAACCGCCGACCTCGCGCTCGCCCGGCGGCGGTTCCCTACCGATCCCGTGGTGTTCCGACTCGAACGACTCGTCCAGCGTGGGCGCCAAGCCGTGTACCACACGACACCGAAGACGGCCACGTTCCGCGAGTTCGCGTCCCACGGCTACTGGCGCCGCGTTCGCGAGCGACCCGCGTTGCTCGTGTGTGTGCTCGCCTTCCTCGCCTTGCCCACACTTCTTGCCGGATACTGGGCGTGGCGCGACCCGGGACCTGCGAGCGGGCTCGTGCCGAGCCGCTATCAGTCGGTGACCGAGCCGCGCGAGCCGGGCCGCGATCTCGGTCAGTCGGTCGACGAGCAGTCGAATCTGGCGGCCAGCATCTTCACGAACAACATCCAGGTCACGTTCCTCGCGTTCGGTGGCGGCATCTTGCTGGGGATCGGGACGCTGTATGTGTTGCTGTACAACGGCGCGCTGCTGGGCGCGGTCGCGGGCCTGGCGATCGGCGCGGGAAACGGCCGGCCGTTCTTCGAGCTCGTGCTCGCGCACGGCGTGCTCGAGCTGAGCTGCATCGCCGTCGCCGGAGTGGCCGGGCTCCGACTGGCATCGGCGATCGTCGACCCCGGTACGCGCGACCGCGGGCAGGCGCTGCGCGAGGAAGCACGCGCCGCGGTGGAGATCGTGCTCGGCACCGCGGCGTGGCTCGTCGTCGCCGGGCTCGTCGAAGGGTTTGTCACCCCAGCCGGGCACGGCCTCACCGCGGTGCTCGTCATCGGCCTCGGGTTGGGCACGCTCTACTGGGGACTGGTCTGGTGGCGCGGGGCGCCTGCCGCGGCGAACGTCACAGACGCGCGCGTGCCTTGAGCCGGAGATAGACCCGCACACACGCTTCGCCGAGCAACCCCGGCGGGGCTTCGACGACCTCCGCGCCCGCGTGTCGCAACCGTGCGACGACCCGCCGGCGCGCATCGAGCACGTCGATCGCTACCGCGGCCGCGTACACGTCGTGGGGCGTAGATGGCGCGGTGCGAACCGCCGCGTCGAGATCGGGATCGCGCACCGACGCCACGACGACCGCGTGGCGGCGCGCGAGCACCGGGACGGCGTCGACGAGTGAGCGGGCCGCGGCTTCGTCGACGAGGTCGGTATAGACCAGCACGAGCGCGCGCTTGGCCCCACCGACGCTGTGGAACGCGAGGTCGTGATCACTGTCGACATCCCGGGGCTCGACGTCGAGGATCGCTCGCACGACCGCGCGGCCACCGTTGCGGCGGGGCGCCAGGCGCCGTCGCAGCTCGCCGTCGAAGACGGTGACGCCGCAGCGGTCACCGAGCTCGTCGGCGACAAGCGCCACCATCGTGACCGCATCGACGCACGCGTCCAAACGGGTGGTGCACGCGTCGAGGTTTCCCCGCTCGGCCGTCGCTCCGCTCAGCGGCGCCGACATCAAGCGCCCCGCGTCGACGAGGCACACGACGTCGCGGTCCTGTTCGATGCGGTACACGTTGCTCATCGGGCGATCGACGCGTGCGCTGGCCGTCCAGTTGATCTGCCGCACGTCGTCGTCGGGTTGGTAGTCGCGTATCGACTCGAAGTCGGTCCCGAGGCCGAGCGGTCCGCGCCTCCGCAGTCCCGGGTCGCGAAAACGGCCCTGCCGCAGCGCCACGACGACGCGCTGCGCTGCGTAGACGTCGGGATACACGAGCACCTTCGCAGTGCCCTCGCCGTCGAAGGTGCAACGCCCGAGGCCGAGTGGCCCGGTACGCCGAGCGGTGATCGGCGGGAACGTCGTCTCACCGCGCCGGTGCGCGACCACGCCCGCGGCGAGCCGGCCTCGATCGACCGAAGGAGTGATGAGCACGTCAGGTGGCTGCGCCTGCCGCAGCTCCACGCGTCCCGGGCGCGCGGCGTCGGTCTCGACGACCAGGGATGTAGGAACACCACGTGCGAACACGCGCGGCAACGTGCGTCGCACGCGCAGCTTCGGCCTCGCGAGGGTGACGTCGAGCACGGTCGCGATCGCCAGCCCGACGCCGAGCGCAATCGTCACCGGCACGGGCACCAGCAACGCGACGACCGCAATGACCCCGAGCGCGTATCCCGCTCGTGCCGTCGGCGTCATCGCGGTACCGGCACCGACGAGATCGCGTTGGCGACCGCATCGTCGGCGCGGTAGCGCTCGAGCTCCGCTTCGGGCCGCAGCATGATCCGGTGGCGGAGTACCGCGGGCGCGACCGCGACCACGTCGTCGGGGATCACGAAGTCGCGCCCCGAGAGCCGGGCCGCCGCTTTCGCCGATGCGAGGAGGTGCACAGCGGCGCGGGGGCTCGCACCGAGCGCGACGCTCGGAAGCTCGCGGGTGCGACGAACGATCGCGACCACGTAGTCGATGATGGTGTCGTGCACCGCGGTGCCGTCGACGAGCGCGCGCGCCGCAAGCAGCTCCTCGGGTGTGGTGACGGCGCGGACGTCGTCGAGAGTCGCGGGCGCCACACCGTGGTGAGCGAGGTGAAGGATGGCCGATTCCACGTCGGCATTCGGGTAGCCGACATCCAGCTTGGCGAGGAACCGGTCGAGCTGGGCTTCCGGGAGCGGGTACGTGCCTTCGTATTCGATCGGATTCTGCGTCGCGACGACGAGGAAAGGCTCCGGCAACGGCCGCGCGACCCCGTCGACACTCACTTGTCGCTCCTGCATCGCCTCGAGCAGGGCAGATTGCGTCTTGGGCGGTGTGCGGTTGATCTCGTCGGCGAGCACGAGGTTCGTGAACACCGGCCCCGGCCGGAACGCGAGCTCGCCGCCGCGCAGCGTCATCGTGCCCGTGAGATCCGACGGGAGCATGTCGGGAGTGAACTGCACGCGCCGGAAATCCACGCCGATGGCACGCGCGTACGCATTGGCGAGCAGGGTCTTGGCCACGCCCGGCACGCCCTCGAGCAGCACGTGGCCCCCTACCGCGGTGGCCGCGATCAGTACCTCGACCACGTGATCCTGGCCGACCACGACCTTGCGGATCTCGGCGAGCACACGGTCCCGCAATTCGTTCAACCGATCCCCCCATCGTCGCCGGCGACGCGTACGAGCACGCGTCCGAGCGCGAGCGCGTCGTCGTCGTTCGTCACGGGCGTGAGCAGCGCGCCCACCTCGTGGTCCGTGCAGCCCAGCGCCTTCGCCGCCTGCGAGATCTCCTCGTCGGTCGCACTGGGGGGCAGGGCCGCACGCGCAGTGAGCCGGTCGCGCGTCCACTCTTGCACCGGTGCCAGCGCGTGCGCGCGATCGCGGGTGCGTTCCAACGTTTGTGACAACGCGCGCACGTACTCGGATCGCGCCGGCGGCAGATCGCGCGTCGCCCGATCGGGCGGACCGAACCGGCGGGCACGCGACCATACGAACGCGAGCGCGCCGAGGCCGATCATGACGATCGCGTACTTCCAACGGGTCGGGATCGCACTGATGCCGCGTGACGCGCCGAAGCCGTGCACTCCCTCGGCAAAAGCGACCCGGTGCCCGGGGCCGGAGAGCGCCAGCGCGAACGCGGCGTTGTCGGCAGTGCTGAGGAACGCGTTCTGCAGTGGCGTCGGATCGGCGAGGAACAGCATCTCGCCGCGCCCGACCTGCTCGCTCGTCACGAGCGCACTCACGTTGTCACCGACGACCGGCGTTGCGCTTCCCGTGTCGGTCCACTGCCCGCCGCCCACCGCGGCGATCGATCGCACATTGCCGAAGCCGGGGTCGACGCCGTTCCACGGCGTGATCCGTCCGCCGTCCCACCGAGGCGGCCGGTCGCGGAGCTCGTGGAGGTATGGCGGGGCCTCGTCGCCCACGACGAGGCGGCCGCCGTCGGTGACGAATTCCAGCAGCACCGCTGCATCCTCGGTGGTCACGACGTCGGGTTCGAGCAAGATCAAGGTGTCGACGGTCGCCACCTGCGAGCGCGAAAGGTCGCCGCGTTGGTGGGTGACGCGATGACCGTAGCGCGACAACAGCGCGGCATACGCCGCAGTGCCGGCCGGCGCGGTCGCATACGAGGAGTTGCTCACGCCGCCGGGGTCGTTGCCGCCGACCGCCCGGTCGAGGCCCTGCGCGAGCAGGTTGAGCCCGATGATGCCGGCGACGAGGATCCCGGCGCCGATCCCGGCCCGCCGCGCGCGCGTGTCGCTCATCGGCGTCCCGCGTCGTCGAGCACACGTGGCCATTCGCGCCGAGCCGCATCGACATCGGGCGGACGGGCCGCGCGCCCCCCGTAGGCGACGCCCTCGAAGGTGTATGCGAGCGCGTCGAAGGTGTCGGAGCCGAGCACGCGTCGTACTTCGCCGGTCGTCACCGACGGCCTGTATGCGATCGCGCCGCGATCCCCGAGGCGCAGCAGTCCGGCACGGAACCGCAGGCGAACCGCGCGCTCCAAGTCCCCGCGTCGCTCGGCGTCGTCGGCGTCCCGATCGAGCGCATCGGGATCTTCGGGCTCGGCGTCGAGCCCCGAGGACACACGGCCGTGCCGGTCGCCGGTGACATGGCGGCGACGGGAGACCACGATGATGCGCGCCACGATGGCCGCAACCACCGCGATGGCAAGTCCGAGCCATACCCATCCGGGCACCGGACGCACCGCACGCGCGATCCACTCACCGACGGTCTCCAACCGTCGGCCCAGCCACTGGAGCGGACCGCGCAGCGGTCGCGGTGCAGGCTCGCGACGGAACCGTCGATCGTCGAGAATGTCGCGTGCCGTGCCGCGGGCGGCGTCGGGATCAACTGCTTGCGCGGCACGCACCGCGTGTACGACGATCACCGCGCCACAGCCGTGGGCGCGGACGCGTGGGCGGCCGCGTGGCGCGCGTCGTTGCGTTGCATCAGGAGTTGTACGTCGAACGCTTCGTTGCGAATCCGCAGGTCGAAGTAACAAGCGACGATCGCGGCCGCGATGAACGGTGTGGTGAGCACGGCGACCACCGTGTTGGCGATGCCCTGCGAGATCACCCCGGCCGTCGTGTTGCCGCAGTTGCGCATCGCGGCCGCGACGGCCAGCGTGAGGCCGATGTTCAAGACGGCGGTGAGAAGTTGCGCCGTCACGATCAGTCCCAGGACGCGGAAGAAGTGTGTCTTCGTCAGTGTGACCGACCGCCCGAGCGCCGCGAAGACGCCGACCCCTTCGAGGATCAGCACCGGCATCGCCACGGCGAACAAGGCGAGCGGTACCGCCGCGCCCACCAGGCAGAACAACAGGCCGGCAACCTGGCTCAGCGCGACCAGCAGTGCAAGACCGATGATGGCGAAGAAGCGTCCGACCGCGCCACGCGCCGCCTCAGCCGGCCCACCCTCGGCGAGGCCGACGTACGCGTCGGCGACGATTCTCGTGCACGCGGCCAATACGAAGGCGGTCGAGACCACGCTGATCAACAACACCACGAATGTCGCGGCGAGTTGCGTCGATGGACTCTCGAAGGTCGGTGAGGCGCTGCCGGTGATGTTGACGGCGAAGCTATCGGGCTGCGCCGAGAGCAACACGATCGTCACGAGCAGCTGAACGGGCACCTCGACGGCGAGAGCGACGAGCACGAGTCGGCTCGCGCAACTTCGATAGATCGCGACGGCGGCATCGAGCATCTCCCCGATCCCGCGCGGCCGAAGGTCCGGCACCATCGCGGGAACGATAACGGCCGCACGCGACCGACACGCGCAGTCCCTCCCGGCGCCAGGCGTGTGTCAGGTGCGAAAACCGCACCTCTCACACGCCCATGCGCGCTAGAGCGTGCGGATGATGGCGGCGTCGCCTTGGCCGCCGCCGCCGCAGAGTGCGGCCGCGCCGACACCACCGCCGCGACGGCGCAGCTCGTTGATGATCGTGAGGACCACACGCGCGCCGGACATGCCGACCGGGTGACCCAGAGCAATCGCGCCGCCGTTCACATTGGTGATGTCATCGCTGATGCCGAGGTCGCGCATCGACGCGATCCCGACCGCGGCGAACGCCTCGTTGAGCTCGAAGAGATCGATGTCCTTGACGCTCATGTCGCTCGACTCGACGGCGCGCTTGATCGAACGCGACGGCTGGTGGAGCAGCGACGGGTCGGGACCGGCGACCATTCCGTACCCGATCAGCTCCGCGAGCGGCGTCGCGCCGAGCTCCTCGGCCTTGGCCCTGCTCGTGACGATGACGGCGGCGCCGCCGTCGGAGATCTGCGACGCGTTGCCCGCCGTGATCGTGCCGTCTTTCGAGAAGGCGGGCCGCAGACCCGAGAGCGACTCGGGCGTCGTGCCCGGCCGCACACCCTCGTCGCTGTCCACGACGATCGGGTCGCCTTTGCGCTGCGGGATCGACACGGGCGCGATCTCTTCGGCGAAGCGGCCTTCCTTCTGGGCGGCCGCGGCCCGCTCGTGCGACTTGGCGGCAAACTCGTCCTGCATCTCGCGGCTGATGCCGCCGACCTGTCCGACATAGTTCTCGGTGCCCGCGCCCATGTGCACCGCGTCGAACGCGCACCACAGTCCGTCGTTGACCATCGAGTCGACCACTTCGTTGTTGCCCATGCGGTAGCCGGCCCGGGCGCCGGGGAGAAGGTAGGGGGCCTGGGTCATCGACTCCATGCCACCCGCGACGACGACCTCTGCGTCACCGTTCCGGATCATCTGGTCGGCGAGATAGATCGCGTTGATCCCCGACAGGCAAACCTTGTTGACGGTCATCGCGGGGACGGTCATCGGAATGCCGGCTTTCATCGCCGCTTGCCTCGCGGTGATCTGGCCTTGACCGGCTTGTAGCACCTGGCCCATCAGCACGTAGTCGACCTGCTCGGCATCGACGCCCGCCCGCTCGAGCGCGGCCTTGATCGCCAGACCGCCGAGGTCCTGCGCGGTGAATCCCGCGAGCGCGCCGGAGAGCTTGCCGATCGGCGTGCGGGCCGATCCGACGATGACCGAGCCGGGCATGGGGGCCTCCTTGGGGAAACACGTGTGCGAAGACGCCGCCAGTGTAGGGACGGGTGGTACGCGTCCGCTACTGCCCGGTAGCTTGCGCGAATGGCGACGAACAGTGGTGACGGGATCGACGCGATCCGCACGGCGATCCTCGAGGGGGCAACCGGCGAGCAGCTCGCGAGCATCCCGTTGCCGGAGACTGCACGCGGCGCGCTCGTCAAGGCCGACGAGCAGGAAATGTTCACCGGCCTGCCGTCCGAGGACAAGGACCCGCGCAAGTCGATCCACGTCGAGGAGTTCCCACTTCCGGAGCTCGCGCCGGACGAGGCGTACGTCGCGGTAATGGCGAGTGCCATCAACTTCAACACCGTCTGGACGAGCATCTTCGAACCGCTGCCGACCTTCGGTTTCCTGAAGCGATTGGGCCGCGAGAGCTACTGGGGCAAGCGCCATGACCAGCCGTTCCACGTCATCGGCTCGGACGCCAGCGGCGTCGTGCTGCGCGTTGGTTCGGCGGTACGGAACTGGAAGACCGGTGACGTCGTCACGGTGCACTGCCTGCACGTCGACGATCAGGATCCTTCTGCACACGATGACTCGATGATGGCGACGAACCAGCGCATATGGGGGTTCGAGACGAACTTCGGTGGACTCGCCGAGATCGCCGTCGTCAAGGCGAACCAGCTCATGCCCAAACCCGCGCACCTCACCTGGGAAGAAGCCGCCTGCAACGCGCTCTGCAACAGCACGAGCTACCGGATGATCGTCAGCAAAAACGGTTCGCACATGAGCCAGGGTCAAGCCGTGCTCGTGTGGGGCGCGACCGGGGGCATCGGCGCGTACGCGACGCAGTACGTGTTGAACGGCGGGGGCACCCCGGTGGGTGTGGTCTCGAGCGAGCGGCGCGCCGAGCTGTTGCGGGCGATGGGTTGCGACGCGGTCATCGACCGGCGCGCCGAGGGCTACAAGTTCTGGAAGAACGACACCGAGCAGGATCCGGCGGAGTGGCTACGTCTCGGCAAGAAGATCCGCGAGCTGGTGGGCCGTGACGTCGACATCGTGTTCGAGCACCCGGGCCGATCGACCATGGGCGCGTCGGTGTTCGTCGCGAAGCGGGGCGGCATGATCATCACGTGTGCGGCGACGTCGGGCTATCAGATCGAGTACGACAACCGGTATCTCTGGATGAACCTCAAGACCCTCAAGGGCTGCCACTTCGCGAACTACCGCGAAGCCTGGGAGGCGAACCGGTTGATCGGTGAGGCGAAGATCCATCCCACGCTGTCGAAGGTGTACCCGCTCGACCAGACCGGTGAGGCCGCGCTCCAAGTGCACCACAACCTCGTGGAGGGCAAGGTCGGCGTGCTGTGCCTCGCACCCGAGGAGGAGCTCGGCGTCACGGACGCGCCGACACGGGAGCAGCACATCGATCAGATCACGCTGTTCCGTCGCTTCGCGGATTGAGCCGTCGGGCCCTACACTCCGGCGCATGCTGACCGAGATCGATCACGTTGCGATCGCCGTCAACGATCTGGAGGCCGCGATCGGCTACTACCGCGAGACGTTCGGTTGCGAGGTCGCGCATCGCGAGGTGGTCGAGAGTGACGGCGTCGAGGAGGCGTTGCTCAAGGTCGCGGACTCCTATGTGCAGCTGCTGACCCCGACTCGTGATGACTCACCGGTTGCCAAGTATCTCGCCACGAGGGGCGAAGGGCTCCATCACATCGGCTATCGGGTCGACGACTGTGCCGAGGCCCTTGCATCAGTGAAGGCGCACGGCGGCCGCGTGATCGACGAGCAGCCCCGACCTGGGAGCCGTGGCACGACCGTCGCGTTCGTCCACCCCAAGGGTGCGTTCGGCACGCTGATCGAGCTCGTGCAGGAATAGCGTTACCGCCCCCGGAGGTTGAGGCGCCGCGTGCCCGTGCCGCTGCCGAGCAACGATGTCGTGAAGCTGACGCCACCTGACGCGGTGGAGGCGCGGAACATCGCGGGAGCCGTGGCCGCCGCGGTCGCGCCCGGCGGGCAGCTCACCAGCCTGCAGCGTCTGCTGATCGAGTCGCTCCTGGAGTCGATGACGGGCGTCGTCGTCCCCGCCAACCATGTTCCCCGCATCGGCCCCGAGGAGTTCGCGCACGCACTCGCGACGCGGAACGAACCGTTCCGGCACCGCATGGTGCACTTCATGTTGCTCTGCTCCCTCGTCCTCGTGCCATTGCCCGAAGAAGTCGTGCGACGCGTCGAGACGTACGCGCGCGAGCTCGGCGTCGACGACTCGATGCTGCGCGTCGCCGACCGGTACGCACACGGCAGCCTGGGCCTCGCGCTCATCGACTTTCAGCGCAGCGGCTACATGGAGACGTGGGACCCCACCCACGCCGGCGTACTGCACACGTCGCGAGCGTTGGCCGACGCGTGGGAGGAGTGTGCCTTCGATCTCGCGCTCGCCGAGAGGTGGGAAGCCTTACGTGACCTCCCCGACGGCTCTCTCGGACGCGAGGTGGTGAAGTTCTACGACGCACGCGGGTTCGTGTTCCCCGGCCGCCCCAAGAGCGCACCACCCCTGCTCGCCCAGCACGACTGGATGCACGTGGTCGCGGACTACGGCTCGACCGTCGAGTGCGAGTTGGAGGTGTTCGGGTTCATCGCGCGCGCAGACGACGATCCTCGGGGGTTTTCGCTGTTGGCCATGGTCATCAGCCTGTTCGAGACCGGCTACCTCGCGTCGGGCGCCGGACTCTTCCACTACGACCGGGGGCATCTCTCGCACCAGGGCATGGCCGTGCGACTGGCGGACGCCATGCGACGCGGCGCGCTCTGCGCCGCGCATGCCGGCGGCCCGGACCTGCTCAAGATCGACTGGTTCGGGCACGCGGCCCGTCCCGTCGAGGACGTGCGCGCCGAGTTCGGTGTCGTGCCCAAGGCCGAGCACGCCGTGGAAGCGGGCTCGGTCACCGCGTGGGAACCAGGTGGCATCACGCCGTTCCAGTACGAGTGCGGGCGGAGAGCCGCGGAGGCGGCGGGACGCGAATACGACTCGTACGGCGCGCGACCCGCGTGAACGCGACGACGGCTCGCCTCGAGGCTTTCTCCGACGGCGTCCTTGCAATCGCCATCACCTTGCTCGTGCTCGAAATACGCGTTCCCGACGTCCCGAAGGGCAGCACCCTCGCTCACGAGCTCCTGAGCCTGTGGCCGAAATACGCAGTGTTCGCAGTCAGCTTCGTGACGATCGGCATCATGTGGATCAACCATCACGCGCTGTTCCAAGGCGTCGCACGAGTCGACCGCGCGCTGCTGTTCTTGAACCTGCTCTTGTTGTTGTCGATCTCGTTCGTGCCGTTCCCGACGGCGGTCCTCGGCGACTATCTCCGCGACGGCGACAGCGGACACGCGGCCGCAGCGCTGTACGGCGCCAACATGCTGTTCGTCGGCGTCGGGTTCCTCGCGCTGTGGTGGCGCCTGCTCGCTCGTCCCGGACTCCGATCGACGGACCTGAACGACGAGGGCGTGCGCCGAGCCATCCGGCGCACGATCATCGGCCCGGTCGCATACGCGTCCTCGATCGTGGTGGCGCTCGTCAGCGCGCCGGCCGCGCTCGTGCTGTTCGCGGCGCTCGCCGGCTACTTCGCGACCGGGTACGTCCCCGCACTCAGGAAGTAGCCTGACCCGATGGCCGACGAGATTTCCCCGATGCCGCACCCCATCACCGAGCGGCTCGAACAGCTCGCGAAGCTGAAGGAGGAGGCGCGGATCCCGGGTGCCGAGGCCTCGGTACGCCGCCAGCACGAGCGGGGCAAGCTCACTGCCCGAGAGCGCATCGAGCTCCTGGTCGACGCCGACTCGTTCGTCGAGCTCGACATGCTGGCCCGCCACCGTGCCCACGGGTTCGGCATCGAGAACAACCGTCCGCTCACCGACGGCGTCGTCACCGGCTGGGGCACCGTCAACGGCCGCAAGATCTTCGTGTTCAGCCAGGACTTCACGATCTTCGGTGGTGCCCTCGGCGAGGTGTACGCCGAGAAGATCCACAAGGTGATGGACCTCGCCGAGTCGGTGGGCGCGCCACTCGTCGGCCTGAACGACGGCGGCGGGGCGCGCATCCAAGAAGGTGTCGTCTCACTCGCGAGTTACGGCGGCATCTTCTTCCGGAACGTGAAGGCCTCGGGAGTCATCCCGCAGATCAGCGTGGTCCTCGGGCCGTGCGCGGGGGGCGCCGTGTACTCGCCGGCGATGACCGACTTCATCTTCATGGTGAAGGGCGTATCGAACATGTACATCACGGGACCCGACGTCGTGAAGACCGTGACCGGCGAGGAAGTCACACACGAGGAGCTCGGCGGCGCGATCACACACGCGACGAAGTCGGGGGTGGCGAACTTCATTGCCGACGACGAGCCGAGCTGCATCGAGATGGTGCGCTATCTCCTGTCCTTCTTGCCGTCGAACAACCTCGAGGACCCGCCGTACTTCGAGCCCGACGACGATCCGGAGCGCCCCTGCGACGCGCTGATGGATCTCATTCCCGATTCGTCGAACCGTGCCTACGACATGAAGAAGGTCATCGCCGACATCGTTGACGACGGCGACTTCTTCGAAGTCTTCCCGCTGTGGGCCATGAACATCGTGTGCGGCTTCGCGCGCATCGACGGTCACGTCATCGGCATCGTCGGGAACCAACCCCAAGTCCTCGCCGGGAGTCTCGACATCAACGCGTCGGAGAAGGCGGGCAGGTTCGTCCGCACGTGCGACGCGTTCAACGTGCCGCTCGTGACGTTCGTGGACGTCCCGGGCTTTCTCCCCGGTACCGACCAGGAGTACGGGGGCATCATCCGCCACGGCGCCAAGCTGCTCTACGCATATTGCGAAGCAACCGTGCCGCGCGTGCAGATCATCACGCGCAAGGGGCACGGTGGCGCGTTCGTCGTGATGAACTCGAAGTCGATCGGCGCCGACATCGCATATGCGTGGCCGGGCGCCGAGATCGCGGTGATGGGCGCGGAGGGTGCCGCAAGCATCATCTTCCGCAAGGAGATCGACACGGCGGCCAATCCCGAGGCTCGCAAGGCCGAGCTCATCCTCGAATACGAGGATCGCTTCCTCAATCCGTATCAGGCTGCCGAGCGGGGCTATGTCGATGACGTGATCGACCCGCGCGACACCCGCAAGATGCTTGCTCGGGCGCTCGAGATGCTGCGCACGAAGCGGGAGCAGCTTCCGGCGCGCAAACACGGCAACGGACCACTTTGACGCCGGAGGAAGTCGCTGCAGTCACCGCGGTGACGATCGCGTTGGAGCAACAGCGCGTGGCGGCCAGCGCGGCGGCGCGGTCCGACGCGGATCCCGACCAGTTGAGTATGTGGGTCGAAGCCTCCCGGCGCTCCGCGCAGCGTGCGCTGTTGCAGCGTGGACCGTGGCGGCTCTCCGGCCGCCTCGGCCGCAGGTCAAGAACGTAATTCCTCAGTCGCCGGTTGCGCCGTCGATTCGCTCTCGCAAGAAGTCCGCGTGGCCGTTATGGCGCGCGTACTCCTCGATCATGTGGACGAGCACCCACCGCAGAGACACGGTCGCGCCGTTGCGGCGCGTCCCGGTGTCCTCGAGTTGCAGGCTCGCGGCAACTTCGCGGGCATTCACGCACTCCGCCCGCCATGCCTCGAACGCTTCGTCGACCGGCGCGTCGTCGACGTCGTCGAAGTCACCGTCCTCGTTCTCGGGTGTCCAGAACAATCCCGGGCCGTGCTCGCCCGACAACACCCAGCGGAACCAGTTCCGCTCGACGTCGGCCATGTGTCGCACGAGACCGAGCAGCGAGATCGACGAGGGTGGCACCGAGCGTTCGCGCAACTGATCGTCCGAGAGCCCGTCGCACTTCATCTCGAGCGTCGCGCGGTGGAACTCGAGCCAGCTTTCGAGCATGTGCCGCTCGTCGGCTTCGTAGGGTGGGTCGACGCGTTTGGTATCCATCCTCTCAGTCTCCCGTAGCCTGGCGCGGTGATCCACGACGCCGAGCTGTTCACCGTCGCGCCCGATGAGGTCGTGGTCACCTTCCGCACCGACGACGACCGTGAGGTCGAGACGCGGGTGGGCGACCGTTCGGTCGTCACCGCCGGGCGGTATCACTCGGCCCGCGTCACAGGCCTCGAGGCGTCCACCCGCTACGAGCTCGCGCTCGACGGCGCAGAACCGTCGGCGCTGCTGCCCGACACGGTCACGACGCTGGATCCGGCGCCCGGCCGGTTGCTCGCAACGATCGCGACGGTCAACGACGTCCACTTCGGTGAGACCGAGTGCGGCAAGCTCGGTACCTCGGAGGAAGTCGGGCCGGTATTCAGTGTCGGCCCGGGCGACGAGCCATATCCCGAGACGATGAACCGCGGCGCGATCCGCGCGATCGAGCAGCTCGATCCGGACGTGGTGATCGTCAAGGGCGACCTCACCAACCTCGGCACCGAGGACGAGTACGGCGCCTTTCTGCGCGCATACTCCGTCCTCGGTCCTCGCATGCGCCACTTCCGCGGGAACCACGACGCGATGCAGACCGAGACGATCGCGGCCACGGCTCCCTTCGAGGTCGCGCTGCCCGGCGTCACGCTCGCCGTGCTCGATACGGTGATCCCGGGAAGCGATCGCGGTTGCATCCCGCAGGCGCAGCTCGAATGGCTCGACGAACTTTCCGGTGCGTCTGCGACGCCCGTGCTCGTGTTCGGCCACCATCACCCGTGGGAACCGAACGCGAAACAGCGAAGCGCCAACTATTTCGGCATCAACCCCGACGACAGCGACGCCCTGTGCGCAGTGATCTCGCGACGCGAAACCATCGCCGGGTACTTCGCCGGTCACACGCATCGCACGCGCACGCGCCGGTTCCCTCAGGCGCGCGACATCCCGATCGTGGAGATCGCGTGCGTCAAGGACTATCCGGGAGCGTGGGCCGAGTACCGCGTCCACGAGGGCGGTTATGTGCAGTTGACACGGCGCATCGACGCGCCCGATGCCATGGCCTGGACCGAGAAGACCCGCGCCATGTTCGCGGGCTTGTATCGCGACTATGCGCTGGGTCAGCTCAATGACCGGTGCTTCACCGAGATCTTCTGATCCGACGAAAGATACGTTGTGCAGGCGCTGGACGGTCTACGAGTGATCGATATGGCCACCGTGTTCGCCGGCCCGGGCGTGGCGCGCCACCTCGCAGACTTCGGTGCCGACGTGATCAAGGTCGAGTCGCCGGCCGGTGATGGCGTGCGCCGCATGGGCTGGTTCCCGCCCGAAGGCGGCGACTCCTACACGTGGAAGCTGCTCGGTCGGAACAAGCGCGCGATCGTGCTCGATCTCAAGACCGACGCCGGCCGCGACGCGCTGCTCGCGCTCGCGGCGGACGCCGACGTGCTGGTCGAGAACTTCCGTCCCGGCACGATCGAACGACTCGGGCTCGGCCCCGACCTCTTGCTCGCGCGCAATCCTCGGCTGGTCCTGTTGCGGGTCACCGGCTTCGGCCAGGACGGCCCGTATGCGTCGCGGCCGGGTTTCGCAACGATGGCCGAGGCGATGAGCGGGTTTGCCGCGATCAACGGCGAGCCCGATGGGCCGCCGCTGCTCCCACCGATCGCGCTCACCGACGAGGTCGCCGCGCTCGCGGGCGCCTTCGCGGTCATGGTCGCGCTGCGCCATCGTGACGCAACCGGCGAAGGGCAAGTCGTCGACGTCAACCTGCTGGAGTCGATGCTCCAGATGATGTCGGCCCTCCCGTCCGCGGCCGCCCATCTCGGCTACGAGCAGCCGCGCCTCGGGTCGGGCATTCCCTACACCGTGCCCCGCGGCACCTACCGGTGTGCCGACGATCGGTGGGTCGCGATCTCCACGTCGACCGAGTCGATCGCGCACCGCGTGCTGGAGCTGCTGGGTCTCGGAGACGATCCACGGTTCGGGACGTTCGAAGGTCGTGCCGCACACCGCGAGGAGCTCGACCGCGCGGTTGCCGAGTGGATCGGGGCGCGCCCGTCGGGAGACGTGCTGGCGGCGTTCGAGCAGGCCCAAGCCGCGATCGCGCCCGTGTACTCCATGCGCGACCTGCTCGCAGATCCGCACGTGAAAGCGCGCGCGGTGTTCGTGGAAGTCGACGGCGTAGTGATGCAAGCGCCCGTCGCGCGGATGTCCCGCACGCCGGGCGAGGTGCGCTGGGCCGGACGCCCGCTCGGCACCGACACGGAGTCGGTGCTTGGCGCCTCCCACCGCGTCGGTCGCCCGGAAGTGCAAGAACAAGAAGAGGAACAGGACAGCTAGTTGCCGCGTCAGGCAACGTTGTCCTGACCTCCAACGAAGGTCGGCAGCTCGGGCCCCCACGGTCGTACGGCGATCGGGTAGTGGCTGCTCAGTTTGATTGAGCGGCGTGTCGGATCATGGTCCGGACCCGGCCTTCGACAGCTTGGAAGCCAACCGACTCGTAGAGGCCACGCGCCGGATTGCCGTCATTGACGCTGAGACTCAGAGCCGCATATCCCTGAGCAACGCTGGCATCGATGAGGTCAACGAGGATCCGTCGTCCAATCCCCTCGCGCCGACGGCACGCGATGACTGCGATCGACAGTTCGGGGACATCCTCAGCGACGAAGCCATACCCATGGCTCGCCTCGGTGAACGTCCGATACCAAGCCGCGCCCACCGGTCCGTCTTGTTCGGCAACCAGTCCATAGTCGCCTTGCCTCGGCCATCCAGCGAGGTACAGCACGTAGCGCGGATCGGCGAGCAGCTGGTCGGCGGTCGGTGTCGGCTTGTCGGGCCGCCAGACTGCGGCCTCGCCGAGCATCGTCGCGAGAAAGGTGAAGTCCTCAGCCCCGGCCCGGCGACACCGAACGTCTTCCACCTGGGTCAGTCAAGCAGTTCCGCGCGCGGCCCCAAGGTCGGGTCGTAAATGCGCGCGCGGTTGCGACGGCATACGCGTACGCGCGGATGTTTCCGGGCCGGTCGTGTCGCACGCTGGGTGGCATGGGCGAGACTGAGGCGAGCGCGGAGATGCGGCCGGGGTACGGGAGCGAGGCGGGTATGGCGGAGCAACTGCCGACGGGCACGGTGACGTTGCTGCTCGCCGATGTCGAGGGATCGACCCGGTTGTGGGAGACCGAGCCGGAGGCGATGACGGCCGCGGTCGCCCGCCTCGACCGCATCGTGACCGAGACGGTCGCCGCCCATCACGGCGTGCGGCCGGTGGAACAGGGCGAAGGGGACAGCTTCGTGGTTGCGTTCACCCGCGCTTCAGACGCGCTGGCGTGCGCGCTCGAACTACAGCGGGCGCCATTGGCTCCGCTGCGGTTGCGGATCGGCGTGCATACCGGCGAGGTGCAACTGCGCGACGAAGGCAATTACATCGGGCCTGCGGTCAACCGGGCCGCGCGCCTGCGGAATCTCGCCCATGGGGGACAGACCGTGCTGTCGGGCGCAGCACACGACCTCGTTGTCGACCAACTTCCCGCCGGCGCATGGCTGAGGGACCTCGGCAGTCACCGCATGCGTGACCTCGCCCGTCCCGAGCGGGTCGCGCAGCTCTGCCACCCAGACCTTCCGGTCGAGTTCCCACCGCTGCGGTCGCTCGACGCGTTCGCCAACAATCTGCCGGTCCAACTGACGCGCTTTGTGGGGCGGGGCGCCGAGATGGCCGAGGTGCGGCGGCTGTTGGCCGACAATCGGCTCGTGACCCTGACCGGCGCGGGCGGTGCCGGCAAGACGCGCCTCGCCGTGCAGGTCGCAGCCGAGATATCGGCCGAGTTCGGCGACGGTGTGTGGCTGGTCGACCTTGCCCCGATCACCGATCCCGACGTCGTGCCGGTCGCAATGGTGCGCGCGCTGGGCCCGCCCGACGAACGCGGCCGCTCGACGATGGACACACTCGTGCGCTTTGTCGCCGACCGTCAGATCCTCGTCGCGCTGGACAACTGCGAGCATCTGCTCGACGCGTGCGCGGTGCTGATCGACGCGCTCCTGGGCGCGTGCTCGGCACTCACGATATTGACGACGAGCCGCGAACCGATCGGCGTGGCGGGCGAGGTGACGTGGCGGGTGCCGTCACTGTCGCTGGCCGACGAAGCGATCGATTTGTTCGCCGATCGGGCCCAACGAGCCCGCCCCGGCTTCACCGTGACCGACGAGAACTCCGCCGCCGTGGCCGAGATCTGCCGGCGGCTCGACGGCATACCTCTCGCCATCGAGCTCGCGGCCGCCCGGGTACGCGCCTTGTCACCGGCCGAGATTGTGGCCAGCCTCCACGACCGCTTCCGGCTCCTCACCGGCGGCGCGCGCACCGCTGTCCGCCGCCAGCAGACCCTGCGGGCGTCCGTCGACTGGTCGCACGCACTGTTGACGGAACCCGAACGCATCCTGTTCCGTCGACTGGCCGCTTTCATGGGCGCATTCGACCTCGACGCCGCGCAGACCGTCGGCGCCGGCGGCGGACTGGAGCGCCACCAGATCCTCGACCAGCTCGCCCTCCTCGTCGACAAATCGCTCGTCACCGCCGAGGAATCGAACGGCGAGACGCGCTACCGACTGCTCGAGACGGTGCGCCAATACGGGCTCGAAAAACTCGGCGAGTCAGGCGAAGCCGATCTCGTGCGCGCCCGCCACCGCGATCACTACACCGCAGTCGCGGCCCTGCTCGACGCGCCGGGAAGCGCCCACTTTCAGCGGCTTATCGAACGTGCCGAGACCGACATCGACAACCTGCGCGCCGCGTTCGCGTGGAGTCGCGAAGCGTTCGACCTCGGCCTGGCGCTACGGCTCGCGTCGTCGCTCCAGCCGCTCTGGCTCACCAGAGGCCGCATCCGGGAGGGGCGGAGCTGGTTCGATGCCGCGCTCGCCGAACAGCGCGCGGGCCAGGCCGACCTGGAACCTGCCGTGCGGGCCCGTGCGCTCGCCGACAAAGCCGTGCTCGACGCATGGAACTTCGGGACCGACAGCATGGCGGACGCCGAAGAAGCCGTCGCCATCGCCCGTGAGCTCGACGACCCGGCCCTGTTGGCTCGGGCCCTCACTGCGTGCGGCTGCATCGCGAGCTTGAACACCGACCTCGGACGCCCGTACTTCGCCGAGGCGATCGGCCTCGCACGCGCAACCGGCCAACTCTCGACGTTGAGCCAGATCCTCGGCTGGCAGACCTTCGGCGCCATGATCTCCGGCGACCCGATCGCGACGCGCGCCTCCGGCGAAGAAGGCCTCGCTCTTGCCACCGCGATCGGCGACCAGTTCCACGCCCGTCAATGCCGCATGTGGATGGCGGTAGCTCGGATGTGGCAAGGCGATCTCGCCGAAGCGCTCGGGCAGTTCCGCGAGATCGAAGCCGAGGCCGACGCGGCCCGGGACCCGATCTGGAAGCGCTGCAGCCTCCACGAGCAGGTCAACGCGCTCGCCCGTCAAGGCCACGCGGACGAGGCCAGGCTCCTCGCCGAGAAGGCCATCGAGGTCGGAGGCGATCTCGGCGGATTCTACGAGGGACTCGGCTATCTTGCGATGTCCTACGCGGCACTCGCCGCCGGCGACCCCGCGGCATTGCACGACGCCAGCGCCGCGACCTGGCAGCGCATGAGCGGCCAGGCCGTCTTCCCCCCCGACGTGTTCACCCGGATGACCGAGGCCGCACTCGCTCGCGGTGAACTCATCGCTGCACGACAGTGGGCCGACCAGGCCGTCGCGGCAACCAGACAGACGAAGTTCGCGGCAATCGATGCCCTCGCAATGAGCGCCCGCGTCGCGCACGCGCTCGGCAACGCGGAACACGCCGAATATCACGCGCACCAAGCGCTCGCGCTCGGAGCCGACATCAACGCAACTCTTCTCACCCCCGATGTCTTGGAATGCATCGCGAGCCTGGCAGCAGACGCCGACAGTCACCACGAAGCGGCCCGCCTCTACGGCGCTGCGGACGCCACCCGCCAACGGTTTGGCAGCGTCCGCTACGCGCTATACCAGCCCGGCTACGAAGCCAACGTCACGACCGTGCGGGCCGCGATCGGTGACGACGACTTCGAACACGCTTGGGCCGAGGGCGCCGCGCTCTCTACCGACGAAGCGATCGCGTACGCACAACGCGGGCGCGGCGAGCGCAAGCGGCCGGCGAGCGGCTGGGCGTCACTCACCCCCGCCGAGCGCGACGTCGTGCGACTCGTTGGTGAAGGGCTCGCGAACAAGGACATCGCGACGCGACTGTTCGTGTCACCCCGAACCGTCCAGTCCCACCTCACCCACATATACACCAAGCTCGAGGTGACCTCTCGCGTGCAACTCGCCCGAGAAGCCGCCGGCCACACCTGACCAGACCTGGCGGGAAGCCTGTCGACGTCAATCCGTGTTTGTTCGGGGGGCGGGTGCAATCGGAGGGCGACGCGATTTCGCGCGGCTGCTAGGCGTAGCGCTCGATCGAAACAGAGGCGCGTAGGCGGTAGAGGTCTCGCAGAACTCCGATTTGGGTCCCGTGGTGGCTTACCTCGTTCAACGCCGAGCCGATCACCTGGGCGCCAGTCCCCATCGGTCCGGGCTGTCCGCCGTAGCCCCAGAATCGTGTCGGCCGCTCAAGTTGTTCGTCCGTCGCGGACCGCAGAGCGGTTTCGAGAGCGCGCCAACCGGCTCGCATCGCGGCAACCGCCTCTTCGGCGGTCGTGAAGATCGGGTGAGCGGCGATGTAGGGCGAGGTCCATCCGCTTTCAGCCGTGTGTGCGCCGCCCAAGAAGTCAAGCTCCGCCGTCCGTGCTGGCTGCGAGCCCACGTGCCAGAAGAGCCAGGCGATCGAGGTGAGCGGCTCCACGGTCTTGCCCTCGTCAGCAGCCGCGGCAAGGTCGGCATCGAAGTCCGCGGCCCACTCCCCAACAACGAAGGGTGTCGCCGTCTGGCACTTGTCTCGTGGTTGCACAGTCCACGAACCCGACATCGGTTCCCAAAGAAGCTCTTCGTCGGTGAGCCCGCTCCACGCGCGGTTCAGTGTGAACAGCTCGATGAAGAGCATCATCTCGAGGAGACCCTCAGCCCGCTTCCCGGCCACTATCGGACAGTACCGCGACCGCGGCGACTGTCCCTACGCCGGCTCGGAGTCACGCCACCAACGAGGCAAACGTTGCCTTACGGTCACTACTAGTTCGTGGGTTCGGGGGCGAGCTCGACACGGTCACGACCGCGTGCGCGCGCCTCCTCGAGCGCCCGGCTCGCCTGATGCACGAGCTCGGCGGCACCCAACGCATGCGACGGATAGCACGCGACCCCTGCCGACAGCGTGAGCGCGTCACTCACCGGTGACGCGAGCAGCGTGCCGCGCACCCGCTCGGCCGCCCAGACCGCCCCCGCTTCCGGCGTGTCCTCGAGGATCGCGCCGACCATCAGATCGCCGAGACGGCACGCGGCGTCGCTCTCCCGCAACGTCCGCCGCACAACGTCCCCGACGAGGCCGAGGGCTTGCACCCGTGTCGCGCGGTCCGCGTCACCGAGGCTGTCGATCTCGAAGATGATGACCGAGATCGGTCGCAGTGAACGCCGCGCCGCCGCGACCTGCTGCTGCACGAGGACCGCGAAGTACTTCTCGTCGTAGAGCCCGGTCGCGCTGTCGAATGCCTGCTCGCCGCCCGGGCGCGCGAGCTCGTCCGGCCCGGGACGTCCGAGCTCGTCCTCGGCCATGCGCCGGCTCGCTTCTTCCTGCAGCACCGCGTTGATCGACGCCAGCTCGCGGCGGACTGCTCGAATTTCGTCTTCTGCGTGCAAGAGCCGGTCCTCACTTCGACGCGCCCGCGCGCCCAGCGCGACGCCCGCGATCGCGGCGATGACGCCGGCCGCTCCGGCGACGACCGCGAAGACGGGGGAATCGAGCGCCACCCCCACCGCGCCCGCGGCCAGGGCGGCCACACCGCCCGTGACGGCAACGACAAGTCGCAGGTCGTGCATTGCAGCCTTCATCGGCCGGTCGCCGCCCCGGCCTGAGGGGAGGAACGGCGGACAGCAGCCAGGTCGGCGATGTCGCGCATGATCGCGGCGAGCCGGAAATCCTTTGGCGTGTACACCCGTGCGACGCCGATGGCCTCGAGCTGCGCGCGGTCAGCGTCCGGGATGATCCCGCCGACCACCACGGGCGCGTCGACGCCCAGGTCGCGCAGCGCGCGTACGGTCTGCGGCACGAGGGCGAGATGCGAGCCCGAGAGGATGGAGAGTCCGACGACATCGGCGTCCTCGTCCCGGGCCGCGGCCGCGATCTCGGCCGGCGTGAGCCGGATTCCCTGGTACACGACCTCCATCCCCGCGTCGCGCGCGGCGACCGCGATCTGCTCGGCGCCGTTCGAGTGGCCGTCGAGGCCCGGCTTGCCGACGAGGAGCCGGATGGGGCCGCCGGTTCGGGCGGCGACGGCCTGTACGTGGCGCCGCACCTCCTCCATCTCGGCGCCGAGCCGCACCGCCACTGCGCTCACGCCGGTCGGTGCGCGGTACTCGCCGAACACCTCGCGCAACGCGCCCGCCCACTCGCCGACGGTTCCTCCGGCCTTCGCGAGCGCGATCGTTGCCGGCACGAGGTTCTCGCTCGTCGCCGCCACCCGTCGGAGCTCGACGAGCGCGACGTCTACCGCGCTTTGGTCGCGGGTCGACCGCCATGCCTTGATCGCGTCGACGTGGAGCTGTTCGACCGCGGGATCAATGGTCACGATGCCACCGCGTTGTGCGATCGCGGCAAGTGGCGACGGCTCGCTCTCGGTGAAGCAGTTGACACCCACGACCGCCAGGTCGCCGGACTCGATGCGCCGCACCCGCTCGGCGTGCGACTGCACGAGCCGGCCCTTCATCTCGTCGATCATCTCAAAGGACCCGCCCCCGTCGCGCACCCACTGGAGCTCGGCGTCGGCTGCTTCGACGAGCTCCGACACCTTGCGTTCCACAACGACCGAGCCCTCGAACAAGTCTCCGTACTCCAGCAGGTCGGTCTCGTTGGCGAGCACCTGCTGCATGCGAAGCGACCACTGTTGATCCCAGGGCGTCGGCAACCCCAGCGCTTCGTTCCAGCAGGGAAGTTGTATGGAACGGGCGCGAGCGTCCTTC
This sequence comes from Acidimicrobiia bacterium, assembly GCA_038209365.1. Lineage (GTDB taxonomy): Bacteria > Actinomycetota > Acidimicrobiia > IMCC26256 > PALSA-610 > DASQHW01. Next base: position 30,164 of record JBBQXS010000031.1, on the reverse strand, counting down.
GACAAGGTGACGCCGAGCATCTCGAGGACGATGCGCTGCACGTTGTTCTCGGGTTGCTCCTCGGTGAGGCCGAGCGAATTCACCTGCATGCCGTAGCGAAAGCGGCGCAGCTTGTCTTCGTCGACGTGGTAGTCCTCCTTGCCGATGCGATCCCACATCCGTGTGAACGCACGCATCTTGCACATCTCTTCGACGAACCGGACGCCGGCGTCGATGAAGAACGAGATCCGGCCGAATACCTCGTGGAATTGGTCCTCGGGAATCTGGCCCGAGGCTTTCACCGCGTCGAGCACCGCGATCGCGTTGGCGAGCCCGTACGCGAGCTCCTGAACGGGTGTCGCGCCCGCCTCCTGCAAGTGGTACGGGCACACGTTGATCGGATTCCACTTCGGAACGTGCTTCACCGTGTACACGACGAGGTCGACGGTGAGTCGCTTCGACGCCTCGGGCGGGAAGATGTACGTACCCCGCGACAGGTATTCCTTCAAGATGTCGTTCTGCGTGGTACCGGCGAGCTGGTCGTGCGGCACGCCCTGCTCGTCCGCGAGGGCGAGATACATGCCGAGCAACCACATCGCGGTGGCGTTGATCGTCATCGACGCGTTCATCTCGCCGAGCGGGATGCCGTCGAACAGTGTGCGCATCTCACCGAGGTGCGGCACCGGCACGCCGACCTTTCCGACTTCGCCTCTCGCGAGCACGTCGTCGGGGTCGTAGCCGGTCTGGGTCGGCAGGTCGAACGCGACCGACAGGCCGGTCTGACCCTTCGCAAGGTTCGTCCGGTACAGCTCGTTGGACGCGCGCGCCGAGGAATGCCCCGAGTACGTCCGGATCAGCCAGGGACGATCGCGGTCGGCCATGCGCACCATTGTCCCGGATAAATCGGTCAGACCGGAAGTCGAGGGTCCGGCCGGCGTCCTCTAACGCTTGTAGTCGTAGAAGCCGGCGCCGGTCTTGCGGCCCAGGCGCTCGGCGCTCACCATGCGGCGCAGGACGGGCGCAGGCGCATAGTTCGGGTCCTTGAACTCGGTGTAGAGCGCTTCGAGGATCGCCAGGCTCGTGTCGAGGCCGACGAGGTCGAGCAGCTCGAGCGGGCCCATCGGAAAGTTGCAGCCCCCCTTCATCGCGGCGTCGATGTCGTCACGGGTGGCGACGCCGGCGTCGTACAGCCTCGCGGCGTTGTTCAGGTAGGGGAACAGCAACGCGTTCACGATGAAGCCGGCTTGGTCCCTGACCTGCACCGCGTTCTTGCCGCAGGCGGTCGCGAATCCGACGGCCTCGTCGATCGTGTCGTCGCTCGTGGTGATCGCGCGCACCACTTCGACCAGTGCCATCATCGGGGCGGGGTTGAAGAAGTGGATGCCGCAGACCTTGTCGGGCCGGCCGGTGTTCATCGCCATCTCGACCACCGGCAACGTCGACGTATTGGTCGCGATGATCGTGTGCTCCGGGCAGATCCGGTCCAGATCGGTGAAGAGGTGCTTCTTGGTCTCCAGATCCTCGACGATCGACTCGATCACGAGGTCACAGTCACCGAGCTCGCGCAGATCGGTGACGGCGCGCACGCGCGCGAGAACCGCGTCGCGCTCGGCGGCTTCGAGCTTGTTGCGCTCGACCTGCTTCTGCAGCGATTTCTCGAGCCCGGCGAGCATCTTCTCCGCCGTGCTCTGGGCCCGGCTGCGCAACACAACCTCGATGCCGGCCTTGGCCGCGACCTCGGCGATCCCCGAACCCATGATCCCCGAGCCCACGATGCCGACTCGCTTGACCGCCATCCGATCCCCCTTGCGCGCGAAGGACGAGAGGCTACCGGCGAGTACGCCGGCCGGGCCAGGCCCGGGTCAGCGGGTCCCGGAGCCGCCACTCGTAGGATCAGCGCCGTGACCAAGCAGGCCGGAACGCTCGCGCTCGTCGGCGGTGGCGAATGGACAGAGGCCTGCCGGGCGCTCGACACGCAGCTGCTCGAGCGGGCGGACGGCGGCGACGTGGTCGTCCTGCCGACCGCGGCGGCGTTCGAGCATCCCGAGCGCGTCGTGGAGCGCGCCGCCACCTGGTTCGAGTCGCTCGGCGCAACCACTCGCGGGCTCATGGTCCTGAACCGGCGCGACGCCGAGGCCGACGCCAACGTCGCGACCGTCTCGCGCGCGCGCTTCGTCTACATCGCCGACGGTTCGCCGCTGCACCTGCGATCGGTCCTCAAGGCCAGCGCCATGTACGACGCTCTCGTGCGCGCGTACGAGCACGGCGCGGTGCTCGCGGCCTCGGGTGCAGGCGCGACCGTGCTGTGCGACCCGATGGTCGATCCCCGCGGCGGTGCGTACACCGTCGGCCTCGGGCTCGTACAGGGCCTCGCGGTGTTCCCGTACCACGGCACCGCTGCGGATCACATCCGCGAACGCTCGATCGACCTGCTCTCCGCGAACGCGGTGCTCGTCGGCGTCGACGAGCACACCGCGCTCGTACGTGAGGGCACGGGCGCGTGGGAGGTTGTCGGCGCGGGGGGTGTCACCGTCTACCGCAAGGACGCCAAACCCAAGACCGCGAAGCCCGGCGGCTCGATCGACCTCGCGGAGAGGGCTACGACTCGGTGATCGTCACCTTGTCGATCGTGGCCTTCTGCGTCGGGGCCTCCTGAGAGTCCGTCGGCAACGCCTCGATCTTCTTCACGACGTCCATCCCTGACTTCACCGCTCCGAAGCGGGCGTAGTCGTTGGGGAGCGTCTCACCCCGTTGGGCGCCGGTCACGATGAAGAATTGCGAGTCGAACGTCCCGGCGGGGTCCGGCCCTCCCTTCGCGGCCGCGAGTGAGCCCACCGGATAGTGGTTCTTCGGGACCTCGCCCACCACTGACTTCCCGTAGTCCTTGCTCGGGTCGCCTCCCGGCGAACCCCCTTGGATCACGTAGTCCTTGACGATGCGGTGCCACCGCGATCCGTCGTAGACGCCGGCGCGCGCGAGCGTGATGAAATGCCCGGTGGCCACCCGTGCCTGCTTCGCGTCGAGCGACAACACGATCTTCCCGAGGTTCGTCGCGACCGATGCCGTGTAGCTCTTCTTCGGGTCGACTGTGAAGTCGGCGGCGGGTGTTGTTGTCGACGATGTCGGGGACGCACTTTTCTTGTCGTCGCTGCTGAGCAGGTTGACGATCACGATGATCAGCACGAACAGCGCGACCGCGATCGCGGCGTTGCGGACCGAGCGCAGCAGGCGCCGGCGCTTCTCGGCGGCGATGCGGGCTTCGCGCGCGAGGCGCGCGTTTTCCTTCTTCCGGAGACGCTTGTCCTGGCTGGGCACAGCCTTTGAATGTACAGCGCCCCGGGAAACCCGCCCGGGTCGGGTGCGACACGCCAGTAGCCTGGAATGCCGTGGCGTTTCTCATACAGAAGTTCGGCGGCACTTCGGTGGCGGATCCCGACCGGATTCGTGCTGTGGCCGATCACGTCGTGCGAACGCGCCGGGCGGGTGACGACGTGGTCGTCGTCGTGTCGGCGATGGGGAAGACGACCGACGATCTCGTCCGGCTCGCCCACGACGTCGCCGAGCGGCCCCGCGGGCGGGAGATGGACATGTTGCTGACGGCAGGGGAGCGGATCTCGATGGCGTTGCTCACGATGGCGGTCGAGGACCTCGGCCAGCCCGCGGTGAGCTTCACCGGGAGTCAGGCGGGCATCGTCACCGACACCGACCATGGCAAGGCGAAGATCATCGAGGTGCGGGCCGACCGTATACGTGACGCGCTCGCCGGCGGCAAGGTCGCGATCGTTGCCGGATTCCAGGGCGTCTCGACTGCGCGCGACATCACCACGCTCGGCCGGGGCGGTTCCGACACGACGGCGGTCGCGCTTGCGGCCGCGCTGCGTGCGGATGCCTGCGAGATCTACACCGACGTCGAAGGCGTCTATACGGCCGATCCGCGCATCGTGCCGACGGCGCGCAAGCTCGCACGGGTGTCCTTCGAGGAGATGCTCGAGATGGCCGCCACCGGCGGGCGCGTGCTCGCGTTGCGGTCGGTCGAATTCGCGCGTAACCACCGGGTGCCGGTGCACGTGCGGTCGAGCTTCACATGGGCGCCGGGTACATGGGTCACCGAGGAGGACGCGTCGATGGGCGCCATGGAGTCGATGGAACAAGCAATCATCTCGGGGGTCACCCACGACATCTCCGAGGCGAAGGTCACGATCGAGCAGGTGCCCGACCGGCCAGGGGTCGCGGCCACCGTGTTCCGCGACCTTGCCGAGGCCGGCGTCAACGTCGACATGATCGTGCAGAACGTGTCGACGGCCGGTCACACTGACATCAGCTTCACCGTGCCGCGCACCGATGCCCCGAAGGCGACGCAGTGCATGGAGAAGATCCTCGTCGATACCGAGGCCACCGGCTATCGCACCGATCAGCGCATCGGAAGGGTCTCCCTCGTCGGCGCCGGCATGAAGACTCATCCCGGCATCGCGGCGAAGATGTTCGAGGTGCTCGCCGCGGAAGGCGTCAACATCGAGATGATCAGCACGTCGACGATCCGGATCTCGTGCGTCGTGGGCGAGGGCGACGTCGAGCGCGCGGTGCGGGCCCTGCACGCGGCGTTCGATCTGGACAAGGAGTAACACGTGCGGATCGGTGTGATGGGCGCGACGGGACTGGTCGGAACCGAGCTGTTGAGGCTCCTCGGGGAGCGCAAGTACCCGGTCGACGAGCTGCGTGTGTACGCGTCGCCCCGCTCGGAGGGTCGCAAGCTTCGCTTCGGCGACGGTGAAGTGATCTGCGAAGTGCTGCGCGACGGGTGCTTCGACGGGCTCGAGCTCGTGATCGTCGATGTCGACGACCCGATCTCGCTCGAGTGGACACCGAAGGCCGTCGGCGCGGGAGCGAAGGTGATCGACAAGTCTGCCGCGTTCCGCATGGACCCCGACGTGCCGCTGGTCATCGCGGGAGTCAACTCCCAAGACATGCGACACATGCCGAAGGGCATCGCGTCGTCCCCGAACTGCACGACCACGATCCCGGTGATGGCGCTGGCCCCGTTGCACCGTGCCGCGCGCATCGACCGGATGGTCGTGTCGACATACCAGTCGGTGTCCGGCGCGGGCATCGCCGGTATCAACGAGCTCGACGCCCAATGGGCGAAGCTCGACGGTCGGTCAGCGGAGCTCGCGCGCGCCGCCACGTTCGAACGCCCGCTCGTGGAAGGCGAGGTGTGGTCGAAGCCGATCGCCGGCAACGTGATCCCGCTCGCGGGCTCGGTGAAGGAACAGGGCTATACGTCGGAGGAGTGGAAGATGGTGCGCGAGACGCGCAAGATCCTCCACGACGACGAGATTCGCTGCACGGTCACGTGCGTGCGCGTTCCCGTCTACGTCGGCCATGCCGTCACGGCCAACGTGCGGTTCCACCGGCCGATGAGCAAGGCCGAAGCGGTCGAGCTGCTGGCCGACGCGCCGGGAGTGCGGCTGGTCGACGACGGTGATGGCTTCCCGACACCCCAGGAAGGCGCCGGCATCGACGACATCCTCGTCGGACGCATCCGCGAGGATCCGTCGGAGCCGGGCACGCTCGACATCTGGGCGACGGGCGACAATCTCCTCAAGGGTGCCGCATTGAACGGCGTGCAGCTGGCCGAGGTGCTGCTCACGTTGTAGCGGTGGGCACAGCGTCCGGGATCGTGTCCAGCTCCCGCACCGCCCGCGCCGACACCCACAACACGGCGAGCAGGCCGCCGATCCCGGCGACGAGCAGCGTCGACCGCAACCCGATCGCGGACCCGAGCGCCCCGCCGGCCAGCGACCCGAATGGCATCGTGCCCCACACCATGAAGCGCATGGACGCGTTCATGCGGCCCTGGAGCCGGTGGGGTGTGATCGCTTGTCGCAGGCTCACCTGGTCGATGTTGTAGAGCGTGCCGCCGAAGCCGAAGCCCAACCACGCGGCGACGAAATAGGGCAGCGCATGCTGCGCGGGCGCAAGCGCGATCACCAACGTCCCGATCTGACCGACGAACATCCCGAGCCAGATCGCACGGCCGAGCCTGATCTTCTCCGTGAGGCGCCCCGCAGTCAGCGCGGCGACGAGCACACCGACGTTGCCGAGGGAGAAGACGAGGCCGACGAGCCCGGCGCTGTAGTGCCGTTCACGCACCGCGTAGAGCAGGAAGACCGCGAACGACATCGAGCTGAAGAAGTTCGAGGTCGCGGTGCTTCCCGCGATCATGCGCAGCACGCGATGACGCAACACGTAGCCGAGCCCTTCTCGAATCTCGCGCCCGAGCGCGCGCAGCCGACTCACTTCGTCGGCGGCGGTGACCTCGATCGGCGGCTCCTGGGCTCGGATGCCGCGCAGGAAGACGGCCGAGACGACGAAGCTCACGGCGTCGGCGGTGATCGCGCTCGCGGCACCGATCCATTGCACGAGCAATCCGCCGAGTCCCGGGCCGGCCAGCTGCGCGCCCGATCGGCTGATCTCGAGCTTCGCGTTGCCCTCCACGATCTGTTCGTGCTCCACGAGCGCGGGGAGGATCGATTGATACGCGACGTCGAAGAACACCGTCAGTGCGCCCGTGACGAACACGACCGCGAGCAACTGCGCGTACGTCAGCGCGTCGAAGGCGTAAGCGATCGGGATCGACGAGAGCGCGAACGCGCGTCCGATGTCACACCACACGAGCACCGGGCGACGCGGCAGGCGGTCGACGATCGCGCCGGCGGGGAGGCCGATCAGCACGAACGGGGACATCTCCACCGCAGTCAATGCACCGACCTGGAATGTCGTCGCATGCAGCAGGGTGATCGCGACGAGCGGCAGCGCGAGGAGGCTGACCTGGCTGCCGAGCTGCGACACGGATTCCGCACACCAGAGGTGCACGAAATCGCGCTGCCGGAGGAGTGAGTTGTCGCGGGTCACGACCAGCGCGCGAGCACGCCGCCGATCGCGAAGCCCAGCGTCCACCACAGCGCGAGCGGGAAGTGCCGCGTTGTGGCGATCGCCCCGCCGAGCACGAAACCGGCGATGAGAACCGTGGCGATGGTCTGGTCGAGCAGCTGAAAGGCGAAGATCGCCGCGACGCAACAGGCGAGCCCGACGACATAGCCCATTGCCTCGATGCCGATCTGCCGCAGCTCGTGAGAGGTCGTCGACGGCACGGCTGGCGGCCCGGGTCGCGGCGCGGCAATGCCGATCGACGCCGCGTACCGCTCGAGTCGCGCCAGGACCTGCTCAGGCGTATCTTCCACTGTCGCAGTACTTGTCATCTGGCGAGGCCCTCGGGTCGGCGCTGCGCAGAGTGGGCGATTTTACCGGCTGCGGGCCGACTCCTCTTGATCGGCAGGCATCCGCCGAAGGCGTGGGCACCGTTCCCGACATCTGTGTCGGAATTCGTGCCCACGAACCGTCGGTCCTCGGGGCGGAACTTCGGCGGCGTCGACGGTGTGAGGAGTGCGCGCGATCCTTCGTGCGCACACAGCATCGACTCTCGCCCCCGAAGGAGCACCTCATGGCGGACGTCACGCCGCACGAAGCCGAGCAGATCGACCAGGCGAACGCCTCCGGGAAGACCCCGGTCGTCTTCGTGCACGGACTCTGGTTGCTGCCGAGCAGCTGGGACCGGTGGTGCGGCGTCTTCGAGGACGCCGGATACTCGACGCTGGCGCCGGGCTGGCCCGACGATCCCGACACCGTCGAGGCCGCGAACGAGCACCCCGACGTCTTCGCCCACAAGACGGTCGGACAGATCGCCGACCACTTCGAGGAGGTGATCGGCGAGCTCACGAATCGGCCCGCGCTCATCGGGCACTCGTTCGGGGGGTTGCTCGCCCAGATCCTCGCAGGTCGCGGTGTCGCCGATGCCACCGTGGCGATCGACCCCGCACCGTTCCGCGGCGTGCTCCCCCTGCCGATCTCGGCACTGAAGTCGGCCGCGCCGGTGCTCCACAATCCTGCGAATCGCCACCGTGCGGTGCCGTTGACCTTCGAGCAGTTCCGGTTCGGCTTCGCGAACGCCATACCCGAGGACGAGGCCCATGTGCTCTACAACACCTACGCGGTGCCGGGTTCGGGGACCCCGCTCTTCCAAGCCGCGACCGCGAACCTCAACCCGTGGACCGAAGCGAAAGTGAAATCCAAGAATCCCGACCGCGGGCCGTTGCTGATCATGGACGGCGAGAAGGACAACACCGTGCCCTGGAAGATCGCTCACGCTTCGTACAAGAAGCAGAAGCGCAACAAGGGAGTCACGGAGTTCGTCGAGATGCCCGGTCGCGGTCACTCGCTCACGATCGACCATGGCTGGCGCGAAGTTGCCGACACCGCGCTCAAATTCATCCAACGCTTCGTCAAGCCCTGACGCGCCACCGACACGAACGGGCGTGCTCGATCAGGGTGACGCCGTGTACTGCGCGAGCAAGGTCGTGGCTGTCGACACCGCGACCTCGTGCGTTTGCGCACCGCCGTCGGACCAGGAGTCGAACTGATACTCGGTGGAGCCCATTGTCTGCGGCGACGGCGCCGACACGGTCACGGTCGAGCCCGAGATCACCGTGATCGTGAACGGTGTCGCACCAGTGGTGCCGCCGGCCGCGGCGTTCAGCCCCGACGGGTCGGATTGGAGGGTGAGCGTCGCGGTCTGGGGGTCGAGCCGGATGCTCTTGCCGGCGGCCAGGCCGCGGGCGTCGGTTGCGGTCAGCTTCAGCTCGAGGAACGACGGATAGTCGTGCTCCGGGGCGACGAAGCTGCCCTGGTCGGTCTGGTCGAAGGTCTGAATCGTGTGGACGTGGCACGACGACGGGCAGTGATGCACGAACAGCGTCCACTTGAGTGCCGTGCTCGGGAGCGGGCCCTGCTCGGCATCGTCGGCGTGGCCCGAGAAGTCGATTTGCTGGCCGACGCGCCAGGTCGTTCCGTTCGGCGGCGTATCGATGACCGGCGTCGGTGGCGTGTCCCCCGGTCTCACGACCGTCGTGGCGGTGCCGACGCCTCCTCTGTTATCGGTCACCTTCAGCCGGACGGTGACATTCTGCGAGGCGGTGTATGTGAACGCCGGCGTCGGCGACGTCGAGTCGTCGTACGCGCCGTCGCCGTCGAGATCCCACGCATACGTCAGGGGACTGCTGTAGCTGGGGTACGAGGTCGTACCGTCGAAGTGCACAGTGAGCGGCACCGGTCCGAACCTGTTGTCCGATGTGATCACGGCGACCGGTGGCGAGTTGTAGCGGATCTCATGAATCGATCCAGTGAGGTCGGCATAGAACAGGTCGCCGTTCGGACCGATCTGCAGATCGACCGGCTCACTTGCGGTCATGAAGAGGCGGCGCTTGGACATGTCCGGCTGGGGCGCGTTCGCTCCCTTGCGGGGCGCGACCCAGATGCACTCTCGCGAATAGTCGGCGAAGAACATCGCGCCTTGATACTCGGCCGGGTACGCGATCGCGTCGGCGGGCATGAACGCGAGACCGGTGATGGATCCGCCGTTTCCGCAGTTGTCGCCCGCGATCACCTCGGCCGCGTGGCTGTACCGGAACACCGGCGGAGTCACCGCGGTACTTCCCGCGGCGTACAGGTTCTCGCAGATGGAGAAGTCCCCCGCGTCCCATGACGGCTGCCGGCCGGTGCCCTCGTAGCAGGGCCACCCGAAGTCCGCGACGGTCGGCGACCTGGGGTTGTTGACGCGGTTGATCTCCTCGTAACTCCCCCAGCCAACGTCTCCGACCCACACCTCGCTGCTGCCGGGTCGCAACACGAAGCGGAACGGATTGCGAAACCCGTAGGCGACGATGCGCCGTGCGTTCGGATCGGGACTCGACGCGAAGGGATTGTCGGGGAGCCCGTCGCCGGTGGCCGGGTTGACGCGCAGCAACGTGCCATCGAGGCCGACAGGATCTCCGTTGGTGCGCAGGTCCTGGGAGCGCAACGCACCTCCCTCGGCCGATGGGGGCGTCATCGCGCCGCCGACGCCGCCGGGCGGATCGCCGCACGGATTGGTCTGAGGGACACCACGCTGTCCGTACTCCAGCCAGGTGGAGAAGCCGGCGCCGTCGCCGCCGCTCACGTACAACGCGCCGTCACTTCCGAATTGGAGGTCGCCGATGGTGTGACTCGGATATTGCGCGCACCAGTCGTCGATGAGCACTTGCATGGTGCCGGTCATGTGATTGCCGGACGCTTCGAGTCGCGCGAGGCGGCCGCTGACGACACACCCGTCGTCCTGGGGACCGGGCGGGGTCGGACACCCGTCGTTCCACACGGGCGCGCTGCCACCGATCGGCGCGTCGCGTGCGTAGAGCACGTACACCCACGGGTTCTGCGGAAAGTTTGGGTCGAGCACCATACCGAGCAACCCGCGATCCCAGTAGTTGTGAACCTCGGTACGCAGGTCGGCGAAGATCGTCGGTGTGGGGTCGCTCAAGCTGTCGAACACCTTGATCAACCCGCTCTTCTCCGCGACGAAGACACGCCCGTCGGGAGAGAAACGGAATGTCGTCGGTGCGTTCAACCCTTTGAGCACGACCACGTCGGTGAAGCTGCCACCGCTGGGCGGCGGCTGGCACGCCGCGAGCCCCAGGGTGATGAGCATCGCCGCCGCGAGGCAGAAGGAGATACGGGTGCCGCGCCGCGAGAGGACATTCTCCGACGCGACCCGCCGCGTCATCGTGCGAGACCCCCCTGCCTCGGCATCCACGGCGAACCTATACCCCGGTCGTGGCGATCGCCGCGGGGCGCCGACCACCCATTTGTGCTCGAGTCAACCTCGTCGGGGCCGATACCCCGTTGGTGAGGACGTGCCCGACCTGCGAGTACTGGGTCCCGGAGACGGTGACGTCGTGCCCGAAGTGCGGGACGGCGACAGTTGCGCCCTGGCGCTCGCGGCCGCCCGCGCAGGTACCCCCGGCGGGAGCCGCGCAGGTACCCGTGGCGGGAGCGTCGGGCGCCGGCGCCGCGTCGCCCTCTCCACCACCGGCGACGTGGAGCAGTCCCGAGGCCCGGGCCCGCACGGGGCCCTCCTTGCCGGTGCTCGCATCGATCGCTGCCCTCGCCGTCCTCGCGGTCCTGGTCGTGGGTGGCATCGGCCTGTACGAGCTGACCGGCGATGCGGGCCACCCGTCGCATTGGGACGCGCAGCTCGCGCCGATCGCGGCTCGGGTTGAAGCGTTGCGCGGTCTGACGTTCAAGCATCCGGTCAAGGTGCATTACGTGTCGGTGCAGTCATTCGAGAAGAAATTGACGACGAGCCCGGACGAACTGACGAAACAACGCACGCAGATCGACCAGGCCACCGCCCTGTTACGGGCCGCCGGTCTGTTCGGCGCGGACGTCGATCTCGTCGACGCGGTCAACACGACCAATGCTGCCGACACAATCGCGTTCTACGATCCGGACAACAAACAGATCTACGTCCGGGGCACGGGGCCGTTCACCATCGAGACGCGGGTCACCCTCGCGCATGAGTTGACGCACGTGCTGCAGGATCAGCACTTCGACCTGCCGAAGCTCGAAAAACGCGCTGATGCGTCGGCGACGGGCTCGTCAGATGCGCTCAGGGCGCTCATCGAAGGTGACGCCACTCGTATCGAAAAGCTGTATCTCCGGGACCAGTCCGCGGCGGACAAACGCGTGTATGCCGGTCTCTCCGCCCACACGTCCGAGCAGGCGACGCAACGTACGCAACACATCCCCGCGGTCGTCGAGACGTTCTTCAGCGCGCCATACATCTTCGGGCCCGAGGTCGTCCGCGTGCTCGACGCGACCGACGGCAACTCGGCCATCGACGCGGCACTGACCGGGCCGACACCCTCGACGCGGATCTACCTCGACCCCACTGCCATCGAAGACGCACCCGCGAGCCCACCGGTTCCCGCACTGCGCGCCGATGAGAGGAAGATCACGATGTCGTCCGGAGGCGATCAATTCGACGCCTTCTCGCTGTATCTGATGCTCGCCGCCCGTATGGAACCGCTGACCGCGCTTCGCGCCGCCGACGCCTACTCGGCCGGTTCCGAAGTCCTCTACACCCGCGCGGGTCGCACCTGCTTCCGCGCGTCGGTCGCCGGACGCAGCACGCGCGCCGACGCCTATCTCGGGGCGACGCTCCGACGTTGGACCGAGATGATGCCCGATGCCAGTGTCGACACGACCGGAGACACGACCGTGTTCGAATCCTGCGACCCGGGCGCGCGCGCCGAGACCCCGAGTGACGGGCAAATACGCACCGCGATCGCGCTCGCCGCCGGGCGCGACGCCCTCACGGCCACAATCGCCGGCCAACACGCCCCGGGCGAGATCGCCGCATGCGCAGCGCGGCTGCTCGTCGAACAATCCGATTTCCGCGACGCTTTCATCCACCCCGACGCCGAAGTAGATCGCAGCCGCACGGAGCGAATGCTGCGCGAGAGCCTCGACGCCGGGGCGACGTGCCGCGCAGACAGCCAAGCCGGACTTCCCTGACCGGGCACTCCTCGCCCGGAGGTCGTCGAACTCCACGTGGCCCGACTCACCGGCCTTGGATATACATGGTTGAATGAGAACAGTTCTCATTCTATGTTAGGTGTGTGCCTTGGTGGGGCGAATCCGGGCGTAGGAGGAAACGAGCGTGACCAGCCGATCGAGTCGTGGGCGCGGTTGGGCAACGCGTCGGGCGATGGCGAGCACGTTGCTCGTCGCCGTCTTCCTGGGTGCGTGCGCCGCGGGGTCGAAGTCGTCGCCATCGGATGCGCAGGCCAAACCGCAGGTGGTTGTCGCGGAGAACTTCTGGGGCAGCATCGTGAGCCAGCTCGCCGGCGACAAGGCCGACGTGACGAACCTCATCAACAGCCCCGACACCGACCCGCACGACTACGAGGCAACTGCGGCCGACAGCCGGGAGATCGCATCGGCGAACTATGTCGTCTACAACGGCATCGGCTACGACGCGTGGGCCAAGAAGGCATTGGACGCCAATCCGAACGGTGGTCGGAAGGTCCTCGAGGTGGGGGAGCTGCTCGGCATGCACGAGGGTGACAATCCTCACCAGTGGTACTCGCCAGACAGCGTCACCCGCGTCATCGAGCAAGTGACCGCCGACCTGAAGAGCATCGACCCTGCGGACGCTGCGTACTTCGACCGGCAGAAGACCAGCTACACGACGGAGGGCTTGGCGCAGTACCGCGGCCTCATTCAGCAGATCCGCACCGACTATGCGAACACGCCCGTCGGGGCGTCCGAGAGCATCTTCATGCCGCTTGCCGACGCACTCGGCCTGAAGGTCTTGACGCCGCAATCGTTCCTCGCCGCGATCGCGGAGGGCACCGATCCGACCGCGGCCGACAAGGCGACCGTCGATCAGCAGATCAAGGACAAGCAGATCAAGGTGTTCGTGTTCAACAGCCAGAACTCCACGCCCGACGTCCAGAGACTCGTGAGCGACGCCGAAGGCGCGCACGTCCCCGTCACGACCGTCACCGAAACGCTCGCGCCTGCGAACGTGACGTTCCAGGACTGGCAGTCGACGCAGCTGCAAGCGCTCGCGTCGGCACTTGCGCAAGCGGGGAGCGTGTGAACGCCATTTCGGCGCGCGGGACCGCGGTGCAACTCGGGGATCGGACGATCTGGCGCGCCATCGACCTCGAGATCGAGCGGGGCGAGTTCGTCGCGATCCTCGGCCCCAACGGTGTCGGCAAGTCCACGTTGTTGAAGGCGATCCTCGGGCTGTTGCCCTTGTCGGCAGGTGAGCTCCGCGTGCTGGGCGGACCGCCGGGCCACGCGAACCACCAGATCGGCTACCTCCCGCAACGCCGGAGCTTCGACCCGAGCTTGCGCGTACGCGGCAGCGACATCGTCCGACTGGGTCTGGATGGTGACCGATGGGGCGTCCCTGTTCCCGGATTGCGACGAACGCGGGCACGCCAGCGCGCGGAACGCGTGCGCGCGCTGATCGACTTCGTCGGCGCGAACGAATATGCGCATCGTCCCATCGGCCGGTGCTCGGGTGGTGAGCAACAACGTCTGTTGATCGCGCAGGCACTGGCGCGTCAGCCGTCGTTGCTGTTGCTCGACGAACCGCTCGACAGCCTTGATCTCGCGAACCAGGCGTCGGTGGCGGCGCTCATCTCACGCATCGCCCGCGATGCGGGGATCACTGTGCTGATCGTCGCGCACGACGTGAACCCCATCCTCCCGTACGTTGATCGGGTCGTCTATATCGCCGGAGGCGGCGCGGTCACCGGCCGACCGAGCGAAGTCATTACGAGCGCGACGTTGAGCCGGCTGTACGGGACGGCGATCGAGGTGCTGCACGCGTCGGATGGTCGTCTCGTTGTGGTCGGACAGCCCGAGGCGCCGACCTATCACCCGGACTTGTATCGCGGCGTCGACGCACATGGCCATCGCTGACAACAGCGCGGACCTGTCGTGGGATCTCGTGCGCGACGTTCGGCAGATGTTCGAGTTCCATTTCATGGTCAACGCGTTCCGGGCCGGCACGATCGTGGCGATCGTCGCCGGATTGATCGGCTGGTTCATGGTCCTGCGTCGCCAGAGCTACGCCGGCCACACGCTCTCGCTGGTCGGCTTTCCCGGAGCGGCCGGCGCGATCTGGCTGGGTGTCAGCGCCGCCGCCGGCTACTACGTGTTCTGTGTCGCGACGGCCTTGGTGATCGCGGTGGTCCCGCGCGTCCAGGGTCGGGGCTACAGCGAGGAATCGGCCGTGATCGGCACGACCCAAGCCTTCGCGCTCGCGTGCGGCTTCTTGTTCGTGAGTCTGTACAAGGGCTTTCTGAACGGTCTGAACGCGGTGCTCTTCGGGACGTTCCTCGGCATCACCGACGACCAAGTGCGCGTCCTGTTCCTCGTCGCATGCGCAGTCCTGCTCGTGCTCCTTGTCGTGGGACGTCCGCTGTTGTTCGCGTCGATCGATCCCGACGTTGCCGCAGCACGCGGCGTGCCGACCGGTGTCCTGTCGGTTGTGTTCTTGTTGGTGTTGGCGCTGGCGGCCGCCGAGGCCGCGCAGATCACCGGTGCCCTGTTGGTCTTCGCGTTGCTGGTGGTGCCCGCGGCCGCCGCGCAGGCGCTGACTGCGCGACCGGCGCTCGGCCTCGCAACGAGCGTCGGGCTCGCGCTGCTCATCACCTGGCTCGGCCTGGTGGTCGGCTACTACTCGGACTATCCGGTCGGGTTCTGGATCACGAGCATCGCGTTCGGCGTCTACCTGCTCGCCAAGGGAGCGGAGTGGCTCGGCAGCCGCGCTCACGAAGGCGAGGCGGTCGTGCCATGACCGCGGCGATGTTCGCCACGGGGACCGGCCTCGGCCAGCTGTTCGCGCATCCGTTCATGCGCAACGCGTTCCTCGCAGGTACTGCGATCGCAGTCGTGAGCGGGCTGGTCGGCTACTTCGTCGTGCTGCGCGCTCAGGTGTTCAGTGGCGACGCCCTCAGCCACGTCGCGTTCACCGGTGCATTTGCGGCGCTCGCGATCGGTATCGATGCTCGCATCGGGCTCTTCGGCGCGTGCGTCGCCGTCGGTGTCGGCCTCGGACTCCTCGGCAATCGCGGACGCGCCGACGACGTCGTGGTCGGAACGGTCTTCATGTGGGTCCTCGGACTCGGCGTGCTCTTCCTCAGCATCTACACGACTTCGAGCGGCACCGCGAACAGCGCGGCCAACGCCAACGTCTTGTTCGGATCCATCTTCGGTCTGAGTGCCGCACAAGCACGCCTCGCGGCGTTGATCGCGGTCGGGCTGGCCGGAGGGATGCTGGCGATCGCACGGCCGTTGCTGTTCGCGAGCATCGAGGAGGATGTCGCATCCGCGCGCGGTGTCCCCGTGCGAGCGCTGGGGGTGTGTTTCCTTGTGCTCGTCGGCGTCTGCGCGGCCGAAGCCACGCAGGCGGTCGGCGCGCTCTTGCTCCTCGGGCTCCTCGCCGCACCGGCCGGTGCTGCGCAACGTTGCACGAACCGGCCCTACTGCGCGCTCGTCCTGTCGGTTGTATTCGCGGTCGGTGCCGTGTGGGTCGGGTTGACCAGCGCGTACCTGTTCCCGCGCATCCCGCCGAGCTTCGCGATAGTGGCCAGCGCGACCGGCTGCTACCTGCTCGTGGTCCTCGTCCCGCTCGTCAGTCGACGCATGCCGCCCTCGCGCCCGCACCCCGCACGGCGTCTGCGACCCGGGCCGCGTTCCACATCGGACTCATAGGATCGAGATCATGCGCACGACGTCGCTGGCTCCCGACCTGCGTGAGGACATTGCCCAGCGCCTGCGCGGCGCCGCGCAGCGGTTCACACGCAACCGCGAGGCGCTGATCGGTGTGCTCGCTGCGGCGCGCCGGCCGCTGACCATTCACGAGATCGTCGCGTCGGACAACTCACTCGCGACGAGCACCGTGTATCGAAACCTGACCGTCCTCGAAGAGATCGGTGTGGTGCACCGTGTTGTCACATCCGGCGACTTTGCGCATTACGAGTTGGCGGAAGACCTCACAGAACATCACCACCATCTCGTCTGCTCGAACTGCGGCGCCGTCGACGACGTCAAGGCGTCGGCGAAGCTCGAGCAGTGCGTACGCGACGCGGCGCGCGACATCGCACGGCGGACCGGTTTCCACACCGAGCGGCACCTCCTCGACCTGATCGGCCGCTGCAGCCGCTGCGCCTGACGACAGACGTTGATGAGTTGGCAACGGTGCCGATCCCATTCGACATATCTCCCGCAGAATTTCTGGAGGAATAGTTCTATAAGGGTGTAGCGTCCCCGACGCGTTGTGAGCGGGGAGAGCAATGGATGCACCCGGCGGGGCTCGGTTCGGGGAACGCAGGCAACACGCCGGCGCGACTCGCTCACGATTCCGGGTCGTCGCACCTTCGATGGTGCTGACTCTCGCCGCCGGCTCGCTGGCGCTGAGCGCGCTCCCGGGTGGCAACCAGACCGCGTCCGCGACAACGGCCGCCGGCTTCGACAAGATCAAGCACGTCGTCATGGTCATGCAGGAGAACCGGTCCTTCGACCACTACTTCGGGACGTTCTCCGGCGCGGACGGCATACCGATGGAAAATGGCGTCCCGACGACGTGCTATCCGTCGACGGCCGGCGGATGCAGGCGCGCATATGTGGATCATCGCGATGTCGTTATCGGTGGACCGCACTCTACGCCGAGCGCGACGAAGGACGTCGACGGCGGGAAGATGGATGGCTTCCTGTTGGAGTCGGAGCGGGCTGAGCAAAGCTGCGTGAACTCGCCCGCGGGCTGCCCGTACAACCCGCTGAACGTCCTCGGCTACCACACCGCCAGCGACATCCCGAACTACTGGAAGTACGCGCAGAATTTCGTGCTGCAGGATCGCATGTTTCAGCCGAACGCGTCATGGAGTATGCCCGCGCATCTGTTCAAGGTGTCGGGGTGGGCGGCGACCTGTTCGAGCCACGACCCGATGAGTTGTGTCAGCGATCTCGACATGAACGGCAAGCATCCGGACAACTTCGCCGATCCCACAGACGTGAAGCTCGATCCGTTTTCGCCGATCTATGCGTGGACCGACCTCACCTACCTCCTGCACAAGCAGCAGGTCTCGTGGCGTTACTACGTCGTGTCGGGCAACGAGCCGGACTGCGCCGACGACGCCGCGCTGTCGTGCGCGCCGGTTGACCAGCAGCCGTACACCCCCGGCATCTGGAACCCGCTGCCGTACTTCGACACCGTGCGCAACAACGGTCAGGTCGGCAACGTACAGTCCATCGAGAACTTTTACCGCGCCGCGAAGGCCGGGACCTTGCCCGCGGTGTCGTGGATCCAGCCGTCAGGGGACGTGAGTGAGCACGCGCCGCTCGGCTCGGTGAGCGCGGGTCAGTCGTTCGTGACCAGCATCGTGAACGCGGTGGGGAACAGCCCCGATTGGTCATCGACGGCGATCTTCGTCGCGTGGGACGACTGGGGCGGCTTCCTCGATCACGTCGCACCGCCCACCGTCGACGAGAACGGCTATGGCTTGCGGGTACCGGGCTTCCTCGTCAGTCCGTATGCGAAGAGGGGCTACGTCGACCACCAGACGTTGAGCTTCGACGCGTACATCAAGTTCATCGAAGACGTCTTCCTGGGTGGGCAGCGTCTCGACCCGGCGACCGATGGCCGACCCGACTCGCGTCCGACCGTGCGTGAGCGGGTTCCCATACTCGGCGACCTTCTCTCCGAGTTCGATTTCAACCAGGTGCCGCTCCCACCGTTGTTGTTGCCCGTGCATCCGACGACCACCTTGCAAAACGTGCCGCCCTACCCGCCGCGCAGCATCGGCGTGACCGGCGACGACAAACAGGCGACTGTGACGTGGACGGGGCCGCTCAGCACGGGTGGTTCGCCGATCCTCAGCTACAAGGTGGTGCCATACAAGGGCACGACCGCGCTCCCGGCGTGGACGTATTCGCCCAACGCGACGTCGGGCACCGTCACGAACCTGACCAACGGCGACGTCTACACGTTCAAGGTCTTCGCGACGAATGCAATAGGCAACGGCATGTTGTCGCGGCCTACACCGACGGTCACCATCGGGACACCATCCGCGCCACCGACCGTGTCGGGAACACCGGGCAACGGCAGCGCCCTCGTGGGCTGGTCCGTCCCGACGAACGCGAACGGGTCGGCGATCACCGGCTATCGAGTCACGCCCCGCGCCGGGTTCTTCACGGGCTCTCCGGTCACGTTCCCGGCCAGTGCCAGGTTCGGCAGTGTCCCCGGTCTGACCAACGGCAGCGCGTACACGTTCATCGTGTCGGCGTTGAACGCGCGGGGAGTTGGAGCGACGAAGGTGACACCGACCGTCGTCGTCGGCGCTCCTACTGCACCGAAGGGGGTCGGTGGGACGTCCGGTCCCGGCAGCCGGGCGATCACCGTTTCCTGGAGTCCCCCGACAAGCGCCAACGGCTCGGCGATCACCGGTTACATCATCACGACCCGCTACAAGACCAAGCCTGTCGGCACGAAGACCGTCGCAAGTAGCGCGAGGGCTGTCACCGTTACCGGCTTGATGTCAGGCACGTCCTATTCGTTCGTGGTCAACGCGACCAACGCCCGCGGGACCGGCGCGCAATCACTGTCGACGCCCGAGATCGTCGCACCCTGACGAAGGACTTCACGCGGTGATCTGAATTGTCTCAGCCAGCGTGTCGAGCCGCGAGCATGAGGCCGAACTCAGCCATGCGTTCGCGTACATCAGGGGCAAGCACTTCGAGCGAGTCGGCATACGCGGCGAGCTCGCGCGCGGGGTCTTCGTGCGTCGCCGGAAATGCGATGTCGACGTTGATCCGTCCGTCGGGACCGGTTTCGCCGAACGTCACGCGCGTGCCGAACTGGGCGCGCAGCCACTTGATTGCCTCCGGATCGGCCAACGCATTCACGTGACGGAGGCCGCGGCGTTCGTCGAGGCTCGCGACGATCTCGTCCCACGCGCGTTGCAAGTCGAAGCCGGGCGGCCGCACCGCGGCCTCGCCGGTGAGCTCGACGGAACGCACGCGCCAAACGCGGAACGTACGCCGGCCCGCATCCGTGTCGCCGACGAGATACCAGGTCGTACCCTTCGACACGAGCCCCAACGGATGCACCGTGCGTTCCGTGACCGAGCCGCGGGCGTCGGTATAGACGAGACGTATCTGCACACCTTCGATCACCGCCTGCTGCAGTGCTTCGAGATGCGGCGGCGTCGACGGAGCCTTGCCGCCCCAGCGCGCGGGATCGAGCACGATCGCCGACGCGGCTTTCTCCGCTTCGGCACGAAACGTCTCGGGGAGCGCGCGCACGAGCTTTCGCAACGCGGCCTTCGCCGCGGGGGTGACGGCCGACGAGGGGCCGGCGACGAGGAACAGCGTGCGCGCTTCCGCGGCGGTGAGCCCGCTGAGATCGGTGCGCGCACCGCCGACCAGTGCCCACCCGCCGCCGCGCCCGGCCTGTGAGTACACGGGAATGCCCGCGATCGACAGCGCCTCGAGATCGCGTCGCGCCGTCTTCACCGAGACTTCGAGCTCGGCCGCGACCTCGGCGGCGGTGACGCGGCCCCGCGCTTGCAAGAACAGCAGGGTGGCCACGAGGCGGTCGGCGCGCATGTCTCCAGAATGCCAGAGAACCTGGTCAGTTGGTGACCACTTTAGACCTCATGATGGGGACAGACCCGAATCGAGAGGAGCTCATCCGATGGACTTCAAGCTGGAGCTGGTGGCGGTGCCGGTGTCGGACGTCGACCGTTCGAAGGCCTTCTATACCGAAAAGGTCGGTTTCGCCGCCGACGTCGACGCCCGAGTGAGCGACGAACTGCGTTTCGTGCAGCTCACGCCCCCGGGCTCGGCGTGTTCGATCGCGATCGGCGAGGGCATCACGGGGGCGACACCGGGATCTGTCGAAGGACTGCAGATGGTCGTCGCCGACGTCGAGGCCGCGCGCCAAGAGCTTCTCGCGCGGGGGGTCGACGTGAGCGACGTGAAGGAGTTCCCGTGGGGGTCGTTCGCGTGGTTCACCGATCCCGACGGCAACGGTTGGGCGTTGCAGCAGCTTCCGGCCGGTGCGCGATGACTTCCGTGCTGACCGCGAGTCGTCATGAGCGACATTCGAACAGGAGCAGACGCATGCACTCGCGTTCGCACGACGCGGCAATTCGCGCCGAAGGCTTACAACGAGTCTTCAACGGCAACACGGCGGTCGAACATCTCGACCTGGAGATCGAAGAGGGCGAGATCTACGGCTTCCTCGGGCCGAACGGCGCCGGCAAGTCGACGACCGTCCGGATGTTGTGCACGTTGCTCGCGCCGACCGGCGGGCGCGCGGTTGTCGCCGGTTTCGATGTCGCTGCCGATCCCGGCTCGGTGCGTTTGCGAATCGGTGCCGCGTTGCAGGACGTGTCGTTGGATCCCAAGCAGACCGGCGCGGAGCTGTTGCGGTTGCAGGGTTCGTTGTACGGGCTGTCGACGCGCGTGGTGAAGCAGCGGGTCGAGCAGCTCGCCGAGCTCATCGACCTCGGCGATGCGCTCGACCGCCGAATCGAGACGTACTCGGGAGGCATGCAACGCCGGCTCGATCTCGCGGCCGCGCTGGTGCACAACCCCGACGTCCTGTTTCTCGACGAGCCCACGACCGGCCTCGACCCGGTGAGCCGCCTGCGCGTGTGGGCCGAAGTGCGGCGCCTCAACGAAGAGCTCGGAATGACCATCTTTCTGACCACCCAGTACCTCGAAGAGGCCGACGCGCTCGCCGATCGCGTGGGCATCATCAACAACGGGAACATCGTCGCGGAGGGAACGCCCGACGATCTGAAGCGCGCGGTCGGTACCGACGTCATCGTGGCGCGCGTCGACGGCGAAGCATCTGCTGTTGCGGCATCGGTCGCGACGGTCGACGGCGTACGCGGCGTCGAGGCGCACGGCAACGAGCTCGTGGTGGCGACCGACAACGGCTCGGCGACGATTTCGCCGGTCGCGCTCGCGCTGGCGTCATGCGGAGTCCACGTGCGCGATCTCACGCTGCGCACGCCCACGCTCGACGACGTGTTCCTCGACCTGACCGGCAGCCACATCGAAGGAGACGCGAAATGACCACCGTGACCGACACCGCGGTTCTCGAGGTTGCTCGGGCCAAGCCGGCCGAGTTCGTGCGCGATCTCCGGTCAATCGCCGGGCGTGCGTTGCGTGCAGTTCCTCGTGATGTCGAAGTCGTGATACCCCCGGTGTTCATTGCCCTGTTCTTCTTCGTGGTGAACATCGCGACGTTGCAACGGCTGACCGAGGCGGTGCCCGGTCTCGACTACACCGCGTTTCAGATGGCGACGGCTGTGCTGCTCGGTGTGACGGGCGTGTCACGGGCCGGCGCGATCGTGCTCGACGTTCAGAACAAGTACTTCGACCGGCTGTTGCTGACGCCCGTGCGACGCACGGCGATCTTGTTGGGACACATGGCGGCCGACGTCGCGGTGTCGGCGGTATTGACGGTGCCGATCATCGGGCTGGGATTGATTCTCGGCGTGCGATTCCACGGCGGCCCGATCGGAGTGCTGATGTTCATCGGCCTGGCCGCGCTGTGGAGCCTCGCGTTCGCCGGCTTCGGATATGCGATCGCGTTGAAGACCGGCAATCCCGCCGCGGTGAACTCGAGCTTCCTGCTGTTCTTCCCGTTCTTGTTCTTGACGTCGTCGTACGTGCCGCGCGCGCAGTTGTCGGGTTGGTTGCACACGGTGTCGGCGTTCAACCCGGTGACATACATCCTCGACGGCCTGCGCTCGTTGGTGCTCGCCGACAGCTGGAAGTGGGGCGACCTGGCGCAGGCATTGGTCGCGATCGGCGTGGTCGGGGCGATCAGCATGGCCATGTGCTTCGCGGCACTGCGGGGACGCGTGCGCCAGGCGGCGTAGCCGGCGCTCGCGGTCTTAAGGTGCGTGAGGTGACAGCCGAAATCGAGCCACCGGCACTCGCCCGTCTGGTCGACTTCGCCGAACGCGGCCGCACGAACGATTGGAGTTTGCGCGCCGCGCTCGTCAGGTACGCACAAGCACAGCCTCAGCGCGTGAACGACATCCTCAACCTTCTTCGCCGCGTCGAATGGGCGCTCAATCAGCATGCCGCGATCCTCGAACGCGAAGGTCCGGCTCTCTGGCAGGTGCTCCAGGACGGCGTCGCTTCGCCCGAGCATGCGGATGTCGTCGAGATCCTTCGCGCCGCCGGAGATCTCGACCGCCTCGGAGACATCCTCGCCGCGTGGGCCGTCGACCGTGTCGGCGTCCGTCCCGACGCCGAGGTCGACAGCGTTGTGGCGGACGTGGCCCGCCGCGTCGACGCTCTTGGCATTCCGCACGAGGAGCGGCCACCGCGGCCCCGCACACGGGGCTGAAGCCGCGCGCCCCGCCCTTCGAGGCGCCTGGGGCAGTATTTGTCCGTGTCGCGTGATGCGTATGACGAGGCGCCGATCGCACGCGTCGATGCGATGCAACTCGACGACGAATTGGTCGGCGATGAGATTGTTGCGCCTCGACAGCCGGCCGACCGACGTTTTGCAATCCAGGTGGCGCTGATCGCGGGGTTCGGGTTCCTCGTGCGGATCGCCTACCTCTACGCCTTCCGCAACGGAACCATCAACGGCGACGGCCGTTACTACCACGTCATCGCGGGTCTGATCGCGGATGGCAAAGGCTTCATCACTCCGAGCGATTTCTTGCAGTCGGGAAGCTCGGTGCCGTCCGCTGCGCACCCGCCGCTCTGGCCGCTGACCCTCGCGCTGCTCGCCCGTTTCGGTCTTCGGACGATTCTCGAGCAACAGTTGCTCGCCGCCGTCGTGGGCAGCGCGACGATCGCGGTCGTCGGTTGTGCGGGGCGGCGGATCGGCGGCGTCCGCGCGGGACTGATCGCGGCGTCGCTCGCCGCGATCACGCCGACATTCATCATCTACGAGTGGGAGCTGATGTCCGAGGCACTCGCTCTGCTCGGTGTCGCGGTGCTCATGCTCTTGACCCTCCGGTTCCAAGACCAGCCGAGCCTGCCGCGCGCGCTCGCCGTCGGCTTCTCTGTCGGGCTCCTCGCGCTGACACGGTCCGAACAGGTCGTGCTCATCGCTGCGCTCCTCGCGCCGCTGCTGCTGCTCGCGCGTGGGATCACTCGGCGCCGGCGTTGGATCTGGCTGATTGCCAGCGTGCTGGTCGTCGCTGCCACGATTGCGCCCTGGACGATCTACAACACGGCGCGCTTCAAGGATCCGGTGCTGCTCTCGACCCAGCTCGGACAGACGATGGTCGAAGCAAACTGCGACTCGTCGTACTTCGGGACACGTCTCGGTCTCGGAGACCCTGCGTGCCGCGTGGCCAGTCCCAACAACGACCCCGGGCCGGGCGGCGACGCGTCGACGCGAGACTCCGCGATGCGCCACGAGGCGATCGACTACATGAAAGAGCACAAGGGTCGGGTGCCCGTGGTGATCGCCGCGCGCGAAGGACGAGCGTGGGGAATCTTCCGTCCGTTCCAGGACATGCGCTTCGACACCTTCCGCGGCACACCGCTCCGAGTCATCCAACTGGGCTTCCTCGCGTATTGGGCACTCGCGGTAGCCGCGATCGCAGGCTTCGTGATCCTGTGGCGACGCAAGGTCTCACTGCTCGCGTTCATCGCCGTCTTCGTCACCGTCGCGATCGGTGTCGCCATCTCGTTCGGCTCGAGTCGTTATCGTGCGCCCGCGGACGTCCCGATCGTGTTGCTCGCCGCGGTTGCGCTCGACGTGGGGTTGAGGCGTTTGGAGCAAGGAGCGCGTACGACGCCGGCGTCGGGCGTGGACGCGCCTGTCACGACCGCCACCTGACCTCGTACCGCTTCATGAGACCTCCACCATCACGGCTCGGTCTTAGCCGGGGGGGCGAAGCCGGCGAAGGGGGAACGCCTCACTCAGGACGCGCGGCGCTCCGATTACTCGCTTCGCCGAGCGCGGCAACATGTCGCTCGTAGCCGGCGACGCTGTGCGACCAATCACGATCGTTCGATCGACGCGCCCTCGGGCGTATGGCACGCCCAAAGAAGCGGTCGGACTTTCCGCCCAGTAACTTCTTCCATCTGTTCGCGCGCACGTGAGCAAGATATCGAACGGGCACCCCGCGGAGCCCTTTGACTCACTGGCCCAAATCACGAGTGAACATTGGCGTGGCTATAAGCCGAGTTCGGCGCCGCCGTGTGCAGCGCACCTTTTAGGTGCCACTCGCGAAGCTCCCGGTCACGTGGGTCATTGGCGTAGGGTCGAGGTGTGGCGCGGGGCCGGACGTTGACGGTGCTGGTGGCTTGGACCTCGTCGGACGTTGACCTACGGCTCGTTGAGAGATTGTCCTCTCCGTTGGAGAGCGAAATGCGTCGCCCGCCGGGGGGTTACGCGCTCGTGAGAGATTCTGCGGCAAGCGCCGCTTCCTCGGAGCCGCTGACTCTTACCCTCACGACGGGAGGATCGTCGTCATCGACGATCTCCTCAGGAAGGCCTGCGTCTGCACTCCCGATTCGGAAGACCCAACTTGTTGCTTGCGCGTTTGTCGAGCCATTGCTCTCTCGAGGCAGGACGATGAAGACCGAGACGGCTGAGCTCCCGTTGGAAACCTGGACGTGGAAATCAGATCCTGTGCCCGTGACGACAAACGTCTCGAGCCGCTTATTCCCGTGTTGTGCGAGGAGGATGGCCCGCTCATAGCCCTGCCGCATTGTTCGTTCGACATTCTTGCCGTGAAGCGGGTGGCCGACAGGCGGCGCGGTCCAGCCGTCTCGGAGCGCTTGCGCGTTGCCGGGACCGAGATTACCGGCGTTTTCCATCTGTTCTGCGGCGTCGGGAAGCGAGTTGGGATTCGCGGTCATCCACCCGACACCCTGCGCGAACGCAGCAGGATCGCCGCTGTAGAAGAGGTCCAACGCCTCCGCCCCTGAAGTCTTGTACATACGCAGCACAGGTACCCCCTTCTTGGGACGCCATACGGCAGCAGCCCATCGAACGGTACGCCTTCGGTTGCACGGTCGCCAGGGCGACGACGAATGCTGGCGGTCTGTAACGGCAGTCATCGTGACGTCACCACCCGAACCGGCCGGGAAGACAATGCAACCCTGAGACCCCGACCTCGACGTGGATCCGCGAGCCCGGTGTTGGTTACATGTGCGCGTGGCTGCGCCGGGTGAGGACGATCTGACGTTTTCGGTCATCGAGTCGCAGAAGCGCTTCTATGACCTGTGGGCACCCGACTATCTCACTGGCGGTCCGTCTGATCGCAAGGGGCGTGACACCGGCATAGCCCAACGCGACTTGGACCTCCGAGCGATTGTCGACGAGCTGGAGCCAACGGGTGCGGTTCTGGAGTTGGGGTGCGGTCCAGGTGGCTTTACTCGCGAACTCGCGCGACACGCTCGATTGCTGACGGCAGTTGACTCCTCGCGAAAGATGCTCGCGCGCAACGAGTCGGAGGTCGCCTGGCCAACCGTCCGCTACATCCAAGCTGACTTGTTCGAATGGGTGCCCGATGCGACCTACGACGTCGTGTTCTTCGGCTTCCTGCTGTCACATGTTCCGCCCGCCCTGTTCGAGCCGTTCTGGCGGCTCGTGCGCGCCTGTCTGCGGCCGAACGGGAGGGTGGCCTTCGTTGACGAGGACGACCGAGTAGCGCACTACGACGACATTCGCGTTGCGGCTGGTGTTCCCATTGCG
Organism: Acidimicrobiia bacterium; assembly: GCA_038209365.1. Lineage (GTDB taxonomy): Bacteria > Actinomycetota > Acidimicrobiia > IMCC26256 > PALSA-610 > DASQHW01. The sequence goes on along the minus strand of JBBQXS010000031.1, from coordinate 4,042 downwards.
CGCCGAAGGCTCCGCGACGGACATGAGTTCGACATCGTGAAGATCTTCTGGGAGCCGCAAGAACTGGCAGCCACGTTGCGGGACCTCGGGTGGAACATCAACGTGCGGCGCATCGGCGACTCCTACCTCTACGGCGCCGGCTACTGCGACAGGCCCTGAGCAATTCGAGGGGCGCACAGAACTGATGCGATCTGCTGGGCCGTGATCCTGCGAACATCTGGTTTGCGTCAAGGATCGACAGGTTGGCTTGACGTTGTCGGAGCCGCGCTGTTGATTGTGATCTTGTGTGGTGCGGCGCCGCTCCGGGACAGAACCGAGTGCGTGTGAAGCGTTCCGGTCGGTGGTGGAGAGCTTCGCCCAGCCGCAGTCGGCGTCGTTTCTCGGTTGCCTGCACCGTGATCCTCGTCGTGTCCGTCGCGCTGACGACCGTCGACGCGTCTTCGGCGTTCGCGGACTCGATCATCAACGGTTGCACCGTCGTCGCGCAGCCGACGCGGACGCATTTCACGAACTGCCCGGGTGCCGACCTGCAAGGCGCAAACTTGTCGGGCGTCAACCTCTCGTTTGCGAACCTGAGCGGCGCGAATCTCGTCGGCGCCGACCTTACGCTGGCGACGCTGGTGCGCGCGAACCTCTCGAACGCATCAGTCGCCACATGCATCCTGCAACCCGACTTCTCCGTGCGATGCGATGCCGCCGATCTCAGCCACGCCAACCTGACCCGCGCCACGCTCACCGGCGCCGCACTCTTCGGCGCGAACCTCACGTCTACGAAGATGCGCCGCGCGAACCTCTCGAACGCGTCGCTCGCGACATGCTTCTTCACGATAAACGGCCCAACGTGCGAGCTTGCCCGCTTCGACAACGCCGACCTGACGTTCGCGAACCTGACCGGCGCCCGCGCATCGGATTGCAACTCGCTCGACTTCGGCGATGGCATTGGTGTCGTGTTCGTATGCGGCGGTGTCATCATGCAAGGCGCGACGCTCGTCGGTGCCGACTTCTCGAACACCGATCTCTCCTGGGCCGACCTCGCACAGACGAATCTGATCCACGCCACGCTCAGATCCGCAACGTTCGGCGAATGTTCCTTCGGACATATTCAAGGAGCTGTGTGCAGCGGGACCAACCTGGTCGGAGCCGATCTCGCGCACGCCGACCTCTCCGGCCTGCACCTCAACGGCGTGAACTTCGCCGGAGCCAACCTCTACCGTGCAAACCTCTCCCGGGCCGACATGTCCGCGCTCGGACTTCCGCTGTTTCCCGTCGTGCCAACGAACCTGAGTCTGGCCGACCTCCGCCACGCCGACCTCCAAAACGCGAACCTGGCCTTCGCGACCCTCGACGGCGCCCAGATCGACCACACGAATGTCACCGCCGTGACGTGGTTGAGCACGACCTGCCCTGACGGCACCAACAGCGACAACGACGGCAACACCTGCGCCAGCAACCTCTAGTCGCATAGAGATACGCCAAAAAACCGATCAACACGCGAGCGTGCTGCGCCATATCTGCGAGCTTCGGGAGATCTATCTCGACTGCGACGGACCGAGAAACACGTGGGTCGTCGAGCTGCAACTTGCACTCGAACCGCGCGCATAACTGCAGATCGAGGTTCCGTGGGGGGCGTTCCTGTGAACAGCTAACGTGCACCGACCGACAGCGCCGGACGGTGCGGGAGGCCGGTTGCAACATACGGCCGAGGAGCATTGGCATGCGCGTTCTGTGTACATCGAGGCCGATGGAGGGTGTCGTGGGTCCGCTCTTGCCGATCGCGCGTGCGTTGCGTGAGCGGGGCCACGACGTGCTGTTGGCGGTTGGTCCCGACGTGCAACGGCGTGTCGAGGGCGTCGGGTTGGACGCGACGGTTGTCGGTCCGTCGGCGATGGAAGCGGTCATGCGGACGATGGCCAATCCTGCCGCGGCGGAATCGCCGGGTGCGGGTCCTGTCTTCGGGTCGGTCATGTTCGGCGAGGTATTCGCGCCCGATTTGCTGCCGCAACTGCGCGGCATTGCCGACGAGTTCGTTCCCGATGCCGTGGTGCACCCACCAGTGGAGGCGGCGTCGCCGATCGTCGCTGCCGAACGAGGTATCCCGAGCGTTACCTATGGCTTCGCACAGCTTCTCGACGACGCGATCGTGCGCGCGCTGGCGGAGCCGGTCGCGCCGCTTTGGGAGGCCGCTGGCCTGCCCGCGGACGCGCACGCGGGGATCTACCGAGATTGCTTCCTCGATCCATGCCCGCCGAGTTTGCGGCTCGGCGAAGAGGCTCCGGCGCGCGTCGTGCAACCGATCCGGCCCGAGATTCCGGGAGGAACCTCCGACGCGCTGCCCGCAGAGATCGCTTCCCTCGGTGACCGTCCGATCCTGTACTTGACGCTCGGCACGGTGCCGATCTTCAACCAGCTCGCGACGTTCGAGGTGCTGCTCGACGCCGTCGCCGCAGACGACATCGACGTGGTCGTGACAATCGGTTCCAACAACGACCCCGCGGCGTTGGCTCCACGTTCTGCGAACGTGCACGTGTACCAATGGCTCCCACTGCGTCCGCTTGTCGATCGCTGCGACGCCGTGATCTGTCATGGCGGATCGGGGACCATGCTCGCGGCTCTCAACGCGGCTCTGCCCCTGGTCGTTATCCCGCTGGGCGCCGACCAGTTCGAGAACGCGCTCGCATGCGAGAAAGCCGGGGTCGCGCGCGTCGTCCGTCCCGGCGATCTCGAGGCATCCGCGATCCGTGATGCGGTCCGCGCCGTGATCGCGCCCGAAAGCTCCGAACACCGCGCCGCGCGACGCCTCGCCGACGAGATTGCTGCCATGCCCGAACCGTTCCACGCAACGGCCATCATCGAGACGCTCACCGAGTAGAAGGAACGCGGACAGAACTGCCGACCGCCCGAGGACGACGAACCCGAAGGGTGCCGCGGGCGGGAGCTACGACACCACGGCGACCCCTACGAGTGTTGGCGCTACCACGACGGCTGCCCTTGCTGCTGCGGGATCAACGTCTGAGTTTGGACGCGAAGAATCCCGCATCGGGTTAAGGTCGCCGAGTGGATCTCCACGGAGACAGAACTGAGACCATCACCCAGTGGCTCATCGGGATCATCTGTTTTGCCGCTGTCTGGGGCTGCGCCGTCTACCTGTTCACACGCTGACTGACCACGTTTTCACGTCGGACGGCGGACAGCTCCCGTTGCGAAAAGTCGCGGCGCAAAGGGTTCGATCAAGAGGGAAACACGAGTCGAGCTCCTGGGCCGTTACTCCAAACTCGACATCGCTACCAAACTTCGGGCCATTCTCGCTGGTAGCGGGCGTGATGGCCCACCCGCTCGACCTACCCGGTCGGTGCGGCGTCTTCGCCGATTGACCGAGGCGGAGGTAGCCGAGCTCGTGACCTTGCGCCGGGGTGGCCTGGAGATCGACGTCCTGGCAGCCCGTTTCGGCGTTGGCCGCAACACGGTTATGGCCCACTTGAAGCGCCGGGGAGTCCCGGGCCAACGATGGCGTGGTCGGACGCTCAGCTCGGAGGAACTCGATGACGCCGGTCGACTCTATGAGAGTGGTATCAACCTGATCGCCGTGGGTGAGAAGTTCGGGGTTGATCGTCGCTACCTACGCACGGCTCTGCCGGAAATCGGCTTTGTGATTCGTCGTGGTGGTCAGCAGAAGCGGCGAGTGTCGTCGAAGAGCTGAAACAAATCAGCGATCCTGGTCGGGGTGATCCGACTTGAACGGACGACCTCCGCGTCCCGAACGCGGCGCGCTACCAAACTGCGCTACACCCCGACACATGTCAGACCTGCACGTCATTGTGAAAGCGGACGTGCGTTTGGTCAAGGTCAGTTCTGTGCGTGACGGTTCTGGTTGTGAGCCCGATCAATGGCCAGGGCGATCAGAGCCTCGGCAACCTTGGCCGCGTCGGGCTCGGTGCGGTGGATCGCTTTGATCCGCAGCTGTCGGCCACGCTTGTCCGGCGATCCGATCGATTGAACGACGTAGTCGCCGCTCGGGACCCGATAGGCACCCTTCGGCAGACCA
>JBBQXS010000030.1:0-57211 GCA_038209365.1 Acidimicrobiia bacterium | reverse complement strand
CGTGTGTAGGGTGCGGAAAACGCACCCTACACACGCCCGCCGCGTCAGCCGAGGAGACCGTTGAGGCGCTCGGTGGTTGCGATCCACTCCTCGACCATGTCGAACATCACATCCTTGGTCGGACGGACCTGATTGAGGCGGCCCACGATCTGGCCGACCGGGAAGCCGGTGAGCTCCTTGTTGTTCGCGCGCATGAACCGGCGCGCCGCCTCTTGGTGGAGGATGCCCTGCAGCGGCATCGGCAGCGTGCCCGGAGACGCCGGCGAGTCCCATGCCTCCGTCCAAGCGCTGCGCAGCTGTCGCGCGGGCTTCCCGGTGTACGCGCGCGAGCGCACCGTGTCGCGCGACGTCGCCTCCAACAGGCGCTCCATCACCACCGGTGACGTGTTCGCCTCCGCGACCGTCAGCCACATCGATCCCGTCCACACCCCCTGCGCGCCGAGTGCGAGCGCCGCGGCCATCTGCCGGCCCGTTGCAATGCCGCCCGCGGCGAGCACCGGGACCTCGGACCCGACCGCATCGACCACCTCGGGGATGAGCACCATCGTGGAGATCTCGCCGCAGTGCCCGCCGGCTTCGGTGCCCTGCGCAACGATCACGTCGACACCTATCGCGACCTGCCGTTCCGCGTGTTGTTTGGCGCCGACGAGCGCGCCGACGAGCAGGTCGTGCTCGTGTGCGAGCCGCACGATCTCGGGGGGCGGCGGCCCGAGCGCGTTCACGAGCATCTTGACGCCGGTGTGCGCGAGCGACACCTCGACCTGACCGGGCGCCTCCTCGTCGACCTTCAGCCCGGCCGCCTTCAGGGTGCCTTCGTCGAGATCGGGCGGCAGCGGGGGCACGCCGTGCGCGTCCAGCAGGTGCTCGACGTAGTCGCGATGCTGCTGCGGGATCATCGCCTCGAGGTTGTCGAGGCTCGCGTCGGTGCCGCCACCCTTCCCGACGTAGCTCATCGGCATGACGATGTCGACGCCGTACGGCTTGCCGTCGACGTGCTCGTCGATCCAGCGCAGCTCGATCTCGAGATCGTCGGGACTGAACGCGAGCGCGCCGAGCACACCGAAACCACCGGCCCGGCTGACCGCGGCCACGACGTCGCGGCAGTGCGAGAACGCGAAGATCGGGAACTCGATGTCCAGCCGGTCGGCGATCGGTGTACGCACGCGCGAATCCTTCGCTAGGTGAGAGCGGCAGCCAGGTCGGAGAGCGGGAGCACGTTGACCGCGTCGGCGAACATGTCCGCCTGCAAGCCGCTCTTCAGGAACGCGAACGACGTGCCCGTTGCCGGATCGGCCCACGCCACCTGAGAGAAGGCACCGGCGTGCCCGAACGCGAGCGGCGAGACGTCCTTGCCGAACATCGCGTACCGGAACTGATGAAAACCGTCATCACCTGCGAGCACGAGACCGATCGACCGATTGGCCGCGACGTTCATCAACGGGTCCGGGTACCGGCAACGAATGTTGGTCTCGGCGTCGGCGAGCACGTCGGCGTCCCACAACCCATCCGGGTTGTGCAACAGCGCTTGATAGAACCGCACCATGGTCGCCGCGGTCATGTGACCGCCGCCGCCCGGCACTCCCGCGGCGCGCACGGCGGGGTTGTTGAACTGCATCGGGTCGAGGTCGATCGGGCTGGTCGAGGAAGCTTCGCCGAGCGGCACGCCGTCGACGATGTCGCCCTGTTCCTCTTCGGGGATGCCGAGCAGACGCGGCAGGCCGAGCGGTTCGCAGATGCGTGCCTCGATCACGTCACGGAAGTCGGCGCCCTCACCCGACAGGCGTTCGAGCAGCTCCGCGAGCACCCAGTGCGCGGCGAGCGCGTGATACTCGAAGCGCGAGCCGGGCTCCCACTCGAGCCGCCACTCGGTGAAGCGCTTGACGCGCGTGACGGTGTCGGCGCCTTCGACGGGATCCATCGGCGCGTTGGGGAAGCCTGCCGTATGGAGCAGCACCTGCTCGACGGTGATTGCCTCCTTGCCGTTGGTCGCGAACTCCGGGATGTAGTGGGCGACAGGACGTTCGATCTCGAGAAGACCGTCGCCGATCAACACCCAGACCGCCGACGCGACGATCGGCTTCGTTGCGGACCATACGCAGAAGCGGCTCTCGTCGGTCGCGGCGCCGAACGTCTCGAAGCACAGCAGCTCGTCGTCACGCGCGACGGCGACCTGACACGCCGGCGTCGCACCGCTCTCGACGAGCGCGCCGGCGGCGTCGAGGAGCTGGGAGATGCTCATGCGGCGAGTCTTCTATGACGCTCGGCGCGGCGTCCAGGAGGGGTCGCGGCCGTACAGGGCGACGAGCTTCGTCGCCGTGTCGGCGTCGTCGCCGACCGGTACCTCGCGTCCGACCATGCCCGAATCGCGTCCGATGTTCGCGCCACGCGCCGCCGCGTATGCGTCCGCGCACAGTTCTTCGTCGAGCGTGACCGCGACGCCGGTCGCCCGCGCCAGGTCCCATGTGTGCACCAGCACGTCGGTCGTCAGGGCGGGGAGCATCTGGCGCGGGGTGCTCTGCCCGCCGCCCGGGAGCTCGGTTGCCCGGTCGACCACACCTTCGACGGCGAGCGCGTCGAACAGCGCGGCGGCCGTGGCTTCCCAACGAGCAGCTGGATCCTCGCGCGGCCGGTGCGCACGTACGCCGAGTGGACGCAACAGCAGGAACTCGTGGAACCCGATGACGTGCTCCACCAAGTCGCGCGCCGTCCAGTCGGTGCACGGCGTCGGCGCCGACCATCCCTCCGGTCGCACAGCTCGCGCCACCCGCGCGAAGTCGTCGCAGGCGCGCCGGTGGCGCGTCATCCGGTCGTGCACGCGGGGATTGTTCCACGCGGGCAACCGCCGCCGTGGAAGGGTGCCGTAGTCTCGGCTGAAGTGGCCGACTGGACGACGATCTCATCGCTGGCGACCGCGGGCGGGACGCTCGTGCTCGCTGCCGCGACGTTCGCGTCGGTCCGGTCCGCGAACCGCGCCGCGCGCGTGGCCGAGGCGTCGCTGCTCACTGGGCTGCGGCCGCTGCTCTTGGCGGCCCGCCCTGAAGACGTCATCGAGAAGGTGACGTGGGTCGACGAGCACATCACCAAAGTCGTGGGTGGGCGGGGAGCGGTGGAAGAAGCCGACGGCGTCATCTATCTCGCGGCCGCGCTCCGCAATGCAGGCGCGGGCATGGCCGTGCTGCACGGCTGGCACGTGCTGACCGAGTGGGACCCCGTGGCGCAGCAGAGCCCGCCGGCGCCGGAGCGGTTCCGGCGCCAATCGAGGGACTTGTACATCGCGCCCGGCGACAGCGGGTTCTGGCAGGGCGCGATACGCGATGGTGATGACGAGGATCGCGCCGAGCTCTACGAGATCGTGACCCATCCTCGCCGCTTCCAGGTCGATCTCCTCTACGGCGATCAAGAGGGTGGGCAGCGGGCGATCACGCGATTCATCTTCACGCCGATGGGCGACGCCTGGCTCTTCTCCGCGGGCCGCCATTGGTACCTCGACCGCGCGGGACCGCGATGAGCGAGCGCACAATCGCCGTCACCGGCTCCGCCGGCGGGATCGGTGCCGCGACGCGCGCTCGCCTCGAGAAGAACGGCTACCGCGTGATCGGTGTCGACGTGCGGGATGCCGAGGTCATCGCCGACCTGTCGACACCGGTCGGACGTGCGGACATGGTCGACACGGTCGCACATGCGTCCGACGGAGTGCTCGACGGAGTGATCGCCGGCGCGGGCGTGATGGGCGACGAACCGAATGTCATCTCGATCAACTACTTCGGCGCGATCGCCACCTTGGAGGGTCTCCGGCCGCTGCTCGCCCGTGGGCGCGACGCGTCCGCAGTCGCGATCAGCTCCAACTCGACGACGACCACACCTGCGTTGCCCGTCGCGCTCGTCGACACGATCCTCGAAGGAGACGAGGACGCGGCGCGGACCGCCGCCGCCCGGCACGCGGGCCGGTTGGTGCTGTATCCCGCCTCGAAGCTCGCGCTCGCGTGGTGGGTCCGCCGTCACGCGCCCGGGCCCGATTGGATCGGCGCCGGCATCCGGCTGAACGCCGTCGCCCCGGGTGTGACCGATACGCCGATGACGAAGAACGACATGGACTTCATCTTCTCGATCCCCGACGTCTTTCCGGTGCCGATCGGCCGCCCGGGACGCCCCGACGAGATCGCGAGCCTGCTCGTGTACCTGCTCTCGCCCGATGCCGCGTTCTTCTGCGGTTCGGTCGTGTTCGTGGACGGGGGTTCGGATGCCGCGGTGCGGCCCGACGACTTCCCGTCGCCTCGCGCGTAGCGTGTACGTGTAATGGCAGACGAGAACCCGCTCGAAATCGACACGCCGTGGCGACGCGACCTCGGCGAGGTCGGTCCTCGCCTCGAACGGTGGGCGCGTGCCGTCGTCCACCCCGGCGCGCGTGTCGCGAACGCCGCCGCACCCGGCAATGGCATGTCGAGTGAGACCGTGCTGTTCGAGATGACGGCGGGAGGGGAGACCGAGCGTTACGCGGCCCGGCTGGCCCCGACCGCCGACGTATATCCCGTGTTCCCCGAGTACGACATCGAGCTGCAGGCGAAGTGCATGAAGCTCGTGCGCGCACACACCGACGTACCCGCGCCCGAGGTGCGCTGGCTCGAGCTCGACGAGCAATGGCTCGGCACGAAGTTCCTCGTGATGAAGCGCATCGACGGCGACGCGCCGCCCGACATTCCGCCGTACGTCTTCATGGGCTGGGTCGCCGACGCGACGCCGGACGAACGGGCCGCGATGCAGCGGCGCACGCTCGAAGTGCTCGTTGCGCTGCATCGGCTGAACCCGGGAAACGTCGATCTGTCGTTCCTCGCGCGCCCCCAACACGGCGATACGGCATTGCGGCAGCAACTCGGGCACGAGCGCTGGTACTACGAGTGGGCGAGAGAGGGCATTGCATATCCCCTGATCGAATCGACGTTCGCGTGGTTGGAGGAGCACTGGCCGGACGAGCGTGACACCGTGCTGAACTGGGGGGACGCGCGCGTCGGGAATGTCCTTTACCGCGACTTCACGCCCGTTGCCGTGCTCGATTGGGAGATGGCGACAATGGGACCGCGCGAGGTCGACATCGCGTGGATGATCTTCCTGCACAACTTCTTCGACGACATGGCTGTGCGCTTCGGCATGACCGGCATGGGTGACTTCATGCAACGCGACGCCATCATGGCCGAGTACGAGGAGCTCAGCGGTCAGCCGGTGCGGAACCTCGAATGGTTCGAGGTCTTCGCGGCGCTGCGATTTGCGATCGTGTCGGTTCGCACGAGCACGCGCGGCATCGCCTACGGCACGATGGAGAAGCCCGACGACCCCGACGACCTCGTCATGTTCCGCAACCTGCTCGAGCAGATGCTCGACGGGAGCTACTGGAGCTGACGAAGGGTCAGTCGCGGTACTCGGGGTTTCGCTTCTCCCTGCGTGCGCGCACCGCTTCCTCGAAGTTCTGGGTGGTGAGCCGCACGTACAGCTGCGCGATGCCCTCGTGGTCCATGTGCGCGTGGAGACTCCCGGCGTCCAGGCTCGACCAGAGCATCCGCTTGGTGACCTCGACGCCGACTCGTGAGAACCCGATCATCCGTTCGGCGATCGCATAGCACTCGTCGAGCAATTGGTCATCCGCGACCACCCGGGAGAGCAGACCGATCCGTTCGGCCTCGTCCGCATCGACGTCCCGGCCCGTCAACATGATGTCGAACGCACGCGCGGATCCGATTTCGCGGGGCAACAAGTACGAGATTCCGAGCTCGCTGGCCGTGAGCCCGTTGTTGATGCCGGCCGCCCGGAAATACGCGCGCTCGGCACCGACGCGGATGTCGCACGCGCACGCGAGACAGAACCCGCCGCCGATCGCGGCGCCGTTGACGGCGCCGATGACCGGCTGGTGCATCTTGCGAATCGCGATGATCACGTCGTCGAGCAGTTCCAGCGCCCGCCGTGCGATCGATGTCACCGTCAGGCCCTCGATGTTGGGGACGACGCCCGAATCTTCGAGGTCTGCGCCCGAGCAGAACCCGTGACCGGCGCCCGTGAGCACGACGACGCGCACGTCGTTGTCACGGCTCAGCACCTCGAGTGCCTCGCGCAAAGGGATCATCACGTCGAATGCCATCGCGTTCATGCGCTCGGGCCGGTTCAGCGTCACGAGCGCGACATGCGGCCGCGGCTTGTCGATCAGGACGAAGTTCTCGTCGGGCATCCCCCGATCGTAAAGGGGGCGTGTGTGAGGTGCGTTTTCCGCACCTCACACACGCCCCAACCCCCATCGGTCTAGGACGGCAACTCCGCCAACCAGTCGAGGACTGCTCGCTCGTAGTGCACGCCGAAGGAGACGACCGCGGCGACGTGTGGATCGTCGGCACGCATGCGGCGGTATTGCGCGAGCCGCTCGCCGTGCTCGGCGCGCGCCTTTTCGACAAACGTCGCGAGCGTGGCGGCGTCGAGGTGACGGCCGAACCAACACGTCACGAGGAGCGGAAAGCGGAGCTGCTCGGGGCCCGGGTCCTCGTTGATCCAGGTGCGGAATGCCCGCCTTCCGGCCGCGGTGATGGTGAACGGACGGCGGTCGCGCGGGCCTGCGGGACCGGCCTTGATGAGCTTGCGCGTCTCGAGCACGCCGAGCTCCCGGTACACATGGCTCTGGGTCACGTTCCAGAACCGGGCGAGGCCGGCCTTCGCCTCCTGCACGAGCTCCCAGCCCGTCTGTGGACGGTCGTGCAGCAAGCCGAGGAGGGCGCCCTGGGTGGCGTTCAGCGGTTGGGGTTCGGGCACTTGACATTCCCTTGTGGAAGGTGAACGATCGGGCTGATGGTAGACGCGCTCGCCGACCTCCGGCGCGACGGTTACGTGCTCATCGATGACGTGCTCGACCCTGCCGACGTGAAGCACGCGCGCGACGAGCTCGAGCGAATCCTCGTCGGTACTCCGTACGGGCGCGGCGACTTCGAGGGACGTCACACGCGCCGTGTATATGCGCTGTTCGGCAAGACGCGGGCGCTCGACGTCATGGCGACCCATCCCACGATCCTCGCGTTGCTCGACGAGGTGCTCGGCGAGTACCAGCTCAGCGCACCGACAGCGATCGACATCGGCCCGGGGGAGCGCAGCCAGCCGTTGCACCCCGACGACGCGACGTACCCCATTCCACGCCCGCACGCCGAGCTCGTCGTGAACATCATGTGGCCGCTCCAGGAGTTCACGAAAGCGAACGGCACCACGCGCATCGTGGCGGGGTCGCACACATGGGTCGATCGCTTTCCCGGCCCGGACACCGAGACGGTCTCGGTCGAGATGCCGGCCGGTGCCGCGCTCGTCTATCTCGGCAGCGTGTGGCACGGCGGCGGCGCGAACACCACCGACGAGACACGCCTCGGCGTCGTCATGCACTACTCGCGAGCGTGGTTGCGTCCGGTCGAGAACCATGTGCTCGTCGTGCCGCCCGACGTCGCACGAACCCTGCCCGAACGCCTGCAAGAGCTGCTCGGGTACAACATCGCGGAGCCCTTCATCGGCTACGTCGACGGCCGCCACCCGAAGAAGCTGCTGTCATAGGTTCTTGCGACCCCCGGCGACAATGTTGTCGCCGTATGTCGCACGAACTCGTGATCGGCCGCGCCCACCGCGAACACTACGACACGCGATGACGATCGAAGCCGGGCGTCAACACCACGGTGCGATTGTCGGTGATGCCCATTCCCTCGTAGCCGGCGCGGGTCGCGAGCCAGCGCATGCCTTCGGCGGGCCCGAGCACAACCGCGGCGGTCGCGTACGCATCGGCGACGGCGAGGTCGGCGCCGACGACGCTGACCGACGCCAGGCCGACGGCCGGGTGCCCCGTGCGAGGGTCGAGCACGTGGTCGCCGCGTTCGTACCGTCCCGATGTGGCGACGGCCGCGTCGGTGACACGAAGCACCGTCGCGACGCGCTCGCGTTCCCATGGATGCTGGATGCCGACCCGCCAGCCGTCGCTCTCCGGCGGCCGGCCGCGCACCAGCACGTCGCCTCCGGCATTGATGAAGAAGCAATGCGCGCCGGCTTCGGCCAGCCGATCGGCCGCGCGCGCGACCGCCCATCCCTTCACGATGCCGGAGGGGTCCAACGGCGCGAGACCGGGTCGCGGCGGGACGCGGGCCCGCGCGCCCACGGAGATGTCGAACGCCCCGTTCGACTCGAGACGCATCTGCTCGCACAGCTCGAGGATCGTGCGAACCTCGGGACTCGCATCGGCAACACGGAGCTCTCCGCGCCCGATCCGCATGATCTCCGTGTCGTCCCGCCATGTGCTGAACAGATCGTCGACGCGCCGGAACCAGGTGTAGCAGTCGTCGACCGCCCGTTCGTCGAGGCAGTCGCGCACGTCGACGGTGATCACGGTGCCCCACATCTCCTCGGCGCGTCGCACGGTCACCGATTGTGCGATCAGAGGTGCGCCTTGTCGAGCGCGCTCTGCAGCGACTGCATGTAGCTCTCGCTCGTGTAGGTCGCGCCGGACACGATGTCGATGTGGGCACTCTGCGCCTGCAGCACCTCGTCGTGCAGATACGGTGCGGCCTGCTCGCTGATGTATTGCGATCGCGATCGGTCGTAGGGCATCTGTATCGGATCGACGGCGATGATGTGACTGCCCTGAACCGTGATGCGCACCTGCACGGTGCCATAGCGGTTGTCGACCGCGTCGCCGTCGTACGTCTGCGCCGCCGGAGCGGCAGTGGCCGGCGACGTCGCCGGACGGGTGCCGGTACCCGCAGGCGGCGGCGCGGTCGCCGGCGGCGCGGTGGTTGCCGGTGCCGGCGACGCGGCCGCCTTCAGGCCCGGCGCGGCGGCGCTGGTCGCCGGCGCGCTCGACTTGAACGACGCGAGGCCGACCAAACCGATGACCGTGAGCATGAGGGCGGGGACGACGCGTCGCATGCGTGGGTCCTACAGCTCGAAGCGCTCGAAGTGGATTTGCTTCCCCGGCACGTGCAACTTCCGAAGCCGTCGACATACTGCGTCGACGAGGCCCGGCGGTCCGCAGACGAAGCAGTCGCGCGTCGTGAGGTCGGGGACGCCCCTTCGCAACGCGGGAACCCCGAGGAGGTCCGTTTGGTCGTCGCCGATCACCGTGCCGGGAATGATGTGGATCCTCGTGCCGCGCTCGGTCGCGAAGCGCTCGAGCTCCTCGCGGAAGATGGCATCCTCGGAGTGCTGGACCCGGTAACACAGCACGACGTCGTCGTCGGGCCCGAACGTCTCGAGCAGCGCGCGCAGCGGCGTGATGCCGATGCCGCCCGCGATGAGCAACGCCCGCCGGCTCGTACGTCGATCACTGGTGAACGTGCCGTACGGCCCTTCGGCGAAGACGCGTGTGCCGCGCTTGATGCGTGGCAGGCTGGAGGTGTAGTCGCCGAGACTCTTCACGGTGATCCGAAGCCGCGTCGACGTGGGTGCCGCCGACAGCGAAAACGGATGAGCCTGCCACCAACCGCTCGGTGTCACGAACCGCCACAGGAAGAACTGACCGGCTTGCGCGCCGATGCGCTCCAGATTGCGTCCGCTGAGATAGATGGAGATGACCCCGGGCCCCTCCCGGCGCACGCTGTGCACCCGCAGCGAATGACGCATGTTCAACCGAACGGGCTCGATCACCCGCCACCAAAGAATCGATCCGAACACGACCACGTAAAGAGATATCCAGTAGATGCGAGCGGCTCGGTCGTGTGTGAAATCGCTCCCGACCGCGAGTTGATGAGCGAACGAGAGTGCGACGGCGATGTACGCGTAGAGGTGCACGGAGTACCACGTCTGGCGCCGCAACTTCTTCCGCGCGACGCGAACAGACGTCACCGCGATCGCGATGAACAGTGCGAATCCCACCCACGCCATGAGCACGTCCGCGCCGTGGGAGATCAGCCACCCCGTCTCGTGCCAGATGCTGACCCGCGGGATCGAACCGGCGGCCCAACCGACCGTGGTGAGCACGACGTGCGCCGAGAGCAACCACACCAGCGCAAAGCCGTTCCACCGGTGCACCACCGCGAGACGGTCCAATCCGATTGCGCGTTCCAGCCACGCGATGCGGGACATCAGCAAGAGCTCACCAAGCACCGCGTACGTGCCGAGCAGCGCCGCGAGCTGTCCGGCGGCGGTCGCCGCGCCGCCCGGGCCGCTCGTGGTATCCAGCGCGCCGTGCCGGATCCACATGCCGAGCATCACCAGGGCGCCGACCGCGCCGGCGACGCCGACGATCCAGGCGTGGTCCGTGGTGCGGCCGCGCGACCTCAACGGACCGACGGGGCTGTTGGTGGTCGGGGGGGAGACCGTCGTCGTCACGTCACAATCGAAGCGTCGATGCCGGGACGACGCGAGCATCCCCGCGCCGATTGGGAGGCTGCTGTGATGTGGGTAAGCGCGACGTCAAGCCTCAGCCGGCATTGACGATCTGCGACGTGCCCAGGACGCGACCGGCCGGGCCGAGCGCGGCCACCTGCACGACTCGGGCGCCGGACGCCGTCGGCACGCGCATCGATGTCTCGAAGCCTGTCGTGGGGAATGATCCGGCGGGGTGGAGCGACGCGCGGTCGGCACCGACGCGCACTTCCCAGCGCGCGACGTCCGTCGCACCGTTCCAGCTCGCCGCGACCGCGAGCGCGTCACCTGACGCGTGTGCCACGACGGCAGGCGGCTCAGCCGGCCGTCCCGTCCAGCGCACCCGGAACGCGCGGTACGACGCCGACCCTCCGTTGATGTTCACGTCGAGCTTCACGTCACCCTTCGGCCCGAACTCCGTGTACTCGGGCACGCTTCCCCAGCCCGCGAAGTAGTCGCCGTTGGGGAGTCGCTGGAAGTTTCCCTGGCTGAGCGACAGCCTGTGCTGCGAATTCTGGTCGGTCTCGTCCAACGAGACGCGCATCGCCTCCTCGTCGACGCGCAGCTTGAGGCCGCGCGACCTGTCCAGGGAGGCGACACCGGGCGCGCTCGCGCCGTTGTCGAACACGGTCAAGACGCCGTTGTCGAACGGACGCGCGTCGTGCTGCCACGAGAATGCGGAGCCGTCGCCCATGTCGAAGTTGGTGCGCTTGCCACCGAGGCGCCAGTAGAGCGCGCCGGTGACCCGGTCGATCTTGTACACGCTCCACGTGTGACGCGCCGACATCCAGATGTTCCCTTCGTGGTCGAGCGCGAGGGAGTTGGGATGCACGTAGTCATAGGCATCAGACGTGCGCGCCGGTGCGGGAAGATACGACTCGGAGAGCTCGAGGTTGCCGAGGCTGTGCCACTCGAAGAGCACCGAGCCGGTCGCGATGTCGATCTCCTGTACGACTGCGTCGATCACGGCCCGGTTATACACCCGATTGATCGTTGCCGCGTTCGCGAGCACCGGGTTGTAGATCATCACCAACGCCGTGTTCTGCGGCGTGATCTCGAGGTCGTGCAGGTCTGCCTGATAGCCGTTGCCGGCGCGGATGCGCGCGACCTCGCGATACGTCTCGTCCATCAAGACGAACTCGCCGTCGCCGTATCCGGCCGAGTGCACGCTGCCCTCCCACCACGTCAGCACCGGCCGTCCTTCGTACTGCTGTCTCTCGAGATCGAGGGCCGTCGCCGGATCACGCGGCGCGAACCAGACGAGCCTCCCGCGACCGTCGACGATCATCGGTCCCGACTGGTCCGTGGTCGCCTGTCCGAGGCTGGGATTCGGCGTGAGGAGGATCGGTCCGTTGGCGGTGCCGGGGCGCGAGACATTGATCTTCACCGTCGGGGGCCGAAGGTCGGGTTGCGTCGCGAAACGTGGTGCGCTCGCCGCATGCGGCGCCGGCGGCGCGACATTGACGTTGGCGCCCGTGGCAGGGCGCGCGATCGTGAACGTGAACTCGCCACGCTGCGCGCCGCGGACGGCGAGATTCGAGTGCACGGTCACGACCTCGCCCGCCTCGAAGGGATCGTCGGGCACGAAGCTCGCGCCGCGGCCGTCGGAGTGCGCGACCACGTGACCGCCATGCGCGCCCGTGCGGCTGCCGAAGACCTGCACGCGCCGCACCTGCGGGGGCGTGGCGCCCCGGAAGCTCAGCGTCGTGGACGGCGACGCAGCCGGAGTGTCCGGCATCGGGAACGTGCTCACGGTCCCCGAGTCGCGCAACTCGGCCGGTCGGGGTGTGGGCAGGCCGCGTGGTCCTGCGTCGGCGGCCGCACAGGCTGAGGCCACGAGCGCGACACAACAAGCGAGCGCGCCGAGCCGCAACTTTTGGACCATCAGGCCATCGTCCCCTGTTCACTGAGGAATTGCTGAGCGACCGTGTGCGAACCGGGCTCAGTTCACCGCTCGTTCACGCCCTTCCCAGTACGGCGCCCGGATCTTGAACTTCTGGAGCTTGCCGGTGGACGTGCGAGCGAACTCGGCGCGTTGCTCCACCGACGTCGGGCATTTGAAATGGGCGAGGTGCTTGCGGCAGTGATCGATCAGCTCCTGCTCGCTCGCCGTGGCGCCCGCCTTCAGCACGACCAGGGCTTTGACGGTCTCACCCCACTTCTCGTCCGGTACGCCGATCACGCACGCCTCTGCGACCGCCGGATGCTGGTAGAGGCAATCCTCGACCTCGATCGAGCTCACGTTCTCGCCCCCCGAGATGATGACGTCCTTCTTGCGGTCGCTGATCGTCAGGTACTGCTCGTCGTCGATCGTGCCGCCGTCGCCGGTGTGGAACCAGCCGCCCTCGAGCGCGTCGTCGGACGCCTCGGGGTTCTGCCAGTAGCCCTCGAGGACGACGTTCGAACGCGCGAGCACTTCACCTTGGTCGCTGATGCGCAGGCGCACGCCGAGCGCCGGTGCACCCGCCCGTCCGAGCTTCTGTGCGCGCGCGGCGGGTGACAGGTCGTCGAGCTCCGCGCGGCGCCGGTTCATCGTCAGCAGGGGAGCCGTCTCGGTTAGGCCGTAGATCTGGATGAACTCCCAGCCGAGCTCGGTCTCGATTCGCTCGATGGTCTTCGTCGGCGGCGGCGCGCCGGCGACCACCATGCGCACGCGACCACTGCCGGGAATCGGGCCGTCCCAATGTTCGGCTGCGTCGAGGATCGCCGCCGCGACCGCCGGTGCGCCGCACAGCATGGTCACGCCGTGGCGTTCGATGCGTCGAAGGATCTCGGTTCCGTCGACCTTGCGCAACGCGATGTGGGTGCCGCCCATCCCGGTGATCGCGTACGACATGCCCCAGCCGTTGCAATGGAACATCGGCAGCGTCCACAAGTAGGTGTCGCGGTCGCTCACGCCGGTCTGCCAGCCGAAGGTCGTCGCGTTGACCCAGAGGCTCCGGTGGGTGAGCTGCACGCCCTTCGGGCGCGCGGTCGTACCGCTCGTGTAGTTGATGGTCCCGGTCGCCTCTTCGTCGGGCGCCCACGGCTCGGGCTCGGCGTCGAACCGCAGGAGTGCGTCGTCTGCCTCCTTCCCGATGACGTACCGGTGCTCGGCGGTGATGCCGGCCAGCGCGTCGTCGAGCTCGGGATCGATGAGCAGCACCGACGCACCCGAGTGCTCGACGATGTAGCCGATCTCTTCGGCGTTGAGCCGGAAATTGACCGGCACCAGCACGCGGCCGAAGGCCGACACGCCGAAGAAGGAGATGAGGAGGCGGGCCGAGTTGTGCGAGACGATCGCGACCCGTTCGCCCTGCTCGACACCGAGCGCGTCGAGCCCCGCCGCTTGCGCTCGTGCGAGGCGAGCCGCCTCTTTCCACGTCAGCTCCCCGAGGCTTTGGGCCGGCTGGTCGGGCTCGTCGACGACTGCGATCCGGTCGCCGTAGACGAGCTCCGCCCGCTCGATGAAATCGAGCACCGTCAACGGCACGCGCATGATGCGTCCTCTCCAGCTCGGGTGCGCGCAGCGTACGCAAGGTGTTCGATGTGGGTCCACGACGTGCCGCCCTGACCACAATTGCCTGAGGCGTGTGTGGAGCTCGGAATTCGAGCCTCACACACGCCTCAGAGAGTGTTGCGACGCGCCCTGCGAGGGCGCCGGGTCACCAGCGGTACCAGCTCCCTTCGCCCGAGCGGAAGGCGAATCCGGCCAGCCAGAAGATGGCGAGCACGACTGCGAAGATCCACAGCCAGTGGATGGCGAACCCGAGCCCACCGAAGAGCAATGCGAGTATCAGAACGAGGAGCACGAGGCCCATTTGGTCCCTCCCTGTGGCGTTGCCGCGGGCCTACCCCCTGCAGTGGGTCGCGAAAACGGTCGTGCCCGTCGAGTGCGTGGACCTGAACGGAGAGCAGCGGGTGTCTCAGGCTGCTTCTACCATCCCGGCGTGAGCATGACCGTCGTCGGGACCGCATACGGACGTCCCGCGTCGCAGCGCTTGCACGATGCCGTCGCCGGCGCCAAGCACGACGAACCGCTCGCGCCGGTGACCGTCGTCGTGCCGACCAACTCCGTGGGTGTCGCGGCCCGGCGCTTGCTCGCGTCCGGCGAGCTGGGTGCGCTGACGGCGCACGGCACGGGCGTCGTCGGTGTCACGTTTCTCACCGTGTACCGGCTCGCAGAGTTGCTCGCCGCACCCCAGTGCGCGGCTGCGGGCCGCCGGCCGGTGTCGACGCCCGTGGTTGCGTCGGCGGTGCGCCGTGTGCTCGGCCGAACGCCGGGCATCTTCGCGCCCGTTGCCACGCATCCCGCAACCGAGGAGGCGTTGGTGGCGGCGCACCGGGAGCTCGCCAATCTCGACGACGAGCAGCTCGACGCGCTCGCCGCGCAGCACCTGCGCGCCAACGAGGTTGTCCGGCTCCACCGCGCGACGAAGGCGCTGCTCGCGCGCGACTGGTATGACGAGCACGACCTCATGCGCGTCGCGACCGGAGTCGTCGCGGCGGGAACGCCGTTGCTGCGCGACTTCGGGACGATCGTATGCTTCTTGCCGCAGCGCTGGAGCATGCCGATGGCTCGACTGCTCCGCGAGCTCGCGGCGCAGGCCCCGACGACGGTGATCGCCGGCATGACCGGCGTTCCTCGCGCCGACGCGGCCGTGCGAGCCAGCCTCGCCCGGATGGGCGTCGTGCTCGACGATGCGGAGGTCGCGCGCGTCGAGCCGCTCGGCACGGAAGTGGTGAGCGCGTCGGATGCCGACGACGAGGTGCGGGCAATCGTGCGCGGCGTCGTCGAAGCGATGGCGGCCGGTGTGCCGCTCGAACGGATGGCGGTGCTGTACGGCACCGACGAGCCGTACGCGCGGCTCCTGCACGAGCACCTCCGGGCCGCCGGTATCGCGCACAACGGCGTGTCGGTCCGCTCACTTGCCGAAGGCGTGCTCGGTCGGGCCCTGCTCCGGCTGCTCGCGCTCGGCGACGGCCACTTCCGGCGCGACGAGGTCTGTGCGTTGTTCGCGTCGGCCCCGCTGCTCGATGGCCGGGGCGATCGTGTTCCCGGCACGGAATGGGAGCGCGTGTCGAGAAAGGCGGGCATCGTCGCAGGCGTCAGCGAATGGCGCGCTCGTCTCGACGCGTACGCGGCCGCCCGCGGAACCGAGGGCTGGGACGCGCGCGAACGCCACCGCGCGGGCGCGTTGCGAGAGTTCGTCGATGCGCTCGCGTCCGAGCTCGATCCCGCGGCGATGCCGTCGACCTGGGCCGCGTTCGCCCGCTGGGCACATCGGCTCGTGCGCCGGTTCGTCGGCGACGATGCTCGGCGCGCCAGGTGGCCCGCGATCGAGCAGGAGTCCGCGCGTCGCGTCGAGGCCGCCCTCGACCGCCTCGGCGGGCTGGACGCGGTCGATACCGGACCGACGCTCGAGGTCTTCGGCCGCACATTGCAGCTCGAGCTGGCGGGCGCGCCCGACCGGGTGGGCCGTCTCGGCGAGGGTCTGCTCGGCGGCCCCGTCGCGCTGGCGCTCGGCGTCGAGCTCGAACGCGTATGGGTGTGCGGCCTCGCCGAGGGAGTGTTCCCCTCGGTGCCGCGCGACGACCCGTTGCTGGGCGACAGCGAGCGCGCCGCGCTGGACGGCGAGCTACGGCTGCGCGCCGAACGCGTCGACGACGATCACCGAGCGTTCCTCGCGGCGCTGGCGTCGACCGCCGGGGCGCGGGTGTGCACCTGGCCGCGCGGCGACCTGCGCCGCAGCACCGAGCGCGTGCCGTCGCGTTTCGTGCGCGACACGATCACCGCGCTCGACACCGCCGACATCCGGACGATCGCGTCGTACGCGCAGGGCATCGCGACCGTGCCGTTTCCGGCCTCCGAGCACGAGCTCGGCGTGCAGGCGGCACTCGCGGAGGCGTCATGGGTACGGGAGCTGCCGGCCGTCGCGCGTGGTCGCGAGCTCATCGCCGGCCGTTCGAGCAAGATGTTCACGCGTTTCGACGGCAATCTCGCCGGCATGCGGGAAGGGCTGGCGGCGGTCAGCCCGCTCGACAGCGAACAGGCGATCTCGCCGACGCGGCTCGAGCTCTGGGCGGGATGCCCGCACGCGTATTTCATGGAGACGATCTTGCACGTGGAGGCCGTCGAGCGCCCCGAGGAGCTCATGCAGATCTCTCCACTCGATCGCGGATCGATGGTGCACGAGGTGCTCGACCGGTTCATCGGTGAAGCCAACGGGCGCGAGCGCACGCGGTTGCGCGAGCTCGCCGCCGAAGCCTTCGCGGCCGCCGAGGCGCGCGGTGTGACCGGTCGGCGGCTGCTCTGGGAGCGCGATCGCCGGATGATCCTGGCCGATCTGGATGCGTTCGCCGACGCCGACGACCGTTGGCGAGACGCGCGCAACGCGACCACGCTGGTCACCGAGCTCGCATTCGGCCTCCGGGGCTCCGTGCACGCACCTGTCGAGCTTGCCTGGCCCGATGGCCGGCGGCTGCGCGTGCGCGGCAAGGCCGACCGCATCGACCGCACATCCGACGGGCTGCTCGTGGTCATCGACTACAAGACCGGATCGGCGGAGCCCTACGTCGGGCTGAGCCCCGCGGATCCTGTCCTCGGGGGCACGCGCATCCAGTTGCCGGTGTACGCGCACGCCGCGCGTGCGGCGTATGCGAGCTCCGATGACGAGCCGGTCGAGGCGTGCTACTGGTTCGTCGGACGCGGCAACAACCGGCGGATCGGCTATCCGGTCGACGCCTCTGTCACCACGGTGTTCATGCGCGCGGTTCGCGCCATCGTCGACGGGATCGAAGCGGGAATGTTCGTGGCCCGGCCGGTACCCCCCGGACCGCGGCCGTTCGTGCCGTGCGCGTACTGCGACCCCGACGGTCTCGGCACGGCGCAACGCTGGCGGGAGTGGGAGCGCAAGTCCGCCGGGCCCGAGCTCGCGGGCTATCGCGCCCTCCTCGAAGGCCCCGCCGACGCGGCCGGCGACGCCGAAGGCAGCGAGTAGGAATGGTGGACCAGCTCGCGCTCTTCGCCGACTCGGGAGATGCTTCCGCCCGCGACGCGATCCGCACGCGTCTCGACACCACGCTGTTCGTCGAGGCCGGCGCGGGTACCGGAAAGACGGCCGCGCTCGTCGATCGTGTCGTCGCGTTGGTGGGCGCCGGCGTGCCGATGCGTGCGATCGCCGCGATCACGTTCACCGAGAAGGCCGCAGCCGAGCTGCGCGACCGCGTCCGGCGCGAGCTCGAGGCGCACGGTGCGACCGAGGCGCTCGAAGACCTCGACGCTGCGGCGATCTGCACGTTGCACTCCTTCGCGCAGCGCATCCTCACCGAGTTCCCGATCGAAGCGGGCTTGCCGCCCCGCATCATCGTGCGCGACGAGATCTCCTCCCGCGTCGCGTTCGAGGCGCGCTGGCGCCTGTTCGTCGACGAGCTGCTCGAAGATCCCGATCTGGAGCAGACGATCCTCGTGACGCTCGCGTCCGGCGTGCGGCTCGAGCACCTCCGCGCGGTCGCCGAAGTGCTCGACGACAACTGGGACCTGCTCGACCGGGTCGGCGCGGCACCACCATTGCCCGCGCTCGGCGTCGACGCGTGGCTCGTCGAGCTCGAATCCGTGTGCGCGACCACCACCCAGTGCCGGTTCGAAGACGACACGATGGTTGTGCGCCTCGGCGAGCTCGCCGAATATCACGACCGGTTGCGTAACGCGTTCGACGACGTCGAGCGGGTGCGGCTGCTCGGCGCCGACAAGCCGTCGTTCCGTGTGGCTCGTTGCGGCAACAAGACCAAATGGCCGGATATTGACGCGATCCGGGAACGCGTCAGCCGGCTCGCCGACCAACGCGAAGCGATCGTCCGCGACCTCCTGGACGCGGCGATTCGCCGCGTCGTCGCCGCCCTCGCTCAATGTACGAGCAAAGCGGTCGCGGAACGGCGGACGGCGGGTGAGCTCGAGTTCCACGACCTGCTGGTGCTCGCCCGAACGTTGCTGCGCGACCCGAAGCACGGCGCCCGGGCGCGGGCCCGGCTGCGCGACCGTTACCAACGGCTGCTCGTCGACGAGTTCCAGGACACCGACCCGATCCAGGTCGAGATCGCGGCGCTGCTCGGCTCCGCTGATCCGGACGACGGCGCGCGGGCATGGACCGAGATGAGCGTCGAGCCGGGCCGGCTGTTCTTCGTCGGTGACCCGAAGCAATCGATCTATCGCTTCCGTCGGGCCGACATCGCGACGTTCCTGGCCGCAGCCGAGCGGTTCGCCGGGCGGACGCCCGAATACCTAACCTGCAACTTCCGGAGCGCGCCTCGTGTCCTTGCCTGGATCAACACGGTGTTCGGTGAGCTGATCCGGCCCTTCCCCGCGTCGCAGCCGGAATACCGCGCACTCGACGCGGCGCGCGGCGACGCACCCGGTGCGGCCGGTCCGGGCGTGATGCTGCTGGGCGTGGCGCCGCACGTCGACGATCCCGACGCGGAAGGGCTGCGGGTCCGGGAGGCCGCCGACGTCGCCGCGGTGGTGCGGCGCGTCCTCGCCGAGCGATGGCCGGTCTACGAGCAGGAGACCGGGCAGTGGCGCGACCCGCGGCTCGGCGACATATGCATTCTGTTGCCCGCGCGTACCTCGCTGGGGTTCCTCGAACGGTCGCTCGACGACGCCGGCATCCCATACCGGGCCGAGACGAGCTCGCTCGTGTACGGCAGCCGCGAGATCCGCGAGCTCCTCGCGGCACTGCGGGCGATCGACGATCCGAGCGACAGCTTGTCGCTCGTCACTGCGTTGCGATCGTCGCTCTTCGGTTGCGGTGACGACGACCTGTTCACGTACCACGTCGGACACCGCGGCCGGTGGGATGTGCGGAACCCACCGCCGGAGACGCTGGACGACGACCATCCCGTCGTGGGGGCGATGAATTTCCTGCGCGACGTGCACGAACAACGGGTCTGGTCGGCGCCGAGCGAGCTGCTCGAACGGATCGTGCGCGAGCGTCGAGTCATCGAGGTTGCCGCGCTCGGGGGGCGCTTTCGCGACGTGGCGCGCCGCGTCCGGTTCGTCGTCGATCAGGCGCGCGCGTTCACGGACGCGGCCGGCGGCACACTGCGCGACTACCTGGCATGGGCCGAGCTCCAGGGCACCGAGGGCGCGCGCGTCGTCGAAGCCGTGTTGCCCGAGACCGACGACGATGCCGTCCGGATTCTCACGATCCACGGCGCCAAGGGCCTCGAGTTCCCGATCGTCATCGCATCGGGGACCACGACCGCGGCCCAGGCGGCGCGTCGTGGCGTCCAGGTGCTCTTCCCCGGGGGTGGCGGGTACGAGGTCCGTCTGAATGCCCGCGTGCAGACTGCACACTTCGAGCTGCACCAGCCGGTCGACGAGCAGATGGACTTCCACGAGAAGCTGAGGCTGCTGTACGTCGCGTGCACGCGCGCCCGCGATCACCTGATCGTGTCGACACATCGCAAGGCACGCCCGCTCGACAGCCTCGACCCGAGCCGCTGGACGCACGCCGAGCTGCTGTGGAACGCAGCGCGCGACGCAACGTGGAACACGTACGTCGACGACGGGTCCGAGCCGGTCGCGCCGAACGCCCGAGCACGTCCGTCGCCACCCCCATCGCCGGACGAGTGGAACGTGGCGCACGAGCGGGCGTTCCAACGGGGCGGCCGCCGCGCGTTCGTCTCCGCCACCGCCCTCGCGAAGCTCGTGGACGCGCCGAGCGCGGCCGGCGATCCCGGTCTCGCGAAAGAAGGCCGCGACCTCGAGTTGCCACCATGGAACAAGGGTCGCTATGGCACCGCGATCGGCCGGGCGGTGCACGCCGTGCTCCAGACCGTCGACCTGGCGTCCGGCGCGGGGGTCACCGAGACCGCGGCCGCGCAGGCAGCGGCCGAAGGTGTGCTCGGTCGGGAGGCGGCCATCGCTGCGCTGGCGCGGTCCGCGATCGCCAGCCCGGTCGTCTGCCGCGCAGCCGGGCGGCCGTACTGGCGGGAGACGTATGTCGCCGTTCCACTCGACGGCATCACGCTCGAGGGGTACGTCGATTTGGTGTACCGCGACGACGACGGTCTCGTCGTCGTCGACTACAAGACCGACGCGGTGCGAGGCATCGATCTCGACGAACGCCTCGCGCACTACCGCGTACAGGCCGCCGCGTACGCCCTCGCGGTGGCCGAGGCGACCGGCGAGCCCGTGGTGCGCTGCGTGCTCTGCCTGCTCGATCCCGACGGCGCGCGCGACGTCGTCGTCGAGGGCGACGAGCTGGCGGCGGGCGTCGCCGAGGTCCGTCGCCTGGCAGGCGCCGAGCGCGACCACCCTTCGCCACTGCCCGAGGCGACGCTGATCGACGCCTGATCGGGCGCCGCGGCGCCCGTATGCCATCCTGATTGGACCCGTGAAGGTCTTCTGGTTCTCCCTGAAGTTGGTGCTGACGATCGCGGTCGGTGCCTCGGCGCTGGCCGGATCCGTCGCGCTGCTTGCACCGGCCGGAAGCTCCCTCGGGAAGACGGCGACCCCGCTCGGCAAGCTCGACCTGACGATCAACGCGCCTGCCGCGCGTTCGATCGTCTACGACCGCTTCGGCAACATCATCGGCTCGCTGTCGGCGGAGGACCGCGCCCCGGTCAAGCTCAAGGACGTTCCCAAAGTCCTCGTCGACGCGGTGCTCTCGATCGAGGATCGCAACTTCTTCGAGCACCACGGTGTCGACTGGGGTGGCACGGCTCGTGCGTTGTTCAAGAACGTCGACTCGGGCTCGATCGGACAGGGTGGCTCGACGATCACCCAGCAGCTCGTGAAGAACACGCTGAGCACGAATCGCACGCGAGATCTCAAGACCAAGGCGCGCGAGGCGATTCTTGCGATCCGGCTCGAGCACGAGATCTCGAAGAACCGGATCCTCGAGGACTACTTGAACTTGGTGTACTTCGGGAACCGCGCATACGGCGTGCGCGCCGCGGCCGAGCGCTACTTCACGAGCCCGCTCGATCCCAATCCACTGAAGAAGATCACGCTTCCGCAGGCCGCCTTGCTCGCCGGCCTGATCCAGTCTCCCGAGGCGCTCAACCCGATCAAGCACTCCGACCGTGCCGCACGTCGTCGCAGCGAGGTGCTCGACGCGATGGTCGCGAACCACAAGGTGACACGGAAGGCCGCCGAGGCCGCGAAAGCGGTGCCGCTGCCGACGCGCGTCTCGTATCCGGTATCCAGTCCGCTCGACTACTACAAGGACGAGGTGCGCAATCGGCTGCTCATCGACGATCCGAACATTCCGAACGAACCGTCGGAGATCCTCGGTTCGACGACCCAGACGCGGGCGAATGCCGTCTTGCGCGGAGGGCTGAAGATCTACACGTCGTACGACCCGTACGTGCAACTCGCCGCGCAGTCGGCGATGAACGAGGTCCTGCCGAAGTCGGAGTTCACGGCATCGCTCGTCGCGATCGACAACAGCGACGGCGGGGTGCGCGCGATCGCGAACGGCCGTACGTTCGCCGAGTCGCAGTTCAACCCGGCCACCGAGGGTCTCGGCCGGCAGGCGGGCTCGGCGTTCAAGGTGTTCACGCTGGCGGCCGCCTTGAGCCGTGGCTACACCCCGAACGACAGCGTGTCGGGCAGCTCGATCAATTGGCGTACCGGCCCGAGCTCCTTCTACCACCTCTCCGGCGACTGTCACGGGGGCACGCCGTCACTGAGCCGGGCTCTCGCGATCTCCGACAACTGTGCATGGGTGCGTACCGAGCTGTCGCTCGGGCCCGGCAACTACGGCGCCGACGGCGCGCAGCGGGTCATCGAGATGGCGAAGGCAATGGGTATCGACACCTCGCGGTTCGATCCCGTCGTCAGCACGACACTCGGCACCAACGGCGTACACCCGTTGGAGATGGCTCAGGCGTACTCCGTGTTCCCGAACGACGGTGTGCTCAAGCGCGCCACGTTCATCACCAAGATCGTGAACGCCCGCGGCCGGGTCCTGTACCAGAGCGCCGCGGAGGGCAGCCGCGTGCTCGACGCGAACATCGCGCGTACCGAGATCGAGATGATGAAGGGTGTCGTGAAGAGCGGCACCGCGTCCAACACGCTCGGCAGCATGCGGCGACCGGCCGCCGGCAAGACCGGCACCACCGACAAGAGCGTCGACGCCTGGTTCGTGGGCTTCACCCCGCAGTTCACCGCAGCGGTGTGGATGGGCAACCCGGAGGGCGAGATCCCGTGGAGCCTCGGCACGGTGTTCGGCGGGACGTATCCGGCGCGGATCTGGCGCGCGTTCATGGAACGCGCCACTGCGGACTTGCCGGCACTCGACTTCCCGCCGCCGGACACCGCGTTGCTCCCGCGCTCGAGTTACATCAACGAGTTCGGCCGCCGCTTCGCGTTCAGGTACAGCGGCTCGCGCGGCACGACACCGTCCACGCTCGCAACGCCGGCGCCGACGGCGGCCGTGACCCCGACCACCGGCAATGCGAGCCCCACCCCGACGCAACCGGCGCCACCCACCACAGGCGCGTCACCTCCCACGACCGGGTCGGGGCCCTGAACGTGAGCATCGACGAGCTCGAACGACTGTTGTCGTTGCAGGAGCACGACACCGCCCTCGGCCGGCTCCGACACCGTCGGGCGACGCTGCCCGAGCGCGGCCAGCTCGAAACGCGCACCTCGGAGTTGCGGGCGCAGCAATCGGCGCGCGTTGCGGTGCGGGCACGCTGGGACGAGGTGCACTCGGAGGAACGGCGTCTCGACGACGAGGCCCGTTCGATCGAAGTCCACGCGGCCGAGGTCGACAAGCGCCTGTACTCCGGCACGATCTCGTCGCCGCGGGAGCTGCAAGCGATGCAGTCCGACCTCGAGATGCTTCGCCGCCAGCTCTCCGACCTCGAGGACCAGGAGCTCGAGGTCATGGAGCAGCGCGAGACGCTCGACGAGCAGCTTGCCGCCCTCGACGCGTCGATCGATTCGCTGGAGACGAGCTCGCAGGAACTACGCGATGCGATCGGCGCCGCCGAAGCCGAGATCGACGCTGAGATGGCGCAGGAAACGCGCATGCGTGCCGAGGCCGCCGCACCACTGCCCGACGCGCTGCTGCGGGACTACGAGCGGCGCCGCGCGCAGAACAGGGGCGCCGGCGCGGCGCGGTTGATCGGCACCACGTGCCAGGCCTGCCACCTCACGATCCCCTCGACCGAAGCCGAGCGCATCCGCCGGGCCGCCGGGAGCGAGGTCGCGTACTGCGACAACTGCGGCGCGATCCTCGTGCCGTGAGCCAAGGGTCGCTGTTCCCGTCCGACGACGATCGCGGGCTCGACACAGTCGTCGTCTACTCCGACGGCGGCGCGCGCGGCAATCCCGGACCCGCGGCGATCGGCGCGGTCGTGCTCGACCCGTCCACTGACCCGCCGCGGCGACTCGCTGTCGTGAGCGAGCGCATCGGCGTGGCGACGAACAATGTCGCCGAGTACCGCGCGCTCATCGCCGGCCTCGAGGCCGCGGCGCCGTTCCACGCGCGGCGGCTCTGCGCGCGCGCCGACTCGATGCTCGTCGTGCAGCAGCTCCTCGGTGCATGGAAGGTCAAACAGGAGCATCTCCGGCCGCTCTTCCAACGAGCGCGTGCGCTGCTCGCGGCATACGCCGAGGTCGAGCTGCAGCACGTGCCGCGCGGTGAGAACACGGATGCCGACGCCCTGGTGAACGCCGCACTGGACGCGATGTAGTGGCGTTGTGGCTGGCGTTCGGGGCGATCTTCGGCGTGTGGAACGTGTTCCAGAGCTCGGGCCTCGACTTTCGGCTCGTCGCGGTGGGCGCGCTATTGCCCGAGCTGGTCGACGCGCCGTTCCGCGCCCAGTCCTATGCGCACACACTGCTCGCAGCGGTGACCGTCTTGACGGTCGCGATGCTCGCGACGACGGGACGCGGCCATCGCCTGCGGCGCCGGCGCGCGCTGAGCCTTGCCATCGGCTGGTTCGCAGGGCTCGTGCTCGCGGCATCGTGGGCGCACAAGGAAGTGTTCTGGTGGCCGGCCTTCGGCACGGAACGACCCGACGCGTCGCTGTTGCCGGGGGCGCTCGTCGTCGTGGTCGAGGAGCTCCTCGGCTTCGCAGCCATGTGGTGGACGTGGACGAGGTTCGGCCTGCGCGACCCCGGCCGTCGCCGCGCGTTCCTGCACACAGGCCGCCTCACGATCAGCGAGGGCGTGTGATTTCTTTCGTGCGACATGGTCAGACTGCTGTCAATGCCGGCGGTCGATTGCAGGGAAGGCTCGACGAGCCGTTGAGCGCACTCGGCGCCGCGCAGGCGCGCGCACTCGCTGACGTGCTCGCGTCCGAGCCCGTGACGCGTGTCGTCAGCAGCCCGCTCGTGCGCGCCCGCGAGACGGCGGCGCCGATCGCGGCGCGCCACTCACTCACGATCGAGATCGACGAGCGGTTGGTCGAGCTGGACTACGGCGCGTGGGACGGCGTCGCGCTCGCAGACGTGGCGCCGGAAGACTGGGCCGCGTGGCGGGCCGACCCCGCGTTCGCCCCGCCGGACGGCGAGTCCCTCGTCGCGGTCACCGCGCGGGTCGCGTCGTTCTGCACGGACGCCCTCGGCGACGACCTCGTTGTGGCGGTCAGCCACGTGTCGCCGATCAAGGCGGCAGTGTGCTGCGCACTCGACGTCGACGCGCGCGCGACGTGGCGGATGCACCTCTCGCTGGCGTCCGTGACCCGCGTCGGCGGCCGCGCCGACCGAGGCGCGTACCTGCTGTCGTACAACGAGACCGCCCACCTCGGCGCCCTCTCCCCGAACATGCGTGAGTGAAGGCCCTATACGGGCCGTCGGTCACGCAAGTTGGACGGGGATGGTCTTCCGGGGCGCGGGTTGCGGGGCGCGAGCGGGACGGGCATGGGCGCCGTCGGCGTCGACGACGAAACGGCCCTCACCCGGGCCCTCGGCAACGGGCATGCCGAGCGCCTCGAGCAACGCGTGGTCGTCCTCGGGGGAGCGTCCGCTCGTCGTGAGATAGTTGCCGACGATCAGCGCGTTGGCGCCGGCGAGCATGCCCATGCCCTGGAGCTCGCCGAGCACCCGCTCGCGCCCGCCGGCGAGCCGCAGCCACGTCGACGGAAGGATCAGGCGGAAGAGCGCGATCGCCTGCAGCGCGGCGCGCGGTGACATCGTCGCTTCGTCGGCGAGCGGCGTGCCCGGCCGCGGGTCGAGCAAGTTGACCGGTACTTCGCACGGCTCGAGCTCGGACAACTCGAACGCGAAGTCGACACGCTGCTCGAGGCTCTCACCCATGCCGAGGATGCCGCCGCAACACAGCTCCATCCCCGCGTCGCGCGCGAGCCGCGCGGTCTGCACCCGGTCATCGTAGGAGTGCGTCGTACAGATCGTCGGGAACAGTGCACGGCACGTCTCGAGATTGTGGTTGTAGCGGCGCACGCCCGCGGCCGCGAGCCGTTGTGCTTGTTCGGCGGTCAGCAGCCCGAGCGAGCAGGCAACCTCGAGGCCGGTTTCCCGATGCACCATGTCGACCGCGTCGATCACGCGTCGAAGCAGGCGCTCCTCGGGCCCGCGGACCGCGACGACAATGCAGAACTGGGTCGCGCCCGCCGCGCGTGTCGCGCGCGCCGCCTCGAGGACCTCGTCCTGGTCGAGGAAGGCATACACGTCGACACCGGTGTGGTAACGCACGGATTGCGAACAGAATGCGCAGTCCTCGGGGCACGCGCCCGACTTGGCGTTGACGAGGCTCTCGAGCTCGACCTCGGGGCCGCACCACGCAAGCCGCACCTTGTGGGCGAGCGCGATGAGCGACGGCAACTCGTCGAGCGGGAGCTGGGCGACTGCGAGCGCTTCTGTCCGGGTGAGGCGGCGCCGCTCGTGGAGGAGCGCGCGCTCGGCGATGGCGAGCGGCATGAGCGGTGACCTTAGCGGCGCCTGCGAGCGACTCGCCGCAGCACGATCGGCCAGCCGACGAGCGGGATCGCCGCAAGTCCGAACCATTCGACGGCGTACTGGAGATGGTTGACCTGGTCAGGCGGCGGCGGCTTCGGGAGCTTGGGTGCGTTCGCCGCCGGCGGCGGCTGCTGGAACTGGGCCTCGATCCAGACGCGGTGCAGGGAGACGCCGAGGCGGTCGACGGTGCCGAGACGGTCGAGGTCGACGCGCGGCACAGAGACCCGGCCTGCGACCTGCCGTACTTCGTCCTGCGCGCCGAGCGGGCGCGATTCGCGGACGATCCCGCGTACGACGACGTCACGCGAGGGCGGCGGAGCGGCGGTTGCATCGGACGCGACCCACCCGCGGTCCACGAACACCGCGCTGCCGTCCTCGAGACGCAGGAGCGTCAACACATCGGTGCCGATCTCGTCGCCGCGCACCTGATTCCGCAGCAGCACCTCGTGCGTGCCGTCGTACCTACCGGTCACTTGCACGCGCGTTCCCGGTGCGGGTGGATCGGTGACGGCACGCAGATCGGAGGCCGGCGCGGAGTACGCGGCCTTCGCGGCGCGGACCTTGTCCTGTTTCTCGTGATGGCGCGCCAGCTGCCAGACGCCGAGCGCGACGAACGCGCCCGCGACGACGAGCACGAGCACGTGCCCGGCCAACCAGCGCCCACGCAACAGCACGGATCCAACGTAGCGGTGCACGCGGCAACGACCTCGCTCGGAACGATGCGGCGACGGCCTCGTTCGGAACGTCGTGAGGCGGGGCTTTCGTCGCCCGGCCTAGGCTGCCGCGCCGGACCGCGCAGGAGGAGAGCCATGGCGCTGATCGAGTCTGCACCGAACGCCGTGCACGTCGGTGCCGACGAGCTGCCGTTCGTCGACATCGGCGGCGGCAACCTGTTGAAGGTGATCCAGGTCAAGGAGCGCGAAGGTCTCTGGATTGTCGAGAACGTCTTCATGAGCGGCTTCGAAGTGCAGCGGCACCGGCACACGGGGCCGGTGTGGGGATACACGACCTCAGGAGCCTGGAAGTACAAGGAGTACGACTACGTGAATCGGGCCGGATCGTTCCTGTACGAACCCGCCGGTTCCGTGCACACGCTCCAATGCATCGAGGACGACACGCGCGTGTGGTTCCACATGTACGGCGTGAACCTCAACCTCGACGCCGAAGGCAATGTCGAGAGCGTGGCCGACGGCGCCGGGACCCTGGCCTTCTATCTCGCGATGTGCGAGCAGATGGGCCTGCCCCATCCGCCGGTCCTCGTCGACTGAACCGACCATGGCCGTCGTCGATCTCTACGATCCGGACGCGTACGTCGCGGGGCCTCCGCACGAGATCTTTGCCGAGCTGCGCCGCACCCAGCCTGTGTACTTCCAGGAGATGTCCGGCGAGCCCGGCTATTGGGCGGTGTTGAAGCACGCCGATGTCGTGCATGTCGCGCGCGAGCCGCTGCTGTTCTCGGCGAGCGACGGCGGCGTGATGCTCCAGAATCTCGAGCCCGCCCAGCTCGACATGATGCGCAACATGTTGCTCGCGATGGATCCACCCCGCCATGTCGACTACCGGCGTCCGATCGCGCCGCGCTTCAAAGCGCGCGTGATCGCGAACATGGAGGGCCAGATCCGCGGGATATGCCGTGAGATCATGGCGGACGCGGGAGACAAGGGCGACGTCGAGTTCGTGCACGACGTCACGTCGTCGTTGCCGTCACGGGTGATCGGCGAGCTGATGGGTCTCCCGGCAGCCGATCTGCCGATGATCCACCGTCTCGCGGAGATGAACACCAGCGGCCAGGACTCGGAGTACACGACCGCGCAGCAACCGGAAACCGACATCTCGCAGGGCACGATCGACATGGCGATGTACGCGATCGAGTTCGCGGGCCGCCGCCGGCAGGAGGAACCCCGGGCCGACCTGACGACGCTGCTGCTCGAAACCGACTTCAACGGCCACTACATGACCGACATCGACTTCGGCAGCTTCTTCGTGCAGCTCGTCACAGGCCGGGAACGACACCACCAAGACCATGCTGTCTTCGGGGTTGCTCGCGCTGTTGCAGCATCCCGAACAGCTCGCCGAGCTCCGCGCGGGTCCGTCGCTGGTGCCGGGCGCCGTGGAGGAGATCCTGCGGTGGGCCAATCCGCTCCACTACTTCCGTCGCACCGCGACGGCCGACACCGAGCTGCGGGGCGTGCCGATCGAGGCCGGCGCCAAGGTGGCGATGATCTACACCTCGGCGAACCGCGACGAGGACGTGTTCGCCG
The DNA here is from genome assembly GCA_038209365.1 of Acidimicrobiia bacterium. Taxonomy (GTDB): domain Bacteria; phylum Actinomycetota; class Acidimicrobiia; order IMCC26256; family PALSA-610; genus DASQHW01. The sequence continues at coordinate 28,675 of JBBQXS010000030.1, read as the reverse complement.
ATTCGCAGCGCTTCGACATACGCCGCCACCCGAATCCGCAGCTGTCGTTCGGGATCGCCGAGCACTTCTGCCTCGGCGTGCACCTTGCCCGGCTCGAAGGCCGGGTGTTCTTCGAGGAGCTGCTGGGGACGTTTCCGTCGATCGAGCTCACCGGAGACCCGATCCGCGTCCGCTCGAATCTCAACAACGCGTTGAAGGTGTTGCCCGTCCGTCTCACGCGCTGAGAGTGGGCCGCATGACCTATTGGTTCGCGCGCAGCGAGGCTTTAGGCTCATTTTGCCACGGAGGGCGCGGGCGGTGGCGTGGTGGCGACGGGCGGCGGAGCGCCACCACGCATGCCCCCGGGCGGGCATGCGCCTCCATGGTTCAGGCCATCTCCGATGTGAGGGCCTCGACGGTCGTCTCGGCGATCCCCCGGCGGGCGACGGTCACGCGGGGAATCAGGAACGACAACGCGGTGCCGAGTGCGACGACGGTCGCCGCGAACAGGAGGGCCGGGCGCGCGCCCGCCGCGACCGCGGACTCCACGATGTGTCGCAGTGTCGACGCGTCCTCGGGGGTGGTGCCGGGCGGTGGGGCGAAGTTGACTCCTCTCGCGTGCAGCGCCGTGAACGCCGCCGCCTTGACCGGCGCTGGCAGCGATGCGTCTCGTAGCGATGATGTCGCGTCCCGGATCGTGAGCGTGTGGAGGAACGACGCGAACACGGCGATGCCGAGGGCCAGGCCCACCTGACGCACGGTCGTGTTCGTGCCGCCCGCGACGCCGGTCTTGTCGGCGTCGACGTCGGACATGATCACGTTCGTCAGCTGCGAGCTCGCGAAGCCGACCCCGATACCGAACAGCACCAGCCCGGGGAGCAGCGATAGGAACGACACGTCGCGCGACACCGCGATCGCACACATGCCGAGGCCGACGGCTTCGAGCGCGAGGCCCACGCGCACGATGCCCGTGATGCTCATCCGGTTCGCGAGCCGGCCACCGATCGGCGCCGCCACCGCCATCACGACTCCTTGGGGGACCATCCAGAGGCCCGTCTCCCACGCCGAGAGATGCTTGCCGTCCTGGAGGAGCACGGGCAGGACGAACAACAGCCCGAACTGTCCCATCGCGAGCACCATCGTCGTGAGGAGCCCGTAGCGGAAACCGAGGTGACGCAACTGGCCGAACTCGAAGAGGGGATCGCGTCCCTGCCGTTCTGTGCGACGCTCCACCATCACGAAGGCGCTGAACAGCATCGCCGAGACGACGAAGGCGAATGGGATGATCGAGATGGCCCGGTCGGCCGGCCACACCGTGCGGCCGGCCACTGCGAGGTCCTTCACGGGCTCCCACCATCCGTAGGTGGAACCTTCGCTCAAGCCGAAGACCAGGCTGAACGAGCCCGCCGCGACGAGCAGGGCACCTCGCCAATCGAGGACGCGGCGGCGGGACGCGGCGCGGTCGGGCCGCATGAACACGAGCGCGCCCGCGACCATCAACGGCGCCAGGATCACGTTGATGCCGAACGCCCACCGCCACGAGGCGTTGCTGGTCAGCACACCGCCCACGACAGGTCCGAACGCGACGGCGATTCCCGCAACGCCGCCCCACGCCGCGAACGCGCGGACACGTTCGGGCCCGTGAAACGTTGTCGACAGGATTGCCAGCGTGGCCGGCAGCATCAGCGACGCGCCGATGCCCTCGATGACCGCTTCGCCGAGAAACAGCGAGGGGACCGACGTCGATACCGCGGCGAGGAAGGAGCCGGCGCCGAAGATCGAGACACCGACGACGAAGGTGCGGCGGTGGCCGAACATGTCGCCGAGCCGGCCGCCGATGATGACGAGCGTCGCGAACGTCAGCGAGTATCCCGTGATCACCCACTGGAGGCTCGGCAGGGCCGCGTCGAACTCGCGGCCGATCGCCGGGATCGCGACGTAGAGGATCGTGTTGTCGAGCACCGGGATGATCACCGAGACGATGACGACCGCGGCCGCGAACCAGCGGCGCGGATCGAGGTTTTGCTCGGTGTCCCGTTCCGACGGTGGTTGTGGAGATGTCAGGGGTCTAACGTACCGAGCCGATGCGGGGTACCGGCCTGACGCGGGCGATGACCTGGGGCGTCGGCCCGCGCGTCATGCGACGCACGCCGAAAGGCTGGTCCGAGCTTCCGTACACGCGGCTGAAGCTCGAGCCGTACACCGAGGTCATCGGTGCCGAGGTGCACGGCATCGATTTGTCCGGCCCGCTGGATGACGCGAGCCGGAACGAGATCCGCCGCGCCCTCCTCGAGTGGAAGGTGCTCTTCTTCCGCGACCAGGACCTCACGTCCGCCGAGCAGCTGGAGTTCGCGCGCCGGTTCGGTGGCCTCGAGCAGCACCCGTTCCTCAAGCGGGGCGATTCGTCGGAGGTCGCCCGCTTCGAGAAGGGCGAGGACCTCACCGCGCCGGGCAGCGTCGGGACCGAGAACGGCTGGCACAGCGACGTCACGTGGCGCGCCAAGCCTGCGATGGGCTCGATCCTGCGAGCCGTCGAGGTGCCCGAGCAAGGTGGCGACACGTTGTGGGCCGACATGGCATGCGCGTACGACAACCTCCCCGAGGACGTCCGCGCCCGCATCGACGGCATGCGCGCGGTGCACTCGTTCGTGCACGTCTTCGGCTACGGGATGTCACCGGAGCGCATCGCGGAGATGCTCGAGCAATACCCGGCGGTCGAGCACCCGGTCGTACGGACGCATCCCGAGACCGGCCGCAAGACGCTGTTCGTGAATGCCTTTTTCACCGAGCACATCGTCGGCCTCGACGATGACGAGAGCGAGGCGCTCCTCGATCGGCTGTGCCAGCAGGCGATGCACCCGGAGTGGCAGGTGCGGCTGCGCTGGAAGCCCGGAACCGTCGCATTTTGGGACAACCGCTCGACGCAGCACTACGCGGCGTCGGACTACTACCCCCGCCGGCGCGTGATGGAGCGGGTCGCGATCAAAGGCGACCAGCCGTTCTGAAGCCGTCCCACATCGGGCTCTGTGTGTCCGACCTCGAGCGGTCGCTGCGCTTCTACTGCGAGGGCCTCGGGTTCGAGCGGGCGGAGGGCTACGACCTCGACGACACGATGCTGCCCGGTCTCGACCGGGCGCTCGAGGTCGCGGGGCCGGTACGAATGCGATCGCAGATGATCACGCACGGAGAGGTGAAGATCGAGTTGCTGCATTTCGCGTGCCCTTTGCCGACCGGCGCGCCTGCCATCCGACGGAACGAATTGGGCTTCACACACGTCTCGTTCATCGTCGACGATCTCGAATATGGCGTGGAGCGCCTCGTCGCGCTGGGCGGCACGAGGCTGCCGGACACGCGCGCGGTGCTCGGTTACGACGTGATCTTCGTCGCGGACCCCGACGGCACGCGCGTCGAGTTGATGGCCCGCGCGTCGTAGTCGCGCTTCGCGCGCTCGTGCGACCGGTGTGGCGCGGCGAGCAGAAATTTCTTCCTTGCGCGCGCTCATTGCATGGAGTGAAATCGTGTCGTTCACGGGGGCGAGGTTGACATGTGCAGCCGCGCGGGAAGCTGAGGCTCTCTTCGCGGACCACACGAGAGAGGGTGTGCGGTGCTGATCGAAGCCGTCGCAGGTGCGGTGGTGCTCCTCGGAGTGTTCGCCGGCGTGGGAGCCCGGCGCAGGCGCCGCAAGGCGGACTCCATCCGGCGGTTCTCCAAGGCGGTCTCGGCGCTACGAACGATCTCGGCGGAACCGCGTCCGGAACTGCCGGTCGAAGAGCACACGATCGTATTGCCGAACGTACGCGTTCTCGATGAAGTCCTCCCATTGCGCGAGGCGCGTGAGCGCCGCGCACGCGCGTCGGGTCGGCGCACGGCCCGCCCCGATCCCGAGCTCGTCGCCCGACGACCGGTGATCGCCACGCTCCCGTCGTCCTCGGCGCCGCGTCCCGACGACCCCGCCAAAGCCGGCTGACCGCCGTCAGGCGATCGCCTCGTCGATGTCGACGTACTCACGGAATCGCGCGATCCTGCCGTCGTGCACGCTGAACACGTGCGTGGCGCCGTAGCCGGAAGCCTTGCCGTTGCGCCGGCCGTCGGCGCGGAGCACACCCACGACGAGGTCGCCGCCCGCCTCGCCGACCCGCTCGACGTCGAGCGCGAGGCCGTCCCACGCCCCGCCGACAGCCTCGAAGAACTTCACGACCTCGGCCTTGCCGTGATATTCGCCGCCTTGCGGCAGCGTGCGTGGCGATGTCCACTCGACGTCTTCGTCAAGCAGCGCGAGCAGGGCGGGGATGTCGCCTCGCCCGAACGCGCCGTACGCCTGCTCGACCACCTTCGCGTTCGCACCCATCGTCAGTCCCTCCGCACAGTTGTGGATTCGTTGGTTCTCCGACGTGATTCGCCACGGCGAGAACCTCGGATCATCGCTGCTGCCCGCGGTGAGTCCGAAAGACGCTCCAGAAGGGGCGCGACGGCGTCGAGGGCGCCGGCGCGTACGACGTAGGAGGTGATGCCCCACCGCGCCTCGTGCGCGTGCAGCTCTTCGAGGATCTCCTCATAAGAGCCGATGAGCGTGAAGGGGGAATCGAGGACGTCGGCCGGCGTCGAACCCGTGGCGATCCCGGCGACGCGAGCAGCGGCGCCGGCGCGATCGTCGGTGATCTCGACGTGTTGGACGAGCGCGTCGATCACGATTGGGTGCGGATCGGGCGCGGCCGCGTGAATGAGTGCGATGCGCTCGTCGAGCGCTTGTGGCCGCCAGTCGACGGCGTGCCGGTGACCGTCGGCGAGTGTGGTCGTCAGTCCCGTCACGCTCACGACGTCCGCGTACCGGGCCGCGACTCGGAGCAGTGCGCGGCCGTTGCCGCCGACGAGCAGCGGCATCCTCGCCTGCGCCGGACGCGGTGCGAGGAGGAACGCCTCCTCGAGGTGGACGTGCCGGCCGTGACGCGTGACGACCTCGCCGCGGAGCAGCGCGGTGACGGCATCGAGCATCTCGGCGAGGCGCGCGACACGTGCCGCCGGCGGCGGGTATCCCGTCCCGGTCATCGTCCACTCGACCGGCGTGTGACCCGCGCCGAGCCCGAGGATGGCCCGCCCGTGCGACAACGCGTCGAGCGTCGCGGCGTCGCTCGCGAGCGTCAACGGATCACGAATGCCACAGTTGACGACGTACGTCCCGAGTCGCAGCGTGGACGTCGCGGCCGCCGCGGCGGACAACGCGACGAAGGGAGACGCGGTGACGCCGGGATGATCGGCGACGTACAGGGCATCGAATCCCAGCGCTTCGGTCCTGGCCGCGAGGTCGAGCCACTCGCGGCCGTTCGAGAGGATGCCCGCTTGTACGCCGAAGCGGATCGCCACCTAGCCGCGCGCGTCCAGCTCGTGAAGGCGCTGCGACATCCCATGGAGCAACGCGTCGCGGATCGAGGGCATCTGCTCGAGTGCGCGGGCGAAGGCGTCGCGCGAAAGCGAGATCAGCGACACCCGTGAGACTGCGGTGACGGTCGCGTTCCTCGGAGCGGGATCGAACAACGCCAGCTCGCCGAAGTAATCGCCGGCACCGAGGTCGGCGATTTCTCGGTCCCCGCGAGCCACCCGCGCCTTGCCGCTCGCGACCACGAAGAACGCATCACCCGGTTCGCCCTCGCGGATCACGTCGTCTCCCTCGGCGATGGTGATTGCGTCACCGAGCTCGGCGAGCTGGTCGAGCTGTTCGGGAGTGCACGAGCGGAACATCGGCACCTGGGAGAGGTACATCTGATACAGCGAACGGTCATAGCCGGCCATCGGCGAATCGTAACCGCTCTCCTGTCTGGGACGTAGTGTGGCCGGGTGAACGTGAGCGTCGCGGGTCGCATGCGGTCGACGTTGCCTGACGGCGACGACCATCCGTATCGCACCGGCGCGTGGACGCCGAACACGGTGGAGTACGACGCGACGGATCTCGACGTGGTCGGTGAGATCCCCGACGATCTCGAGGGCGTGTATCTCCGCAACACCGAGAATCCCGTGCACGGGGCGATCGGTCGCTATCACCCCTTCGACGGCGACGGCATGGTGCACATGATGCGCTTCGCCGGCGGACGCGCCGAGTACCGCAACCGGTTCGTGCGGACGCTCGGGCTCGAGGCGGAAAACGCGGCGGGCGGTCCGCAGTGGGCCGGGATCCTCGAGCCTCCCGCCCGTTCGATCCGTGAGGACGGCTGGGGGGCGCGCACGCGCCTGAAGGACGCGTCGAGCACGGACGTCGTCGTGCACGCCGGGCGCGCGCTCACGTCGCACTACCAGTGCGGTGACCTCTACATGTTCGACCCCACGACACTCGCACAGCTCGGCCGGGAATCGTGGAACGGCAGGTTCCCGGCGGATTGGGGCATCAGCGCGCACCAGAAGGTCGACCAACACACGGGCGAGATGCTGGTGTTCAACTATTCGACGCGCGCGCCGTACATGCACTACGGCGTTGTGGACGCGGCCCACGAGTTGGTCCACTGGATCGACGTCCCGTTGCCGGGGCCGCGCCTGCCCCACGACATGGCGTTCACCGAGCACTACGCGATCCTCAACGACTGCCCCCTGTTCTGGGACGCCGGCCTCCTGGCTCAGGGCCTGCACGTGCCGAAATGGCGTCCCGACCTGCCGACACGATTCGCGATCGTGCCCCGACGCGGTGAGACCTCGGACATACGTTGGTTCGAAGCCGAGCCGACGTACGTCTTGCACTGGACGAACGCCTACGAGGACGGCGACGAGATAGTGCTCGACGGCTACTTCCAGGGCGCGCCGGCTCCTGCCCCCGACGGTGAGACGGACCGGTACAAGCGTGCGTTCCGCGGCCTCGACATGTACCGGATGGAAACGCGCCTGCACCGATGGCGGTTCGACCTCGCGACGGGCCACACCAAGGAAGAGGTGTTGTCGGACCGGATCATGGAGTTTCCGATGATCAACGGGCAACGTGCCGGTCGGCCGTACCGCTACTCGTACAACATGACGGGCGCGCCCGGCTGGTTCCTCTTCGACGGCATCGTGAAGGTCGACCTGCAGACCGGCACCGAGGAGCGGTACGTCTTCGGTGACGGGGTGTTCGCCAGCGAGACACCGATGGCCCCGGGCGTGGGCGCGACGGCGGAGGACGACGGCTATCTCGTGACGTTCGTGACCGACATGAACGAGGATCGCTCCGAATGTCTCGTGCTCGATGCGGCCGACGTCATCGCCGGCCCGATCGCACGGATTCGCCTGCCCGAACGCATCGCGAGCGGCACCCACTCCTGCTGGGCTCCGACGTAAACCTTGGAATCAGGACAGGGGCGGGATCCAGTCGCCGTGCGCGTCGAGCAGCGCGTCGACCAGGGCGCGGATCTGCTCGAGGTCCAGCTCGGCCGCCGTGTGCGGGTCGAGCATCGCGGCGTGGTACACGTGCTCGCGTGAGCCGGTGAGCGCAGCTTCGACGGTGAGCTCCTGGACGTTGACGTTCGTGCGGATGAGCGCCGCGAGCTGGGGTGGGAGCGCACCGATACGCGTCGGTTGCACGCCGTTGCCGTCGACCAGGCACGGCACCTCGACCGTGCACCCGGACGGGAGGTCGTCGATCAAGTCGTCGTTCGGCATGTTGCCGTAGATCACACGCGGCTTGCCCGTCTCGATGCTGCGGATGATCGTGGCCGCGTACTCGAAGCTCGGGCGTACCTCGATCGGTCCGCCGCCCTCGAGTCGCTCGCGCTCGGCTTCCCATCCCTCGATCTGGGTGATGCACCGCCGCGGGTACTCGTCGAGCGGGACGTTGAACCGTTCGATCAGATCGGGCCGGTCGCGTTTGATGAACCAGGGCACGTACTCCGCGAAGTGCTCGCTCGACTCGGTGACGAAGTAGCCCAGGTGCTTCAACATCTCGTAGCGCACGCGGTTGCCAACGGGCACTCGACCCGATGCTGCGAGCTCGCGCAGCCGTGGGTAGAGGTCTTCGCCGTCGCGTTCGAAGCGGAGGTAGAAGGCCATGTGGTTGATGCCTGCCGCGAGGTAGTCGATCTCGCGGTACGGCACGCCCAGGTCGAGCGACAGCTCGAAGGCGGTGCCCTGCACGCTGTGGCACAGACCCACGGTTCGGATTCCGGTCGCGCGCGTCAGCGCGCGGCAGTTGATCGCCATGGGATTCGTGTAGTTCAAGAACCAGACGTCCGGGCACAGCTCGTGCATCTCCGCGGCCATCTCCAACAGCACCGGGACGGTGCGCAGCCCGCGCATGATGCCGCCGATGCCGAGTGTGTCGGCGATCGTCTGCCGCAGCCCGAAGCGCTTTGGTACCTCGAAATCGGTGACGGTGCAGGGTTCGTACCCGCCGACCTGGATCATGTTGATCGCATAGTCGGCCCCGTCGAGGGCGGCGCGCCGGTCGGTGGTCGCGCTGATCTTGGCGGGCGCGTCGAGCGCGTCCGCGACGCGCCGGGCCACCAGCTCCGACGTCGCAAGCCTCGGGTCGTCGATGTCGAAGAGCGTGATGTCCGACGAGGCGAGCTCCTCGTGACCGAGGATGTCACCGAGCAGATTGCGCGCGAACACCGTGCTTCCCGCCCCGATGAAGGTGATCTTGGGCACGGTGGAGAGGTTAGGTTGCGGCCCGTGATCGTGCCCCCGTTGCTCCGGCGTCGCGCGAGTGACGAGTACGCGCCGCCGCCCTGGTCGGCGCGTGACCGCGCGGCGCTCGCCCGGTTGGCGTTCTCGTCTTCCGCAGAAGCGCTCGACCGGCGGGCAACTGCAGCAACGTTGCGGGCGATCGACGCCGTGCACGGCGGCGGCTTTTACGACGTGCCGGACGATGCGACGCGCGATCTCGACGCGGCCGAGGCTGTGTTCGACGGCGCTGCGCCCGTCGTCGACGTGCAGACCCATTTCGTCGACGCCCGCCGCTGGCACGGTCCGGCGGCTCATGCACTCGGCGCGTTCTTGCAGACTGCCGATCCCGATCGCTGGTCGGGCGGGGTGGATCCCGCGCTCATCGACGGCGCCGCGTGGGCGGCGCTCGTGTTCGGGGCGTCGGAGACCTCGGTGGCCCTGTTGACGTCGACGCCCGGGACCGCGGACGACAACGTGCTCACCAACACCCAGATCGCGGCAGCGCGCGATGTCGTCGACCGCTATGCCGGCACCGGACGTCTGCTCACGCACACGATCGTGCACCCGAACCTCGGTCCGGCAGAGCTCGACGCGATGGGGGAGTCGGCCGCGCGGCTCCGGCCGTCGGGTTGGAAGTGCTACACGCTCTGGGGCCCACCGACGAAGGCATCGCCGGCCGGCGGGTGGTTCCTCGACGACGACGAGGTCGGATTCCCGTTCCTCGAGCGCGTGCGCGCGCTCGGACCACGTGTCGTCGCGACGCACAAGGGCATCGGGGGTGGCATGCCGGCTTCCTCACCACGCGACATCGGTCCGGCCGCGGCCGCGTTCCCCGATCTCACATTCGTCGTCTACCACTCCGGCTATGACCTCGACAGTCCTGCGGACGACCAGTCGCGCGGTGTCGACCGGCTCGTGCAGAGCCTCGCCGGCTCGGGCATCGGACCCGGCGGGAACGTATATGCGGAGCTCGGCACCACCTGGTTCTTGATGCTCCGACGGCCGCTCGACGCCGCGCACGTACTCGGCAAGCTCCTCTGCGCCCTCGGTCCGGAGCGGATCGTGTGGGGTACCGATTGCGCGTGGTACGGGTCGCCGCAGCCACTAATCGATGCCTTCCGCGCGTTCACCATTCCGCCCGCGTTGCAGGAACGCTACGGCTACCCACCACTGACGCGCGCGACGAAGGAACGTATCTTGAGTGTCAACGCACAGACCCTGTACGGCGTCACCGCGCCTGCTCCGGCGGATCGGGCGTGGGTTGCGAACGGCAGCGTCGAGCTCGCGCGGACGATTGCACAGGGCGAGAGGTGAGCTGATGCCGACCGTGGACCTCGGCGACGTCACGATCGCGTACGACGTTGCCGGACCCGATGACGGCGATCCGGTCGTCTTGGTGTGCGGATGCGGCGGTCCGGCGCTGGGATGGTTCGCCGTGGCGCCGCCGCTCGTGGACGCCGGGTATCGGGTCGTGACGTTCGACAATCGCGGCATGCCGCCGTCGTCGTCACCACCTGCGCCGTATTCGGTGGCCGATCTCGTCGACGACACGTTGGGACTGTGCGATCACCTCGGCATCGAGCGGGCGCGCTTCGCCGGCCATTCGATGGGCGGCTGGGTGGCCGAATGCCTCGCGGTCCGCTTCCCGGATCGTGTGCGCGCCGCGGTCTTCATGGGGAGCTGCAACGTCGCGACGGCGTGGGAGAAGGCGATCACCACGGTGGAGGTCGAGCTCGCACGTCGCGACCTCGACTTGCCGCCGTTGTTCTTCGCGGCCGAGACGCTGCGGTACCTGCCGAACCGCGACCTCCAGGACGACGACGTGGTGGAGACGTGGCTCGGGCTGCTCGGGGACAACGAGCCGTGGGCCAACCCGGGCCGGCAAGGGCAATACGAGGCGTGTCTCGCGTGGTCGCTCGACCCTGCCCCGCCTCGGGCGTGGCCGTCGATCACCGTGCCGTGCATGGTGATGGCGTTCGAGCACGACATCGACTCGCCTCCGGCTCGCGCACGCGAAGCCGCGGCGTCGATCCCCGGTTCGCGCTTCGTCGAGATCCCGGATGCGAGCCATCTCGGACCCTTCACCCATCCCGACGCGGTCGCCGCGCACCTCCTCGAGTTCTTCGGGACAGCGTGACGAACGCCTACGCTGCATGACTGGAGGGAAGGAAGCGTCGATGTCGTTCTTCGTACAGTCCGAGAGTCCCATCCCGTTCATCCTTGCGGTCTTGGTCGTCGTCACGATTGCGTTCATGGTGACAGCGCGTCAGCCGCGCCGATAGCGGGCGGATCCTGCGGTTCACCGTTTCCGCGCATTCGGGCATCGAATGCGAGCACTGCTCCCAGTGCGAGGAAGCCGACCGTCAACGCGACGCGGTCGAGAGCGGAGGCGGCAATTCCGATTGCCGGGGGGACATGGGCGACGCTGCTGAAAGCGGCCGCGAGCGCCTCGCGTCCGCCGAGCCCGCCGGGAAAGGTCACCAGCGCAGCCGCGATGACGTTCGCCGAGACCAACGGCATCGTGCGCATCACCGTGGGATGCGCGCCCAATGCGGCGAGCACGAGCCAGTACCGGCCGATATCCAATGTCACGGTCGCGAGCTCGACGAGGACGAGTGCCGCGAGGATGTTGTGCACGCGCCTTGGTGCAACGCGCCGACGCACGAACGACCCCGAGACGGCCAGCACGACGAGTCCGAGGAACGCGACCGGAGCACCGAGCGTCGGATTGGCAGTCGCGACGATCGCGCCGACCACGACCGCAGTGACGCTTATCCATGCGACGGCCATCGTGATGGTGCTGCCGATGGCTGCGGAGACGCTCGCGCCGCCCGAGACCATCGCATAGTTGCGAACGATGACTGCACCGGGGATGGGCAACGAGTTCGCGAGCGATCCACCGACGCTCACGGTCACTGCCTCTCGCCCAGACGGACGGTGTCCTGCGAGCCGGGCACCGCACGCGTACTCGGCGGCGTTGAGCCCTGCCATCGTTGGCGCCGCGACGGCCGCGGTCGGGAGGAGTAGCCACAAACGGGGATGAAGATGCAAGCCGAGATAGCGTGAAAACGCGAGTGCGCACAACAGGACGAATATCGCGAGGGCCAGCGCGGCGAGTGGCCGCGAATGGCGATCGCTCCAGCCGCGTACAGCGAGGACACGCTCTTCGACGGAGGCAACCATGTCGCGGCCATTAGATGCCCGCGGACGTCAGGACAATGCCAAGCTTCGTCAGATCTTGGTCAACATGCTCGCGGCAACTATTCCTGGACGAGCGAGATCGCCGCTCGAGTGCCCGCCCGACGAAGCGATGCGCGCCCGGTCGACAAGCATTCGCGGTGGATCGCGTCCTCGTACCGCGGTGGCGAGTTCCTGTCCCACCGTGCAACGAGAGAGAACACCTCGGGGTCGTCCAGATCCACGGTGTCGTCGCAGAACACGCACCTCATCGTGACCCCCTCGGCCCATCGACGTCCTTCGTCACGGCGCGACACCAGTAGTGCGCGTCCGTTCGTCACGTCGAGCATGCACCGATGGACGTCCATCGGCTAGGGCCGAACGTCCCGGGGCGCTCCACGGAAGTCGGGGAGCGCCCCGAAACGCAATCAGACGCCGTCTCAGACGGCGACGCGTCCGACGCAGTTCTCGCCCGTCGCAGGGTTCTTCGCCGACGCAACGAGGTGGTCCAGGCCAGCCCGGTTCGGGATGCGTCGCGCCACGGTGAACGACCCGCTCGGCGCCAGAGTCGTGCGCGTGCCCGCGAAGACGCGAACGCCGTTGTCCGCAATGACCACGTTCCACTTCTGGCCGACACGGTTGGAATCGACCTCGAACTCCATCTCGAGGGCACCGTTGTCGGGACCGGCCTTGAGCTTCCAGGCGGAGCCCGCGCTGCAGGAACCGCGGCGTTCGACTCTTGCGTCGTTGGCGTGTGCCGGCGCTGCGCCCAACGTGGCGAGTGCAAGAGCACCGAGGGCACCGATGGCCGCGGTGCGGTGGGAGCGTGTGAACATAGTTCCTCTTTCGGGTGGGGGTTGGCTCGCGGCGTTGGCCGCCTCCACACCCAACGCGAAGGCCGGTGCGAAACGCCATTGGACGTTGGTCCTACGACCCAGGTACTACGACCATCGACCACTGGGAGTTGCGACCGAAGTGGGCCGATGCTGAGGAAGTTCCATCCCTCCCCTCATCGGAGTCCCTCATGCGCAAGCTCTCTGCTCGGGCGGCAAGAGTGGCCATCGCCGCCTTTGCGATCGTTCTGATCGGCGGATTCGCGACCTATGCCGCAGCCCAGGTGTCCACGAAACCTGCGCCGCAGGTCGTGATTCCCCGCACTCCCACGACCGACGACCACGGTGCGAAGCGGCCGGGTGCGAACCGTCCTGCGGGCCACGACGCCAGTGCTCTCGCGGCCAATGACGACAAGGGCGGCTTGACTGCCGGCTCGGACGATGCGCCGGGCCACGACGTCAACGACGACAAGGGCGGCTTGACTTCCGGGTCGGACGATCCTGCCGGCCACGACGCCAATGACGACAAGGGCGGCTTGACTTCCGGGTCGGACGATCCTGCCGGCCACGACGCCAACGACGACAAGGGCGGCATCGCAGTCACACCGACCACGTCGGCCAAGTCGGCCACACCGACGACCGCGGACGACCACGGCGGCGACCGTCTTGGCGACTCGGGGTCCGGTGGTCACGGCAGCGACGACAGCTCGGGGCCCGGTGGCTCCGGTGTTGACGGCTGACCGTTCGACGTGATGATTCGGGGGTCCGCATCGCGGGCCCCCGAAGTCAGCGCGCTGTGTTCACTCAGGCTTGATCGCTCGGCGGCAGGTGTTCCTTGGCCCACAGCGCGGCTTGGGTGCGATCGGTCACGCCCAGTTGTTGGAACACGGCGGTGAGGTGCGCCTTGACGGTGCGTTCGCTGATCCCGAGCCGGCGTGCGATCTGCTTGTTGGCGAGGCCCGTCGCCACGAGACCCAGCACCTCGGTCTCGCGCCGGCTCAGGTTCTGGGCGGGCTGCTGGGCGCGTTGCGCGTCGAGGAGCACACGTGCGGCTGCCGGATCGAGCGGAGCCCCGCCGCCGTGCGCGGCGCGGATCGCCGCGATGACCTCGTCCGGGGTGGCATCCTTGAGGATGTAGCCGCTTGCCCCGGCTTGCAGCGCGTCGAGCACGCGCCGCTGCTCCGTGAACGATGTGAGCACGACGACGCGCAGAACGCGGTCCTCGGCAGACGCGGCGCCGAGGATCTTCCGCGTGGCTTCGATGCCATCGAGCACGGGCATCGAGAGGTCCATCAGCACGACGTCGGGGCGCAGCGCGGCCGCGCGCATGACCGCTTCTTCACCGTCGCTCGCGTTCCCGATCGCCTCGATGCCCTCAGCCGTCGCGAGCACTTGTTCGAGTCCGCGGCGTACCACCGAGTGATCGTCGACGATGAGCACCCGGATCATATGAGCGGTACCTCTACCCGCAGAGTGGTGCCCGCGCCGGGCGCGGACTGCACGCGGAACCGTCCTCCCGCGTCGCTGACGAGTTCGCCGAGGCCGTGGAGCCCGAAGTGACCTTCCCTGGCCTTGTGCTCGGTTCGCCCCGGTTCGAACCCGACGCCATCGTCGCAGACCTCCAGTGTGGCCACACCGTTTTCGTCGGAGATGCGCACGGTGACCTCGGTCGCGTGCGCATGCGTCAACACGTTGCGCAGCGCCTCCTGCGCGGCTCGGTACAGGAGTCCGGAAACGGTCGGAGGGAGTGAGCTCTTCGAACCATCGGCGTCGAGGGTCGTGGCAAGCCCCCTTCCGTTTGCGCGGGCGAGCAGATCGGCGAGCGCGGCGACGATTCCCTCTTCGAACAAGTTGGGCGGGTAGATCTCGACGAGGAGTGACCGCAAGGCTTTGATGCTCACGCGTACGTCGTCCGCGGACCGCTCGAAGAGTTGCAGAGAGTCCTTCGTGATGTCGTCGCGGCGGGCGGCGCCACCCAACGCGAACGCGACGCCGACGAGATCCTGGACGACCCCGTCGTGAAGGTCGCTGGCGATGCGACGGCGCTCGACGTCCGAGGCATCGAGTGCCTTTTGCAGAAGGCGTTCGCGTTCGCGTTGACGTTGGCGAAGCCGACGAGCAAGCGACCACGCGAGTGGGATCTGCACGAGCTCCAATGCCAGCAGCGCACCGAGGGTGATGGGAGCGAAACTGCGCCAGATGCGCCCGCCCGCCGCGGATACCGCGGCGTAGCGGAAGTATGCCTCGAACAGGAGCCGTTGGCCGTTGGGCGCGCGGATCGGGAGATACACCTCGAGCAACTTCCCTCGGGACTGTTCGAAACGATTCTCCGGCTTGGCGAGGTCACTCACTTCCGCCTCGATGACGCCCGAATCGAGCGCGGCGTGTTCGTCGGCGCCGAGCGTGTAACGCGTACCGAGCAGGCGCGGTTCGTCGGAGTACACGATCGTGCCGTCTCGGTTCCAGATTTTCACGCGCACGAGGGAATCGTCGAGCACGTTCCGCTCCACCGTGGCCGCGACCTTTCGAACCGCCACGGGATCTCCGGTGAGGAGACCATTCGTGACGGCGGGTTCGACGAACCCCTGGGCTTTCACCAGCGTCTTCGTACGCGCGTCGACGATGGCCTCGCGTTCACCCACCCGGCGACTTGCGATCGAGGTTGCCAGCCCGACGATCACCACCGCGACAATGCCCACGAGCGTGAACTGGCCCACCTGTCGCGCCACCGTCCCGCGGCCCGTCGAGTCGGACGTGGTGGCCGTGTGGCGGAACGGACTTCTCACACGCCACGTCCCGCCATCAGCCTGTGACGTTACTTTGCGCGGATTCAGGTCGCCCGACGAAGGTCGCGGCGAACGTCACGGGCCGAGAACTGCAAAGGCAGCACGTAACGATCCGACATGCGCCGCACCCAGTAGCCGTCCTGTGTTTCCTCGGCGATCTCGAATCCGCGACTCCACTCGCCTCGGAAGTGACCGCGCACTTCGATCGCCGTACCGATGAGAAAATTCCGTGACGAGTCGTTCGGTGAACGTTCCATCAAGTGTCTCGCTCTGCTCGGATTGCGGCGTGTTCGAGTCGCTCCGCACACGACAGTCGGCTCGGCAGATGCGGCTCGGCATCTCGCGCGGGAGCCACGAACACGGAGGCATCGCGCGCACCGTCCCGTACGGGCGAAGCCTCGACGGTAACACGCAGCCCCGGTTCGTTGGCGTCGGGCAGCCACGAACGGGTCAGGTATTAGCTCGTTCGGCTCCTGCTGCGCCGCGGAGGAATCGCCCAAGACGGCGCCCGCAAGCGGACTGCGACAGGTGACATGCCGTCGAGATCCAGGACGCCGTCCCTTTCCCTCCGCTCACCGACCCGCATCCGGGCCTCGCCCGACCTTCTCGGTGTTGCTCGCGGCCTACGCATGGTTCACCATCACTGATTCGGCGACGCCGGCGGCGCCTCGCCTCACCCCAGATATTAGCACTTTATTTCCAGAAGTTCGTTACTAGTGTTGTGCGAGCTGCCTCGGGCAGCAACCCTCCTCACGCCGTCAAACGTGAGGAGGGTCAAAACGGCTCGGTCGCTACGACGCGAGTTGCTCCATCACCCCGGCTGCGTCCACGACGCCCCAGCGTTCGACGATCTTGCCTTCGGCGAGCCGCCAGATCTCGATTCCTCGCACCTGCAGCTGCTTGCCCGTCGGGGGTACACCGAGGAAGTCACCCGTGTGGGTCCCCTGGAAGATCCAGTTCTCGACCACCGTGTCACCGGCAGCCAGGAAATCGTCCTGTAGCGTGCTTCTCTCCGACAGACCGCCGACCACCATCTCACAGGTGTGCCGCTGTCCCTCACGGCCCTGTCCCTGTCCGGGCATCGGGTCGTGGTCGACACAGTTCTCGGCGACGACGTCATCGACGACGTCGATCTTCCCGCCGACAAAGCCGTCCTGGGTGAGGCGCCGCACGGCGGCGATGTTCTGCTCCGACATTTCCGTCCTCCTTGTTTGTGTGGTGAGGACGGTAAAGGTGTGCTCGCCTCGAGACATCGCGCGAATCATGCAAATCGTCGCGACGAACGACGTGGGTAGTTCTGTGTAGGAGCGCTTTCAGACGAGGTCGTGCTCGTACGCGTACGCCGTCGCCGCAGACCGCGACGACAATCCCAACTTGATGAAGATGTTGCTCACATGACGAGCCACCGTCTTCTCGCTGATGAACAGGTCATCGGCGATCGCCCGATTGGTCCTTCCCGTCGCCACCAACGTGAGCACCTCCAGCTCGCGCGCGGTCAACCCGCCCGCGGTGACGTCGCGGAGCATCCCCGACAGGGCTTCGACGCGCGCGAGCTCCGGCGCGGCGTCGAGCTGCTGCAACGCCGATCGGGCCGCGTCGAGCTCCATGTCCGCGCCGTCGTCGTCACCCAGCGCCCGACATGCCAGCCCGATAAGGACGCGGACGCGGGCCGATTCGTAGGGCGCGTCGAGCTCCCGCCAACCGCTCCAGGCTCGGCGGAGCGCAGCCAGCGCGGCGCGGGGATCACCCTCGGCGAGCAGCACCGCTCCCGCGCACGTCTCGGCGCGCGCCCACACGAACGGCGCGTTCAACTCGCCGGCGACCATCGACAGCTCATCCGCGGCCACACGCGCCGCGCCGACGTCACCACCGGCCAGGACGATCTCCACGTACGCGCCGAGCACCGGCACCCGGGCCATCGGACCCTGGACTTCATCGAACACACGACGGATCGCGGCATCTGCTGCACCGGTTTGACCTTGCCCCAGACGCAGCAATGCGAGGCCCGGCTGCGGTTCACGACCGAGCTCGTTCGCCCGACGGTACGCGGCCTCCGCCTTCTCGAACTCGCCGCGCATGCGGTACAACTCGCCCCGCTGGTAGAACGCCGCGCCCACCGCCACGTCGTCAGCGAGCCACGCACAAGCGCGCTCAGCTTCTTCCATCGCGTCGGGCCACGCGCCGTGCAGCAGCATGACCTCGCTTCGATGCACGAGACACTGGCCGCGGTAGAGCACCAAATCGGGTTGCGATTGGCACCAGTGGCTCAGCGCTGCCGTCCATTCATGCACCCGGCGAAGATCGAACAGCTCCTGACACGCCTCGATGACGGTGCAGTACACGTCGCCGACCGCGACCGCCGACACCTCCCGAGCTGTGACTGCCACCATGGCCTCGTCGAGCAAGCCCACTCCCTCGGCGATCTCGCCCATGTAGATGAGACAGCGGCCTACACCCACGCGGGCGAGCGTCACCAGCTCCGCGTCGCCGAAACGAGCACCGATCTCGGCCGCCTCGGCGAACGCCGCATGCGCGGTCCCGCCGTCACCTTCGAAGATGGCGCGCAGTGCGACCGGATAGCGCAGGTATCCATGCTCGACACATTCGAGGCCGGCGTCATCGAGGAGGCGCTGCGCACGGTCGACCCATCCCGCACCGCGAGCCAGCTCGCCTCTGTTCAACAGACCGAATGCCAACCAGAACGCACAACGAGCGGCTCGCGCGACATCACCGAGCCGGACGCACTCGATGTGTGCTCGCGTCCACGCTTCGACGCTCTCCTCCTTGCGACCTACCAGGTAGGCGGCCACCGCAAGCCGCTCGGTGTCCTCGACCCCGAGCCGGTGCTCGACGTCCGCGGCGGAGAAATGCCGAAACGCGATGCCCCACGCCTGGCGCTCGAACGCTTCCCGGCCGGGATCGATCGCACCCGTCACAGTGAGAGTCTCGCCCATCGCCGAGGAGACCTGCCGGGCCGAAGAGTGAGGGGCCCGCTGCTAGATCTAGAAGCGCTTCACCCACGTGTGGATGGTGGGCGCGAAGGTGGTCGGGTCGTAGACGACGTCGGAGTCGGCCCATGGCGTGCCGTTGAGGGACGCGGTGAATACGACGTTGCCGGCGATGGGGGCGTTGGTGTCGTTGCCGATCGCGGCGCAGGTGACGCAGATGTTCGGGTTGATATTGAGATTGAGCGTGCGAAGGATCAACGCGGTCGCGACCTTGGACGCGCCGCCGACATTGATGGTTCCACTGAGTTTGTTCTTCGGCAGATAGATCTCGTCGGCGATGTTGAGCTCGCCGCTGTTCGCGCCGGGGTCGATGATGGAACAACCTCCGACGGTGATGATGCAGCCGGTCTGCGCCGGGAGTGTGCCGAGCGCGCTCTTGAGTCCGTAGAGGGAGATGAGCGGACCCTTTGCGGTGGCCTTTCGGCCGCAGGAGATGTTGAGTACTCCGGTGAGGCTGAGCTTGGATTGGTTCGCGAAGACGAGTTGTGCGCCCTGGCCGGTGGCGTCGCAGGCGGCGGTGACGGTCTTGGAGATGCTCCATGGGGTGTTCGTGCTGGGGAAGTTGAGGAAGTAGACGCCGACGCCGAGCGTGACGGTATTGCATGTCGTGGTGAGCGCGGACAGGGGGGCGGGATCGGAGTACACACCGGGCGACAGGGTCGCCTTGTTCGCCGCGCACGGCGGGATCGCGGGCGGCGTCATGGTTGCGGGAGTCGACGCCGGTTGCCAGTCAGCGGTGTGTCCGAGTGTGGGATCGCCCGGGTCGAGCGCGACCTTTGGTCGAACGCCTCCGAAGGAGGCGCTCGCGTTGCACTGCACCGCGCTGGTCGGGTTCGTGATCGTGACGTTGCCGGGACGTGTGCAGTTGCCCCAGGCCCACACGGGTCCGCCGGTGACCTTGAGGTTCGTGGGGCCGCCCAGCGACAAGATGGAGTTGGAGAAGATGCTGCCACCTACGTTGGTATCGCCGTTGTGACTCAGCACGATCCCCTCCGAGGGGTCCGTGCCGAGGGTGAGCAGCACTGATCGGAACCAGCCCGAGTGCACGAATGAATCTTCTTGGGGACACACCGCCACGTTGACCGGCCCCGAAAGTCCCGGGTACGCGAACGTCGTCGAGGGGCACCCCCCTCCGACGTCCATGCCGAGCGAGCCGCCTGCCGCGGCATCCCTTTTGATGTATTCGACCGCCGTGCGAATGGCGCTGTCGACGTCGTTCTGCTTCGCTCGAGCGGGCACGAACGCGGAGTTCGACGCGCTCAAGCTCGTCGACGCATAGGACACGGCGGCCGACGCGATGAGACCAACCACGAACACCATCACGAGGGCCATCACGAGCGCCGACCCGTCCTGGTGCTGCGGCCGCGACGCCATCGTCTCCGATCGCCGCCGGCTCATCCGGACCTCCGCTCGGCGCACAGGGTGAAGGTGTAAGCCGGAGTGCCGATTCCTTCCGTGCTACCCGTGGCGATCACGACGAGTTGATACCGACCGGCACATGTCCCGCTGAGGGGGTACGTGACGGCAACACTCGAGATCTTCTCGGCAAGGGTGACCGACGACGACGTCGACGTCGCGCCGTACGCGCACGTGAATCGGGTCAGGACGCCGGATTGCAATCCGTACCCGACCGTCACCTCGGGCGCGGATGCCGTCGGGCTCGAGAACGTGTCCATCGCGAACTGTGCCGTGGTTCCGCACGCCGAGCCGGACGTCGTCGAGGGGTTCGGTGTCCGCGCGCAGGCCGGCTCGCTGAGGGCGGGATTGCACGCGCTCTGCACATCGCCGGTGAAGTAGTACGCGATGAGCTGCTCGCCGTTGCTCTGGCCGAGGTTCCGTCGCGCGTCTGTCGTCGTACGCAAACCGACGAATAGTGCAGAAGCGATCGCGCTCATGATGAGCCCGTTGATCACCACCCCGATGAGGAGCTCCACCAAGGTGAATCCTTCTTGCGGTTGGTGCGGCGGCCGCATCAGCCCGCCTCGGTCTTGGCGACCGCAACCTGTTGTGACTGACCCGAGCTGGTGTCCCTGATCGTCGCGGAGACCTTTTGCACGCCCCGGTCAGTCGCGCATGTTGCGGCGAAGGTCGCCGGGCTGTCGCCGTTCCAGTAACTGACCGTCGGTCCTGCCGCGAACGAGTACCCGGCCGGCAGCGTCACGGACGAGTAAGCCGTCGCACAGCTCGCGTAGGGTGCGGACACGAGGACTTCGGTATAGACACGGCTTGCCTGATCGATATTTGCGGTCGATCGTTGGATCGTGCCCGCCTGCAGGAACGTTCCCAGTGCCCCCAGAAGTCCCACGATGGCCAGCCCCATGATCGCAATCGTCGCCAAGAGCTCGACCAACGTGAAGCCGGACTCGCCAAACCGCGTCGGGACCCCATCTGCCTCATCACCCAAACCCGGCACGTGGGGCTCCACACGCGATCTCACAGCGTCCTCCTGATCGCCCGCTACAAACATCGGCGGCTGGCGCTCGGTCATGAGCCCTGGATCGCATCTGGTCGTGCAATCGTCTGCCGGCGCCGAGCCCGCCATGAAGGCGGCGCACGTGCTGGTTGGCTCCGGACTGCTCGGTCCGATGACTTCTGCTCGTGTCTAGAGTCGAGTTCTCATGGACGCAACGAACCTCGCGGACCTGTATGGGACGCCTCTCCTCGACTGGGGACGCATCGAGGCCCGCCTCGAGAAAGGTCTGAGCCAAGCCCCGGAGTCCGGCGGCCCGTCGCGCCACACGTGCTGGTTGGCGACGATCAACCGCGACGGAAGCCCGCACCTCACGGGCGTCGGTGCCCTCTGGGTCGAGGGAGCCTTCTGGTTCGAAACCGGCCAGGGGACGCGCAAGGCCAGGAACATCGCCCGCGACCCCCGCTGCACGTTGAGCGTCGCGGCCGAGGAGTTCGACCTCGTGGTCGAAGGAGAGGCGTGCATGGTCACGGAGCCGTCGACGGTCGCCGCGATGGCGGCGCGTTGGGCCGCGGAGGGCTGGCCGGCGCACGTCGACGACACGGGCGCGGCGCTCACCGCGGAATTCAGCGCACCGTCCGCGGGACCACCGCCGTGGTTCGTCTACAAGCTCACGCCGCACGCAGCGACGGCACTCCTCACCGTCGAACCCGGCGGGGCGACGCGCTGGCGCTTCTAGGTCCGAAGACGTAGGCGAGAAGCGCTGGTGTCTCCGCGGCGCGTCATGACGCGCGTTCGGGTCGCGTGCCCCGCAAGGTTGAGGCGAGGGCGTCGCATCGGTTGCTCGTGTCGGATACGTTTCGGTCTGATGTTGGTGTCGCCGCGCTACGAGGGACCGCCGATCATTTCGATTGCCGGAACGTCGAACGATCAGCTCGCGCCGTTGGTACGACAGCGGCGACGAATCGCCGGGATGCTGGCGGATCTTCGCGAAGACGATTGGCGTTCGGCGACCCGCTGTGATGGTTGGACGGTGCAGGATGTAGTTGCGCACCTCGTTGGCGTCAACGTCTTCTGGCGCGCTTCGGTGCTGGCAGGGCTGTCCGGTACGCCGACACGCATGCTGGCCGGGTTCGATCCCGCGACAACTCCTGCGTTGATGGTCGCCCCGATGCGGGAACTGAGCCCGACAGAGGTGCTCGACCAGTTCGTCGCGTCGAACGACGCGTTCTTGGCTGTCCTCGCCGACCTCGACGACGCGGGTTGGGTGATGCCGGCCGAGTCGCCCGCCGGTCACGTCCCGATCCGGTTGATCGGGTGTCACGCGTTGTGGGATTGCTGGGTCCACGAGCGTGATATCGCACTCCCACTCGGGTTGACCCCGCCAACCGAACCCGACGAGGTCGCGTCCTGCGTGCGGTACGCCGCCGCGTTGAGTCCCGCGCTGGCGATCGGTACCGGGCACACGTTGGCCGGACGCTTTGCCGTCGAGGCCACCGACCCGCAGCTGTGTTGCGTGCTCGACGTCGGTGAGTCCGTCGCGGTGCGGGACGGCATTTCCTCACCCGAGGTCCCGTGCCTGCGCGGCGAAGCTGTCGCACTCGTCGAAGCCCTGAGCATCCGCGCACCGTTGCCATCGTCGGCGCCGTCCGAGTGGAGAGGACTGCTCCAAGGTCTCGCGACCGCGTTTACCGCTGAGTTGCAAACCAGCTGATCGGGCTGCTCGAGTCGGGTCCGTACGCAATCTCAGCATCGGCCGGTTTGCCCGTGCCGACGAATACCGGATGGATGAGCAACTGACACTCATCGACGAGCCCGACATTGAAAGCGTGCGTGGCGAGGTTCGGGCCTCCCACGGTGAGATCTCCGGCCGCGGATGCTTTCAATTCACGGATCGCGTCCGGGTCGAAGTTGCGCTCGAGCTGCGTCTTGGCGGTCGACACCTCGGTCAGGGTCGTCGAATAGACGACCTTGTTTGCAGCCTGCCAGACGTGGGCGAAGTCGCCCATGAGTTCCGACTGCGCGGCCAGGTCGGGGTCGGTCTCCCAGACGGCCATTTGGCGTGTTACGGCGAGTCCTGCTGTCGGGTTTGGGCTATTGGCTGGCCGGGTTCGTAGTGTTCGCCGCATGCGCATCGGGTTGAACGGCGGAGCCGGCTCCATCGAGAAGATGGTCGAGCAGGCCCAGCGGGCGGAGGCCGACGGCTTCAGCGCACTCTGGTATCCGAGCGCGGTAGCCGGCGACCCGGTGACGCCGATGGCCGTCTGTGGCCGCGAGACGTCCTCGATCGAACTCGGCACCGCCGTCCTGCAGACCTACACGACGCACCCGGTGCTGCAGTTCACTCGGATCGCGGCTGCCGCGTTGACGATGGGTCGGCCGGGCTTCACCCTCGGCGTCGGCCCGTCGCACGCGCCGGTGATCGATGGCCGGTTCGGGATGTCGTACGACACCGTCGGACGCCACACGGAGGAGTACGTCGACATCCTCGCGGCGCTCCTGCGGGGCGAGCGGGTCGATGTTGCCGGCGCGGAGCTCACGTTGCGCGGCGTAGAGCCGCTGCCCATGCCGCAGCCGGTGCAGCTGCTCGTTGCCGCGCTTGCGCCTCGCCTGTTGCGAGTTGCCGGCACCGTCGCCGACGGCACGATTCTCTGGATGGGCAACGCGCGCGCGATCGAGTCACACGTCGCGCCGCGCATCACCAAGGCTGCGGACGAGGCCGGTCGGTCCGCGCCCCGCATCGTCGCCGGTCTGCCCGTGGCGGTGCACGACGACGTGAGCGAGGCGCGAGCGGTCGCGGCCCGGCAATTCGAGCTCTATGGGCAGCTGCCCAACTATCAACGGATCCTTGCCCACGGCGGCGCGGCGGGACCGGGCGATGCAGCGATCGTGGGCGACGAGGCATCAGTGGCCGCGCAACTCCAAGACCTGCTCGACGCCGGCGCCACCGACATCTGGGCTGCCATCTTTCCCGTTGGTGACGACGGCGGCGCGTCCCGTCGTCGCACTCGTGCGCTTCTCCAGGAGCTCGTCGCCTCCGGGTGAGGCCGTAACATGCCGGCGCCCACGCCGGGGGAGCGTGGGCGCCGGTTGCTCTCGTGAGCAGTTGTCTTGATGAGGACCGACTGCGGGGTCGATCACCTTGGCAAATGATGCATTAGTGAACGGATGCCACGGCCGCGCTACTACGGAGCGGCCACCATCACTGAGCTTCGGTTGAAGCGCGTAGCCAGAACATCCGAGGAGTCATCGTGAGCCCCAGACGCAGCGACAAACCTGGTCCCGAAGAACAAGCGGAACTCGACAGAGAGGAACGGTACGACGCGCGCGATGAGGCCTCGGAACTCGACGGCGCCGACGAGGCGGAGGAGGACGACGGCGAGGAAACGCTCGACGAGATCCTCGAGCTCGACCAGACGGAGCTCGACGAGCTCGGGCTCACCCTCGACGATCCGCACCAACCCGAGTCGGAGTAGCCGGCCGGAGCGGCGTTGTCAGCCGCGGGTGTTCGCGGCCTCGGGAACGAGCAACGTCCCCGACGGGTCGCGAGCAAAGCGTGCCGCGGAACGCTCGTGCACGGGGTCGTCGGTCGGCCACGGCCAGCCGCCGAAGCCGGCTCGCGATAGTCGGCGAGCTCAGCGGAGCTGACTGTGGACTTCTTGGATGCGAGCGCGCCACCGGGGCGTCAAGCTCGACAGCGCGGCGTTTTCGACTTCAGGGAGACTCGATGACCGAACAGCAGCAAGTGCAGTTGGACGCGATCCTGCGCGAGGGCGGACTCGACCTTAGAAACGACGCCCAGACGTTGCGGGCTGCGTTCAACGAGCTCATGAAGTATGTGCCGGTCGCCGACGACGTCGAGCAGCGTCCGACGACGATCGGCGGCGTCGATGCCCTCGAGGTCACGATTCGAGGCGCGGATTCATCGGACGTCGTCCTCTACTTCCACGGCGGCGTCTATGTCATCGGCTCGGCGGCAGCTTCTGTTCCCTTGGTCTCCGAACTCGCACGGCGAGCGGACGCCAAGGCCATCACCGTCGACTACCGACTTGCTCCGGAACATCCATTCCCGGCCGCTGTCGAAGACGCTCGCGCGGCGTACGAAGGACTCCTCGAACGGGGCGTCGACGCTGCGCACATCGCTCTCGCCGGTGAGTCAGCCGGAGCCGGGCTCGCAGTGGCGGCGCTCCTCGAGTGGCGAGACGCGGGCTTGCCGCTTCCGCGCTGTGCGTTTTTGATGTCGCCCTATGCCGACCTCACGTTGTCCGGCGAAACACTGCTCACGAAGCAGACGGTCGACCCGACGCTGACGCCGGATGGCCTCCGCATTCGGGTTCCCGAGTACGTCAACGGAGCGGACGCCGCTGACCCACGCATCAGCCCGATCTTCGGGAATCTGCGCGGGCTCCCGCCGCTCCTTATTCAAGTGGGGTCCCACGAGATCCTGCTCAGTGACGCGCTGCGGCTCGCCGGACAGGCCGCGACCGCCGACGTACAGGTCACGCTCGAGGTCGTTCCCGGCGTTCCGCATGTGTTCCAAGGGTTCGCGGCCGCGCTCGATGAGGGCGATGCGGCGCTCGCCCGAGCCGCCGTCTTCTTGAAGACACAACCGCAGTTCAGCCGGCCCGCGACGTGATGCAAGGGTCGAGATCACGATCCAGAGCCGGATGACCAATCAGAACAACGACGCCGGTTCCGAGTTTCTCGTCCGCGCGCGCCTCACCGGCTTACACCGCGTATGGGAGCTATGGCGTCGTGTCGCGCGCGACGTGATGGTCGTCGTCCGCCACGTCGTCCTGTACCTCGTCGCCCGCCTGCGCGGCCGTCCTATGACGGCAGCCCGACACACCCGTATCGCGATCGAAGAGCTCGGGCCGACCGCGATCAAGCTCGGTCAGATGCTGTCAACTCGCGACGGAAGCAACTTCTGGGAGAGATCGTGCGCGAGGCGTGCAACACGCACCTGGTCTCGAAGCGCGGCGCGCAGATCGTCTCGGCGTGCGAGAACCGTCGTCAGCGCCGTAAGCGAGTCACGCTCACGCGTCCGACCCGAAATGTTGTGGTAAACCGGCAGCACAGGGAGGAGGCGGCCCGTGAGTGCGCCTCCCATCGGCCATTGATTGAAGCGACGCCACCAGCCCATCGTTGCACGCCGAAGATCGTGACTTGCGAGATCGAAGCGACCACTCACGCGCACCGCAACACCCATTACGCCACCGCGTCCCGCAGCAAATGGACTGATGCCCCAACCATCGACCACGGGGCCGTCCATGGCCGATCGGATCTTCCCAAACGATTCCCAGGTGAGGTCGACTGGGCGCTCCGACAGATACATCAACTCGACTGACTCCTCACGCAGGAGCAGCGAGATGCACTTGCGAACGCCAACGGGAGAAACGAGCAGCCCGCCGTCGACATTCACCGAAAACCGCAGGCGCCCACTCACTTCTCAGCAACCCACTCAAGCGTTCGCACGCACGCAGATTGCCCGATCCGGCGTGATCTTGCGAGCGCCGAACGGCAGTTCTGGCGCGGCGCGTCAAGTGTTCACTTGGACGGCAAACGTGGGCCAGACGCCTGGGACGCCTTTGAGTTCGTATTCGCCGCGCGGCTCGAAATCGAGGCCTGATCCTGCGGTGAGGTCGACGACCGTGCGGGAGACGACGATCTCGGTCGGGGCAGCTAGCGCGCTAATGCGCTGTGCAATCACAACCGCGATACCGGTCACGTCGGCGGCGCGTAGTTCGATCTCGCCGGTATGAAGACCGGCCCGGATGGTGACTCCCTGTTTGCTCGCAGCCTCGCGAAGTGCGGCGGCGCAGCGTACTGCTCGTGCCGGACCGTCGAAGGTCGCGAGGAGCCCGTCACCGAGTTGTTTGACCACGCGTCCCCGAAAATGCGTCACGATTCGGCTCATCGTTCGATCATGGTCATCGAGGAACTGACGCCACGCCTCATCGCCGCGTGCAACGAGCTGTTCGGTGGAGGTGACGATATCGGTGAACAGCACCGTCGCCAGCGGTCGATCGTTCGCGACATCGCCATCCGACTCTGCAAGAAACTCTCGAATCTCGGCAAGGAGCGGAGCTGTGTCGCCCAAGAAAGCATCTGTCTCCGAGCCGGGCAGTTCGACGAAGCGTGCCTGCGGAATCTGTCGGGCCATCGCTCGACTCGTTTCGATGTCATAGATGTGATTGTCACGGCGGTGTAGCACCAACGTCGGAACGCGCACACTGGACACCACGGGTCCGACGTCCATACGGGTGGACCACTCGAAGTAGTCGCGGGCTGCCTCGGGGCTCAGAAGCAGCCGATGGGCGCGGCCCCACCAGTCCCGCAGCACCGGGTCATGCGCAACCCGAGGATTCAGTGCTTCCAAGCTCTCGACCCCGAGATACGCACGAGCAGCGGCGTTCAGTTCCGATGGCGACATGTTGCGGGTCTCTGGAACCGACGTCCGAAGATGCGTCACGATCAGCGACCGGACGCGGTCCGGATATGTTGCCGCGAGAACGACGCCGCCGACACCCACTGTCATGTCGAAACACGTAACTCGGTCCGCGCCAGCAGCGTCGAGCACCGCCAGCACATCGTCGCACCAACCCTCCAATGTCGCGGCACCGGGATCAGAAATAGGATCTGACGCTCCTTCCCCGCGCGAATCGAAAGCGATCACTCTCGCGAAACTGCCCAACGTCTGCATGAACGACGCGAGCTGCGGCAAATCCCAGGTCAAATCAATCGGGTAGCAGACCTGCTGTACCAGAACGTCGCACGGCCCATCCCCGAACACCTCGAACGCGAGACACTTGCCATCGCGCTCCGCATACCGAACCTCGACAGCCTGCACGACGCCCAGTCTTGCGCGATCCGTCCTCACGCGCCCCTTGCCGATCAAGCGCATATTGCCCGATCAGGAGTCGTTCGGCGCTACTCGATGCGGAGTCGGAATCGCTGCCTTGTGCCACCTTCCGGTCCTCGTTCGAGCTGCTCCGCGGCCGAGAAACCGAACGATTCGTACAGGCGACGTGCCGGACGGCCTTCGGCATTGTCCTCGCCAAAGGTGTCGACGGTTACCTCGGCGGCGAAGCCGTAACGACGGAGCGCCTCCGCGACCAACACGCGCCCGACACCCTGACCCCGAGCGGACGAGCGTACGGCGAGCCACGCAATCTGCGCGTGTGGCGGGACACGAAGGAGTGCACCGCCCAGCACGCGACCGCGCTTGTCGCGCACACACAATGCGCTTCCGCGGTCGACGTTGCGCGTAAGCGTCGCCTCGAAGTCGGGCATCGGGCCGAAGAGTGATTCGACTTCGCGCACAATCTCAAGCCACGACGGCACGTCGTGGCGTTCTGCTTCGACCGCGGCCCACACCCACTCAGATTGCCCGATCAGGAGTCGTTCGGCGAGCGCCGGGCGGCAGCTATGCGCTGAGAAAGGCGGTCCCGCCATGTCGTGCCGCGAGGCTCGCACCTCACCCAGCGCGGGCGCTCAATTCCTGCCAGACTCCGACCGCCAACTTCGTCGATCGGAGACAGCGTGACGGCTCAGAACTTGCGAGACCTCGCGGATGTGCGGGCGCTCATCCAGCTGTACGTCGAGGGATCCAACGGCGACGGCGACAAGATGCGCCAGGCGTTCCACCCCGACGCCCACATGTTCGGCCACATTGGCGCCATGGACACCTATGAGCCGATCACCG
Organism: Acidimicrobiia bacterium; assembly: GCA_038209365.1. GTDB lineage: Bacteria > Actinomycetota > Acidimicrobiia > IMCC26256 > PALSA-610 > DASQHW01. The sequence goes on along the minus strand of JBBQXS010000030.1, from coordinate 161 downwards.
ACTTCACCAAGCTCGTCGAAGCCCAGCCAGGCCTCGCTGGTCCGAATTACCGAGCCGACATTCGCACCATCGACCTGGTCGGCGACGCGGGCGTCGCGGTCCTCGTCGAGACGGATTACTTCGGTTGCGACTTCGTCGACTATTTCACGGTTGCTCGCATC